>DIFZ01000052.1 GCA_002419385.1 Geobacter sp. UBA5735
CCGGCGCCGGCTGGGGAGGTTCCGGAGGAGCCATCGGCAGCGGAGCGGGCGGCGCAGGCGGTTGAACGGCGGCGGCAGGCGGCTCAGGGAATTCGGGCTCCTCGGCAAAGGAGCCGTAGGGGCTGGTCATGGACGGATCGTCTTCCCTGCCCGACCAGAACGCTGCTGCATCTCCCTCGGGAGCCGGCATGTAGCGGATGACCCGAGGTGTAATAGCCAGGACCAGTTCCGACTTATCCCGCTTCGTGTTTTTGTTGCTGAGGAGCGGACCGATAAGGGGCAGGTCTCCCAGTACGGAGATCTTGTCCTTGGAATTGGTCTTGTTGTCCTGGATCAGTCCGCCGATGATGCTGGTCTCGCCGTCCTTCAGGCTCAGCACCGTTTCCAGGTTTCGCGTGCCGATGGTCACAACCGTCGTCGCACTTTCTGCCCCGCCGACCGTCTTCTCGCCCAGGTTCTGGCTCACTTCGAGGTTGAGCTTCAGGTTGATCTCTTCATTTTGCTGGATAGTCGGCTCGGCATTGAGCTTCACTCCCACGTCCACGTACTGGACGTTCACCGAGTACCCTCCGGTGGTGCCGGTAGTGGAGGTGGTGGTGATCGGTACCCGGGTGCCCACATTGAACTTCGCCTTTTCCCGGTTTTTCACCCTGATCTTCGGGTTTGACAGCGTCTCGGCGTTGGAAAGTGTCTTGCCGAAGTTGTACGTTGCGCTCGGCACGGTGATATAGCCGCCAAAGCCCATCCAGGAAAACGTTTGCAGCAGGCTTGCAGGATCGGTTCCGGTAGTAACTGGTGTTCCGGTAGTTGTTGTCGTCGTTGTCGGGTTGAAAGTATCTGTCAGCCATTGATTCTGCGGAGTTCGGGTATTCAGACTCACCGCGTACTTGCTCAATGCCAGGCCGAACTGCTCGGCATTCGACTTGGTGAATTCGATCACTTCGACTTCAAGCACCACTTCCGGCTCTGCCAGGTCGTTGGCTTCCAGGATCCTCTGGGCCACATCCACTGTCTCGGGCACATCGCGGATGACCACGGCGTTCAACTCTTCGTTCACATACACTTTCTTCACCTGCAGCATGGTCCGGAGCAGGTTGACCGCTTTTTTGGCATCCATGCTGTTGAGGAAGAAGGTCCGCACCACCAGCTCCTCGTACTGCTTGATCTTCTCCGGCGTCTTGGGATAGATGAGGATGGTGCTCTCGTTCAGCACTTTCCTGCCCAGCCTGGTGAGGCTGGTGATCACTTCCATGGCCTGCTGGAAGGTGGCGTTCTCGAGGAAGATGGTGATGTTCTGGTCCTTCACGCCGTCATCGAAAATGAAGTTTATGCCGGAGAGCTGGGTGACGATGGAAAAGACATCCTTGACCCTGGTGTCCCTGAACTTGAGGGTGATGGGCTTGTTGGACTTGAGGTTCAGCTCGAACCCGTCCAGCTTGGGCCGCCGGCTCTTCAGCAGCGTCTGCAGCGCGGCCCGGATGTCCCTGCGCGACGGATCCAGCTGCTCTGCTTTCCGGTAGGAACGGAACGCCTCCTTGAGCCTTCGCTTTTTTTCCTGCTCTTTTCCTTCGCTGAAAAAGAGTTCTGCGTCACGCTTTTTCTGTGCGAGAACCGCCTGCTGCCTGGCTCTCTCAAAAGACGGGTCCAGGGCCATGGCAGTCTGGTATTCGCGGAAGGCATTGGCGTAATCCTGCTTGGCCAGGTACCCCTCCCCCTTGTCGAAGTGCATCCTCGAGGCGTCTTCGCTCGCCTTCAGGAAGCGGAGCCGGTATTCGTGGGAACCGGGATTGGCTATGGAAGCCTGGGCGTATTTCACCACCGCCTCGTCGAGGCTGCCGGCCTTTTCCAGCTGGCCGCCCTTGTCGTAGGCGGTGCGGCCGCCGGCGCACCCGGTCAGGATGGCACAGAAAACGGCCAGTATCACTAGGGCATGTCTATGATGGAACATCTGTCGATTCTCCTTCATGGAAAGACACTCCCTGATTCTATTGCATCACAGGTGGTCTGGATTCAGCGACGGCAATGACCGTTTCGTCACCGGTCACCGTCGAGCGAAGGGTCAGGGAATCGTCCGTCAGCCTCACCAGCTCGTACCTGCCGGCAACTCTGCCACCCAGCTTCACGACGAAAATCTCGGATTCATTGGACAGGAATACCGTTTTCATCCCCTCTTTCTGCAGGTACCCGAGGAACGTCAGGCGGGCGATATCCTTCGGCGGCACAAACGGTACGGGAGGAGCGGGCGCCGCGGGCTTCACGGTCTTCATGGCCGGCGGTCTGGCGGCCAGTGCCGCCACTGCGGCCTCATCCATGAAAATCGGCTTGAAGATGTTGCGGCGGAATCCGCCAAAGGTTGCGGCAGTGCCCTCCAGGAGGTCAAGCCTGACCCGCGTGCCTCCGGCAGCCTGGGCGGCTTTGCCGGGCGCTTTCCGCAGCGCCGCCCCCGGCGCGTATTTCAGCTGAGCGACCGAACGCTGCCGCGGGGATTTCCAGAAGGCGTAGCCGATGGACAGGGCAAGTACCAGCACAAGGATCGACAATAGCAGTTTCTTTCTGTTCATTGTCCGTCCGTCCTGAAATAGGCTGAAAGCTGGACCTTGAGCTCTATGGACTCCTGGGTCGGACCGGCGCCGGACAGTGCCAGGGAGTCGATGGTCACGATCTCGCTCATCCGTTGGACATCCGAGATGAAACTCTTCACCGCGGCATACCTGCCCGACAGGTTGAGATTCAACTGATAGACCATGAAATCACCGCCCGGCTCGATGACCGGCTTGTAGCCGACCGTTTTCAGGGACAGCCCGTTGTTGGCCGCGGTCTCGTAAATGTCCGACAGCAACCGGGCGAACTCCCTTTTGTACGGGACTCTGCCAGAGAAAACCGCCAGGTCCCTGACGCCCTGGGCATGGACCGTCGCCATGGAAGCCGGGCCGCCTTCCGCCTGCTGCTTCCGCTTCGCCATCCAGGACTCGCGAAGCGCCTCCAGGGTGGATCCCTGGTAGGCGGAGATGTAGACATACAACCCGGTGACCGTCACCAGGAGAACCGCCAGGGCGAGCAGCGGCTTTTTCTTCAGCAGAACTAGTTCACGCAGGTTCTCGAGTCGCATGGGTCACAATACCAGCCTGGTCGAAATATCAAAACTGAAGCCCAGCTGTTTTTCCGTCACCTTCAGTTCCTTGTGGCTGAGCAGCAGGACATCGGGGAAATGGGGCGAACGCTCCAGATTCTCCAGGAGGAGGCGGATTGCGGCAAAGTTCCTGGCTGCCCCGCCGATCTTGAGTTCCCGTGCCTTCAGATCCGGCTCGATCAACGTGACGGCAATCCCGTCCGGGACGACCTCCTCCAGGCGGTTCAGCAGCTCAAGCCAGTTGACGGCCTTTTTTTCGATTATGGAATTGGCCGTGCCGATTCGTGCCACCACGGCCTGATAGTCCTTTTCCGACACGGCGACGCCCAGCCTGCCGTGCCGGGCGTCGAGCCTGGCCTGTTCCGTTTTGAGACGCCTGATCTCCCCAAGATTCGCAACGGCCACCCCGATGAAGACCACCAGCAACAGCAGCAGCATCGCTCCCGCAACGGCAAACGCGATGTTGAGCTTCCTGTTGTCGAAATAATACCTGGTCGCCAGGTTGACGTTTATCTGCATCACAGGTCCCCCATTGCCGCGCCGGCCGAGGCTGACAGAAGATCGAACAGGACTGCGTCACAGACTATGTCATCTCTCGGGGAAATGGCGTCGGCCGATCGCAGCACCCTGGGCTCGGATCCGGTCGCCTCCGCAACGAGATCCCTGAAATCCCTTGCGGCGGAACCCGCCGCTGCACAGAACACCTCGTGGGCCGCATGGGCCTGGTTTCTCTCCCGGTACGCCAGCAGCGAGCCGGTTATCTCCCGGAACACCCGCTCCGGGTCGAAGGCGGATGCACGGATCTCCTTGGAACGGCAGAAATCCAGAACGCCATCCCGCACGGCCATGATACCCACGGTCCGACCGAAATAGGTCAGGAGAAGGGCGTTTTCCGCAAGGGCCAGGCGCCTGGCAAACAGGCGGTACAGGCTGAACGATGTGAAACCGATCCGCACCGGCTCGAGCCCCGCCTCCAGCAGCAGCTCCTCGTACTGCTGCACGACTTCCCTGGCAATGAGCGCCACCAGGACGACCGTTTCCCCCGTTTCCCTGCGGCGCAGCACCTGGTAGTCAAGATGGATGGCGTTGATGTCCACCGGAAAGCTCTTTTTCAGTTTCCAGCGGATGATGTCGGCCCCCTCGTCCCGGCTGCGGAACCTGGTTTCCAGGTCGAGAAGCATAATCCGTCCCACCGAATCGGGAAGCGAAACGGACGCGCGGTGGACGCGGGTCAACAGCTTGAGATGGGTATCCTTCACCTTTGCCGTGAATGACGCAGGGTTCAGGACATTCGGGTCCCTTTGGGAAAAGCGGAGGGTCTCCGCATCGAACGAATCGATCCCCGCGGCGCACAGCTTGGGAGGAGCGCCTCTCGTGCCCTCGAGGACCGCCATGCGGAGTCCGTTCCGGCATATTTCGAGCCCCAGCGCTTTCTTAGTAAATACCATATCCGTTCCCAAAGGTCAGTATCACGGATCAGGCCTCCACGAAGGTGACCCGGTTGATCTCACGCACTGTCGTCTCACCCGCCAGGACCTTTTCCACCGCGGCTTCCCGAAGGAAAATGGTCCCCATCTGCATGGCCTTTTTCTTCAGGAGCGCCACAGGAGCCTTGGAGATGATGAGTTCGCGAATTTCGTCATTCAGGGCAAGCAGCTCAATGATGGCTGAACGTCCGTGGTAACCGGTGCCGTTGCATTCGTTGCAGCCGACTGCAGTGTAAAATGTCGCCTTGCCGGCCAATTCCGGCGGGATGCCGGACTCCCGGAGCGCATCGGCGCTCAGCTGCACCTGTTCCCGACACGAGAGGCAGAGCTTACGGACCAGTCGCTGTGCAAGCACGCAGTTCAGACAAGAGACGAAATTGTAGGGATCGATTCCCATGTGGGTGAAACGGCCGATCACATCGAAGATGTTGTTGGCATGGACCGTCGTGAAAACCAGATGCCCGGTCAGCGCGGACTGGACGGCAATCTGCGCGGTTTCGGGATCGCGGATTTCGCCCACCATTATCTTGTCCGGGTCATGCCTCAGGATGGAGCGGAGCCCGCGGGCAAAGGTCAATCCTTTTTTCTCATTCACCGGTATCTGGACGATACCTTTGAGCAGATACTCGACAGGATCCTCTATGGTGATGATTTTTTCTTCGCCGGTATGGATTTCCGAAAGCGCGGCATAAAGGGTGGTCGTCTTTCCCGATCCCGTGGGCCCCGTCACGAGCACCATTCCATAGGGCTCGGAGATCAGTTTCCGTATCCGGCGTATTTCCCGCTCGTGCATCCCCAACGACTCGAGTGTCAGCCTTTTCAGGTTGGCGGCAATGCTCTCCTTGTCGAGAATCCTGATGACCGCATCCTCCCCGAATGCACTGGGCATTATGGAAACCCGGAAATCGATGGATTTGTCATTGAGGCGAATCTTGAACCTGCCGTCCTGGGGAATGCGCCGCTCCGAAATGTCCAGTTCGCTCATGACCTTGAGACGGGAGATGATGGGCGACTGGAAATGACTGTCGATCGGCTCCATTGCACGGTAGAGGACACCATCGATGCGATACTTGACAATCACGCCCTCCTGGGCGGTCTCGACATGGATGTCGCTCGCTCTTTTGGTGAGCGCATCCATTATGGTTGTATTGATCAGCTTGATAATGGGGCTGGTGTCAGCGGAAATGGTTTCCACCGACAGGATCTCGTCCCCTTTGTCGGTCTCCCTGATCAACTCCAGCATGAAATCCTCGGAAACTTCCTTGAGGACCCTGGTGGTGCCTTCACCTTTCTGCAACATGCCTGCAATCGCCGATTCCGCGGCGACCCTGAGGACGAGGCGCCTGTCGAGCAGCAGTTCCAGTTCGTCCAGCATCACCACATCCGTCGGGTCGGAAACCGCTATCACGAGGCTGTCGTCACGTTGTTCCAACGGAATGAAATGGTGACGGAAAATGGCGTCGGCAGGCATGGAGTTCAGCAACTCTTCCGCCATTTTGAAGCCCTTGAGATCCACATATTCATAGCCGAACTGCTCGGCAAGGGCTTTGGCAAGGGCTTCATCGGTGATCAGTCCATCATCGATACAGAGCTGCCCGAAGCGCTCGCGGCTTGACTTGGATTTCTCGATCACATAGTCCAGTTCAGCAGGAGCCAGATCACCCCTTGCCACGAGAATCTCTCCGATTTTCCTTCTGGTCACAGTATGTCCCATGCCCCCGTCACCCTACCGAGGATGCGATATTGAAGATCGGCAAATACATGACGATAACGATAAGCCCTATGACAAAACCCATGAAGATCATAATGGCCGGTTCAATGGCGGTGGTTATCAGGGTAAGCCTGTTCTCCACTTCTTCATCGAAATAGTCTGAAACGTCAGCCAGCATCTCTTCCAGGGAACCGGTCGATTCGCCCACGCCGAGCATGCGTAGCGCCAGAGGCGGCATCACCCTGACCGACTCGAGGGCAGCCGACAGGCGGGTGCCCTCTTCCACCCGTGTGACCGCTTCCAGCAGCTTTCTCTCCAGCACCCGATTGTCGAGCGTCCCCACCGACATTTTCAATGATTCGATGACCGGGACACCGCTCCCCAGGACCGTTGCAAAGGTCCTGGTAAAGCTGGTGATTGCGTACTCCATGATGATTTTTCCCACGAAAGGGATGCGGAGCTTCATCCCGTCGACCCTGAACCTGCCGGTTTCCGTTGCTGACCAACGGCGAAAGATGTAGATGGCGGCGGCCAGCAGCACGAATATCAGGATAGCGTATTTTTTCAGGAACAGGGCAACAGCTATCAGCATCTGCGTCGGCAGGGGCAGCTGTGCGCCGGAATCGGTATAGACCTGGCTCAAGGTCGGTATAACATAGACAAGGAGCACCGAGATGACGAGAATTGCCATGAGCACCAGAATTGAAGGGTAGAACAGGGATGACAGGATCTTCTTCCTCAACCCCTCGGCCCTTTTGAGGTACGCAATGTAACGGCGGATTGTCGTAACCAGATCGCCGGTTCGTTCTCCCGCGCGGATCGAAGCGACATAAAGATAGGGAAATACGGCCGGAAACTGCTCGAATGCCTCCGAAAGCGACGCTCCCCCCTTCACTTCGTTCCGGACATCCCTGAGCGTGGCGGCGAGCAGGCCAGTGTCGATCCTCTCCAGGATGGTGTCGAGGGAATTGACTATGGGAAGGCCCGCCTTGATGAGCACCAGAAGTTCCTGGTTGAACGCCAGGAGATCCTTGCTCCTGACGCGGCGGCGCAGGGCCTCCTTATCCATGAGAATCCGGAACGCTTTCCTCTTGACCTGGAAGACAAAAAAACCCTGGTCTTCGAGACCGCGGCGCAGGACATCACCGTCCTGGGCTTCTACGTCCTTTTCGAGTATCCTCCCGTCGGGAGAACCCAGTTTGCATGAATATATGGCCATGGCTATTATTTATAACGCAAGCATCCGGTTGTTCAACCAGTCGGGCGGCTGAGCGCACAATGAGCAGCCATCACCGGTGTCCCTTTTCAGGCATGCATCATCCCGATTATCCACAACGCATAGCATGCCAGGAAGCTTCCGCCCCACCCCAGTGCGTTTCCGGCCCTGAAGAAACCGCGGGCAGGAAAGGAACCGAGGATAAATCCGGCGGAGGACAGGATCCATCCCCAGCACCCGATTTCACAGAGCAGCGCCCAGCTTTCGGCCGTCATGCCGACCTCCCGGTATCAGCCACCGTCTGAGCAGCGATCCCAGTTTGAGCTTCCAGACCATGATGACCGCCTCCCTGACGATTTTCTTCGACATCTTCGACGTCCCGGCATGCCGGTCGATAAAGATGATCGGCACTTCTCCCATCCGGAACCCTTTTTCCATGCAGCGGAAATTCATCTCGATCTGAAACGAATAGCCGTCCGACCTGATGGTGCCCAGATCGAACGATTCGAGCACTTCGCGGCGGAACCCCTTGAAACCGCTGGTACAGTCAGACAGCCGCAGGCCTGTTATCATCCTGGTGTAGAGGGTCGCACAGTAACTCAGCATGAGCCTGCGGATAGGCCAGTTGACCACACTGACCCCGTGCAGATAGCGGGATCCGACGACCAGGTCGAAGCTGTCCAACGCCGCAAGCAGAGCGGGAATGCCTCGGGGATCATGGGAGAAGTCCGCATCCATCTCCAGGATGTGGGTTGCCCCCATGGCAAGGGCCGCGGAAAAACCTTCCCGGTATGCCGAACCCAGGCCCTTCTTGGCATCGCGGCGCATGAGGTGTATCCGCTGGTTACCGTCAGCCAGTGCGGCAACGGCATCTCCCGTCCCGTCCGGCGAGTTGTCGTCCACGACCAGGACGTGAATTCCCGCGTCCTGAGCCAGGACCTCCGGTATCAGCCTGATTATGTTTTCGCACTCATTGTAAGTCGGTATTACGACAACTATCATGTCCACAGTTCCCAGTCCCGGAGACGGGCTGCATGCCGCGGTTCCGGAAACCGTAATTATTAGAAAATTATTGGCAAGAATACGTTTTTTCCTGGAGTAAGTCAAGGGAAAGGGGCTGCCGTAAGGCAGCTTGGGCAGATTTCATGAAAAAAGGCCATGCTCATGCATGGCCTCCGAAATTCTGGCGGGGTCGACGGGACTCGAACCCGCGGCCTCCGGCGTGACAGGCCGGCGTTATAACCGACTTAACTACGACCCCCCGACAGACTTCTTCAACAGGATGTTTTCATAAAAGGGATCAATCCCTTGTGGTGACATGGTGGGCGAAACAGGGATCGAACCTGTGACATCCAGCTTGTAAGGCTGGCGCTCTCCCAGCTGAGCTATTCGCCCTTCGAAATGGCGGGGTCGACGGGACTCGAACCCGCGGCCTCCGGCGTGACAGGCCGGCGTTATAACCGACTTAACTACGACCCCGAAATGTTCCGATTATTTCTTTTTCTTGGCCGGGGTGTTCACCAGTTCCTTCAGGGCCTTGCCCGGCTTGAACTTGGGTGACACGGTGGCGGGTATGGAAATCTTTTTCCCCGTTTGCGGGTTCTGCCCCTTGCGGGCAGCACGCTTGACCGTGCTGAAGGCGCCGAAGCCGACCAGGCTGAGCTTGTCACCCTTTTTCAGGCAGGCGGCCACGCTTTCCAGCAGGGACTTCAATACCTTGTCGGCTTCCACTTTCGTCAGCCCGGCCCCATCCGCAACAGCAGCAATCAGTTCCGCTTTAGTCACTCGCAACCTCCCCGAAGACAATCTGTGTAATATGTCACGGCAAACGAGGCATAGTTATAACAGCGGGTAGTTTCGGTGTCAAGCGATTTTTGCCACACCCGGCAAGGAAAAACCTTTCTCAATGGGCTGTCACGGAGCCCTCGCCAAGTGCCGGCGTTTCCTCACGCGGGCGAAGGACCTCCGGCATGACCGCCGTGCCGGTCAGCGCCCGGTCAATGACCTCATCCATGTGATTCACCAAGTGGATGCGAATGCCCGCCACCACTTCCTTCGGGATCTCTTCCAGATCCTTCCGGTTGGCTTCCGGAATGATGACCGTTTTCATGGTGCCCCTCCTGGCAGCGAGGATCTTCTCCTTCAATCCCCCGATGGGGAGCACCGTGCCGCGCAGCGTAACCTCTCCGGTCATGGCGCAGTCACGCCGGACCGGGCGGCAGGTCAGTGCTGAGGTGAGGGCAGTGGCCATGGTTATGCCGGCTGAAGGGCCGTCCTTGGGAATGGCGCCTTCCGGGACATGAATGTGGATCTCCACGTTCTGGTAGAATTCCCTCTCCAGCCCCAGGTACACGGCCCGGGAACGCACGTAGGTCAGTGCTGCCTGTGCCGACTCCTGCATCACTTCGCCCAGTTTCCCCGTGATGGTCAGCTTTCCCTTGCCCGGCAGCACCGTCACCTCGATATTGAGCAGTTCGCCGCCGGTTTCGGTCCAGGCAAGCCCGGAAACCACCCCGACAGCATCCTTGTCATCGGCACTGCCGTGGCTGAAGCGCTGCGGCCCCAGCATGTCACGGACATGGCTGGGGCGGAGAACGATCTTGCGCAGAGCGCCCTTTACCGCCCTGTGGGCGACCTTCCGGCACAGCCCGGCTATTTCACGCTCCAGGTGCCGGACTCCGGCCTCGCGGGTGTAAAAACGGATGAGCTCCGTCAGGGCTTCGTGCGAGAAGGAAACCTTTGACGAAGACAACCCGTGCCCTGCAATCTGCTTGGGGACCAGATACCTTTCCGCAATGGCCAGTTTCTCCAGTTCCGTATACCCCTCGATGCGTATCACCTCCAGCCGGTCCAGAAGCGGTCGGGGTATGGTATGGAGGGAATTGGCCGTGGTTATGAACATAACCCGGGAGAGATCATAGTCCACATCGAGGAAATGATCGTTGAAAACGTGGTTCTGCTCGGGATCCAGCACTTCCAGGAGTGCCGAAGCCGGGTCTCCGCGGAAGTCGGAGCTCATCTTGTCCAGTTCGTCCAGCAGGAACAGGGGGTTGCCGGTGCCCGCCTTTTTCAGGTTGAGGATGATCTTGCCGGGCATCGCGCCCACATAGGTCCTTCGGTGCCCCCTGATTTCAGCCTCGTCCCGCAACCCTCCCAGGGACATTTTGACAAAGGAACGCCCCGTTGCCCTGGCGATGGAGCGGGCAAGGGAGGTTTTGCCCACTCCCGGCGGTCCCACCAGGCAGATTATCGGACCGTTCATCTTCTGCAGGAGAGCCGCCACGGAAAGGTATTCGAGGATGCGCTCCTTGACTTTTTCCAACCCGAAATGATCGGCGTCGAGGATATTTTCCGCCTCGACGATATCCGTCTTTTCCTCGGAGAAGGAGCCCCACGGCAAAGAAACCAGCCAGTCGACGTAATTTCTGACAACCGCGGCCTCGGCCGACGCGGGGGACATGAGCCTGAGCTTCTTCAATTCGCCGAGCGCCTTGTTTTTCGCCTCTTCGGACATGCGGCCCGTGCTGATTTTCCCTTCGAGGTCGAGAATCTCCTGCCTGAAGTCGTCTTTGCCGCCCAGTTCCTTCTGGATAGCCTTCATCTGCTCGTTGAGATAATACTCCTTCTGGGTTTTCTCCATCTGCCGCTTGACACGGGCATGGATCTTCTTCTCGATCTGCAGGATCTCGATCTCCGATTCCATGAGCACGAGCAGCCGTTCGAGCCTGGATGGCGGCGAAGCAATGGCAAGAAGCTCCTGCTTGTCATCCATCTTCAGGGCAAGATGGGATGCTACCGTGTCCGCCAGCCGGGAAGGTTCGCTGATCTGGCTGACCGTGCTGACCGTATCCTGCGGGATCTTCTTGGTAAGCGACGCATAGGTTTCAAACGTCGACTTCACCCCGCGCATCAGTGCTTCCTGCTCGGCATCGACCGGGATGGTTTCGCGCACCTCTTCGATCTCCACCATGAAGTAGGTTTCTCCCGGCAGGAAACGCCGTATGGTTCCCCGCCGCCTGCCTTCCACGAGCACCTTCACGTTGCGGTCGGGCAGGTTCAGGAGCTGGATGATGCGGCAGACGGTGCCGTTGACATGGATGTCGTCCTGCCCGGGATCGTCGGTCTGCGCGTTTTTCTGTGCAGCGAGGAAAATGTGCCTGCTGCCGTCCATCGCTGCCTGAAGGGCATGAATCGACTTTTCCCTGCCCACGAAGAGGGGCACGACCATGTGGGGGAAGACGGAAATGTCGCGTAATGGCAAAAGAGGGAATCTCGACAGATTCCCTCTCTGTATATCTGCAGCAGGTGTTTTCGCGCTCATGCTCTCTATCCGTGCCTCATGCCGATTCCGCGACATTTTCATAGACGATGATCGGTTTTTCCTTGTTGTTGATGACATCCTCGTGGATGACGACCTCCTTCACCAGGGATTGGGAAGGAATGTCGTACATGACGTCGAGCATGGCGTTTTCAAGAATGGAGCGGAGCCCCCTGGCTCCCGTTTTGCGCTTCAACGCCTCCTTGGCGATCGCCACCAGTGAGCCGTCGGTGAACTTGAGCTTCACGTGCTCCATCTCGAACAGCTTCTGATACTGTTTAATCAAGGCGTTCTTCGGCTCCTTGAGGATCTGGACCATGGCCTCCTCGTCCAGCTCGCTCAGGGTTGCCAGCACCGGGAGCCGGCCGATGAACTCGGGAATGAACCCGAACCTGAGGAGGTCTTCCGGGGTAACCTCGGAAAGCAGTTCACCGGCGCGCTTTTCTTCCTTCTTTTTCACGTCCGCGCCGAAACCGAGGGTTTTCACGCCGATACGCTGCTGGAGGATGTTGTCGAGACCGGAAAATGCACCGCCGCAGATGAACAGGATGTCGGTGGTATCGACCTTGAGAAACTCCTGCTGGGGATGCTTGCGGCCGCCTTTGGGCGGAACGCTCGCCACGGTCCCCTCGATTATCTTCAGCAGCGCCTGCTGCACGCCCTCGCCGGAAACGTCCCTGGTAATGGAGGGGGAATCGGACTTGCGGGCGATCTTATCGATCTCGTCGATATAGATGATGCCCTTCTGGGCCTTTTCCACATCGTAATCCGCTGCCTGGAGGAGATTGAGGATGATGTTCTCCACATCCTCGCCCACGTATCCCGCCTCTGTCAGATTGGTCGCATCGGCCATGGCGAACGGGACCTTGAGGATCCTGGCCAGGGTCTGGGCCAGCAGGGTCTTGCCCGAACCGGTGGGGCCCAGGAGCAGGATGTTGCTCTTCTGCATCTCCACTTCACCCGGCTTTTTCACCATCTCGATCCGCTTGTAGTGGTTGTAGACGGCGACCGCGAGGATTTTCTTGGCACGTTCCTGGCCGATGACGTACTCGTCCAGCACCTCCCTGATCTCCTTGGGCTTGGGAAGCTTGCGGACATCGGGGGCCATCGCCTCTTCGAGCTTTGTTTCCTCGGCAATGATGTCATTGCAGAGCTCGATGCACTCGTCGCATATGTAGACTGTAGGCCCGGCAATAAGCTTCTTCACTTCATCCTGGCTTTTGCCGCAGAACGAACAGGTCAGGTTGTTGGATCTGTCATCACGCCGATTCATCGGGAACCTCCTGTCGCGACATTCCTCGATACTATATCGTCAATGATACCATAAGATTTCGCTTCTTCGCCAGACATAAAGTAATCCCGCTCCGTATCCGCCGTGACCTTTTCGTAGGTCTGGCCGGAATGTTCGGCGAGCATCCGGTTCAGGGTCTCCTTCATGCGCAGGATTTCCTGGGCATGGATATGGATGTCGGTCGCCTGCCCCTGGAAACCGCCCAGCGGCTGGTGGATCATGATCCGGGAATTGGCCAGGCTGTAGCGCTTGCCGTTTTCACCCGCGGCGAGCAGCAGTGCCGCCATCGATGCGGCCTGACCTACGCAGATGGTGGACACCGGCGCCTTGATGTACCTCATGGTATCGTAGACCGCCATTCCCGAAGTCACGACACCGCCCGGCGAATTGATGTAGAGGTGGATGTCCTTGTCAGGATCTTCAGCCTCGAGAAAGAGGAGCTGGGCTATGATGAGATTGGCGACGTGGTCGTCTATGGATCCGCCGAGGAATATGATCCTGTCCTTCAGCAGCCGGGAATAGATGTCGTATGACCGCTCGCCTCTGCCGCTTTGCTCGACAACAATGGGTACCAGCATACAACCTCCAATTTGTTAATGTTTCTCCGGGAGGGTATCGACTTCCGCCACGGTGGCATTTTTTATGAGAAAATCGATGACCTTGTCCTCCCTGAGCTGCATGAGGAGCGTGTCTTTCGCGTAGGGGTTCGCGGCATACAGAGCGCTGATCTCTTCGAAATCCTTGTTGGACTCTACCGCAATGTCCCTGATTTTCCCTTCCACCTCGGCGTCCTCGACCTTGATTTCTTCCTTATCGGCAACAGCTGCAAGAAGTAAAGAACCTTTCACCTGGCTTACCGCCACATCCCGTGACTGAGCCCTGATGGTCTCTTCACTGGTGCCGATTTTATCGAAATCCAGGTTCCGGGACTTGAGATTGAGCCTCATGTTCTCGATGAGAGACGTCTGCTGCTTCTCCACCATCGCTTCGGGAACCTCGAATTCGTGCCTGGCGATGAGGGCCTTCACAGCCGCATCCTTCAGCTCGCTTTCGATCTTCTGCAGCTCTTCCTTTTCGAACACCTCGCTGATTTTCGCCGTCAACTGATCCATGGTCTCATAGGGGCCGAACTGACGGGCGAAATCATCGTCGAGAGCGGGCAGATCCTTGGCCTTGATCTCCTTGAGCGTGACCTCGAAGGTCACCGGCTTGCCGGCCAGGTGCGGTACCCCGTACTCAGCCGGGAAGGTGACGGCGATTTCCTTATTATCACCGACAGCCATGCCTACCACCTGATCTTCGAATCCGGGGATGAAGTGGTTGGAGCCGAGCTGCAGCAGGTAATCGACCGCCTCTCCGCGCTCAAAAGGCACCCCGTCGAGATAGCCCTTGAAATCGATCATGACGAAATCGTCTTTGGCGGCCGGGCGCGCCTCCTCGACGACCTTCAGTTGGGCCATCCCTTCCCTGAGTTCCTTGATGCGGCCGTCCACGACCTCCTGGTTGGGCGTAAACCGGCGTTTTTCGAGCTGCAAACCGGTGTAATCCTTCACCTCTATTTCCGGAGCGGTTTCAAACGTCACCGTGTAGCTGAAGGATTCTCCCCGCTTGAGGTCCCCGCTTTCGAAATCGGGAGTGGAGACCGGAACGATCTTCTTCTCCACGAGCGCCTTGGTATAGGTCTCATTGACCAGATTTTTCAGAACATCGGATTCCATCCTGTCGCTGTAATATTTTTCAATAATCGGCTGCGGGACCTTTCCCTTCCTGAAGCCTTTTATGGCGGCGTTTCTCTGTATCTGCCCGTAAACCTTGTCGATTTCACGGGACACCTTTTCGGACGGGATCTCAAACGAGAGTTTCTTTTTTACCGGGCTGACATTCTCGACATTGACAAGCATGAACTGACCTCTCTTCGTAATGTATTCGGAATCACGGCAGTGTTTTCGGGATAATCAGAGGCGCTGCCGGATGGCGCTGCCACGGGCAGGCGGGGGCGGCTGGTGCGAGAGGGGGGAGTTGAACCCCCACGGTTGCCCGCTGGATCCTAAGTCCAGTGCGTCTGCCAGTTCCGCCACTCTCGCAGATCGAATGCCTCTAATATGAGTAAGCCCCGCATACACGGGGCTCTGGGAAAATGGGGTGGCTGATGGGATTCGAACCCACGGATGAACGAGTCACAGTCGTTTGTGTTAACCGCTTCACCACAGCCACCATATCTTGTTTCAACTGGCACGCCTGAGAGGATTCGAACCTCTGACCTACGGATTAGAAGTCCGTTGCTCTATCCAACTGAGCTACAGGCGCTTACTGGTCGGGGTGAGAGGATTCGAACCTCCGGCCCCCTGCTCCCAAGGCAGGTGCGCTAGCCAGGCTGCGCTACACCCCGCAGAAAAGAGCATATTTATATCATGCCGGACGTCGCAGTGCAAGGAAATTTTCCATGCCAGGCCAGCAGTTCTCTGACAAAAGAAATTTCCGCAACTTTTCCAGGGCCTTTCCCCGGTGGCTGATGCCGTTCTTGATATCGAGGGCCAACTCCGCCAGGGTCTTGCCGTATTCCGGCACCAGGAACAGCGGGTCATACCCGAAACCGCCGCTTCCCCTCGGCTCTTCGAGGATCATTCCCCGCAGCTCACCGTCAAAAGTAGCGCAGGTTCCATCCGGAAGACAGAGAGCCACGACACAGTGGAAGGCGGCTCGCCGCTGTTCGCGAGGAACGCCTTTCAGCTCACGAAGCAGCATGGCGTTGTTCTCGGCATCCCCGGCCCCCTCACCGGCAAAGCGGGCGGAAAAGATTCCCGGACGGCCATCGAGAGCATCCACCACCAGGCCCGAATCGTCGGCCAGCGCAGGCACGCCCGTCGCAAGCGCGGCGCTCAGGGCCTTCTTGCGGGCGTTGGCCTCGAAGGTCGCACCGTCCTCGACGACGGAAGGCAGGCCGGGGTAATCCGCGGCCGAACGGATCCGTCCGACGCAACCGTCGAGGATCCTGCCGATCTCCAGGAGCTTTCCCTTGTTGCCGCTGGCAACCAGGAGCTCTTTCATGCCGCAAGAACCTTGCGCTGGATCTCGAACAGCCTGGTTATGCCGGAGATGGCCAGTGCGCGCATGGCATCCATCTCCTCGATGCCGAACGGCTTCGACTCAGCCGTCCCCTGGACTTCGACGAAGCGGTTGGATGCCGTCATGACGAAATTCATATCCACCTCGGCCGAAGAATCCTCCTCATAGTTCAGGTCCAGAAGTATCACGCCGTCGACAATGCCGACGCTGACCGCGGCGACCGACTCCAGGATGGGATCGCGTTTCAGGACCCCGGTTGAGGTCAGCTTGCGCACCGCATCGGAAAGAGCGACGAAAGCGCCGGTAATTGACGCGGTGCGGGTGCCGCCGTCGGCCTGGATGACGTCGCAGTCGATATAGATGGTCCGTTCGCCGAGGAGTGTCAGGTCCGTTACCGCCCGCAGTGAACGGCCGATCAGACGCTGTATTTCGTGGGTGCGCCCACCGACCCTTCCGCGGGAAGATTCCCGCGGCGAACGGGTCTGGGTTGCCCGCGGCAGCATGGAGTACTCCGCGGTCAGCCATCCGCTCCCCTTGCCGCGCAGGAACGGGGGTACGCCATCCTCCACGGAAGCGGTGCAGATCACCCTGGTATCGCCGAATTCCACCAGCACGGAACCCTCCGCATGTTTGGTGTAGTCGCGGGTGATCCTTACATCCCTGAGGTTTTCAGCCCCGGAACCCTGTTTGCGCATTCATTCTCCTCTTCTGTAGAAACCAGTGCCTGGATCGAAACCTAGCCCATAAGTTCTCTGTTTGTCAATAGTGAAGACAGCGGACCGAACAGAAACAGGCCCGCACTGCACGTACGGGCCTGGACGGAAATTCCTGGTTTGCGGCACACGATGGTTTTTCCGGAATCGTGTGCCCCTTTCCCTTGACGAGAGGTGGTCGGGGTGTGGCACGGTGGGGGCGTCCTCCTGTGGGCGCCCTTTAATCGGGAAGGCACAGAGGCCTGCCCCTCCGGAACCTGGGTCTTGAGACCCGATTCGGCCTATTCAGCCGTTGTAGGGTCGATCATCCTCTTGACTTGGGACACGCTGTTGGCCGGAAATCCGCCACGCTTGGCGTGCTCCAGCACCATTTCCTTGTTGGGAGCGATGTAGATGCAGTAGATCTTGTCTTCGGTCACGTAGCTCTGTACCCACTGGACCGACGGGCCGAGCTCGTTCAGGACGCTGCACGACTTCTGGGAAATTCCCTGCATGTCTTCAGCACTGATATTACCCGCACCCGGTATTTCTCTCTCGATAACGTACTTAGGCATCGTGATACTCCCTTCCCTTCGAAAATTATGAAAGCCGATCGGGCTTCATTGAGGAATCATTGTAGCAGGCAGCGGAATAAATGCAATCCATATCTCTCATTAAAAGCGGGCGCAGACAAAAAAACAGCCGTAAAAAAAACGGCAATCAGAGAGATTCGGACCTGTCCCTGAAATGCGGCAAAGGCCCGGAGAGATCAGCGAAAAAAAACCGCCTGCCCCGGGCAAGGGGTCAGGCGGTTTCCAGAGCACATCATGTTGGTTGCATTAGAAGGGCAGCTTGCCGTATCCGAGGAGAGAATACGTAGGCAGTATGAGTCCCACGAGTGACAGGATAACCAGCATCCAGCCAAGCAGTTTCGCAGAGGCTTTGCCATAGGTAACCATCCAGATCGTGATCGTCAGGATGGCGAAAATACCCATTGCAGCGCCGAAGAAGTTGCTGATGCCGATAAAGGTCGTACCATCCGGTTTGACGCCGGCGCCGGTGAAGAAGAAGTAAGAGGCGATTGCCAGAATAACCGTCATCATTATACAGAGCCAACCCAATGAACGCAGG
Organism: Geobacter sp. UBA5735; assembly: GCA_002419385.1. Classification (GTDB taxonomy): domain Bacteria; phylum Desulfobacterota; class Desulfuromonadia; order Geobacterales; family Geobacteraceae; genus RPRC01. Next base: position 18,043 of record DIFZ01000052.1, read on the forward strand.
TCTTCGACCCCGGACAGAATGATGTAGCAGATAGTACAGTACACAACGCCAAAGGGAATCAGCAGGGTCGCGGTAAATGCATCACTGCCGAACATAGGCGTGGCCTGCATGAGGCCGCCTGCTATCACGGTAACACCGACAACACCAGCAATAAACCCGCAGGTCCGTCCTTCACCATGGCCGAGGTAAAACATCCCGATCGGGAACCACAACATCGCGATTGTTGCAAGCAGTACTAACGTCATCCTTTTTTCCTCCCTCAAATAAAATAATGTTACCCGTCAACACACTTCCTTACATGACAAAACACCACCAGACATCTTACAATCTACGCCCCGGAATCCCCCCTTTCGTAAAGTTTTTCGACAAAACATTGAATCCGGGAGGTCCACCAACCGGGAGGACATCCCCAGGGAATCAGGAAATCCCACACCCGGCCACCCGGACAGGTCAAAACGTTGTTTTGTTACAAAGCAATTAGGGTGCCAACATGTTTTGGCGTATCCAGGGAGCAGTTGACGGCCGTTCCGCTTAAACGATGTTCAATTTAGGGACGTTTTTTCCAGCCCCATGAAATATCTGCGGGCTTCACACTGGAATGCTCAGCACATCGCTATGTTATTTTTCAGAACATTTTTCTATTATAGAACAGTTGCCGTGGCACTATTGGAATGAAAACACGAACAGAGGAAGGAAGAACGATAATCGTCGGGCAAGCCGGCTCAATAGAGTTCGAAGCGCAACAGTCGGCACTCGATCGGGCCGTTGAAGAGCACGATCCTGCGGGATGCCTTCAGTCCCACATGCTTGGCCAGTTCCGGGCTGCCGGTCAGGAGATAGGCGGTATAGCCGGAGAAACGGCGTTTCATGACATCGCCGATCTCCCGGTAGAGCGGTTTGAGGGCTTCTTCCTCACCGAGCCTGACACCGTAGGGTGGGTTGAAGACCAGGACACCCGTCTGTTCCGGCGGGATGAACCTGTTCAGTTCTCCGACACGGAAATCGATCAGTCGGTCCACCCCTGCCCTGTCGCCGTTGCGGCAGGCGCTGCGTATGGCTCCGGCCGAAGCGTCGCTGCCGATGATAGGCGCCGGGACGGAGTCGCGAAACCGGCTCCGGGCCTCGTCGAGCAGGCCCTGCCAGACGCCGGGAGCGAAGCCGGGCCAGCGCTGGAAGCCGAACCCCGTGCGGGTGAGTCCCGGCGGGCGTCCTGACGCCTTGAGCGCCGCCTCGATGGGGATCGTGCCTGCCCCGCACATAGGGTCAACCAGCGGAGCCGTGGCGTCCCACCCGGTAAGGCCGATAATGGCTGCGGCAAGGGTTTCCCTGAGCGGGGCCTCTTTCCGGTCCAGCCGGTAGCCCCTCTTGTCCAGGCCGGTGCCCGAGGTATCGAGGCTGATGGTGCAGCGGTTGCGGACCAGGTGGACGTTGACCAGCAGGTCGGGGTCGCGCGCGTCCACGCTGGGCCTGCGGCCGCAGCGGTCACGGATGGCGTCCACAATGGCATCCTTGGTCTTGAGGGCGACGAAGCCTGAATGCTTCAGTGAAGAATCGCGCAGGTTGCAGCTGACCGCCAGTGTCATGTCGGGATTCAGGTAGCTCAACCAGGGGAGCTCCCGGACCCGTTCATAGAGCATCTGCTGGGTGTCGCACGGGAACTCGCCCAAGGGCAGCAGGATCCGCTGTGCCGTGCGCAGCCAGAGGTTGGCCCGGTAGCAGTCCGCAAGGTCCCCCGAGAAGCGTACGCCGCCCTTCTCCACCATCGGCTGCCGAATGCCCAACCCTGCCAGCTCAGCTGCGACCAGTTCTTCCAGACCTTTTGCCGCAGTGGCAAAGAATTGCATGCTGCCTCCTCACATATAGATGAGCTGAAAAAAAGGCCATGCCGATCTTTCGGCACGGCCGTACTGCTTGACCATCCGCCCCCCTTGTACGATACAAGGGGGGCGGGGGGTAGGTCGCTACTCCACGAAGCTCTTCAGCTTCTTGCTCCTGCTGGGGTGGCGCAGCTTGCGCAGCGCCTTGGCCTCGATCTGCCGGATGCGCTCACGCGTGACCTCGAAATTCTGCCCCACTTCCTCCAGGGTGTGGTCGCTCTTCTCGCCGATGCCGAAGCGCATCCTCAGGACCTTTTCCTCACGCGGGGTGAGACTGGAAAGCACCCGGGCGGTCTGCTCCGAGAGGTTGGCCTTGATGACAGCCTCCAGCGGCGAAACGACGCCCTTGTCCTCGATGAAATCGCCCAAGTGGGAATCTTCCTCTTCCCCGATGGGGGTTTCCAGAGAGATCGGCTCTTTGGCTATTTTCAGGACCTTGCGCACTTTGTCCAGCGGCAGGCTCATCCGTTCCGCGATCTCCTCCGGCGAAGGTTCGCGGCCGATCTCCTGGACCAGCTGACGGCTGGTGCGTATCAGCTTGTTTATGGTCTCGATCATATGAACCGGAATACGGATCGTCCTGGCCTGGTCTGCTATGGCCCGGGTTATGGCCTGCCGGATCCACCAGGTGGCATAGGTGGAAAACTTGTAGCCGCGCTGGTATTCGAACTTGTCCACCGCCTTCATCAGGCCGATGTTCCCCTCCTGGATCAGGTCGAGGAACTGGAGCCCGCGATTTGTGTATTTCTTGGCAATGGAGACCACCAGCCGGAGGTTCGCCTCCACCAGTTCCGACTTGGCCTCCTTGGCCTTGCGCTCGCCCTCTTCGATGGCCCGGATTTCCCTGGACAGCTCCACAGCCTGGAACCCCGACTCATGCTCGACCTTGTCCAGCTTCCTGATCGCGGATCTGAGTCTCTTCTCCCTTTTGGCTGCTTCTTCCGGCGAAGCGTGCAGCCTCTCCAGCAGGTCCCGGCTCAGCTCGCCGCTCTCCCTGAGAACGCTGCTGATTTCAATGAGCTCCTCACGTGACAGGCCTGCTGCGCGGCCCAGTTCGTCGACCTCCCGCATCTGCAGTTCGACCTTTCCGGCCAGTTCCTTCAGGCGCTGCGCGACCCTTTCAATATGCCTGTCCTTGAGGCGCAACGATTTCAGAAGCTCAGCCGTCCTGGCTCTCACCTCGGACATCTCCCGGTGCGCATTCTCATGCTCGGCTGGGGAACGGGACACATCACCGGCCACGGCCTTCAGTTCCGTGATCCGGGCATCGCAATCCCGTATGTCGTTGATGACCCCGAGCAGCCTGCTCTTCTGCAGGTCCTCCTCGTCCTCCTCCAGCTCCTCCTCTTCGACCTCTTTGCTGATTTCGGCCGCGGAGATCTGGAACTTCTCCAGCATGTCACCGAGCGCCATGACCTCTTTTACCGTGATCGGCGTTGTGTAGATAACCCGTGCCACATCTCGGTCGCCCTCCTCGATCCGTTTCGCGATCTCCACTTCCCCCTCGCGGGTCAGCAGGGACACTGACCCCATCTCGCGAAGATACATCCTGACGGGATCGCTCGTCCGTCCCAGCACACCGGGCTCGAACTCCATCTCGTCCTGCTCGCCTTCCAGCTCCTCTTCTTCGTCCAGGTCCAGCTTCACCTTGGGGATCTTGACCTTCTGCGCCGAGTCTACCACCTCTATATCCATCTCGCCGAACATGCTCATCACATCGTCGATCTGATCCGAGGACACGATGTCCGGGGGAAGCAGGTCATTGACCTCGTCATAGGTCAGGAAACCCTTCTCTTTTCCCAGGTCGATCAGATGTTTCACTTCATCCATGCTCTTTTTCGCCATCCGGTTCACCTCGTTATTACCACAATCGAAACTGGTTAGTAGTCTATGTCATGCGGGATTTCCTGGCACGCAGGGAATCGATCCTCTTCAACAGTGTCTGGAATTCATCGCTGTCGGGATCCGTCTGTGCCAGCCTCATCCTCAATGCCCTGATTTCTTTCAGGGCAATTTTCTCCAATGTCTGACAGCACTGCTCGAACGCCTTGCGCACATCCATCGCTTCGAGGTGGTCCTCCTCGACCAGCAGTGCGGCAAGCCGGCTGCGCTCTTCGCCCGATACCACTCTATCGAGTATTTCCGACCAGTCAATAGCAGCCCCGGCAACGACCCGGGACACGATATCCTCAGCCATGGGCAGCAGTGCCGGACTGAAAATACGCTCCGGCCCGAAATCGGCGACAAGATGGACTATTTCGGTATATTTCCCCATCAGGGAAAGCAACATTTCCTCCGCGCCGACAACTCTGTTCACCCGCGCTTTAGCCGGAGGACCGGGAGCCGCAGCCCTGCCCGCCTTCCGTCTGACGTCGCTTTCCTCTATGGCCAGTACTCGTGCAATCTCTCTGACATACAGGTCCCGCTCAACCTGGTCGGCAATCTTGCCGAGACGGGGCGTGAGCTCCGACAGGATCGCAACCTTGCCCTCCACACTGCCGATTTCATGCTGACGGCACAGATCACGGAAGAAGAACTCGAAGACCGGCTTGGCTTCACCAACCACTCTGGTGAAGGACTCGACACCGTACCGCTCCAGAAACGTGTCCGGGTCTTCATCGGGGGGCATCTGGACGACCGAGGCCGGAAAACCTCCTTCCAGGAACAGGTCCATGGCCCTGAGCGTCGCCTTTTTCCCGGCCTTGTCGGCGTCGAACAGGAGCAGGGCCTTACCGGCAAAGCGTTTCAACAGCTTGAGATGGCTCTCGGTAAGCGCGGTTCCGCAGGTTGCGACCACATTGCGGAAACCGGCGCGAAACAGGGCCAGATGGTCAAAATACCCCTCGACGATGAACGCCTCGCCCTTCTCCCTGATGGCGTGCTTTGCCGTTCCCATGCCGAACAGCACATCGCTCTTGCGATAGATCGGCGACTCGGGCGAGTTGAGGTACTTGGGCAGGGAGTCGTCCAGGACCCTGCCGCCGAAGCCTATGGGACGGCCCTGCAAGTCGGTGATGGGGAACAGCAACCGGTTCCTGAAACCGTCGTAGTAGCCGCCCCTGTCCCTCCTCCGCAGGAGACCGATTTTTTCGGCTTCCTCAAGGGGGATTCTTTTTCTTTCCAAATATCGTGCCAAGCCATCCCAGGAATCAGGTGCAAAACCGAGCCGGTATACACGCGCGGTCTCACCGTCAACACCCCTGCGCTGCAGGTATGCGCGACCGGGCTCGCCCGCCTTACTCTCCAGCAGGACCTTTTCATAGTAGCGGACCGCTGTTTCGTGAACCTCGTAGAGATGTTCGCGTTCGTCCGCCCGGCGCTTTTCTGCGTCAGTCTGGGGCCGGTCGGGGATTTCCACCCCCACCCTGCGCGCCAGGAAGCGGACAGCTTCCGGAAAAGCCATGCCCTCAATGCGCATGATAAAGCTCACGACGTCCCCGCCGACGCCGCAGCCGAAACAATGGTAAATACCTTTCGCCGGATTCACGTTGAACGACGGCGTTTTTTCCGTATGAAACGGACAGAGCCCCAGATAGTTGACACCGGACTTTTTCAGCCCGACATACTCGGCTATGACTTCCAGAATGGAAGCCCGCTCGCGGACTTCGCGAACTTTTTCATCAGGAATCATCGTGTGCCACCAGTCATGAAGACATGCCCGAACCGTTCTGCCGCCCGCCGCGTACCGGACGCTTCGAGGGGAGCGGCACCCTGTCCTGCCGCTCCTGTCCAGGCGTCTTCCACCACGAAAGCAGCTCTGTCCCGCAGACGGCAAAGGGTTTCGCCGAGGCCGATCCTGCAACGCTCCGTTGCACTTTTTCCGGGGCCGGTTCACGAGCGGCCAGGCTCAGCACGATGCTCAGCACCAGAGCCCCCTCCAGCAATCCGAGGAACAAGCCGGCCATGCGATTGACGGTTCCGAGAAGAATTATCTTGAAAAAAGTGGTCAGCACGTACCCGAGAAAGAAGAAGAACAAACCGATTGTCACGAAGATCAGCCCGAAGGCGAGGGCAGGCAGCACGAGACGGGGAAGGTGTATATGGGAGCCGACAGCAGCGGCGACAGGTCCGCAATACGCAAAGGCGACCCAGCCGCCAATGACAAGCCCCAGAATACAGCAAACCTCCCTGACCAGCCCTTTCATGAATCCTTTTACCGCAAAGCCCAGTAAAACAACCCAGATCAGGATATCAACGAGGTTCATTCCGCACTCTCTGGAAAAAGCCTTAAAGTGAAAGAAGGGGCAGATCGTCGAGATTGCCCCCACCTTCCAGCTGCGTATTTGAAAGACTGTCACGAAAAAGGTGTTCTGAACGCATGCCGCATCAGCCACTCTCCATCGCGAAAGATTTTGTACAGCAACACCGGAAATGCTAATCCATTATTTTCCGCTGCTTCTTCAAAGCCCGTTTGCGGGCGGCGATTGCTTTTTTCTTCTTCTTGATACTCGGTTTTTCGTAATGTTCGCGCTTCCGGACTTCAGATAGAATTCCGGCTTTTTCACACTGTTTTTTGAATCGTTTCAGCGCAAGTTCAAACGATTCAGTTTCCTTTACCCTTACTCCCGGCATCCATATTCCCCTCCCTCCTATATTTGAATTTTGTCCTTATATGGTCACTTCGAACTGCGGACAGGGGATGGTAATGTAAAGAAAAGCCATGATAACATCGGATTTTAACTTGTCAAGAAAAATATTCCGTTTTTTGCTGTCGCGATAAAAAAATCACCGCTTCCTGGATTCTTTTTCCTCAATCCCCGAGATGCCGAAGCGTCGTCGCAGCTCGGCGTAGATTTCCTCCGGCTCGATATCATAGTAGCCGAGCAATACCAGCAGATGATAGAGCAGATCCGCGGTTTCATAGACGATTTCGTCCCTGTTCCCGCCCTTGCCGGCGATCACCAGCTCTACCGCCTCTTCGCCCATCTTCTTGAGAATGGTGTCGATTCCCTTTCGCAGGAGAGATACCGTATACGACGAATCGGAAGGATTTGACTTCCGCTCCTGAACAACCCTGTAGAGGGCATCGACTATGTTGTCGGCATGTCCGCGCGCTGTTCCCCTGCCACCGGTTGACATCATATCCTCACCGCCACGCCTTTCTGTAGCAGATATTCCTTTGCCTCTCCGATCGTGTATTCGCGATAGTGGAAAATCGACGCTGCCAGGCAGGCGCTGGCGCCCCCGGCGGTGAATCCCTCGTACAGGTGTTCCAGGCCACCCACACCGCCCGAAGCAATCACGGGGATGGCGACAGCGTCAACTACGGTGCGGGTCAGGGGCAGGTCGTAGCCGTCCTTTGTGCCGTCGCAGTCCATGCTGGTCAGGAGAATCTCACCGGCCCCGAATTCCTCCATCCGCTGAGCCCACTCCACGGCATCGATGCCGGTAGCATTCCTGCCGCCATGAGTATAGACTTCCCAGCGGTCCTCTCCCGGCACCCGCCTGGCGTCGATGGCCACCACGGTGCACTGGGAGCCGAACCGTTCCGCGGCCTCCTTGACGAATTCGGGACGATGGACAGCGGCGGTATTGATGGAAACCTTGTCCGCACCCGCGTTCAGCAGTCTGCGGATATCCTCGACAGCGCGGACTCCGCCGCCCACGGTCAGCGGCATGAAGACGCGCTCCGCAGTCCGGCGCACAACGTCGATGAGTATATCCCGCTGGTCAGATGACGCGGTTATGTCGAGGAACGTCAGTTCATCGGCACCCTGGCGGTCATAGATTTCTGCTATCTCGACGGGATCGCCGGCATCGCGCAGTTCCAGGAACTGCACCCCCTTGACAACCCGCCCCCCCTTCACATCGAGACAGGGTATTATTCGCTTGGTCAGCATCGATTCTCTCCAGCAACTTCTGCAACGGCAAGACCCAATGCCTGCCCGGACGAAGGGCGCTCACAGGGGGGCGCCCCTACAATGGAATGTTCGGAAATCTGCCCATCAATCATTCTTTCGTGAGCGCAATGGCATCGGCCAGGCTGAACGCGCCGGTGTACAGTGCCTTGCCCGTTATCACTCCGGTCACGCCGCTCGCTTCAATCGCCATAAGGCCGGCTATATCGGCCAGGGTCGAAACGCCTCCCGAAGCGATGACGGGAATTGAAATCGCTTCGGCCAGCTCCTGGGTTGCCTCGATGTTGGGCCCGCTGAGCATGCCGTCACGGGCGATGTCAGTATAAATGATGGCAGCCACCCCGTACCCCTCGAACCGCAAGGCCAGCTCGCGAGCGGAGACGTCGGTCACCTCCGCCCATCCCTGAACGGCAACCATGCCGTTTTTGGCATCGATGCCCACGACGATGCGGCCGGGAAAACGGCGGCATGCGTCCTCGACCAGAAGGGGGTTCCGTTGGGCAGCGGTGCCCAGGATAACCCTGCCGATGCCGAGGGACAAATAGGCCTCGATCGTGGCCAGGTCGCGAATCCCCCCGCCCAGCTGGGTGGGAATGGTGACAGCCCGGACGATCTCCTCAATGGAGGAACGGTTCCTGGGCTCGCCGGCAAAAGCGCCGTTGAGGTCGACGATATGGAGCAGTTCAGCTCCCTGCTCCTGCCAGGCATGCGCCTGTTCGGCAGGGCTGTCGCAGAAAACCGTGTCGCGCTCCATGAGCCCCTGTTCCAGGCGGACGCACCGACCGTCCTTCAGGTCTATGGCCGGGATAACTATCATTTCATCTCTCCGAAGTTTTTCAGGATGGCAAGCCCCTTTTCCTGGGACTTTTCCGGATGGAACTGGGTGGCGACGATGTTGTCCTTCCAGACCGAGGAACAGAATTCGCCGCCGTAATCCGTCGTGGTCGCCACGACAGAAGGGTCATCCGGCTTGACATAGTAGGAATGCACGAAATAGAAATTGGAGCCGTCGGCAATTCCCGCGAGAGCCGGCGGCCGGCGCTTGATGGCAAGCTGGTTCCAGCCCATGTGGGGGACCTTGAGGTCTTCGTCCCCGTCCTTCAGCCCATCGGCAAAACGGACCACCCTGCCCGGGATGACATCCAGCCCTCGGTGAAGGCCGAACTCCTCGCTTTCGGTAAAGAGCAGCTGCAGACCGAGGCAGATGCCGAGGAAAGGCCGGCCCTCACGGATCACCCGGAGAATCGGCTCGATGAACCCCCCCTCCTCCAGGTTCCGGATGCAGTCGCGGAAGGCGCCGACACCGGGAAGGACTACCCGCTCCGCCTCCAGCACCACCTTGGGATCGGAGGTAACCCGCGCCTCGTAGCCGACCTTCTCGAAGGCCTTCTGCACCGAGCGCAGGTTGCCCATGCCGTAATCGATTATCGCTATCATCACTACCTCTGCTATCTTAAGGACAAAAAATCCCTGATCTCCTGCACATCATTATCACCGGCATCATAAATTCATTGGGACTTCGTAGACACCCCCCTGTGGGTGCCCTTCATTCGCGCAGGCGGAGGCCTGCCCCTACAGTTGCCCCTTGGTGGAGAGCACGCCCGTTATCCTGGAATCCAGGCGGGTGGCCCCGTCCAGCGCCCGGGCAAACGCCTTGAAGCACGCTTCCACGATATGGTGCACATTTTCGCCGTACTCCAGGTTCAGGTGAAGATTCAGGCCGCCGGTACCGGCAAACGCCTGGAAAAATTCACGCGCCAGCTCCACGTCGAACTCGCCGATCTTCACCTTGGGCAGGGGAACGTTGAAGCACAGGTACGGACGGCCGGACAGGTCGATGGTCGCGGAAACAAGGGTCTCGTCCATGGGCACCGTGGCCTGGCCATACCGGCACACACCCTCTTTCCCGCCAAGGGCGCGTTTCAATGCTTCGCCCATGACGATGCCGATGTCCTCCACGGTATGATGGAAGTCGATATCGACATCCCCCTGGGCCTCCACCTGCAGATCGAACAGGCCGTGCCTGGCAAACAGGTCCAGCATGTGATCGAGAAACGGCACCGAGGTGCAGACCGTGGCCTCACCGGTACCGTCAAGTCCGAGGGAGAGCCTGATGCGGGTTTCCCTGGTCACTCTTTCCACAACGGCGGTTCTTGGCATGAATCCTCCTTGTTCGATCAGCCGATTTCCCTGATTGCGGAAACGGTCTGCTCCATCTCCTCACGCGTGCCGATGGTGATGCGCAGGCCGTGGGCGAGGAGGGGGTCGGTGAAATGGCGCACCAGTATGCGCCGCAGGGACAGCCCTTCATAGACCCTTTTGGCGTTCCGGTCCGGCGGTGCGGCAAACACGTAATTGCCCTGGGACGGCAGCACGGCGAAACCCAGCCCCCGCAATTCGTTGGAGAACCACTCCCTGGTCTCGCGGACCTTACGGATGCAGTGACGGAAATAGTCCTGGTCCAGGAGAGCGGCACCGCACGCTGCCTGGGCAAGCCGGTCAAGGTTGTAGTGGTCGCGGATCTTGTCCAGAGCCTGGATGATCGCGGGCCGGGCGATGGCCAGGCCGAGCCGCATCCCGGCGAGGGAGTAGCTCTTTGAAAGGGTCCGGGTCACCACCATGTTCTCATGTTTTTGCAGAAGATGGAGGGCGTTGTGATCGGCAAAGTCAACGTATGCTTCGTCGACCACCAGGATGCCCGCGCAGCGCCGCGCCAGCCCGTCGATGTAGTCGAGGGGAAAAGCGAACCCCAGCGGTGCGTTGGGGGTGGTGAGGAAGAATATCTTCCCTTCGTACCGCTCCGGAAAACCGGCGATACGGAACCCGTCCGTCAGGCCGAAGGTTCTGACCCGCACCCCCTGGATTTCGGCCAGGGTTGCGTAATAGGAATAGGATGGATGGACATAGGCTATTTCATCCCCTTCCCCTGCGCAGGCCCGGATCAGGTTGTTGAGCACTTCGTCCGAGCCGTTGGCCATGATGACCCAGGAAGGATCGAAGTCGTACAGCCGGCCGGCGATCTCGCGCAGCTTCCGGCTGGACGCGCAGGGGTACCTGCGCAGCGAAGCCCCGTCTTTTCCCAGTTCGTCCAGGATCGCCGCAACCACGGCCGGGGACGGCGGATAGGGATTCTCGTTGGAATTCAGCTTGACGAAGGCTTCCCCGTCGGGAGGCTGGAAGCCGGGGACATATCCCGCCATTGAGGCTATGTTGGGGCGCAGAGGGTTCATGGATCCTTCCTGTCTGTCATTCTGACGCTGACCGAACGGCCGTGGGCATCCAGGCCTTCCAGTTCGGCCAGGCGGACGATAGCGCTGCCCAGCCTGTCGAGGGCTCCCCGGGAAAAATAGATAAGTGACGACTTCTTGACGAAATCGTCCACCGACAGGGGAGAGAAGAACCGGGCAGTGCCGGCAGTGGGAAGCGTGTGGTTCGGGCCCGCCAGGTAGTCCCCTGCCGACTCCGGAGTGAAATGCCCGAGGAAAATGGCGCCGGCGTTGCGGATGGCCGGCAGGATCTCGAAGGGGTCGGTAACCGCCAGTTCCAGGTGCTCGGGCGCCAGGCGGTTGGCAAAGTCCAGTGCTTCCCGCAGGGAGCCTGCCACCATGACGACCCCGTAATCGTTCCAGGATGCGCGGGCGATCTCACCCCGCTTCAGCAGGCAGAGCTGCCGCTCCACCTCTGCCACGACCTGTTCGCCGAATGCACGGCTGGTGGTGATCAGCATGGCCGAGGCCAGTTGGTCATGTTCCGCCTGGGACAGGAGGTCGGCCGCCACGTGGACCGGCGAACCGCTGCCGTCGCTGATGACCAGGATCTCGCTGGGTCCGGCGATCATGTCGATCCCCACCTGGCCGAAGACCAGCTTTTTGGCGGTGGCCACATAAATGTTCCCGGGACCGGTGATCTTGTCCACCCGGGGGATCGTGTCGGTTCCGTATGCCAGCGCGGCAATCGCCTGGGCGCCGCCCATGCGGAATATCCGGTCCACTCCGGAGAGCCGTGCGGCAACCAGGACATGGGGATTGACCTCGCCGCCGGGAGCGGGGACGGCCATGACGATCTCGGACACCCCGGCCACCCGCGCCGGGACGGCGTTCATGATCACGCTGCTGGGGTAGCTCGCTTTTCCGCCCGGAACATAGATGCCGACCCGCTCCAGGGGCGTGACCTTCTGCCCCAGGAGGATGCCGTCCTCTCCGGCGTCGAGCCAACTCTTCTGCTTCTGCTTTTCGTGGAAGCGGGTCACCCGTTCCACAGCCAGTCTGAGTGCGGCAATATCCTCTTCACCCACTTCGGCGAAGGCGCGGTCAATGTCGTCACCGGTAACGAGCAGCCCAGCGGCATCCGTCTCCAGACGGTCAAAGCGCTTCGTATAGTCCAGCAGGGCCGCATCGCCTCGAGAGCGGACATCAGCGATGATCTCCAGGACAGCCGCCTCCACATCATTGCTTACCTGTTCACCGCGTGAAAGGATGGCGGCGAATTGTTCTTCAAAACCGGTATCCCGCATATCAAGAAATTTCATTGGCAATCCGTTTCCGGAGCAGAGCACAAGGTCCCGCATCCTTGACAGCAATAAAAATAACCACCCCTCATCCGCCCTTTCAGGTCACCTTCTCCCTCATGGAGAAGGGCTGGCGAGCCACATCTTGGGGAGCAGCGTGCTAGCAGAAAAAACGATCATAAAACCTTTTCAAGTCCGGCCAGTATCCCGCTTATCCTCGTATGTCGGGTCTTGAGGCTGGCCCGGTTCACGATCAGGCGGCAGGTGATCTCGGAGATGGTGTCCACTTCGACCAGGCCGTTCTGGCGGAGCGTCTCGCCGGTGGACACCAGGTCCACGATCCGTTCCGACAGGCCCACCAGGGGTGCCAGCTCGATGGAGCCGTAGAGTTTTATGATCTCCACCTGCACGCCTTTGCCGGCAAAATATTTCTCCGTGACGTTGGGATACTTGGTGGCAATGCGGATGTTGGCCCAGCTCGCCGGGTCGTCGACGCGCGAAAGCTCAGCGGGCTCGGCCACGACCAGCCGGCAGTAGCCGAACTTCAGGTCGAGGGGCTCGTAGAGGTCCTTCTCCTGTTCCATGAGCGTGTCCTTGCCCACGATGCCCAGGTCGGCGCAACCGTATTCCACGTAGGTTGGGACATCGGTCGCCCGGACGATCATGTAGCGCATCTTCTGCACCGGATCTTCGAATACCAGCTTGCGGGTATCGGAGAGAAGTTCCTCGCAGTTGATGCCGATCTTCTTGAACAGGGCTACCGAATCCTGGAGGATGCGGCCCTTGGGTATGGCAATGGTTATGAAGTCGCTCATGTTGAAACCTTAAAAGCGGGCACAAGGCAAAGGGCACAAGGCAAAAGGTCCGAAGTAAAGCGTAATCAAGAAACAAACTCCATTCTCTTGGAAACATTGCTAAAGGCACTATTGTCAGGACCTAGGAGTTCATGTCCCTTTGCCCTTTGCACTTTGCCCTTTGCACTTTGCCCTTTGCCTTTTGCCCTTTGCCTTTTGCCCTTTGCCTTTTGCCCTTTGCCTTTTGCCTGCCTTTGCTATCCTTCCTTGACCCGTTGAATATCCGCTCCCAACCCGGACAGCTTCTTCTCGATCGCTTCGTAGCCGCGATCGAGATGGTAGATCCGGGAGATCTCGGTTGTGTTGTCTGCGGCAAGCCCTGCCAGGATGAGCGAGGCCGATGCCCTGAGATCGGTTGCCATGACCGGAGCGCCGGAAAGCTTGCGCACGCCTTTCACCATGGCGCTGTTGCCCTCGATGAAAATATCGGCCCCGAAACGCAACAGCTCGGACACATGCATGAACCTGTTCTCGAAAATGTTCTCGCTGATCATGCTGGTGCCGTCGGCCACCGTCATAAGCGCCATCATCTGGGCCTGCATGTCGGTGGGGAACCCGGGATAGGGCCTGGTCTTGATGTTGACGCTCCTGATCTTGCGCGGACCCTTCACCCGGACAATATTGTCCTTGTGGGTGATTTCGACCCCGGCGTCCTGGAGTTTGAAAATGAAGGCATCCAGATGGTCCGGCCGCATGCCGTGGATGCGGATGTCACCCCCGGTGATTGCGGCAGCGGTCATGAACGTGCCGGCCTCTATCCTGTCGGGCATGACCGAGTGAACAACCGGCTGCAGTTCGCTCACGCCGGTAATGCGGATAGTGTCGGTTCCGGCGCCGTCGATCCTGGCGCCCATGCTGGTGAGCATTTCCGCCAGGTCCGCGATTTCCGGCTCGCGTGCTGCGTTCTCCAGTATGGTTTCACCCTTGGCAGTCGCCGCGGCCATCATCAGCTGCTCGGTCCCGCCGACCGTGGAAACATCGAAATTGATTCTCGCCCCCTTGAGTTTCCTCGCCTTCGCCTCCACGTAGCCGTGTTCGAGGGTGATGTCGGCGCCAAGGGCTTCCAGGCCCTTGAGGTGGAGATTTATGGGGCGGGCGCCGATTGCGCAGCCCCCCGGCAGCGATACCCGTGCCTTGCCGAAGCGCGCCAGGAGTGGCCCCAGCACCAGGACCGAAGCCCGCATGGTCCTTACCAGGTCATAGGTCGCCTCGTGGCGGTTCAGGCCCGAGGTGTCGATCCTGACAACATTGCCGCTCCCTTCGATGGTTGCGCCGAGGCTCTCCAGCACTTTTATGGTGGTGTTGATATCCCGAAGGAACGGAACGTTGCGGATCTCATGGGCGCCGGGCGCCAGGATGGTCGCGATGAATATGGGAAGGGATGCGTTCTTGGAACCGCTGACCATGACATCCCCGGCCAGGCGTTTCCCTCCCTTGATGATCAGTTTGTCCACTGCATTACCTCGTTATTGATGGGGTGGGACTCTGCTGCTCCCTGCCCGCTGCGTTGAGCCGCGTGCTCGACGAAGGGTTGCTCGTCAGGCTGTCAGAAGTTCCTTCCGCCGATGACACGCTCGATTCCGCCGGCATCCCGCGCGGAGAAAATTTCAGTGAATCTGCCGGCCGCCTCAAAAAGCCCCCTGACGTCGGCCGCCTGGCCCATGCCGATCTCCAGCAGCAGCCAGCCGCCGGAAACCAGATGGTACGGTGCTTCAGGAATGATCCGCCGATAGAAATCGAGGCCGTCCGCACCCCCGTCAAGCGCCTGTCGCGGCTCATGATCCCGAACTTCGGGCTGGAGCGTTTCCAGGTCTGCCGAGGGAATGTAGGGCGGGTTGGACACGATCAGGTCGAACATCCGCCCCGGGAACGGTTCGAACAGCGAGCCGGCCACAAGGGCCAGGGAAACACCGTGGCGCCCTGCGTTCCGCGCTGCCAGCTCCAGAGCCGCACTCGAAGGGTCACAGCCGGTCATCTCGATACCGGGAAGCGCTTTTGCCAGAGCCACGGCAATACAACCGCTGCCCACCCCGATGTCCAGCACCCTGCCGGCCGACGGGCACCTTCCGGCCGCCTCCTGCACCAGGGTCTCCGTGTCGTGGCGCGGGATCAGCACGCCCGGCGCCACTTCGAAATCCAGCCCGCAGAAATCCTGGCTGCCCAGGATGTACTGGAGCGGCTCTCTTCTCGCGCGCCGGGACACCAGAGCGCGGCACGCGGACAGTTCCGCCGCCGTCAGAGGCTTGTCGAAATTGACATAAAGACCGACCCGGTCCATGCCCAAGGCGGCGCACAACAGCCATTCCGCTTCGAGACGGGCGTTCTCCACCCCCTTCTCGGTCAGATAACCCTTGGTCCAGGTAAGGACCTTAAGTGTCGTCCAGGTGTCAATCATATATTCAGGCAAAGGGCAAAGGGCACAAGGCACACGGATAAAAATTCCGCGAAAAAAAATCCAAGCACACGGCTAGAGGGAATTAATTGACAATAAGCACTTACACACGACTCTAGGGAATTTACACCCCTTTTGCCCTTTGCCCGCCGTTACGCCGCTTCGCTCTGTGACTTGAGCGCCTCCATCTGGTAATGGGTACGCAGGGCATCGACGATCTCGCCGATATCGCCGGTCATTATGGCGTCCAGGCGGTACAGGGTCAGGCCGATGCGGTGATCGGTCATCCGCCCCTGGGGGAAATTGTAGGTCCGGATTCGCTCGCTCCGGTCGCCGCTCCCCACCTGCTGCTTCCGGTCCGCGGCCATTTTGGCGTTCTGCTCGCTCTGCATGATGTCCAGGATGCGCGACTTCAGGACCTTCATGGCCTTGGCGCGGTTCTTGATCTGGCTCCGCTCCTCCTGGCACGCCACGACGATACCGGTCGGCAGGTGGGTGATGCGCACGGCGGAATCGGTCGTGTTGACGTGCTGGCCGCCCGCGCCCGAGGAACGGTAGACATCGATCTTCAGGTCTGCCGGGTTGATGTCGATATCGATATCCTGCGCCTCCGGCAGCACGGCTACGGTACAGGCGCTGGTGTGAATCCTGCCCTGGGCCTCGGTGTCGGGAACCCGCTGAACGCGGTGGGTACCGGACTCGTACTTGAGCCTGGCATAGACTCCCTGACCCTCGACCAGTGCAATGACCTCCTTGAAGCCGCCCATGTCCGACTCGGAGGCGGATATGATCTCCACCTTCCAGCGGTTGGCCTCCGCGAACCGGCAATACATCCTGAACAGGTCCCCGGCGAACAGGGCCGCTTCGTCACCGCCGGTCCCGGCCCTGATTTCCAGGACCACGCTCCGGTCGTCATTGGGGTCCTTGGGCAGGAGCAGGAATTTTATCTCTTCCTCAAGCCTGCCTCTCCTGGCTTCCTGCTCTTCCAGTTCGGTCTCGGCCATCTCCCGGATCTCCGGGTCCGATTCCTCAAGAAGCAGCCGGTTGTCGTCCATTTCCGAGACCGTCTTCTTGTAGTCTCGATAGGCCGCCACCAGGGACGACAAATCGAAGTGCTCCTTGCTCAGCCTCCGGAACTCCACCTGGTTGCCCAGCACCGCCGGATCGGACAGGAGTGATTCCAACTCCTGGTAGCGTCTTTCCAATTCTTCTATTTTTTCCAGCATATCCAAACCCTACCTTTATTCTCAAACGACCAGCCGGTCATCCTTGTGTCCGGCATTTTCCTCAAGGGCCTCTTCCATGGAACGGATGGCCACCTCGAGCTGGCCGTCGTCCGGCTCCCGGGTCGTCAGCCGCTGCAGCGCGAGCCCGGGCGCGATCAGCAACCGCACCAGTCGCGAACGTTCGTGCTTCGCGCTCCATTTGAGGCATTCATAGGAAATGCCCGCAATGAGGGGCAGCAGGACTACCCTCGAACCGGCTTTCAGATAAAAGGGCCAGGCTTTCGGAATCAGGGAAAAAACCAGGATGCTGACCAGCATGACGATGAGCAGGAAACTGGTTCCGCACCGCGGATGGAGCCTGCTGTAGCCCTTCACGTTTTCGACCGTCAGTTCGTCTCCGGCCTCGAAGGCGAATATCGACTTGTGCTCCGCGCCGTGATACTGGAAGACCCGCTGGATATCGTTCATGCGCGAGATGGAATAAATGTACAGCAGGAACACGAGCACCCGGATCACGCCGTCCACCAGGTTGAAGATCAGGTTGGAATCACCGATGACCGGAACGAGCAGCTTGGCCAGGTAGAGCGGAAGGATGAAAAAGAGCAGGATGCCGAACAGAAGGGCGACGGCCATGGTCCCGCCCATGGCGAGCGCGCTGATTTCCTCTTTCTCTTCCCCTTCCGCCGCGGCCTCGTTGGCGGAAAAGCTGAGCGCCTTCAAGCCGATGAGCAGGGAAGAAAAGAGCGCGACCGCACCGCGTATGACCGGAAGCTTGAGCAACGGGAACCGTTCGGCAAGGGGAACAACCCGGTCCCGTTTCACGACGATTTCCCCGTTCGGGCGGCGCACCGCAATGGCCATGGAGCGGGGAGCCCGCATCATGACGCCTTCGATGACCGCCTGACCGCCGATATTTATCTTTTCCATGCGCTCCTCATGTGCCGTCCGGCCTTGAAAACCGTGGCAGCTTACTGCACAGACTCGAAAAAACTCCTGACCTCAGCCATTCTGCCGCAGGTCATGTCTCCTTCGGGGCACCTTCCGCCCAGGCAGCCGGGACCGGCGTTGCGGAAGATGGCAGGAGCGGCACGCCGCGCCAGCCTGAGCATCCCGATGGCCATTTCGCGTATCTCCCACTGGGCCCTCTCGCAGCAGCGCAACTGGAAGAAATGGAGCAGCTCCCGGGCGTTCATGGTGACGATGATCTTGGTCTCGGTCGCATTGGGCAGGAGGTACCTGGCGTCTTCCGCCGGGATGCCGGCCTCGACCATTTCGCCGTACAACCGGTGAATCTCCCGTACCTGGTCAAGGAAACGTTCCGCCATGAGCGGGTTTTTGCCGACGGTCGGGGGAACCACCACGTCAAACATCTCCCGGTGGGAAACATAGCGCTGGGACTGCTGTGAAAAGGAAGCTATCCGGTGGCGCACCAGCTGGTGGGTGGTCACCCGGGAAATGCCCTCGATGCCGAAGGTGAACGAGGCATGTTCCAACACCGACAGGTGCCCCAGGCGCAGGATTTTTCCAAGGAAGCCTTCTATGTCGCTTCCGGAGAGGCGCTCCTGCAAGCCTTCAATGGAAACCGCTGAATAGCACAGGCGGGCCGCCAGGGCGACCGCCTGCTCCGGATTGGGGGTGTGATGGATGAGGGTGACCTTCATTGTTGTCCTTCAGGGATAAACGACAGGATACCATCTGACGGAAGTGGAAACAGAGAAGGGGATTTCGCCATGGACAAAATCCCCTTTCTTTGCATCCGCGGGCCTCAAGCCGATTACATGCCGTATCTTTTCTTGAACCTCTCGACGCGGCCTGCGGTGTCGATAAGCTTCTGCTTACCGGTAAAGAAAGGGTGACAGGCGGAGCAGATCTCCGTCGTAATCTCAGCTTTTGTGGAACGGGTCTGGAACGTGTTGCCACACATGCACTTGACCGTTACCTCGGAATATTTCGGGTGGACTCCCTCTTTCATTGCTTCCTCCTTGAGCACAGCACACTACCGCGCTTCTCTACAGCGTCTTCATAAGTTAAGAACGTTAGCATCTCCGTCTGAATTTATCAAGTGTTTTTTCACCTGTTCATGGAATCGAGAAAATCCCGGTTGGACTTCGTCTCCGAAAGCTTGTCCAGGAGGAACTCCATGCTGTCCACCACGTTCATGGGGTGGAGGACCTTGCGCAGGATCCAGATCCGGTTCAGTGACACTTTGTCGATCAGAAGCTCCTCTTTCCTGGTGCCGGACTTGTTCATGTCGATGGCGGGAAACACCCTCTTTTCCACCAGCTTGCGGTCCAGGTGCAGTTCCATGTTACCGGTTCCCTTGAACTCTTCGAAGATGACCTCGTCCATCTTGCTGCCCGTATCCACCAGGGCGGTGGCAATGATGGTAAGTGAGCCTCCCTCCTCGATATTGCGGGCCGCACCGAAAAAGCGCTTCGGCTTGTGCAGGGCATTGGAGTCCACGCCACCGGACAGGATTTTTCCCGAAGGCGGGATGACGGTATTGTAGGCACGGGCAAGCCTGGTTATGGAATCCAGGAGGATGACAACGTCACGCTTGTGCTCCACCAGGCGCTTTGCCTTTTCTATGACCATTTCCGCCACCTGGATATGGCGGGCGGCCGGCTCGTCGAATGTGGAGGAGACGACCTCGCCATTGACCGAGCGTTGCATGTCCGTCACTTCCTCGGGCCGCTCGTCGATCAGCAGCACGATAAGGTACACTTCCGGATGATTCGTCGCAATGGAGTTGGCGATATTCTGGATCAGCATCGTCTTGCCGGTGCGGGGCGGCGCCACGATGAGCCCGCGCTGTCCCTTGCCGATGGGTGCGATGAGATCCATCACCCGCGTGGACATGTTGTCCGGGGTGGTCTCTATTTTCAACTTCTCCATGGGGTACAGAGGAGTCAGGTTGTCAAACAGGACTTTGTCGCGTATGCCTTCCAGCGGTTCGAAGTTGACCGTTTCCACCTTGAGCAGCGCGAAATATCGCTCACCCTCCTTCGGCGGCCGGATCTGACCGGACACGGTGTCGCCGGTCTGCAGGTTGAACCGGCGGATCTGGCTGGGCGAAACGTAAATGTCGTCGGGGCCGGGGAGGTAATTATAATCAGGCGCCCTGAGGAAACCGAAACCGTCCGGCAGCGTCTCCAGCACACCCTCACCGAAAATCATGCCGTTCTTTTCAGTCTGGGCATTGAGAATGGCGAAAATCAGGTCCTGCTTTCGAAGGTTGGAAGCTCCTTCGATGTTGAGCCCCTTCGCGATGGCGGTCAATTCATTGATCTTTTTGCTTTTCAGTTCTTGTAAATTCATTTCCGCTCCTGCATGCCCTTTATGCACGCGTTAATATCAGGACCCACACCGTTCCTTTGGGCCGGATTTCGGTTGAGTCGCCAGGCGACCTAAATTTCAGTATTCATTCAACTGTTTCCTTCGTGATCAGGCTTCGAGCGTACGCTGCTTGAGCGGCAGGAGTCCCGAGAGGTAAGTTCGGCTTACAAGCACTCTTTCTGAAGAGAAAAAAACGTATGCAAGGAAATGCATCTCCATCACCCTGAATGGACGGGACCAGCGGGGCTCCCCCCTGGCAGTACAGATTCGGCTTGCGTGAAGTTATTGTTCATGGAGTACCGACATACTTGCGATCAAAGGTAAGCTGTCATCCTGATGCAGCGTAACGTAACGGGTTTGGGGGTGCCAACGGGGTAACGATACAGGCGATAAACGGGGAATGAAGACATATAAACCGCTCTGGACTTTTTTGTCAATATAATTTTGGGCGGATTCCGCAAAGAAACCGAATAAAGCTGGTTCAGCCGTTCAAATCTCCGGCACGCGACGCCCCCGCGCCGTCACGTGTGGCGCCGATGGCAGCGAAAACACTCATGACCTGCGGGTCAGCTCCCGCACTGGGGTTCCCGACAGATTTCCGGAATCACGGCATCGATTGATTCCATTGTCTTCAACAATGCCATGTCCTCGTTCATGCCCACGGCCTCCCCGGTCTCCGTGGCGGTCGCCCCCCACAGCAGCTCACCAGTGGCCGGTTCCAGCATCTTTACCAGCACCGTGGAGCGACAACGGCTCTTTCTGAACGGAGCGAGCGCGGCAGCGCCTCCGCCTGCCATCGAACATCCGGCATCGACGACCGTTCCCATGACCAGCGCATCGACCCCCAGCGATTTGAGCTTCCCCTTGATCTCGGGAGTAAGGCCGGATTCATAGAGATCATCCTGATCGATCACCGGAGCCAGGCTGCTGGAGTCCAGGACACTATACCCCCGCTTCACCAGTCCCAAAGCCATTATTTCACCGCCGTCCGCCCCCCGGTAGGGCATGGTGGGATGGCCGAACCTGGCGACCGCAATCTTCTTGCAGCGGCCCATTTCGAATCCCGGCTTGGACATGGTGCTGACCGTAGTGCAGCCCATGGACAGAACAAGGGTTGAAAGGCACAGCAAATGGCTGGTTTTCATGTATTCATTTCCTCCCCGGACAAAATCGAAACCTTCGCTGTATATATACTTACTTGCCCGCAAAAGTCAATTTTATGATGATACTCCGTTAATCCTCCGACCCGGTCTCACCCCACCCTTCCGACCGGAAAAGCCGGGGCGGCCGCCACTGACCGTTCCTCTGCAAATCTTTTGACCTCACCGACCGCCGCTGCCACGCCGTCATCCAACGGCAGGTTCGTTGCGATGCCATCGAGTCACCCCCTCTCCCGGGGCAGGCGGAAGGACGAGGAGTACGCCAGGTCGAAGACCCACGAAAGCTGAACCAGTTTGAAGTCGTTCTGGGTACGTGCCAAGGAGAGGCGTACAGGCTCCCGCCGCAAGACCGTTTCACAGACACGGGGAGAGCAGCCGGGTCTGTCGGGCAGCCCCTGGCCGACGGCCGGCGACCGCACCTCAGCCGGATTCCGGTAATAGTCGATGAAAATACTCCAGATGTCGAGCCTGTCCGCATCCCGGATCAGGTTGAGGAAAGCCAGGGCCTCGCGGCCGGTCCTTTTCGGCAGCCTGAAACTGTTGTGCCTGCCGACAGTTTCGATGACAATCTTCCGGTCACGCGGTGCGAATCCCGCAAGGACATCGCTGTCCAGGAGTATTTCGACTCCGAGCGCTCCATGGTCAACGGAAATGCTGTCCCGAAATGTCCGATACTGCCGGTATTGTTCGAATCTGCCCACATCGTGCAGCAGCGCCGCGGCTTCAGCCAGGAAAAGGTCTTCGCCGGAAAGTCCCTCGTCAGCTCCGATACGGATGGCATTAGCGCAAACACGGTGGCTATGGTTTTCCTTGAGGAGCATGTTCCGCTCCTCTTCCTCGTCGCGAGGGTCGAAGGACCGGCAGTAGCCGGCAAACCAGGAGCGAATCCTGGTGAGATCTTCGTTCGTCATGAAGGACCGTCTCCTGAGTGGAATGGGAATGGGACTGAATTCACAGCGGGAACGGACGAAGGGCATGAAAGGCCCGTAACGTCACCCATGCAGCGTTGCGAACCGTATCCTGGTATTCGGTCAGGAATACCCCCTCCTGGCGTTTGTCGATGATGGCGCACACCACGCCGGCCGGATAGCCCATGGCGCCGAGAAAATGGAGCAGAAAACTGGATTCCATTTCCATATTCTCGATCTTGAGTCCCGCAATTCCGGTGTCAACCGCCGCCAGGACATCTGCCAGGTCGGGAATCGTGGAAGCAATGCGGCCGATGGGTCTCCCCTGCTCGGCAAAGAATCCCGGGCTGGTCACCGTGATCCCCCGCTTGCAGGGCACGCCCAGGTGGAGCGCCTCCCGCTCGAGAGCAACCCTGACGCGCACATCAGCGCGGGCAGCGTACGGATGGAACCTCCCCCGGAAACGTGCATCGTCGGCAACAGCGTCCTCGATCCTGCTCCTGACCCTTCTTTCCAGCAAACCGCACTCGGCATCGGGCTGCTGCGCATCATAAAACAGCCCCGTATTGTCCAAGCCTACTCCGTAGTCGCTTACAATCAGGGTCCCCAGGTCCGTCTCAGGCTGGAGACCGCCGCAGGTGCCCACCCGGACGATTGTCAGGGGATCGAACGATTTTTTCCTTCTGCGTCTCGTCAGGTCGAATTCATTGAGCGCAACCAGCTCGTTCAGGACGATTTCGACTGATGCAGCCCCAATGCCCGAAGTCGTGATGGTAACCCTGAGACCCGTTTCCTTCACGGAACCGGTTATGGTGCGAAAACCGCGGTGACATCTGTCCACTTCCCTCCGGGCAAAGAATTCGTCAGCCAGGAAGGGTACCCGGTCAGGATCTCCGACAATGATGATATCGGATGCCAGTTCATCAGGCGCAAGGTCCAGATGGTAGACTCTCCCGTTTCTGAGCGGCAGTTCAGCCGCGCTGTATGCCCTGATCTCCATGGTGCACCCCTCCAAAGAGCAACGGTTGGGGAACGAACGCTGGAAGAGCGGGTCCGCTCCTCTCGTGTATACACTATACCGCATTTTTTGTCTGCTAAAAGGTGGGCATCTGCGGGAGGGGTGTGAACGGTATCGAACAATCCCGACCCGACCCTCCCCCACAGGAGAGGAAGGATCGGGATGCGCATTTGCGAGGCATCAAAAAAACAATGTCTCTTCAATCGGGGCACACTAGCCGGTGCCGTGCTGCCCGCCCTTGAACACCATTCGCGCAACCTCAATCCCGTGATAACAGGGAAGCCTGACGGTGCGGGGATTGAGGTCCGGGTTCCCGTGCCGTATCACGACTCGAGCATTCCGGCAGAGGGGATAGACGGCAAGGAGTGGTTCTATTGCGTCAAACATATGCTCAGCATTCGGGCCGTACATATAAATCGAGGTTTCCGCGCGGCCGACCCACGAACCCCTTATTTCTCCGCCGACAGCCGCCAGTTCTCCGGAAATGAGAACGGCCAGGCCGTCGCAGGTGCAGGTATCGTACACTTCGTCAGGCAGGTTTATGCCGTCCAGATACACTGCCAGTCCCTCGAGCCTGCCGAAACGGATGATCCGTTCGCCGTCTTCCTGCTGCAGCCGAAATTGGGAGCCTGCAGGGGCGCCGGCAGTTTCCAGAACCAGCCTTGCCGTCTCGACCCCGGCATCCAGGCTCAACAGGTCAAGGTCAAATTCCACGTACTCCACCTCCAGTTCCCTGCTCATGCACGCGCTTGTTCCGATCACCGCTCCCAGGCGTTGCGCCCGCAAAGCCGACGCAAGAGGAAATTCATATCGCCTGGTTCTCGCCATTTCCTGTATCGACTCCCATATTATCGCACTGGCAAAATATCCCATGGGCTTCCCCCCAGCCTTTCTCCAAGGCCGTATCACCAAGACTAAAGCAGTAGTTACGGATCACTTGGCACCATTGTTTAAGATTACGGTTATGACAACCATAGATCAATCCAAATTACTGTTCAATTTTACCTCTCAGATTCAGTGTGTGATACTATTTTACTATAATTTTCGTATGCATCAAGAAAGATCATTTCATATCAAGCATTGCACATATTATAATTTTGCAACGGTTTCACACATTGCATCAGATTTATCTTCATATTGCCTTTCATAGACTGTCCTTAAATGGCACAGTCATCTCCTTCGTTATATAATTGAAACATAACGCGTGCGAACATGACAACACATACTCCACACAATGGTCACGGATCATGCTGAAACAATCTGCAAGGCTTACTATCATAGAGGCTATGCGCTGACTGATAGACGCCGATATTTCGGGCAGAGCCAGGGTGCGGGGTGACGGGATTTCGCAAGATCCAAACGACTGCTGCTCTCACCTGAACATGCGGAACAATATCGTGAAAAAACAATAATCCACGAAAAAGGGCCGGCTTTTCAAAGCCGGCCCGCTTTCCTGCCCCCACCCGTCACCGCAAAGGCATACCGAACCCCTCACGCACAACGGCTCACCACCATGGATGATAAGGATAGTAACGGTACCGCCAAGAGGGCGGGCCCCACCAGAATGGATCATAGTAGCCAATCGGAGGGTAGTAAGCCGGCCGGGGCTCCGTCTTGGGAACGAGGTAGATTTCCCGTATCCTCAACACGGGATAAGCATAGTTGATGTCGCCCAACGGGAGAACCTCCCCTCCTTCCACCTGCCCCACGATCGTCACCTTCCTGCCTACTTTGAAAATCATCGGGTCCAGGAAAACCGTGGTTACCGCCATGAAACGACCTTGCGAAGCAGCGTCAGCCTCGGTCGGGACACCGAAATCATCCAGCACTGACTGTACGACCACCAGCTTCGAGCCATCATTTTCGTTCTTCAGCGAAGCTATCGTGCCTCCAGCCATTATATAGCTGCCCTTGAACGAATCGGGAGCTTCGCGGAGCTTGACGAAGGTTACCGACGGGTCCACCAGATTTCTCGAATCCTCGCTGATCACATGAGCACACCCCGAAAAGAACACCGTTGACAGCACAACAACCATGAGGCCTTTCATTTGGCACCTCCTCACATGAATTGCTCAGCCTGGCCCACTATTCCTGAGCACCTTCACGCCCGGCAAAAACGAACAGGAAACGTAGTACCGACATGTTCCGGTATTTATAGTATAGTACAGAATAAACCTGCGCCAACCTGGTTTTGTCAGACGAACCGTCACAAGGCATGGATGATTGACGGACAAAGGAACGTTGCACGACGGGAATCATGGAAGAAATTTCGGAGAGGGGGGGGGGAAGATGCAGAAGGCCGCTCACCGGTAGCGGCAAGCGGCCTTTTCGAACAATCGAACCCTCTGGGGCCCGCCGGCACAAAGGAGCGCCGGAAAAACGTGCGGGGAAACGGAGCAGAAAAAACGGGTACCGGCGAGCCTTCGCAAGCCGTTATTTGTAACTCAACTCCGGCCTGTTCATGGTGAAAAATCTTTCTCTTTTGCACCTGCGCCGGACACTTGACAAGTTCAGGAAATCGTAATAACCGTTATTTCCCAGAAGATCCTTCAACCTTGAAGCGGTCTCGCGATAGAGCAGGGTCATGGGAGACGAGAGGCATGCGCTGTTCTCGTGCATCTGAATCCTTATGAGAAGCGCCCTGAATGCATCCTCCGGATCCATCCTCTGTTCGGATTCAGGATCACCCAAAATCACGAAAGACTCTTCCCGGACACCCTTCCTCAGCTTTACGTCATAGCGTGGAGTGGGCAGACAGTCCTGCTCGCTGCTCAACCCGACCGCCACTTCTATATTGTTCCCGCTGAAAAAATCAAGCAACTCCTGTCCCATAAGCTGCTCCTCCAATGCAATTACCCGGTTAGCGGCAGCAGTCAGAAAATGTTTCGTGTCAAACAAACAAGTTTGTTTTTTTATAACATACAATTATGCTACAAGTAAATACAAACTATCCCGCACAACAGTCAACTTAATTTATTATAATGTAACGAAACATTACATCTGATAGTCCTACCGGCCACCCGACCCGATCAATGCACCAAATCAACTTGATTCATTTATCAAAAACCATGCCCTGAAACTACTGTTCGTCAGATAAACCGTTTTCTTGAGCAGGTTTGTTGAAAATGTCACGGAACAGGCAGGTTGCCTGCCATGCAGCGCCGCAGACGGTCCCAGCAACAGTTCCAATCCGGTTTCATTGAAATTTTCCGGATGAATTCTATTTTTACAATTTAAACTAATACCACTTTTTGTCCCAGAGTCAACCGCTCCAGCGCACCAGCAAGGAACCGTTGTCACCGTGAAAAACCAGGGACCGCACGGTCCAGGCGGGGCAAACGTTCACCGGGAGAGGTCAGGAGTGCTGGCACAGGACCATCTTTTGCAGAGCATTGTTTTGTCAAAACAGTAAAAAAAAATATATACTGTGATAAAAATGTTAGTCCTCTGGAGGTAGCAACGTGCTGATTCCCGTCATATACACTGACGATTCTTATGACCTGGTAGAAGACACTACCCTGAACGCACTCATAAGGAGCGGAAAGATAAAGGCTTTCAAGCGTTCCAGCGGATGGGTGCGGATCGGTGAAGATCCGATACGGAAGATAGAATACCGGGGTCCTGAGCGACGGGGAAGAAAAAAACAGCCCGACAGGACCTGAGCGGCTTCCACCCCAACACGAAAGCAGCCCCCCATGGAAATCACCGCACTGTCCCCAAAACGGGAATCACTTGCCAGCTTGACCCTGCGTGCCCTCCGCTACCGAAACTACCGCCTGTACGCCGCCGGCCAGAGCCTGTCTCTCATAGGTACCTGGATGCAGCACACTGCAATGGGCTGGCTCGTATACCGCCTTACCGGATCCGCGCTGCTCCTTGGAGTCGTCGGTTTTTCCGGACAGATATTTTCCTTTCTTCTGGCGCCGTACGCAGGAGTCCTGGCGGACAGGTTTGATCGTCGCCGCATCCTGTTATGGACCCAAACTCTGGCCGCACTTCAGGCCGCCATCCTCACCTGTCTGGTGCTGGCCGGCAGAGCGGAAGTCTGGCATATCATAACCCTGAGCGCCTTCCTCGGCATCGTCACCGCACTCGACATCCCTTCGCGCCACTCGTTCGTCGCCGACCTGGTTGATGATCGAGCGGACCTGGTGAACGCAGTGGCACTCAACTCAGCCATCTTCCACGGAGCGCGCCTCGTGGGTCCCGCAGTTGCAGGACTTCTGATCAAAACTGCGGGAGAGGGCATCTGTTTCCTCATCAACGCGGCAAGCTTCCTGGCGGTCATCGTCGCCCTCGCTGCAATACGCCCCAACTACTGCCTGCTTCACACCGCCAGGCGCCCGCTTCTCGAAGAGTTCATGGAATCGCTCGTCTATGTGAGAGATCACCTGCAGATCAGCCCGGTCATCCTGCAGATGGCCCTCGTCGGATTCCTCGGCATGTCCCCGACGCTCCTCATGCCCGTTTTTGCCAGGGACTATCTGCAGGGCGGCCCCGACACCCTGGGCGCCCTCCTGGCATCAGCCGGAACAGGAGCTTTCGCCGCGACAATTTTCCTGGCGTCCAGAACAACCGCCTCGCAACTGAGAAAGACAATTCGGGGCGCTGTGATCCTCTTCTCGACCTCCACCCTGGCATTCGCCCTCACCCACACCCTCTGGATATCCCTGGCATGCCTCTTCCTGTCCGGTTTCGGCGCAGTTTCTCAGATTGCAGCAGGCAATGCGGCAATCCAGCTGTATGTGGACGAAGACAAGAGAGGAAGGGTAATGGGCCTCGTCAACATGGCCTTTCTGGGCATGGCCCCGTTCGGCAGTCTGATTACCGGGTTTCTGGCGCTGGAAATCGACGCACGCGGAACGGTACTCGTTGAAACCTTTATCCTCGCGATCTGTTCCCTGTTCCTCATGAAGAGGCTTTCCGCCTGACATCCGGGAGAGATCCGCACGTTGTCAGCCAAGCCCCTCAACCGGAAACCATACACCCCATCGCCACACCGCTCCCCCAAAACGTGGACTCTGGACGAGCCGTCTCGGCTTCATCATGGCATCGGCCGGTTCCGCCGTGGGCTTGGGCAACATCTGGAAGTTCCCCTACATCACCGGCATGCACGGCGGCGGGGCCTTTGTGCTCTTCTTCATTTTCTGCATCATGACCGTCGGGATACCGATCATGATTGCCGAAATGGTCATCGGCAGACATACCCACAAGAACCCGGTGGGAGCGTTCCGGTCGGTCAGGGGGGGGCATCTGGACCACGGTTGGCTGGCTCGGCGTGGCAGCAGGCTTCGTAATCCTCTCCTACTACTGCGTCGTTGCAGGATGGGCGGTGGACTATCTCTGGCTCTCCCTGCGGGGAACGTTTGGAGGACAGCACACCTCCGTCGTACCGCGTCTTTTTTCCGCCCTCCTGGAGAACGACCCGGCACAACTGTTCTGGCAGGCGATGTTCATGGGAATGTCCGTTTTCATCGTCATCGGCGGAGTGAGCAGAGGACTGGAACGGGCCAACAAGATCATGATGCCGATCCTCTTCATGATCCTGGTATCCCTTGCGGTTTACGGCTGCCTTTCCCCCGGCGGGAGGGCGGCCTTTCACTTTCTCTTCTCCGCCGACTGGTCAAAGCTGGACCCGCCCGGGATGCTGGAAGCCATGGGGCATGCCTTTTTCAGCCTGAGCCTTGGAATGGGCGCCATGCTCACCTACGGCAGCTATGCCGACGAAAAGACCAGCATACCGTGCGTAGCTGTTACCGTCTCTGTCATGGACACCTTGGTAGCACTGCTCTCGGGCATGGCAATTTTCCCCATTGTCTTCACTTACGGAATGCAACCCGCAGCGGGGCCAGGGCTGGTCTTCAAGACCCTGCCCATAATTTTCAGCCAGATGCCCGGCGGAACGCTCCTCGCCATCCTCTTCTTCCTTCTGCTGGTGTTTGCCGCTCTGACCTCAAGCATATCGCTCCTTGAAGTCGTGGTTGCCTATTATTGCGACGAGCAGAAATGGAGCAGGAAAAAAGCTACCCTCATCATGGGTTTCCTCATTTTCCTGCTCGGTGTCCCATCGGCATTGTCCAACAATCTCCTGAAAGATATCCACTTCATCGGAGGCCGCAATTTCCTCGACTCCATCGATCTGCTTGCCACCAATTACATCCTGCCGCTCGGGGGACTCCTCACAGCAATCTTTACCGGCTGGGTCCTGACCACGCGCCTGGCTCGGGGGGAGATAGAAAAGGGAGCAGTCACCTTCCATCTTTACCCAGTCTGGCACTTCCTCATAAAATACGTATCGCCGATTTTGGTGTCACTGGTTTTCATGAACAAGATCGGGCTGTTGTGATGGAGTGCCCGGGTCAGGGTCAGCGAGGCGCGGGGCGCGATGATTTACCTGTTGCTAATGAACCAGAGTTATGCTATTTGAACGAGATCCGGCATACAAGCAAGAAAGCGATTCTGCGCCTATCAGATGCAATGCACAGGGAGGGGGAGAGCGGCATGAGAATCAGCAGACACAATCATCAGTTGACGAACGTGCCGCAGCGTGAGACCCCCAACAGGGGCGGCATCATCGAACCCTGGTATCTGGTGTTCCACTTTACGGCGGGAGAGAGTTTCCAGAGCGCTGTCGACTGGTTCTGCAACCCGGAATCCCAAGCATCCGCACACCTTGTCATCGGGCGGGACGGCCGCATCAGCCAGCTTGCCCCCTTCAACGTCAGAACATGGCATGCGGGCAGGAGCCACTGGGAGGGAGTGAGCGGGCTCAATCAATGCTCCATCGGCATCGAGATGGTCAACGCCGGCAGGCTGTCCAAGGTCGGAGACCGGTACGTTTCATGGTTCAATGTGGAATACCTGGAAAACGAAGTGGTCAAGGCAGAGCACAAGTTCGAGAAGAGCGTTTCTTACTGGCATTCCTATACTGAAGCACAGACGGATCGTGCCGCGGAACTGGCCGAATTGCTCGTCAACACGTACAACCTGCGAGGCATCGTGGGCCACGACGACATTGCCCCGGGCCGCAAGTACGATCCCGGCCCTGCGTTCCCCATGGAACGAATCCGCACCAGGATTTTCAGCACGCAGGAACAACGGGGAAAAACCCGGGATGACGTAGCGGCAAGCGACGACGATACTGAAGCAACAACCTGGGAACAGGACGTTACGTCTTCTCCCTTGTTGATGGGAATGCAGCTTTCGATTCCCGAGGCAGTCGACCGGAAGCAGGGTTTCGGCACGGGAAAGAGGGACCGGGGCAACCTGATGGACTGGATACGGGCGGGGAAAAGGGTGTTCGGACGGCAGTAGGTCCCGCCGGTGACCCGGGAAACCCGAAACAACCGTACCGGCTTCATGAAACAGTTCAGGCGTTCGAGGCGGATTCGAATTTCTGCAGAGGGCTGCCCGCCACCAGCCTGGCGCGGCCGGCAGCTTCATCCCACAGCGTCAGGTACCCTTTCCAGCCCTTGCACTCCAAAAGCTCCCTGATATGGTGGATGACTGCTGCATCAGGAACGCAATGGAACGCGTTATATCCTGAATAGCCTCCAGGCGGCACCAGCCGATAGGCGCCGAAACCGTGGCTATCGCTCCGTTTCAACAATCGTGGCTTGCCATCGGGCCAGCCATGTTCCTCGAGCCTTGTCCAACCGCAAACCGGGCACATGACACGTCGTGCACTGTTGCCCGGCCATCCCTCGGTATCTATGCGGGCATAACCGAAACCGCATTGCCTGCATTTTTCATGCATGTCAGAAAGCTTTTCCATGGAAATCGGCTTCTCCTTTCCAGCTGCCGCCAACCGCCCGTCCCGCAGGAGACATCACCCCTTGTTTCGTTCGCAACAGATCACGGGAGTCCCTCGGATCTGATGTTCCTTTCACGTCCACCGGCAGTCCCGGAGCACTCAGTTGGTCAGCGACTGTATGGGTGCGGGAATCCTCCCGCCCCGGGCAATGAAGATCTCCGAACTGAAACCGTGAACCGCCATGACCGGAGCGGTGCCCAGCAGTCCGCCGAACTCCACCATGTCCCCCACCCTGGCGCCGGGCGCCGGGATGATGCGCACTGCGGTGGTTTTCCTGTTGACCATGCCGATGGCCATCTCGTCGGCAATGATCGCGGAGATGGTCGCCGGCGACGTATCGCCGGGCACGGCGATCATGTCAAGCCCGACCGAGCAGACGCAAGTCATGGCTTCGAGCTTGTCCAGGGACAGGGAACCGCGCTGTACCGCGCGGATCATGCCTTCGTCCTCGCTCACCGGGATGAACGCGCCGCTCAGCCCTCCGACGGAAGACGAAGCCATGGCGCCCCCTTTCTTGACCGCGTCGTTGAGCAGGGCCAGGGCCGCCGTGGTGCCGTGGGTGCCGCAGCTTTCCAGGCCCATGGCCTCAAGGATTGCGGCAACACTGTCGCCGACGGCCGGCGTCGGCGCCAGGGACAGGTCGAGCACCCCGAACTGGGCGTTCAGCCTGCGGGCCACCTCCCTGCCGACCATCTCGCCCATGCGGGTGATCTTGAAGGCCGTTTTCTTGATGCATTCCGCGATATCCCCCAGGCTGGGATCATGCAGCGCACGGACCGCCGCATTGACCACTCCCGGGCCGCTGACGCCCACGTTGATGACGCAGTCCGGTTCGCCGATGCCGTGGAAAGCGCCGGCCATGAACGGGTTGTCCTCGGGCGCATTGGCAAAGACGACCAGCTTTGCGCAGCCGATGCCGCCGCTATCACGGGTCAGCTCAGCGGTCTCCTTGACAATGCGCCCCATCAGGGCCACGGCATCCATGTTGATGCCTGCCTTGGTGGTCGCCACGTTGACCGAGGAACAGACCTTTTTCGTCATGGCAAGTGCCCGGGGAATCGAGGTAATGAGCCTGAGATCGCCGGGTGTCATCCCTTTCTGCACCAGGGCGCTGAAGCCGCCGATGAAATCGATGCCCGCCTCGTGCGCGGCTCGGTCCAGGGTCTCTGCCACGGCAACCAGATCATCGGCCCGGCAACTCTCCGCCACGATGGCGATGGGAGTGACGGAGATCCGCTTGTTGATGATGGGAATGCCATAGAGGCCCTGAATGTCTTCGGTGATCCGAACCAGGTTTTCGGCACAGCTCATGATGCGCGAATAGACCTGCTCGCTGAAAATCCTGATGTCGGGATGACTGCAGCCGCGCAGATTGATGCCCATGGTGACCGTCCTGATATCCAGGTTCTCATTGGTCACCATCTTGATGGTTTCGAGAATCTCCTCCGGTTGTATCGGCATGTCCGGGCCTCCTCAGATACGGTGCATGAAGCGGAAAACGTCTTCATGCTGCACGATGACCTGCACGCCCAGTTCTTTGCCGATTGCCGACATGGCTTCCTGGAAGGCAGTCAGGTCAAAGTTTTCGGACTTCACCTCGGCCAGCATGATCATGGTGAACAGCTGGTTCATGATACTCTGCCTGATGTCTGCTATGTTCACGGCGTGCTCAGCCATGACACGACTTATGCCGGCCACGATCCCGACCCGGTCCTGACCGATGACCGTGATGACGAAACGACTTGATGACATGTGTCTTCCTCTTCTTGTTTGATGGGTGCGACAGGGGTACAATCAGCGGGAGCAAAGCTCTGGAATCCGGCGCCATATTTTAAGGACAGCAGCATAGCACATTCAGGGGATTTTTCACAAGCCGCCGTTCAACGGGCCTTGTTTCTTGTTGCCAGACACCCTTTCCGTGATACAATTCAGGTCGCATTCGGCTGAAGGCCGGCGGCACCCAAATCACCCTATGACGGCGCCGGACCCGCGGACGCCGCCCGTTGAGAGAGACACATGACCAGATCCTTCCGGGACAGATTGTATGACATAAACCCCGACTACCTTACATTCGACACCCTGCAGACCCTGCAGGTAAACATGGGTGACCTGTGCAACCTGCAATGCGCCCACTGCCACGTGGCTGCATCCCCAACCGGGGAGAGGAACATGGGGAGGGCTGTGGTTGAAAAGATCGTTGCACTGCTTGACGGCAGACACGGCCTCACCCTGGACATCACCGGCGGCTGCCCGGAACTGAACCCCCAGTTTGCCCACCTGGTGGAGGCAACCAGGCACATGGGCCTGCGGCGTATCGTTCGCAGCAACCTGGCAGTCCTGTCCGAGCCCGGAATGGAATGGCTGCCGGAGTTCTACCTGGAGCACAGACTGATACTGTTCTGCTCCCTTCCCTGCTACTCCGCCGGCACTGTGGACCGGCAGCGGGGAGAAGGCGTCTTCGCACGGAGCATCCACGCCCTGCAACGCCTGAATCAGCTCGGCTACGGCTCATCCTGCGAACTCAACCTGGTCTACAATCCGGGCGGTGAATTCCTGCCGGGGTCCCAGCAGGAGCTGGAGGCTGCCTACAAGGCCGAGCTGTCCCGACAACACGATGTGCGCTTCAACAATCTGTACACCATCACCAACGCCCCGATCGGACGTTTCCGCGACTATCTGGAAAGGAAGGGTGCGCTGGACACCTACCTGAACCTCCTTGCAGCACGCTTCAATCCGGACGCGGCAGGAGCGATCATGTGCCGGACGCTGGTCAGCGTCGACTGGCAGGGGCTGCTCTACAACTGCGATTTCAACCAGGCCCTGGGCATGCCGATCATGACCCGGGAAGGGGCGGCGCTGACCATCGACGATCTGGAAACCGCCGCACGAGCCGGGACCGGTCTGGTTCTGGGCCAGCACTGTTACTGCTGCACCGCCGGAGAGGGTTCCAGCTGCAGCGGTTCGCTGGCTGCGTAGGACGGCAAGAACACCGCGGAAATGTTAGCATAGTTTCCATCCGGATACTCCGGATCGACACGAATACGATTTCCAATTCGGAAACGGGAACAGCTTCAACTGCCTTTTGAGGGAGGGAACAATGCAGGTAGCCATTCTCGGCCTCGGCCGCATGGGCGGCAACATGGCCAGGAGACTCCTTCGCGACGGCCACCGGGTGGTGGTCTGGAACCGCACACCCGCAAGGGTGGAGGAGATCGCAGCGGAAGGAGCGCTGGGAGCCGGTTCCCTGGAAGAAGCCGTTGCCATGCTGACGCCGCCACGTTCCGTATGGCTGATGCTGCCGGCCGGTTCCGTCACTGATGCAACCATAGCCCGGCTGGCACAGCTCCTCTCCCCGGGCGACTGTATCCTGGAAGGGGGGAACAGCTTCTATCGCGACGATATCAGGCGGCGGGACCTGCTGGAACCATCGGGCATCCACTACCTGGACGTGGGCGTGAGCGGCGGCATCTGGGGACTTGACGAAGGGTACTGCCTCATGGTGGGCGGCGACCGTGATGAGTTCCGGCGGAGGGAGCCCCTGTTCTCCTCCCTGGCTCCCGAAGGCGGCTACCTGCACTGCGGAGGGACCGGGGCCGGCCATTTCGTCAAGATGGTTCACAACGGAATCGAGTACGGCATGATGGCCGCCTACGGGGAAGGGTTTTCCATCCTCAAGGCCTCCCCCTACGGGGAAGGTCTCGACCTTGCCAAGGTTTCCGGCCTGTGGAACAGGGGCAGCGTGGTGCGTTCCTGGCTGCTGGAACTGGCTGAAGCCGCCTTCGGCAAGGACCCGGAACTGTCGGAAATCCAGGGGTACGTAGAAGATTCAGGCGAAGGACGCTGGACCGTGCAGCAGGCCATCGACACCGGTGTACCGGCACCGGTCATTGCCGCGGCATTGTTCCAGCGTTTCCGCTCCCGGATGGGGGACAGCTTCAGCGACAAGGTTCTGGCTGCCCTCCGCAGCGAATTCGGCGGCCATGCCGTGGTATCCGCGGGGGAGCCCGGGAAATCCGACACTGCCGGGGCAGGCGGCATTCGACCGGCAGCTGCCCAGAAGAAAACCTGATATTCGTATCCACGGAAAGCCCCCCTTTGCGACAGGGGGATGGGCGGATGTAACAAAACGGATCAGGACCACAGCCGAAATTATTGAAGACGGTGTTCCCATGCCATCGGATTTCACCAGAGCCTCCACAACAGATGAGATCGCCACGGTCTGCCGCATCGAAACGCCGAAAAACTGCGGTCTGGTCATCTTCGGCGCTTCCGGCGACCTCACCCGGCGCAAGCTGGTTCCGGCGATCTATCGTCTCTACCGCCAGCGCCTGCTCCCGAAGGGCTTCTTCCTCCTCGGAGTCTCCCGCACCACGATGGACTCGGAGCGGTTCAGGGACCTGGTGCACGAGGAGTTGCCGGCCGATTGCGACGAAGGGTGCTGGCTGCAATTCGCCCGGCTCATCCATTACCGCTCCATCGATTACGGGGATGCCGGAAGCTACCGCGCAAACCTGTCCGGCATCCTCCCCGCTCTCGAGAAAGAAGCAGGGACGGAAGGCAACCGCATCTTCTACCTTGCCACCCCTCCCGCCGTCTATGAAAGCGTCATTTCCAGCCTGCACGCCGCCGGGCTGGCAGGCAACGATCAGGGCTCCAGGACCAGGATCGTCATCGAGAAGCCGTTCGGCAGCGACCTGGAGAGTGCCCGACAGCTGAACCGGTTGCTGCTGGGCGCATTCCGCGAGGAGCAGATCTACCGGATCGATCATTACCTGGCAAAGGAGACGGTGCAGAACATCCTCATGTTCCGTTTCGCCAACTCCCTGTTCGAGCCCCTCTGGAACCGGCGCTACATCGACCACGTGCAGATAACCGCCGCCGAGACCATCGGCATCGAACAACGCGCTGGCTACTACGAAGGCGCCGGCGTTGTGCGCGACATGTTCCAGAACCACATGTTCCAGCTGCTCACTCTGACAGCCATGGAACCCCCTTCCCTGTTCAGCGCCTCGCGAGTAAGGGACGAAAAGGCCAAGGTCCTGCAATCGATACGGCCTTTCCGACTGGACAGGCTCGACGGCCAGATCGTCACCGGGCAATACGGACCCGGTGTCGTTTCCGGCAATACCGTCCGTGGATACCGGGAGGAAACCGGCGTCGCACCCCACTCAGCCGTTCCCACGTATGCCGCAATGAAGGTGTGGATCGACAACTGGCGCTGGCAGGGGGTTCCCTTTTACCTGCGTTCCGGCAAACGCCTGGGAAGGCAAGGCACCGAGATAGCCGTCTGTTTCAGGCCGGTTCCCCACATGATGTTCGCCCAGTCGTTCGGCGGCGGCATCTCGCCCAACGCGCTGATTCTGAGGGTGCAGCCCGATGAGGGGATCAGCCTGGAGATGCAGGCGAAAAACCCCGGTTCCAGGATGTGCCTCATGCCGGTCACCATGAACTTCTCCTACCCGCGGGAAGTTACGCTCAGCGCCTATGAGCGGGTGCTGCTGGACTGCATGGAAGGGGACCAGATGCTCTTCGTCCGCGATGACGGCGTCGATCTGAGCTGGGAAATCCTCACTCCCGTGATCAATGCCATGGAAACCGGCGGAGGGGGAGCTGTCCAGATCTATCAGGCAGGCAGCGCAGGGCCTTCCGCAGCCGATTCACTGTTGGAAAACGATGGCAAGAAATGGAGGTCATTATGAAGACACGTGCCAGAGTGGAAACGTTCGAATCCCCGAATCTGCTGGCAGAACGGGCTTCAGAGCTTTTCCTCTCAGCCGCCCGTCGCGCCATAGAACAGCAGGGACGGTTCACCGTGGCCCTTTCCGGGGGTGAATCCCCTGTCCCGCTGTTGGGAAAACTGGCGGACAAGGCCGTGGATTCTGGCATCGACTGGACTAAGGTGCACATCTTCTGGGCAGATGAACGCTGCGTTCCGCCGGACCATCCCGACAGCAATTTCCGCCTTGCCCACGATCTGCTGCTGTCCCGACTGCCGCCGCCAGGCGCCGTCAGCCACCGGATAAAAGGCGAGCTGCCTCCCGAGGACGGTGCACAAGCGTACCGGGTGGAACTCCGGACGTTCTTTCCTTCCAGCCCCCTGCCCGAATTCGACCAGATCTGGCTCGGCGTTGGCAATGACGGGCACACAGCTTCCCTTTTTCCCGGCAATGACCAGGTGAGCTCTGCTGATAGCCCGGCAATTGCAGTCTATGTGGAAAGCCTGCGCAGCCACCGTGTGACCCTGACACTGCCGGCAATCAACAACGCCCGTCAGGTTTTTTTCATTGCCACCGGCACAGCGAAAGCCGAAGTCGTAACGAGAATCCTCGAACGGAGTGCCGACGCCAGATACCCCGCATCCCTGGTGGATCTTCCCGCAGGCAGCGTCACCTGGCTCCTTGACCGCGAAGCAGCGGGACTGCTGTGAAGAAAAGAGACCTGCCAGGTTTTCGAAACCTGGCAGGTCTACATCGAAAACAAATGAGGAAACCATGGACAATCAGGAACAATGGGAACGTTTCAAAAACCATCTGAACTACTACCCTGAAATCGGGCTCATGCTGGATAGCAGCGCCATGCACTTTCCTGACGATTATTGTGCCGTCATGGAACCCTTGTTAGTGCGCGCCTACCGTGAAATGGCCGACCTTGAAAGCGGCGGGCAGGCCAATCAGGACGAGGAGCGGATGGTGGGACACTACTGGCTCCGCACCCCCTACCTGGCGCCGGACCGTGAAACGGAAACCATGATTGTCACGGCCCTGGCAGACATACGGTCTTTCCGCGACAGGGTCCACCGGGGCGACATAGCTCCTGAACAGGGCGGGCGGTTCAGCCATTTTCTCGTTATCGGCATCGGCGGTTCGGCGCTCGGCCCGCAGCTGCTGGCCGATGCCCTCGGCAGGGCGGACGATGCCCTGCAGCCTGTTTTCCTGGACAACACCGACCCGGACGGCATGGATCGGGAACTGGCCCACATCGGCAGCGCTCTGCCCCGGACTCTGGTCCTGGTCATTTCCAAGAGCGGAGGCACCAAAGAGACCCGCAACGGCATGCTGGAGGTCCGGCGGGCCTTCGAACAGTCAGGAATCAGTTTTGCCCGCCATGCCGTGGCTGTCACCGGCGCAGGAAGCGCGCTGGACCTGCAGGCCCGGGAAGAAGGATGGCTCGCCCGCTTTCCCATGTGGGACTGGGTGGGCGGCCGCACGTCGGTGACTTCAGCAGTGGGCCTCCTGCCGGCTGCCCTCCAGGGAATCGACATCGATGCCTTCCTGGAGGGGGCGAGGCTGTGCGACGCCATCACCCGCATGCCTAACAACCGCACCAACCCCGCTGCCCGGCTGGCACTGATGTGGCTCCATGCCACGGGCGGTGCTGGGGCCAGGGATATGGTGGTCCTGCCCTACAAGGACCGGCTGGTGCTCTTCTCCCGCTACCTCCAGCAACTGGTGATGGAATCACTGGGCAAGGAGCGGGACCGGAACGGGAACGTCGTGAATCAGGGCATCGCGGTCTACGGCAACAAGGGCTCGACTGACCAGCACGCCTTTGTCCAGCAGCTCAGGGAAGGGAAAAACAACTTCTTCGTCACCTTCATCGAAGTGCTGAAGGACCGGGAAGGGGCGGGTTTCCAGGTTGAACCGGGCATAACCAGCGGCGACTATCTCAGCGGCTTCCTCCAGGGCACCAGGAAAGCCCTGCAAGAAAACGGCAGGGAATCGCTCACCATCACCCTTGATCGGCTCGATGCCCGCTCTCTCGGCGCGCTGATAGCGCTGTTCGAACGAACCGTCGGTTTCTATGCCTCGCTCGTGGACATCAACGCCTATCACCAGCCGGGAGTAGAGGCGGGAAAGCGGGCCGCCGGATCGGTCCTGGGACTGCAGGGCAGGGTCCTGGCACTGCTGCGAACCAGGCCGGGCCGGCCCATGACGGCCGAAGAGATCGCCGCGGCCCTCGGCGTGCCGGGTGGGGCGGAAACCGTGTTCCGCATACTTCTCCATGCTTCCGCCAACGACGACCACGGCATCGTGATGGAGAAAAGGAAGGTCATCACTGAAAGCCGCTTCAGCGCCGCGACTCCCTGAAGCAGTCACGCGGGCCTGAGTCGAGGGCAGGCACGGGGGCCTGCCCCTACTTGAGGGCGAAGCACACCTTCAGGATGACCTGGTACTCGCTGACCATCCCGTCATCCCCGATGTGACCGTGAATTTCTTCCACCTCGAACCAGGAAACCCTCTCCAGGGTATTGTGCGCCTTGGTCAGGGCGGCCTGGATGGCTTCCTCGATCCCTTTCTTGGACACGCCGATAACCTCGATTTTCTTGTACACCCTGTCTTCTCCGTAGTGCATGGTGTCCTCCTTGAAATAGTGTAGTGCACCTCCCTGAATGGTAACACTCCTCGGAACCCTGTAAAGTCGGCGGGAAGAAGCGTGATGGATGAAAGCAGCCGCATGCAGCCTTTGCTTTTTCAACGTCACGCTTCTCCCATCACCATTTCTTACAGCAGCGCTTTCACCGCAGCCAGGACCGCGTCATAGTCCGGTTCGCTGGCGATCTCCGGGACGACCTGGATGTAGCGAACGGTATCAGCGGCATCCACAACGAAAATCGCTCTGGCCAGAAGTTTAAGCTCACCTATGAGCACGCCATAGGCCGCAGCAAAAGACCGCTCCTGGTAATCGGACAGGGTAATGACGCGATCGATACCGGCCGCGCCGCACCAGCGGGCCTGGGCAAAGGGCAGGTCCATGCTGACGGTCAGCACCGCCACGTTGTCCGGCAGGCCGGCGGCCTCCTTGTTGAACCTGCGGGTTTCCGTATCGCATACCGGCGTATCCAGGGACGGCACAGCACTCAGCACCTTGATCTTGCCCTGGTAATCGGCCAGCGTGACCGGAGCCAGTCCGTTGTTCACCACCCGGAAATCGGGCGCCCTGTCCCCGACCTTCAGTTCCGGCCCTACCAGCGTGAGCGGATTGCCCTGAAACGTTATGATCCCTTTTCTTTCTGTCATTGCGCACCTCCTGGAGCACCGAAAGATTCACTACGAATCAACATTGTACCACACCCTGGCAAAAAGGCTCATGGCCGACAAAGACAACGAATTCGGCCCGGACCTCAACCGGGTGACCAGTTCACTGCGGGTCTGGAGTCCTCCGATATTCACTGTTTCGGCAAAGCCGCAATTCATTTCCCCGTCTCCAGGCGATGTGAAATGCTGTCCGAGAAGAGAAAGGCCAGTATGCCTGGTTGAACGGCCCTGTAAAGAGTTTCACGCCACATGCACACCACAGAAAGGAAACAAACACCAAGTTTTCCTCTCAGGCACAACCCGCCGACTCGTCTGGCGAAAAGCAAATCATTTACTGTGCCAGAACAGGAAGGCGACACAAGCTTCTTTCCCGGTTGTGTGTCCGAAATCGTGAAAAAAAATGCTGCATGGCGCCCACTCTTGCAGTAATATGCTCCACGATCAAAATATCATGAAACAAGCGAGCGATACATGACGACCATCGATGCTCTGTTGCAGGACAGCTTTGCACGGCACTCCGGCAAAACCGCCCTCCGCCACAAAGAAGGCGGCGCATGGCACGGCATTTCCTATGGCGACCTTCATGCCCGCTGCGAAAGGATTTCTGCAGGGCTTTTCCATTCGGGATTCGGCGGCGGAGACCGCGCAGCGATCATCGGCCCTTCGTCGGCAGAATGGGTTTCCGCCTATATAGGGACCCTTCGCACGGGCGGGATCGTCGTGCCGGTGGACAAGGAGCTCAAGAGCTCTGAGCTGCGGCATGTTCTGACCGATTGCGAGGCCAGGATAGTTTTCGTGGCCCCGGAATACTTGGAGATGGTCCTTGAAATAGTCGAGGAACTCTCCCCTGTGAAGAAGATCGTGCTGCTCCAGACGAGGTCGGATGCGGGAGGATACCTGTCACAGGAGCTGGCGCTCTTGCGCGACGTGGAGGAAGAACTGAAGCTGCTGCTGGAAATCCTGCCCTTGAGCCCTGAACAGGACTCGAAATTGCGGGACCTGGCCTGGAGAGTTTCCGGCTGCCTTGATGGTGCGTCATGGTCAGCGGGGGATATGGATGAAATCGATGACTCCCTGTACCCCAACGAAACTGCCAGGAAGGAGCTGGTGCGGAGCGGCAGGCTCCTGTCGCTGGACGAATTCATCCGGGAGTCCCCCACGCCGCCCTCTGCACACAAACCCGGCGACACCGCGCTCATCCTCTACACGTCCGGCACGACCGGCCGCTCCAAGGGAGCCCTGCTGAGCCACGGCAACATCGTGTCCAACATCCGCGGGGCAGCAGCCCATTTCCGCCTCGACCACACCATACACACCCTCTCCTTTCTGCCCATAAACCATGTCTTCGAACAGGTGTGCGGAGTCTTCCTCCCTCTTTCACTGGGAGGAACGGTATCGTTTGCCGAGTCACTGAAGAAACTGGGGGAAAACCTGGTGGAAGTCCGGCCGACATTCTTTACCGGCGTGCCGGCCGTCTACCGGCTCTTCCACGACCGCATCCTGAAAAAAGTCCGCGGCGGGACCCTCTCCAACCTGCTCTTTTCACTCCCCATCGCCCGTCGCCTGGTGACTGGCAGGGTCAGGAAAAACTTCGCGGGTGACACCACCTTCATCAGCGGCGGCGCGGCGCTCGATCCGGCGATTGCCGCAGGTCTGCTGGATTTCGGCTTCACCCTGTACCAGGGGTACGGCATCACGGAAACCTCGCCGGTCATCTCGGCTGAGTGCCCGGGAAGGACCCGGCTCGGCTCGGTCGGCCCGCTCCTGGAAGGGGTGGAGGTTCGCATCGATGGTGCTGATGGAGAAGGTGTTGGAGAGATCGTCGTACGGGGGCCCAACGTCATGCAGGGATACTTCAGGAACCCCCAGGCAACCGCTGAAGTGCTTGCAGAAGGCTGGTACCGGACCGGCGACCTGGGGCGGCTCGACCGGGACGGCTTTCTCTACGTTTGTGGACGGGTGAAAAACCTCATTGTGACTCCCAACGGGAAAAACGTCTACCCGGAGGAAGTGGAAAACGAACTCCTGAAAAGCAGGTTCATCGCCGAAGCAATGGTTTACGGCCACAGGATCGATGCGGTCGCGGAAGAAGTCCACGCCATCATCTACCCCAACCAGGACGCGCTGGACGACTACCAGCGCACCAGCCAGTCCGGCCCCCTGAACGAGGCCGACGTGGAGGAACTGATCCGCGGCGAGGTGCGCCTGGCCTCGAAAAACCTGGCGGACTACAAGCGGGTGAAAAAGTTCACCATACGGGATGACGAGTTCCCCAAAACGACGACCCGCAAAATCAAGCGTTTCGCGGTGGAGGCCGACATAGCCGCCAGCTGATCCGATACCGTTGTCAGTACTCGTGATACCCCAGCACGACGAGGATGCAGCTGCCGTCGGCTATCACGTTGATGCCGCTCTCATCGCACCGTGCCACCGCTTCCGGGCTCGATGCGCCGGGTTGCATCCAGATGTGCCGGATACCTTTCCGTATGGCCTGCTCAACAACTTCCTCGGTAATGCGGGGCGGAGTGATGACCGAGATGGCCGTCACATCATCCGGCAGATCCATGACCGTCGGCACGCAGGCGATCCCCTCGATCTCCTGCGCCCTCGGATTCACCGGTACTGCACGGTAGCCGTTCTGCAGGTAGCAGCGCAGCACCTTGTTGCCGTACTTGTCCCGGTTCGTTGACGCTCCCACCACACCGTATGCCTGGGCGTCGAAAAACATGTCGATCCTTTCCGGTACGTCCATATGATCCCTCCTCGGTCTGTTTCGGCGCATGCCGTTCGCACGGCAGGGACATCCACGACAACTGTATCAGAGCCCGGACGGTTCCACAACAGCGCCTTCCGGCAATCTTCCCTGATTCTCTTCTTCCGGGTTTCTGGTATAGTGGATATCGTGTCCCCGGCCTCCGGGGAGGCAACCCCGATGCAATAAAGGCAGCCACGTGCTCGACATCCTCATCGAAAATCCCCTCCTGCTGTTGTTCCTGGTTGCCGCCGTCGGCTATCCGCTGGGCCGCATCGGCATCCGCGGCAGCAGGCTCGGGGTCGCGTCGGTCCTGTTCACCGGCCTGGCCATCGGCTCTCTCCACCCCGACCTCAAGCTGCCGGAAATCGTCTACATGCTCGGGGTCGCCCTGTTCGTCTATACGGTCGGGCTGGCAAACGGCCCCGCCTTTATCGCGGC
Organism: Geobacter sp. UBA5735; assembly: GCA_002419385.1. Lineage (GTDB taxonomy): Bacteria > Desulfobacterota > Desulfuromonadia > Geobacterales > Geobacteraceae > RPRC01. The sequence continues at coordinate 61,220 of DIFZ01000052.1, forward strand.
TCTCCGGCGAGCGGGACTGCGGGACAACCTGCTGGTTTCCGGCAGTCTGCTGTTGGGCACAGGGCTGACCGTAGCCGCCCACTGGGCACTCAAGCTCAAACCGGCCCTGACGGCCGGCATGTTCTCCGGCAGCCTCACCTGCACCCCGGCCCTGGCTGCCATACTGGACACGATCAAACATGGCGCGCCCCGGGAATTGCTCAACAAGCTGCTCTCCGATCCGGTCATCGGTTATTCCATTACCTATCCCATGGGAGTGATCGGCACGATCCTGGCCATCAGCCTGATGCAGAAGGTCTGGAAGATCGATTACGCTGCAGAGGCGAAACAGCTCCGCGGCTACGGCATCCCCACCGAACCGCTGCGGAACATTACCATTCTCGTGCGCCGACCGGAGGCGACAGGCATCACCATCGAAAAACTGCGGCAGGAAAACAGCTGGGACGTAATATTCGGCAGGGTCCGGCACGGAGACGCGATCTCCCTGCCTGGCCCCCAGTCCTGCTTCTCGACGGGTGACCTGGTCACGGCGGTCGGTACCGCGGGGGAACTGGAGCGGGTCGCCCGTTTCCTGGGGGAACAGAGCACTGACGAAATCGATCTCGACCGGCGGGAGTTCGACTTCAGGAGAATCTTCGTATCCAATCCACTGCTCGCCGGACGCCGTCTGCGCGACCTGCACCTCAAGGAAAACTACGGCGCCATTGTCAGCCGCATCAGGCGCGGGGACAACGACATCCTCCCCCATGGGGATACGGTGCTGGAACTGGGAGACCGGGTGCGGGTCATCTCCGACCGCGAGCGCATGGACGAAGTGAGCGCCTTTTTCGGCGATTCCTACCGGGCAGTCAGCGAAGTGGACATCCTCACCTTCAGCCTGGGGCTTGCCTTCGGCCTGTTTGTCGGCACCGTGCCCATACCCCTGCCGGGTGAGGCCGAACTGAGGCTCGGCTTTGCCGGCGGTCCGCTGCTCACGGCTCTGGTCCTGGGAATCGTGGGACGGACCGGCCCCATGGTCTGGAGCCTCCCCTACGGCGCCAATCGAACCCTGCGCCAGATCGGCCTGATCCTGTTTCTCGCCGGTATCGGCACCCGTGCAGGATACGGTTTCGTCACTACTTTTGCCGGAGAGGGGGGAATGCTGCTCTTCGCCGCTGGAGTCGGCATAACCTGCACCACCGCCCTGGCCATGCTCTGGATCGGCTACCGGCTGCTGAAGATTCCCATGAGCCTGCTCATCGGCATGCTGGCAGGGCTCCAGACCCAGTCGGCCGTTCTGGGCTTCGCTATGGAGCAGACCCGCAACGACCTGCCGACCGTCGGCTATGCCTCGGTCTACCCGGTTGCGACCATTGCCAAGATCATCCTGGCGCAGCTTCTCCTTATGCTCCTCATGCAGCACTGATCAGCGCAGGTATGGGGAAAACTCAGCAAAGACCAGTTCGATGGGCAGGGCAAAGCCGATCCCCTGGCTTGCCGCAAGGATGGCGGTGTTGACACCGACCACATCGCCCTGTTCATTCAGCAGCGGACCGCCGCTGTTGCCGGGATTGATCGGCGCGTCGGTCTGCAGGAATCTGACGCCGTTGACAGTCTGCCAGCCGGAAAAGATGCCGCTGGTCACCGAAAACCTCAACCCCTGGGGATTGCCGACCGTGAACAGCTTCTGGCTCTGGGCGAGCATCGAAGAATCGGCCCGCCGGATATGGGGCGAATCCGACCCCTGCACCGTCAACAGGGCAAGGTCGTATTTTTCGCTCACCATGACACTCCTGACCGGCAGTTCGGAACCGTCGGCCAGGATGACTTTCAGTGAGGACGTGGAAGCTGAACCCGCCGTGCTGATCATCTCGTCCAGCTTTTCGTATTTTTCCACCTGGAACTCAAGCTGCTTCTCCCGCTCGTTCACCGCATCACGGAAGCCGGCATGGGAGGAATATTCCGGCCGCTCCTTCAGCTTTACCAGATAGTTCCTTTCCGCGTCTATGGCCACCTTCAGCCGGTCCCTGACCGCGGAAACTTCCCGCAGATCCTTTTCCCGGACTTTCACCACGTGGGCATTGGTCACGATGTGGCAGCGATCGTCGATGAAGAAGCCCGACCCGGACGCTTTCCAGCCGGTCTCGATGTAGACCGTGGCATTGCGGGCGCTTTCGATCCTGTTTTTCGGCGGCAGGCTCCCCGCCAGCCTGTTCCTGATGCTCGAAGGATCGACGGCAGTGCCGCTCTGCTCGACCTGCGCAGTGGAGATCCCGGTGGCGGCAATCGGTGCCGTTTTTCGCTTGCCGGGAGTCGTGAAGAAATAGATGATCGCAACAATGCCGACAAGAGCTGCCAGGACGGCAAAGGCTACCAGCAGCATGCGCCGGTTGCCGGCAGCATCCCCCGCGTCCGCCAGGGGAGGAACGCTGGTTTCCGGCGTTTCGGTCCGCCGCCGGAACTTTTCGAAGACAATCCCGCAACAATCGCACTGGACCGCGGAAGACTGCTCTTTCAGGCACTTCGGACACTGCATGGTGTATCCTCCCACGCGTTTCGGTTCTTCAATCACAATGAGTGCTATGCAATTTTTGCATGATATGAAAGCAATTCCATGAATACAGCAAGAACCATTCCCTCAACCCGGTCAGTCCTGACAAAGTGCCTGACAACTTCACACCGAACCTTGCCGATGCGATATGAAACAGAAGACCTGCCAGGTTTTCAAACCTGGCAGGTCTTTTCCATCACTGCCACCGGGAGTAAATTCCCGGAGGCGGAGCATAGCCGTCATCCCCATCCCACATGCGGTTGCGGGGCTCCCTGTCGTTTCCGCAGTGAATGATCCCTTTCCGGCACAGCGTCGAACGCCACTCGTACTTGAGGAATATTTTCTCGACTGCAGAAGCTTCGGCTTCGAACGCAACTACCCTCGACGGCGAATACTCCTCCCTGCCGTAGCCGGTCCCTGCGCTCTCCGCTTTCGACCGTGCTGACGGCGCCGCTTCCCGGGCTGAACTTCCCTTGTAGACATCTGCGGGTGAATCGCCCGACCAGGGTTCGTAGCGCCGCACTTCGGGATAGACGGCAACAGCGATGACCCCCATGGCTGATCGGTCGCGGAACGAAGCCGCGTATGAATCGGCAGCGCTGGTAAAGAAGAACCGGTTGATCCGGTCCGCCCCGGTCCGCCAGCCGTTGTATTCCCCCGTCTCATAGGGCCCCAGGATGTACATACGCTCGTTGTTTCCCAACCACGACTTCTTCCCGGATATGATGTTCCTCCCGTCAACCGCCACCACCACGCCGATGCGACGGTTCAGCCTGTTGCGGATGACAACGCTGTAGTGGTCCCCCTTTACCGCTTCCGCATAGGCTTTCCGAACCGGGTAGCCCGCTGCAAGCGGATACAGGGGCAGACTCCTGCCGTTGTCCGTCCGCACCTCAACCTCCGCGCTGTCTCCGATACTCCCCGCGGACGCCGCTCCGGCAATCCCCACCATCACCGCCGCCAGCACCAGTACTCTCATGGCTCTCTCCTTGTCTGAACGGGCAATCAGCCCTTTTGCACTTTTAGACAAGGAGAAGGTAATAAATGTTCCGGGGAATTTCGGGGTCTGTTTGGAGGAAGATTTCGAAGAAGGGTAGATTTCAAAACCGAAAAGCAGCCTCACGCCCGTTCGCTACGCTCTCTCGAGGACACAGAGCACACAGAGAAAAACATGTTCAGGGTTTCAAGTCTTTCTCTGCGACCTCTGCGGCTCTGCGAGAGTCCTGAATTATTATTTCCCGTAGCGTTCGGCCAGGTAGGAGCTCCGGACATACGGTCCGCTCTCCACGTGGAGAAAACCGAGTGAAAGGGCACGTTCGCGATAGCGGTCGAAGGTTTCAGGCGGGACATACTCATGAACCGGATAATGGGCCCTGCTCGGCGCCAGGTACTGGCCGATGCTCAGGTAGCTGCATCCCGCGCGACGCAGGTCTTCCAGTACGGCCACGACTTCACCCTCCTTTTCACCCAAACCCACCATGATCCCCGACTTGGTCAGCAGCGACGGATCGATCTCGGCGATCATCCTGAGGACTTCCAGCGACCTCCCGTAGTCTGCCCCGGACCGGATGGCATAGAGGCGGGGAACCGTTTCCACATTATGTCCGATAATGGCCGGCCCACTGGCGACCACCTTTTCCAGGCTTACCCGGCGCCCGAGGAAATCGGGGATAAGGAGTTCAATTGCAGTGGCTGACGAAGCACAATGGATTCCATTCACCACAGCACTGTAAAGCGCCGCGCCGCCATCAGGGAGGTCGTCCCGGGTCGGGCTGGTGATAACTACGTGGGCAAGACCCAGCAGTTGGACCGCACGGGCAATCCGAACCGGCTCCAAATGGTCGGGTGGCAGCGGTTGTTTTTTCGTCACGTTGCAGAAGGAGCAGCGGCGGGTGCAAGCAGTCCCCAGGATGAGAAAGGTGGCCCTCCCGGCAGCAAAGCATTCGGTGATGTTGGGGCAGTGGGCTTCACGGCACACCGTATTGAGGTTGAGGCCTGCCAGGAGCCGCTCCATTTCGCCGTGGAGTGCCGGCGAAACCTTTTTCTGCAGCCAGGGGGGACGGCGGGTAATGGTCACGACGCAATTCCCTCAATGTTCCAGGAGTCGCGCAGGTACTTGTTCTCCAGCAACCATCCTGCTGCCGTATCCTCTTCCGCACTCAACCCTGTCCGTTCAAGGGAAACCACCAGATTCTCCCGGAAAGAGTCCGCCAGAAGCTGCTTGATCTCCGTCTCTCCGGTCGCTGCTCCTGCTTCCCGGAGGGAAAGCGACCATCGACCTGCCGGCGCACGGAGGAACGGAGCAGCATCGTGCAAGGTCGGCGCAAGGGGAATGGAACCGTGCTGGAAAATCACCCCGCGGCTGCGGCGCTGGGCATTTCCCCCCAGCTTGCGGCCAGCTATCATGATGTCGTACTCCTCCCTGCCTGCGTAGCAAAGCGGCGTCCTCACCCCCAGCCCGCTCCGGTCAGGCAGGGCATCCACGGCAAAGGAAGGCGCAAGACCCAGCTTCCGGTAGGCTTTGAGCAGAAAGCCGCACAGCCTGCGGTACGACTCCTTGACTCCGTCATATCCACCCAGATGCCTGGCTGCGCAGACGATGCTGTAGGTCAGCTCTCCTCCGTGGTAGATGCAACCGCCGCCGGTGAGCCGCCGCACGACGGGGATGCCGGCTTCGACGCATCGCCCCACATGAACCGCATCTTCGGCCCGCTGAAACCTGCCGACGGAAAAGGCCGGGGGCGCCCAGGCATAGAAGCGCAGCACCGGTCGTGATCTCTCCGGGTCGAAGCAGTTCAGGAGCGCTTCGTCAACGGCCATGTTTTGCGGCCCGTCGAGCGCAGCCGTATCGATCAGCCGCCAGGCCGGGTGAAATTCAGGCATGCGGCATCACCCGGCCGGATGACATACCGTGATCTCCCTGGCTGCCTTCGTCTCGTCCAGGCGGGTGACCGGCGTAGTCAGGGGCGCGCGGCGAAGGGTGTCGGGATCGGTTTCGGCGAGCTGGGCCGCCTCGATCATTGCCCCTATGAAGTGATCCAGGGTTGCCCTGCTCTCCGTCTCGGTTGGCTCGATCATCAGGGCTTCGCGGACGATGAGGGGAAAGTAGACCGTGGGCGGATGGAAACCCCGGTCGATGAGGTGCTTGGCGATGTCGATGGCGTGGATGTCCTGCTTCATCTGCCGGGCGGCGGAAAAGACGCACTCGTGCATGCAGGGACCCGGGAAGGGGAGATCGTACCATCCCTGCAGCCGGGACATGACATAGTTCGCATTGAGGACCGCATGCTCGCTCACCTCGATCAGCCCGTCCCGCCCCAGCATGGTGATATAGGCGTACGCCCTGACCAGAATGCCGAAATTGCCGAAGAAATCCGCCAGCCGGCCGATGCTGGCATCCCCCCCTTCCGCGAGACCGTAACCGCCATCCGCTCCCCGCACGATGCGGGGCGCGGGGAGAAACGGCGCAAGGTGCGCTTTCACCCCGATGGGCCCGCTCCCCGGCCCGCCGCCGCCGTGGGGCGTGGCAAAGGTCTTGTGCAGGTTCACGTGGATGGCATCGAAGCCGATATCACCGGGCCGGACCTTGCCCAGCACCGCGTTCAGGTTGGCCCCGTCACAGTAGACCAGGGCGCCGTGGTCGTGGGCTATGTCGCAGATTTCCGCCACGTGGGGATTGAAGAGGCCCAGGGTATTGGGGCAGGTCATCATCACTGCGGCGACGTCCCCGTTCATAACCTGCCGGAATGCATCCAGGTCCATGTCGCCGTAAGGGGCGGTGGGAACCGTAATGACCTGGCAGCCCACCATGGCGGCCGTCGCCGGGTTCGTGCCGTGGGATGAGTCGGGCACCACGACAGAGCGCCGGCGGTCGCCCCTCGAGCGGTGGTAGGCAGCGATCATCATCATGCCCGCCATCTCGCCGTGCGCCCCGGCCAGGGGCTGGCAGGAAAAATCGTCCATGCCCGTGATACCGGCCAGCAGTCGGGACAGCTCATGGATGAGGCCCAGGGAACCCTGGACGAACCGCTCGCCGGAAGGGAGGAAGGGCAGCAGCGGGTGGGAGCGGGCAAAGAAACCTGCCGCCTCTTCCAGCGCCTTCGGGTTGTATTTCATGGTGCAGGAGCCGAGGGGGTAGAAGGTGGTGTCAACCGAGAAATTCCTTCGCGACAGGGCGGTGAAGTGACGCACCAGATCGAGTTCCCCGACCTCCGGGAGGCCTGGCGCTTCAGGGCGGGAAAGGTTCTCCGGCAGATCCGCGGCCCGCGGCACATCGGACGTGGGCAGCCGCACGGCCCGGCGGCCGGGGACCGATCTCTCGAATATCAACTCCACAGGACCTCCTCCAGCGCCGCGGCGAGCCGGTCGATCTGCTGCCTGCTCCGCTTTTCCGTCACGGTCACGACCAGGCAGTCTCCCATGCCGGGGTACTGGCGCACGAGCGGCATGCCGGCCGCAATCCCCAGGCCCAGCAACCGCTCCACGACTGTTTCCGCGTCTTTCGGCAGCCTGAGCGTGAACTCGTTGAAGGTCGGAGCGCTATTGACAACCACCACCCCTCTGACCGACCCCAGGAGCCCCTTGGCGTACTCCGCCTTGTCCCGGTTCAGCCGGGCCAGTTCAACCAGGCCGTGCTTCCCCAGGGAGGCCAGGAACACCAGGCCCCGCAGAGCGCACAGGCTCTGGTTGCTGCAGATGTTGGAGGTGGCCCGGTGCCGCCGGATGTGCTGCTCGCGGGCCTGCAGGGTCAGGACATACCCGCGCCGCCCCTCACGGTCAACCGTCTCGCCCACAATCCGGCCGGGCAGATTGCGGATATGTTCCGTGCGCACTGCCATGAAACCGAAGGACGGCCCGCCGAAACAGGGTGGGTTGCCCAGGCTCTGCCCGTCGCCCAGAGCAATGTCCGCCCCCATGTCTCCAGGGCTCTTCACCAGCCCCAGGGAAACCGGGTAGACCGCGGAAACCAGGAGCGCGCCATGACGGTGCGCCGCCGATGCAAGATCGCTGAAATCCTCGATGGAGCCGAAAAAGTTGGGGTTCTGCACCAGCACCCCGGCAACCCGGTCGTCGAAGAGGGCACGGGCTGCGTCGCGATCGAGGACCCCGTGTACCGGCGCTATCTCGACCAGTTCGACATCCAGATTGGCCAGATAGGTCCTGACGATCTGCCGCCAGAAAGGATTGACGGAACAGTCCGCCAGGAGCCTCTTTCGGCCCGTGATACGCAGCGCCATCAACGCTGCCTCTGCCAGAGCAGTTCCGCCGTCGTAGAGGGAAGCATTGCTCGCCGCCATGCCGGTCAACCTGCCGATGGCGGTTTGATACTCGTAGAGTGCCTGCAGAGTCCCCTGCGAGCACTCGGGCTGGTAGGGTGTGTAGGCAGTTGCAAACTCGGCCCTGTTCGCCAGGTGGTCGACCACGGCGGGAATGAGATGGTCGTAGCAGCCGCCGCCGATGAAGGAAACGATTTCCCGGCTGTCCCTGGCGGCACGGACCTCCAGCCGGTCCAGCATTTCGAACTCGGACATCCCCTCGGGGAGCGGAAAGGAACGTGCGCGAAGCCCGGACGGGATGGGAGAAAACAGGTCGGCGATACTTTCGACGCCTATGGTATCGAGCATTTCCCGGATTTCAGCGACCGTATGGGGAGAATACCCTGAGCGGCTCATTCAAGCCCCCGCACATACTCGTCGTACTCTGTGCGGCCCATGAGTTTATCCACCTCCGACAGATCCTCCACTGCAAGCCTGGCTATCCACCCGTGCCCTTCGGGGCTCCGGTTGACGATTTCCGGCTCCGACTCCAGCGTGCGGTTGACCTCGGTCACCTTCCCGCTCAGTGGGGCATAGATGTCGCTCGCTGCCTTGACCGATTCCACTGCACAGAAAATCTCGCACCGGCGGACCGCCTTGCCGACTGACGGGAGCTCGATGAACGTGATGTCGCCCAACTGTCCAACGGCGTATTCGGTAATGCCTACCGTACCGGTTGTGCCTTCGACGCTGATCCATTCGTGATCCCTGGTGAAGTAGGTTTCCATGCCGTCCCCCTGTCTCTGCCTGGAAAGGGTGCTTTTACGTCTTGGCTGAGTCGGTCTGCGTGGCTGCTTGTGCGACATAAACAATGCATTGTTAATCGTTTTTCTCTGCGTTCTCTGCGTGAAACCGGTTTTCAATCTTAATTCCGCAGCGATCCCCCCCGGTAAAACGGCAACTCCATCACGACCGCTTCCATAACCACCGACTCGTGGCGGATCGCCAAAAGAGTTCCACGGGCGGCAGCGGAGGGCTTGACATAGCCCAGCCCTATACCGCAGCCCAGCATGGGAGAAAAAGCGCCGCTCGTCACCTCGCCCACCGGTTCCCCCCGGCGGAAAATCCGATAGCCGTGGCGGGGGGTGCGCCGCGAAGAAACCCTGAAGGCAGCCCTGATCCTGGACAAACCCCTGTCACGCTGCGCAAGCAGCGCTTCCCGGCCGACGAACTCCCGGCTGAAATCCACGAACCGCTCCAGGCCGGCCTCCAGCGGTGTGGTCGATTCGTCCAGGTCGCTGCCATAAAGGCTGTACCCCAGTTCCAGGCGCAGCAGGTCCCGGGCGCCCAGGCCTGCCGGCCTGACCCGGTCGTCCTCCAGCAGCTGCTGCCAGAGCGTCGGCAGACGGTCCGCCTCCAGGTAGATCTCGTATCCCAGCTCACCGGTGTAACCGGTGCGGCTGACCAGGACCTCCGCCCCGGCCGCGTTCAGGCGGCGGAAACCGAAAAAAGGGATTTCTCCGACTTCCCGGCCGAAAAGCGCCGCCAGCACCTCGCGGGAAAGCGGCCCCTGCAGGTCCAGCTTGCCCGTTCTGCCGGTTGCGTTCTCCAGGAAACCCCGCCCGGCAACAGCTCCCCTGATAACTGAGAAATCCTTGTCCGCAGGCCCGGCATTGACCACGATCATTGCTTCATCGTCCGCCATTCGGTAGACGGTCAGGTCATCCACCACCCCTCCGGCGTCGTTGAGGAGGAAACCATAGCGGCAACGGCCGACGGCAATGGTGCTGATCCTGAACGAAAGCAGGGATTCCAGGCCGCTGCCGACCGCATCACCGCGGAACAGAAGTTCACCCATGTGGGAGGTGTCAAACAGTGCGACCGATTCCCTGCACCAGCGGTGCTCAGCCAGAATGCCGCAATACTGTATCGGCATGATCCAACCGCCAAAGGGTGCCATCTGTGCCCCGATCCGCTCATGCTCGTGGAACAGCGGCGTTTTCTTCAGGTCATTCATGGGGTTTCCCTTTCTGCGCCGGGGTGCAATGGATTCCAGTATACCAGCTGATTCCCGAAATGTCGCCGGCGAGGGCGACTCGAGCCGTGGCTGCAACAAAGAAGGGGGCTGCCGCTGAACGGCGCCCCCTTCCTGTCTTGCCGAATCGGCAATTGCACTCCTTTAGCCCCGCGAAGAGGGATCCGGATGTGCTATTCCACCTTGAGCGCGACAAAGGTGGACCCGTTGCCGCGCCGCACCAGGAGACGGACATAGCTGCCCTTTTTCACCGCGCTGATTGCTTTCTCATAATCCGCTGAACCGGCGACCGGAGTATAGTTCACCTCCTTGATGATATCCCCCTGCATGATGCCCTTGTCCTCGGCCTCGCTTCCAGGCTTCACGCCGGTCACGACCACGCCCGTGGTTTCCTTGGTGCCGATCCGGGCCGCCAGCTCCCTGGTGAGATCAGTCACGGCTAGGCCAAGCTTCTCGCTTGCCCCGGATGGTTTGGCCGGTCCGGCAGTCGCACTTTCAGGCATTTTCTCAATAGTTACCGTCTTTTCGATCACCGTGCCCTTGCGGAGCAGCTTGACCCTGGCTTTCTTGCCCACCGCGGTGGTAGCGGCCAGCCGCGGCAGCTCGTTCATTTCATTGATCTGCTTGCCGTCGAACTCAACGAGGATATCCCCTACCATGAATCCCGCCTTTTCGGCCGGGCTGTTTTTCGTTACATCAGAGATCAGGGCGCCCTTTTCGGCCTCAAGGCCGAAGGACTGGGCCAGCTCAGGCGTCACCGGCTGCACCGAAACACCGAGCCAGCCGCGCGTCACTTTGCCCGTTTCCTTCAGCTGGGCCAGCACTGCCTTGGCCATGTTGACCGGGATGGCGAATCCGATCCCCTGTCCGCCCTGGACGATGGCCGTGTTTATCCCGACAACCTCTCCCTTCACGTTGAACAGGGGACCGCCGGAATTGCCGGGGTTGATGGAGGCGTCCGTCTGGATGAAATCGTCATAGGGTCCACTGCCGATCCATCTGCCCTTTGCGCTGACAATACCCGCGGTAACCGTCTGGGCAAGGCCGAAGGGGTTGCCGATGGCCATCACCCACTCGCCCACCTCGATGGAGTCGCTGTCGCCCAGCGGAGCTATGGGAAGCTGTCCCTTGGCGTCGATCTTCACCAGCGCCAGGTCGAGTTTTTCATCGGTGCCCTTCAACTGACCCTTGAATTCCCTGCCGTCCGAAAGCTTCACCTTGATTTCGTCGGCGCCTGCGACCACGTGGTTGTTGGTGAAGATGTAGCCCTCATCGCTGATGATGAAACCGGACCCCTGGCCCCTCTGTTTGAACGGCTTGCGGGGCACGTCCTGGAAAAACCGTTCGAAGAAATCCTCGAACGGACTGTTGCCGAAGGGGTTTGCCGGCTGACGGCTCGTGGACTGCTGCTGACCGACGGTCTTGCTGGTGGTTATGTTCACCACGGACGGTTTCAGCTTCTTGGCCAGTTCCACGAAATCGGGCGACATCACCCTGGCAGCGGCCGGCCCTTCCAGGGCCAACAAAGGAAGCCAAGCGGCAACGGCAAGTATCAGAAAACGTGTGATATTTTTTTTCATAGGTACCTCCTGCTGTTTTGTCATTCTCGTTCTTCAGCCTCCGGCAGGCAACCCGCGCGAAGAACCTGTCTACTTGTCAATGGGGAAACGGGGATCTTTGCCCCGGCAGGAAACTGGTGCTCCCGCACATGTTCAGCTCAGGCCGCCCGGAGGGAGAGAGCTGGGGTTGCGTCTTAACCAGGGGTTGCGATGAGATATTCCATGTAGATCGCATAAGCATGCCTGCAGGTTGACACGCCGAGGCAGACAATCCAGCCTCACCGTAGTGGACAGCAAGGGCTGCCCGACTGGGTGAGGCCAACGGTCGAAGCACAAAGACCGCTCCCGGATGGAAACCGCTCCTGTCCGGTATACTGTAATGGGGTTGGATTTTTTTGTCAACCTGGGGGGGGACTCGAAGGCAACTCCGTCACGGTAAGAATCAGCGGGAACAGCAACGGGAGAGGGCCGTCCGCAACTGCGGACGGCCCTCTCCCGAGGCGCCGTTTTACTGAGGATCAGTCTTCTTCCTTGAGGATATACCCCACACCCCGGACGGTGTGGATGAGCTTCTTGTCGGCATCCCGGTCGATCTTCTTGCGGAGATAGTTCACGTAGACGTCGATGATATTGGTGAAGCTGTCGAAGATATAGTCCCAGACATTCTCTGCGATGGTTGTGCGGGTCAGGACCTGGTTCGGATTGCGCATGAAAAACTCCAGCAGCGAGTATTCCTTTGCCGTAAGATCGATCTCTTTGTCCTTCCGCCAGACTTTGTGGGTTACGGGGTCGAGCCGCAGATCGGCAAAGCGGATCTCGGCGCCGCGCTCCTGTTCCGACCTCCTGAGAAGCGCCCGGACGCGGGCAAGGAGTTCGGCAAAGGCAAACGGTTTTGCCAGGTAGTCATCGGAGCCCGAATTGAGTCCGGCAACGATATCCTCCACGGTATCCTTTGCCGTGAGCATCAGTACCGGCGTCAGCACTTTTTTCGCCCGAAGGTCCCTGACAGTGGAAAGCCCGTCCTTTTTCGGCAGCATGACATCGAGAATGACGAGGGAATAGGCCCCCTCGGCCGCCTTCTGGAAGCCGTCCTCTCCGTCATATGCCACATCGACCTCGAACTTTTCCTCTTCAAGACCCCGCTTGATGAAACCTGCGACCTTCTTTTCGTCTTCCACCACCAGAATCTTCATCATAATCACCTCGAAAAGTGGTTTTATTGCTCATGTGAAGGAAGCCCTCCACGTTCTCTTCGTTTGCTTTCCAGCCGCACATCGGCTGAAACTCATGAGGAGAGTTATACCACACCATGATAAAATAGCAATAAGTAAAAACACTTTATTAGCACCCCGGCTTTTCGCAAAAAACATCGTCGAAAGGCAGGGGCACTGCCGGGACAGCAGGTGTTTCTAATTAAAAATAAAGCCAATTATGAAGATTTGTCAAGGTTTTAATTGTCAACCGGCGCTTCTTTTGCTATGGTAGTGCAAATTTTGGCTTCCTGTTTCAGCAGGCCCCCACAAGGAGTTCCGGTGCACTTTTCACCCGCTACTGTTTTTCCGCACTATCCGGGATGTGCGAACCCGCAACCGTCATGAAAACCACGGAATGGGTGCAGATCTCCTGCGAGGTTCCGACCGCAATGGTCGAATCGGTCGCGGAATACCTGATCGAACTTTCTTCCACGGGTGTCACCATAGAGAACCGCGTCCTGGACACCTTCTCTCTCGACACCCTCGAAGAGACCCCCTTCGTTTCGGTGACCGCCTATTTCCCGGCCGAAGGTCCCGTGGAGGAAATGCTCCGGCACATCCAGGAGTACCTGGCTGCCAACGGCCCCGCATACCCCGGCTACGTCCGGTCGGACCCCGAGCTCAAGAGAATCGCAGAGGAAGACTGGAGCAGCAGCTGGAAGGAAAACTTCAAGCCGCTGCGGGTCGGTACACACCTGGTGATCAGGCCTACCTGGGAGGAGTTCGCAGCCGATGCAGCGGATATCATCATCGATCTTGACCCGGGGATGGCGTTCGGCACCGGCACCCATGCCACGACCAGACTCTGCCTCACGGTGCTGGAACGCATACTGTCCGGCGAAACCACTCCGGGTTGGGCAGCGCGCAAAGTGCTTGATGTGGGAACCGGTTCGGGTATACTCGGAATAGCAGCCGCAAAGCTTGGCGCCGAACAGGTTGTTGCCATCGACGTGGATGAGGATGCGGTCAGGGCCGCTGCCGAAAACTGCGCCCTCAACGGTGTATCGGCGAAAATGCAGGTCTCCGACACCCCCCTGGCAATGATCGGCGGCTTCTTTGACGTCATTCTCGCCAACATCCTGGCGGAAGACCTGGCGCGGCTGGCTCCCGAACTGACCGAGCGCCTGGCCCCCGGCGGATTTCTGGTATTGTCGGGCATCCTGACAGAAAAGGAACCTCTCGTCGCCGACCGCTACGCCGATTTCGATCCGGATCCCGTTGAAGTGCTGCGGGAAGAAGACTGGAGCTGCATGGTCTATCGGAGACAACCATGACATGAGGCGTTTTTTTGTTGATGAAAACGCGATAGCGGATGGAACGGCGACCATAAACGGTAACCTTTTTTGTCATATGGCGCGTGTCCTGCGGCTGAAAATCGGCACCAGGGTCATCCTGTCGGACGGCATCGGCCGGCGGCATGTGGGATACATCGAACAGATCGGCAAGGAAAACCTCCTGATCCGTATTGAAGAAAGCACGTCCGAACCGGCCAGACCCGCCGGTCCGGTGATGACTCTTTACCAGGGACTGCCGAAGGGCAGCAAGATGGAATTCATCTTGCAGAAAAGTACCGAACTGGGTGTCGATGTCCTTGCGCCGTTCGCTGCCGCCCGCTCAGATGTCCGCCTGACCGCCGCCCGGGAGGGCCAGCGGCTGGAAAGATGGCAAAGGATCATCAGAGAAGCCGCCCGGCAGTCCACCCGCACCACGATCCCGCAACTGCACGCGGTGGCGGACTTCGCCGAAGTCCTCGCTACGGCAAACCAGTCGGTCAAACTGCTCCTCTGGGAAGAGGAAAAAGCCAACCGGTTGCGATCGGTTCTCGGATCGCTCCCCATGCCCGACAGCGTGGCCGTCGTCGTGGGGCCCGAGGGAGGACTGAGCAGAGACGAGGCAGCGGCCGCCATGGCAGCCGGGTTTCTGCCCGTAACCCTCGGTTCCAGGATCCTCAGAAGCGAAACAGCCGGACTGGCCATTCTCGCCGTTCTGCAGTTTTTCTGGGGTGACATGGGTTGAAAAGCACTCAAGGAGGTTCGATAGATGAAATGCCCGAAATGCGGCTTCAACAGTTTTGAGTTCCTGGAGTCATGCAAGAAATGCGGCGCCGGATTCGGCTCCTTCAAGCAGACTCACGGCATCAGTCCGGTGATACTGCGTTCCGGCTCCGCCCTGGCAGCGGCAGCCGTTCCGGATTCACCCCCCGAGCCTGCTCCGGCAGCACCGACGGGTGCGCCGGAAGAAGAAACCGGGTTTTCCTGGAGCGCTCCGGAAGAATCGCCGGGAACTGCACGCGACATGAAACAGGAAGAAGATGTTGATTTTTCCTTTAGGGACACTGCCGACGAAGTGCAGCAGGACGGCAGCACGTTCAGCGGGTCTTCCATCGAAGAACAGCCCGAGCAGGCCACAACTCAGCAGCAGGACGGTTTCGGCGAGGCGTTCCGGGATGAATTTTCTTTTGACGAAACACCCCTGGACAGCACCACTCCCGGAACGTCCGACAGCGCACTGAATGAAACAGATGATTTCGGAGAGGCGCTGCTCGATCCCCTCAGCCTGTCCGCCGAGGCAGCCAAGGAAGGGGAAAGCGCAGTCCTGAACGAGTTTGACTTCACCGCCCTGGACGATGCAGCCGCAACAGAGGCCCCTGCGACAGGCGCGGGGGAAGAGGAGCTGTTTTCCTTCGTAGCACCGGAGCTTGCCGAAAAACCGCAGGAGAAGAAACCCGCGGCGGACCTGGATGATTTCGACAAGGAATTCAAGGAAATCTTCGCCTTCGAAGATACCGATGAGGAAACAAAGTAGTTTCCGAATTGGAAACTGCATTCGTGTCGATCCGGAGTTTCCGAATAGACACAAAGTAATTCGCTGGCCGCCGGAGCTTACGTCAGCAGTTCCAGCACTTCGGAGCCGAATTCCTTCTTCTGCCATCGGCGCATGGCAGGAATGGCATCCAGCGCGGCCATGGTTCCCGGGACTTCCTTGGACAAGCACTCCAGCAGGGCATTGTTGGCAAGGATGCCCGCATCGATGCCCAATGCATGGGCTTTCGACTCGCGCCAGCGTTTCAGCCGTTTCAGCCGTTCCTCACCGGCCGGATCCCGCTCCGGCCGCACCGGCCTGCGGATCACCGGCAGCAGGTCCTCCGGCAGCTCGCATCCCTCCTGAATGATTTTCAGAATCTCGGTCCCGTACCTCTCCACCAGACGGGGTGTCAGGCCGGTGATCCCCACGAGGTCCTGTGCCGTGAACGGCTTTTTCTCTGCGAGCAGCCGCACTGTTTCGTTGGAGAGAACCTTGAAGGGGGGACGGTCAAAAGCGTGTGCTTTCACGTCCCTGAAACGCAGGAGCCCTTCCAGGACTGCCAGCGTCCGCGGCGTCATTCTGCTTGCCCCCTTGAAGCGGCTGTAGAGCGGATCCCCCTCCCGGTCGACCGCCCTGACCAGGGACAACAGCTCCGACTCTTCCTCGACCCAGGAAAGCCTCCCCACTGCAGCCAGCTCCCGGGACAACAGCCCGTAGAGTTCGACCAGGTAGCAGGTATCTGCCGCCGCATACTCGATCATGCCCTCGTCCAGCGGCCTCCTGCTCCAGTCAGCCTTCTGGTAGCGCTTGTCCAGTTCTGCGCCGAAACGCTTCTTCAACACTGCCGCCAGCCCGACCTCCTTTTCACCCAGGAACTGGCAGGCGAACATGGTGTCGAACAGGTTGCGCACTTCCAGGGAAAAATCCCGGTACAGGGAGCGGATATCATAGTCGGCGCCGTGAAAAACCTTGCGTATGGCGGGATTTCCCAGCACATCGGCCAGTGGAGCAAGGTTGGTGACCGCCAGGGTATCTACCAGGAAAACATCCCTGGACGCAGCAATCTGGAGCAGGCAGACTTTTTCCCGATAGTGGTGCAGGGAATCAGCCTCGAGATCAAAGGCTATCAGCGCCTCCCCGCCAATGCGACGGGCAAGTGCCGCCAATCCTGACGGAGAATCGATCATGCCAGGTCGTGTGGTGCCATGGGTGCCCATAGGGCCCTTTCCCGCCGGCCATCAACGTGGGAGGAGCGTAACCTGCCCCTCCTGACGCCCGGCGTGCTTCAGTAGAATTTCACGATTTCGTAACGGGTTGTACGCTGCGCCGGGACAAAGCCGGCTGAAGCGACAAGCTCGACCATGCGCTCACTGTCCATGCGGAAGGAACAGCCCGCGGCAGCCACCACGTTCTCCTCCAGCATCGTCCCACCCAGGTCGTTGGCGCCGAAAAACAGGGCAACCTGAGCCAGTTCGGCCCCCTGGGTCACCCAGCTGGCCTGGACATTGGGAATGTTGTCCAGGATTATGCGGGACAGCGCCAGAACTTTCAGATACTCGGCCCCGGTAGCCGGTGCCCCTCCCAGGTCGGTGTTCCCCGGCTGGTAGGTCCAGGGAATGAAAGCGGTAAAGGTTCCACCACAGGCCTGCAACTCCCTGAGGCGAAACAGGTGCTCGACAATCTCCTCCTGCCCCTCCAGGCTGCCGAACATCATGGTGGCGGTAGTTGGAAGGCCCTGTTCGGCCGCCTCGCGCATCACCGCCGCCCAACCCTCCCAGCCGATCTTTGCGGGAGATATCTCCCTTCGAACCCGGTCAACGAGAATTTCCGCCCCGCCACCGGGGAGCGAATCAAGCCCCGCCCTTTTCAGGCGGCTGATTGTCTCAGCCGTGGTCAGACCGGAAACTGCCGCAATATGGGCTATTTCCGCAGGAGAAAGGGAATGGATGGTAATCTCCGGAAACCGGTCCCTGATATCCCTGAACAAGTCCTCGAAAAAACAGATATCCAAACCGGGGTGCAGCCCGCCCTGCATGAGGAGCTGCGTACCTCCCTGGTCCCGGAGCTCGCCGATCTTGCGGACTATCTCGTCCCGGGACAGCAGGTAGGCGTCGGGCGATCCCGCATCCCGGTAAAATGCGCAGAAGCGGCAGCGGGAAACACAGACATTGGTGTAGTTCACATTCCGGTCAACCACGAAGGTGACGGTCTTTCCGGGATGGAGCCGCCTCCTCACCCCGTCAGCCAGCATCCCCAGTACCGTCAGCTCGGACTGCATGAACAGGGCCAGGGCCTCTTCGCGGTCGATCGCTCCTCCTGACCGGATTTTTTCACGGATGCCGTCGATCATTAATGTTCTTCGCTCCGTACAAGGAGGTTATGCGTTGGTGCGTTCACTCCGTTCAAGCGTCCGCTCCGCTCAAGACGGTAATGTGGTAATGCGTTCACGTCGTTCAAGCGTCCGCTCCGCTCAAGACGGTAATGTGGTAATGCGTTCACTTCGTTCAAGCGTCCGCTCCGCTCAAGCGGATAAAAGCAGTAACGCATTACCGCTTCACCGCTTCCCCGCTTCACCCGCTTCCCCGCTTCACCCTGTAGAGCGAATCCCTTTCCACGGGCTCCCTGCCGGCCAGCCTGATCAGGCGCTCGATCCGGTCCCGGCCCAATCCCCGGGGAGACGCGGCGCCGGCCTCATGGCCGATGTTCTCTTCCACAACCGTTCCATCCAGGTCATTGGCGCCGAAGCAGAGGGCCACCTGGGCGATCCTCTCCCCCAGCAGAACCCAGTAGGCCTTGATGTTGTCAACGTTGTCCAGGTAGAGCCTGGCAACCGCGATGGTCTTCAGATCGTCCGCGCCCCCGCACCGTGCCGGCACCTCACGCCCCAGCGGCGAATTGCCGGGTTGAAAGAGGAGTGGGATGAACGCCTGGAATCCGCCGGTCCTGTCCTGCAGTTCCCGGAGCCGCGACAGGTGATCGACCCGGTCCGCAAAGGTCTCGATGTGGCCGTAGAGCATGGTCGCATTGGAGCGAAGCCCTGAGCGATGCGCCGCTTCCATGATCTCGAGCCAGCGCGCCCCCGATATCTTGTCGCTGCACAGCAGGTTCCTGAGCGGTTCAGCGAAAATTTCTGCGCCCCCCCCGGGAAGGGAGTCCAGGCCCGCCTGCCGCAGCCGCTCCAGCACCATGGGCACCGGGAGACCGCTGACGGAAGACAGGTGGTCGATCTCGACCGCGGTGAATGCTTTCAGGTGCAGTCCGGGAGCACGGGACTTCAGGCCCCTGAGCATCTCCAGGTACGCTTCGAAGGGCAGGTCCGGATGCAGTCCGCCGACCAGGTGGATTTCCGTTGCGCCGCAGGCTGCGGCCTCAGCCGCAAGTGCGCCTACCTGCTCCCGGTCCAGCAGGTAGGCGCCGGTTTCGCCCGGGTCGCGCCGGAAAGCGCAGAAGCGGCAGCGGTTGCGGCAGATGTTGGTGTAATTGATGTGGCGGTTCACATTGAAGAAAACCCGACGGCCGTTGACAAGCGCGTTCTTCTCCGCCGCCAGCCCGCCGATCGCCGCCAGTTCGTCCGACTGGAAAAGAAACAGGGCATCGGCATCGCTCAGGCGTTCTCCCGAGAGCACCTTGCCTGCAATGGAGTCGAGGGAAATCATTCCGGCTCAGCCTCTCCCCAGCGCCGGAAGAGCCGGTTTCCCAGCTCCAGGGAATCAAGCACCTTCCCTACCACGAAATCCACCAGGTCGCCGACCGATTGCGGTTCATGGTAAAAGGCCGGCATAGCGGCGACCATCCGTACACCCATCCTGGTGAGGCGCAGCATGTTTTCCAGGTGGATCTCCGACAGCGGCGTTTCCCTCGGCACCAGCACCACGCGGCGCCGTTCCTTGAGCATCACGTCGGCGCACCGTTCCAAAAGGGTGCCCGAAGTGCCCGCTGCGATCCGGGCAACGGTCCCCATGGAACAGGGGCAGGCCACGAGGGCGTCCGGGGCGGAAGATCCGCTGGCAATGGGCGCCAGGAAGTTGTCCTCGGCAAAAAATCGGAGCCGATCCGGCGACACACGGAAGTGGCTGCGCACAAGCTCTCCCATGTGGCGTTCGCTCCCTCCCCAGTCAAGTCCATTCTCGGTTCGCAGGACCGTGAGGCCGGATCTGCTGATGAGCACGTCCAGATCATGCCCGCCGGCCAGAAGCTCTTGGCAGAGCCTCAGACCGTAAACCGCACCGGAAGCCCCGGTTATCGCCACGACGATGTGCATGGGAAACCTTTCCTGAAATCAGGCAAAAGGCACAGGGCAAGGGGCACAAGGAAAAACACATTTCACCTGCAGACAACTTAATTAGTTTCCATCCGGAGTTTCCGGATGAACACTAATTAATCATGTATCTCGAGAGGTCCTCATAGCAGGAAGGCATGAATTTGCCTTATGCCTTATGCCCTTTGCCCTTTGCCTATTGCCTTTTGCCCTTTGCCTTTTGCCTTTTGCCCTTTGCCCTTTGCCCTTTGCCCTTTGCCTTTTGCCTATCCCGCGCCCAGCTCAAGCAACGTGAACAGAAAAATCACCATACTTACATAGCCGTTCATGGTGAAGAACGCCGCATCGAGCCGGGTCAGGTCTCCGCCCCGCACCAGCCAGTGCTCGTATGCCATGAGGCACCCGGCCACGGCCACGCCGATGAGATACACCAGACCGAGTTCCGCAGGCATCGCCAGGTACGCCAGCAGCACAAGCGCTGCCAGATGGAACAGCCGCGCCATCCGGAGCGAGCCCCGCACGCCGATCCGCGCCGGTACGGAATGGAGCCCTGTCTTCCGGTCGAATTCCAGGTCCTGCAGCGCATAGAGGATATCGAACCCGGCAACCCACAGCAGGACCGCCAGGCCCAGTATCAGCGGAACCGGTTCGACGCCTCCCCTGAGAGCGATCCACGCCCCGACCGGAGCTCCGGCCAGGCAGAGTCCCAGGACCAGGTGGCACATGGCGGTAAAGCGCTTGCAGTACGAGTAGAGCGTGAGGACAGCAAGCACCGCGGGAGCAAGCCGGAAACAGAGCGGGTTCAGCTGGTGCGCAGCAACAAGGAAAAGCATGGCGGCCATTCCGGCACAGAGAGCCACCGTCCCCTTGCCCAGCCTGCCCGCGGGGAGTGCCCGGGAGCTGGTACGGGGATTGGCGGCATCGATAGCCGCGTCGATCAGGCGGTTCAGACCCATGGCCGCGGTTCTGGCGCCCACCATGGCAACGAGGATCCAGAGCAGCGGAACGGTCGCCGGTATTCCCCGGGCCGCGAGCAGTGCCCCGGTCAAGGCAAAGGGCAAAGCGAAGACGGTATGGGAAAATTTTATGGTCTCCAGAAATGCCCGGAATGCCCCGAAACCGCCGCGGCTCCCCCTGCCTGTCCCGGTTTTCAGACCATCGCCTGCCATGTCACCACCCATCTGCACGCACCGTCCAGCACGATCCCCATCCGACTACCATGACTTCACACGGGAAGACCCCAACTGTTCTTTTTAGCACTTCATAACGTATCTTACAATTGTTTTATCCCGGTTACCATTCAGCGGAACAAGGAGCCCGGCCTTGCCGGATGACACCGTTCCGGTGCATAACCGGCGGTCATGGACCGATGCCGTCAACCATTGCAAAAACCTTGACTTTATGGATTACGGCATTATCCTAGTTTCCATCCGGAAACTCCAGGTGGAAACTGATGTCAGAGAGAGAGGAACCGTTGACACAAAAGATCACGATGCTCATCGTCCTGACCATGGCCCTGCTCCTCTGCCTTTCGTGCAGCGAACACCGGGAGGAAGTCAGCACGGAGCGGCTGCGCATCGTCACGACACTCTTTCCCCTCTACGACTTCACCCGGGCGATTGCCGGGGAAAAAGCCGAGGTTTTTCTGCTTCTCCCCCCCGGCATGGAGTCGCACAGCTTCGAACCCAAACCGGACGACATCATCAGGATCAACAAGTCCGACCTGTTCATCTTCACCAACCGCGCCATGGAGCCGTGGGCCGGCGACATCATCAGCGGGCTCGACTCGAAGAAGATCCTGGTGGTGGATGCAAGCCGGGGAGTCGCTTTCCGGCATGTGCAGCCCGGCCGGGGGCACGACCACGGCAAGGGGGCGGATCCCCATATCTGGCTTGATTTCGGCAATGCCGCAACAATGGTGGACAACATCCTCGCCGGACTCGTTGCACGGGACCCGAAGAACCGCACTCACTACACGGCCAACGCAACGGCATACAAGGCGCTGCTGAAGGATCTGGACCGGAGCTACCGGGAGGGGCTGTCCTCCTGCGAAAAGAAGCTCATCCTCCACGGCGGCCATTTCGCTTTCGGCTACCTGGCCGACCGGTACGGGCTGAAGTACGAGTCGGCCTACGCGTTCAGCGCCGACGCCGAACCAACGCCGGCACGAATCGCCGCGCTGATCGGGCAGATGCGCTCCAACGGGCTCCACCACATCTTCACCGAGGAACTCATGGAACCACGGGTGGCCCGGATCATCGCTCAGGAAACCGGCGCCGGGATTCTCAAGCTCCACGGCGCCCACAACATCGGCCGGGACGACCTGAAAGCCGGCGCCAGCTTCCTCACGCTCATGGAACAGAATCTGCAAAACCTCAGGATCGGACTCCAATGCCGGTAAACGCCGTCTCCCTCTGCGGTCTGTCGTTCGCCTACCATGGCAACGACGTGCTGAAAGACATCACCTGCAACATCGTTGCGGGGGATTACGTCGGCATCGTCGGGCCCAACGGCTCGGGCAAGAGCACGCTGATGCGCTGCATCCTTGGACTCAACAGGCCGTATGCAGGGAGCATCACCCTGTTCGGCGTCCCCCGCGAATCCTACACCGACTGGCGCCGAATCGGCTACCTGCCCCAGGGATTGCAGATGCTCAACCCCAGCTTTCCCGCAACGGTTCGGGAAGTTGTCAGGCTCGGCAGACTGTCGGCAAAACGCTTTCCGAAACGCTTCGACAAGGATGACGACACCGCCGTGGACAAGGCACTGGAACTGATGGCCATCTCGGACATCGGCAACAGGCTCATCGGGGAACTTTCCGGCGGCCTGAGGCAGCGCACCATTCTGGCGCGCGCCCTCGTCAACGAGCCCGAACTGCTCATACTTGACGAACCGACAACCGCCCTGGACCCGGACACCAGGGAGAGCTTCTACGCCACATTGCAGGACCTGAACCGCAACCGCGGCACAACCGTGCTGTTCGTGACGCATGACTCCGCGACCATTGGCCTCTATGCTTCGCGGCTCCTCTACCTGGACAAGAAGATCGTCTTTTACGGAGACTTCGGCCAATTCTGCGAATCGGCCGAAATGACCAGCTTCTTCGGCCGACAGGGGCAGCATCTCATCTGTCACAGGCACTGAAAGGAAGGACCTACCCTGGTATTCACGGACATTCTGCACTACGCATTCCTCCAGCGTGCCCTCCTGGCCGGAACCATGATCGCCGCGCTCTGTTCCGCCCTCGGGGTGTTCCTGGTGCTGCGCAGGCTCTCCCTCATCGGTGACGGCCTGGCCCACGTCACCTTCGGCAGCGTTGCCCTCGCCCTCCTGTTCGGCTTCCAGTCCGTGTACACCTCCCTGGCCGCCATTCCCTGCGTGCTCCTTTCCGCCTTCGGCATCCTGAAGATCGCGGAGAAAGCGAAGATCTACGGCGACGCAGCCATCGGCATCGTCTCCTCCCTGGGCATCGCCACCGGCATCATGCTGGCAAGCCTCGCCGGCGGCTTCAACGTGGACCTTTTCAGCTACCTCTTCGGCAATATCCTGTCCATAAGCCGCGAGGAAGTTCTGATTACGGCCGTACTCTCCATTACCGTGCTCCTGGTCATCGCCCTGTGCTACAACGACCTGCTGGCCGTCACGTTCGACGAAGAACTGGCAGCCACTTCAGGCACCAGGGTGGAGCGCATCAACACCATGCTGGTTTTCCTGACCGCCCTCACGGTGGTCCTCGCCATGAAGGTTGTCGGCATCATGCTGATCTCCGCGCTGCTGATCCTGCCGGCCACTTCCGCGCTCCAGCTGGCACGCAGCTTCAGGACCGCCATCCTGCTGTCCGTGGCCCTGGGCATCGTGTCGGTCGCCAGCGGAATTTTCGCATCGTTCCTGCTGAATCTCCCGACCGGCGCAACAATCATCTTCGTCAGCTTCCTGCTGTTCGCCGCCTCGTTCCTCGCCAAAAGACTGAGGGCCTCCCGGTAATTCCCGGAATTCAGCCGCGACCGGTTCGGAACAGTAGTCAAAACCTTGAGCCACGAATGACACGAATGTTCACGAATTGAACCAGACCATGAGAAACAAACGGAACTATCCTCAACAATACTCACGCACACTACCTGAAACGCTTGTTTCATGAAGCCCTCGCCATCAAGGGAGAGGGCGGGCGCAGCCCGGCGGAGGGGGTCGCTGTCAGCGAACGGATACGTTTCCATTCTGGCAGAGGGTTTCGCTTCCGTACCTTCGGTCATGCTCTGCCTTTGCGTCCGTGTTGACACAACCTGCCATTGGGTCTACTATCGGTCCATTCCAATCCAAGGTATGCGCCCATGAAAACGAAAACGCTCTATTCCTGCCAGAAGTGCGGCTACCAGTCGCCGAAATGGCTGGGCAAGTGCCCCGACTGCAATTCCTGGAACACCCTGGTGGAAGAGGTGGTCATGGGTGGCCGCGGCCAGGCAGGCGAAGGCGGGGCGGAAACCGTTCCGGTCCCCATCGGCCGGGTGGAAGGCGAGGCCGAAGACCGTTTCTCGTGCGGCATGGAAGAACTGGACCGGGTGCTGGGAGGCGGCGTCGTCGCAGGCTCGCTGGTGCTGATCGGCGGCGACCCCGGCATCGGCAAATCGACCCTGATGCTGCAGGCCACGGACCAGCTGGCCCGTCGCAAGGGAACAGTACTCTACGTTTCGGGCGAAGAGTCCGCCCGCCAGACCAGGATGCGGGGTGAGCGGCTGGGGATCGCGGCTGACGACCTCTTCATCCTGGCGGAAAACTCACTGGAAAAGATTCTCGGCCACGTCACCCGGCTCAAACCGTCGGTGCTGGTGGTCGACTCCATACAGACCGTCTTCACCAGAACCCTGGAATCGGCTCCCGGAACCGTCAGCCAGGTGCGCGAAACCGCGGGCAAACTGATGCTGCTCGCCAAGGGGAGCGGGATACCGGTGTTCCTCATCGGCCACGTCACCAAGGACGGCTCCATTGCCGGCCCACGGGTCCTTGAGCACATGGTGGACACGGTGCTCTACTTCGAGGGCGACAGCGGCCACCCTTACCGTATCCTTCGGGCCATCAAGAACCGCTACGGATCCACCAACGAGATCGGTGTATTCGAAATGGGGGAAAAAGGGCTGTCCCAGGTGGGCAACCCGTCCGAGCTGTTCCTTTCGGAACGGCCGCTGGGGGTTTCCGGTTCAGTAGTGGCTGCAACCATCGAAGGCAGCAGGCCGCTCCTGGTGGAGCTGCAGGCGCTGGTAACCGCCTCTTCCTACGGCGTCCCCCGGCGCACGACCATCGGCGTCGACCACAACCGCCTCGCGCTGCTGGTCGCGGTGCTGGAGAAAAAGGTCGGCCTGGTCATGGCCGGCCAGGACATTTTTCTGAACGTGGTGGGAGGCGTCAAGCTGGTCGAACCGGCCGCTGATCTGGGGATGATCGCTGCAGTGGCATCGAGCCATCTGGACCGGAGCATCGCTCCCCGCACCATGGTGGTGGGAGAAGTGGGGCTGGCAGGGGAAGTCCGCGCCGTCACCCAGCCCGAAATCCGGGTACGGGAAGCCGCCAAGCTCGGCTTCAGCCGCTGCATTCTGCCTGCAGGCAGCCTGAAGCATGTCCGTGTCGGTGACGTTGAGCTGATAGGAGTGGCTTCAGTGGCGGAAGCACTGGAGCATCTCTTCGACGCACGTTGAGCGTCACGAGATTTTCCTTTACTTAGGCCAACTTTTTTCCTAGAATATCAAAGATTTACCGAAACAGGAGTGAAGTCATGGATTTTGAAAAAAGAGAGTATTTTCGCTGCATACTCCAGGAGGAGATGAGAGCGCTGCTGGAAGAGGCGGAAAAAACCGTATCCGAGATGACAGCGGACACGACCAGCTTCCCGGACCCGAATGACCGCGCCACCCAGGAATCAGACCGCACCTTCGAGCTGCGCATCCGTGACCGGGAACGGCGCCTGCTGAACAAGATCCGCGAAGCCCTGGAAAGAATCGACGACGGCACTTTCGGCACCTGCGAGATGTGCGGGGAGCAGATCAGCGAGGCCCGCCTCAAGGCACGGCCGGTCACTACCCTCTGCATCGACTGCAAAATCGAGCAGGAGAAACAGGAAAAGATCTAACGCCGCCGCTCCTTCGTCACCTTCTGCACGGTCCTGCACAGGCAGGTAAACGGCGAATCCATGCCCTGTCAAAAAACCACGACACTCTTGAGTTCAGCTGTGCGGACAGCCAATTCCGCGACACTTTCCTATGCCGCCCGGTTTGCCTCCCTCGCCCGACTGATCAGGAAAACCCTCCTCCTGGAATCCGCGACCATCTACATCCTCGACATCGAGCGCAGGATGCTGTCACGCAAGGTTTCCAGCTCCGGCACGGCACGGCTGTCCATCTGCGCCATTCCGGCCGGAGAAGGGGTGGCCGGCCGCTGCGCCTCCACCGGCCAGCCCCTTTCCACCGGGCAGGAAGACCTGCACCGGGACGAAACCGCCGCAACCCCCGGATCAACCCTGACATGCCTCCCGCTCTTGCACGGTTCACAGCTCATGGGTGTGCTCTCCATGGAAACTCCCGCGCGGATGACACTTCCCTCCTGGGGCGGCACGGTACTCCATGACATCCTCATCGAGACCGCCGGCCTCATCAGCACCATGGAGATCGCGGAATGCTCCAACCGGCGCATCCGGCACCTCATGACACTGAACGAACTGGGAATGGCTCTTGTCCGTCCCGTACCCTATCCTGAGCTCCCGTCTGCCATCTCCCGCATGTGCCACGGTTTCGGCAGCGCAAGCTGCAGTGTTCTGCGCATCATGCGGGACGGATACCCGGCGCCGCACGTCATAACCCAATGCGGCAGGCACAGCCGTCCCCAGCGCCGCGCCCTCCTGGAAATCGAAGCGCGCTGTTCCCAACGGGTGCTGTCAACCGGGACACCGTACCTGGGAATCGACATGGTGGCGGAAGAAGATCTTCCCCCTTCCTGTATCTGTGTTCCGTTGCGCGGCGAGACCCGAATGATCGGCACCCTGACCATCTTCGGCAAGAACGGCCGTCTCGGTGTACGGCGCAACTTCGACGAAGAGGATCGCGAATTTTTCGAAGGCATGGCCAACCTGGCAGCAACGGCCCTGATCGCGGGAGAAAACAATTACCGGCTCTCGCTCCTAGCGGAGGAAAACGACCGGAAACTGAAAGAACTTTCTCTCCTCTACCGCGTCAGCAACGCCATGCACTCGACAACGATGATAAACCGCCTGATTCACCTGAATCTTGCGGCCCTGGTGTCGGGGTCGCCCCATCTTTTCGAGCGTGCCATGCTGTTTCTGGCAAACCGGCGTTCCGGGTTCATGCAGGGAATGCTGGGCGTCACGTTCGATGCCTCCCTGCCGGCAGCGAACCATCACGGGAAGGAAGACGAATCCCTGTTTCACCGCTGGGACATATCCGAACCCGACATGCTCCGCCAGGAGAGTTCCGACTTCAACCGCATGGTCATGTCGACCCGCATACCCCTTGACCGGGCCATGAACATACCCTCCCGGGCCGTGCTGGACAAGCGGCTGATGCTGGTAACCGGCAAGACAGGGGAAAAATCCCGCAGCATGGATTTCATCAACCGGTTCCAGCTGGGCTCTTTCGCTGCGGTACCTCTCATGGCCAAGCACGAAGCGATCGGCGTGGTTATCGTGGACAACCCGCTGACCGGCAAGGAAATCACGGAAGACGACCTGCGCCTGTTGCAGCTGTTCGCCAACCAGGCCGGCATGGCCATGGACAATTCGATTCTCTACAACAGGGTGGAAAACGCCAACAGGGAAGCTTTTGAGATCAGGGAGCGCCTGCTTGAAGGCGAGCGCCTCGCCACCCTGGGCGAAACAGCGGCCGTCGTAGCCCACGAACTGAAAGGCCCGCTGGTTTCAATCGGCGGCCTCGCAAGGCGCCTAACGCGCAAGGAGCCGCAGGGTTCGCGGGAGTGGCACTACGCCCGGACCATCAGCCTGGAAGCCGAGCGGCTGGAAAAGATGATCTCCGACATCCTGTTCTTTTCCCGCCGGACCACGATCTGCTACACTACCTGTTCGGCACGGGCAATCATCGAGGAGTCTCTCGCCGTGTTGAGCGGTCCGCTCGAAGAAAAGGGCCTCAAGGTAAAACGGCGGCTCGCCGGGGCAACCCCCGATTTCCTCGGTGATTTCCAACAGATGAAACAGGTTTGCATCAACCTGTTCACCAATGCGGCCGACGCGATGAAGGGCGGCGGAGTCCTCTCGGTATCGGCAGCCGAAGCAAGCATGGACGGTGCACGTGCCGTTTCCCTCAAAGTGCGCGATACCGGCGGCGGAATACCCCCGGAAATCCTCTCGCGGATCTTCGATCCCTTCTTTACCACCAAGGAACAGGGAACCGGTCTGGGGCTGCCCATTGTCCGCAGGATCATCACCAACCATGGCGGCCGGATCCAGGCAGTGAACCGTCCCGGAGTCGGGGCGGAAATACGGATCATCCTGCCGTTGAAACCTCCCAATGTAAGGGATTGATTCCTACGCCCGCAAAGTGCGCCTCTTACGGCGCGTCGACCCCCTCACCCGGGCTGCGCCCACCCTCTCCCTTGATGGCGAGGGTTATAGAACCCCTCCCCGCCGAGACAACAAGGGTTTACAATGGGCGCACGAAAAAAAAGGGCGGCCTGCTGGCCGCCCGAATAGCACTGTGCCTGCGCATCGCTCATGCTGCGCACTTGCGTTTGATTCCCACTATCCCGATCAGTCCCGCGCCAAAGAGCCATGCAGCGCTGGGGAGCGGTACAGGCTGCGGTGGATCGGCAACCATGGCCTGCACTTCAAGCCGCAGCTGATCGAGCCGTATGTTTTGGCTGCTGTTGACGGTAACCTCCAGTTTGCCATCGGAAAGCCAGGCAAAATCAGTGGGAGAGAAGGTGAACAAAGTGCTGAACGTGTGCTGACCTCTCCCCAGCAGAGCCCCTGAAAAATTCTCTACGGACAGCCCACCATCCGCCGATCCCGTAACCATATTGAGGGAATTAATCGCATCACGATTATAGTTCAACCCGTAGTACAGCGAGACCGAAGTGATCGTCATTTCGGCCGGGGCAAAACCGCTCGCATCGGAAGTGGGCAGGATCTGCGCCCCTGCGGGAAGCTGGTAGTAATAATTGTCCGAAGCCGCGAGGTCAAAGATGAAGGAATAGGTCTGCCTGTTGACTGCCTGTTGGACACCGTCCCCTGCAGCACCCAGGTAGGTCTCGCTGAAGGTCACCAGGGCAGCGCCCGCCTGGCCGGCCACGGCAACGGCCAGCAACAGGGTTACTGCGAAAACAAGCTTCTTCATAGTGCTGCCTCCCCATGCCCCATCCACTTCTTTAACGCCGACAGGGCAAATAATTGCAAATTAATCGACGCCAAACTGAAAAGCAATTACTGGGCCAGCGCTTACATTTATTTACGATAAGTATTTTCTGCAAAACTCGCAGAGGGAGGCTTCAAAACATTAGCCCTTGAGGCCTGAAACCCTTATCAGTCGCCTTTCTCCTCGCCCCCTGCATTCTCGAAGGAGCGCAGCGAAACGGGCGTGAGACGAGGATGTGATTTTCCCGCAGAGCCGCAGAGCACGCAGAGAAAGGCGTGAAAACCATTACTGTTATTGACTATCAATATTTTGCCTCTGAACCTTGTAATTAAAAGCTGTTGGCATTTTTTGTAAAAGGTATTATATAAAGTCCTGCACAGGGCTTTGCCACTGCAGGCATCGGCGGGAAAGAAGCCAGGTGACTTTTTTCGTCACTTGGCGGAGCCCCCTTCTGCTAATATTTGTCACTGAAGAACTCCCCGCGCCCAAAACCACCTCAAGGAGAACATACATGACGACACAGGAAAAAATCACCGGCAGAACCGCTGCCGTCGGCATCATCGGACTGGGCTACGTCGGCCTGCCCCTGGCCATGGAATTCTGCCGTGCAGGTTTTCGGGTCACCGGTTTCGACCGCGATCCGGCCAAGGTCGCCATGCTGAACGAAGGCAAGAGCTATATACGCCACATCGACCTGTCATCCCTCTCCGGTGCAGGGAACTCGCCCCTCGTCGCCACCGACGATTTTTCCCGCCTCAGCGACATGGACTGCATCATCATCTGCGTTCCGACGCCACTGAGCCACAACCGGGAGCCGGACATGACCTTCGTCTTCACCACCGGCGACACCATCTCCCGTTACCTGCGCGCCGGGCAGCTGGTCGTCCTCGAGTCGACCACCTATCCGGGAACCACCGACACCGACCTGCGCCGCATCCTGGAAAAGTCCGGGCTCTCCGCGGGCGCTGATTTCAACCTGGCCTTCTCGCCGGAACGGGAAGATCCGGGCAGGGTCGATTTCGGCATCCGCACAGTTCCCAAGGTGGTGGGAGGCTATACGCCGGCCTGCCTGGAGCTGGCCTGCGCCCTCTACAACTCCATCGTTGAAACGACCATTCCCGTTTCTTCAACCAGGGTGGCCGAATCCGCCAAACTGCTGGAGAACATCTACCGATCAGTCAACATCGCCCTGGTCAACGAACTGAAGATGCTCTTCGACCGGATGGACATCAACGTCTGGGAAGTGATCGATGCGGCAAAGACCAAACCGTTCGGCTTCCAGGCATTCTATCCCGGTCCGGGGCTGGGAGGCCACTGCATCCCCATTGACCCCTTCTACCTGACCTGGAAGGCGCGCGAGTACGATTTCCATACCCGCTTCATTGAGCTGGCGGGCGAAATCAACACCGGCATGCCTGACTATGTGGTCATGAAAGTCATGACCGCCCTCAACGAAACCGGCAAGGCGGTGCGCGGGGCGCGCATCCTCCTCATGGGCCTGGCATACAAGGCCAACGTGGACGACGACCGGGAATCACCATCCTACCGGCTCATGGAAAAGCTGGAAGCCCTCGGGGCCGACGTCAGCTACAACGATCCCTTCGTACCGGCAATCCGCCCCTCCCGGGAATACGCCCGCTACGCCGGGCGCACATCGGTGCCGCTCAGCCGCGATTTCGACCTCATTCTCATCGCCACGCCCCATGACGAATACCGCTCCATTGATTTCTCAGCCCTGGGGATTCCGGTCGTGGATACGCGGAACGTGGTGAAGAAAAAAGGCAGGCTCTGTTTTGATGCGTAGCAGACATCTGTTTCAGCTTCGAATGAAGACTTACGGGAAAGCAGAAAACCGCAAACCGAAACGCGCCACGAATGACACGAATGTTCACGAATAAAACCGGGAATCATGGGAAAGGCCAAGACAGAAGATCAAGCAGCAGACACGGGCAAAGAGGATCATTTTGACTCTTTTCTACCTTTTCGTGCCCATTCGTGTCATTCGTGTCATTCGTGACTAACGGTTCAGACGCTCGCCTTCCTGACTTTCTCAACTTGTAAACACTCGATATATAGTATATGTTATACCGTTTTCAATCAGGGCTATAGTGCGTCTGCAATAGTATTCGTTTTTCGATTTCATTCGTGCCCATTCGTGTCATTCGTGGCTGAAGTTTGATTTTTCCCTTGCTGCAGCTTCATTCGTGGAATTCGCGGCTTTCAGGCTTTCTTGATTGCAGGATGATCCCATGGCAGACGATTTGACATCTGAGGTGATATGCAAGGACCTTTCGTTCCAAATCATGGCAGCTGCGTTCGAGGTGCACAATACCCTTGGATTCGGTTTTCTGGAAAGCGTTTACGAAAAGGCACTGATGAAGGAGTTGCGCTTGCGGAATGTCGCCGTCGAAGCACAACGGGAAACCAAGGTATTCTACAAGGGAGAGGAAGTCGGTGTTTACTACCCTGACCTGATCGTAGCGGAAGAAATCATTGTGGAACTGAAAGCCGTAGAGGCCCTGAACCGCCACCACGAAGCACAGATCTTGAATTACCTGAAAGGCACGGGGTTCAGGCTCGGCTTGTTGATAAATTTTGGACGGGAACGCGTTGAATCAAAGCGGCTGGTTCTTTAGGTAGTAATAGATTCCCGGGTCAGCCACGAATGACACGAATGGGCACGAATAAAACCTGAAATCAGGGGAAAGGCAAATTTCTTGTATTGAACCTTAAGCCCCTTTGCAGAAGTTTTCGTTTTTCGATTTTCATTCGTGAACATTCGTGTCATCCGTGGCTCAAGGTTTCCACCGACTACCCATGTCGGGCCCTTCTCCTTATCAGGAAGAATCCGGCCAGGCCGGACCCCAGGAGGAACACCGCGCTGGGAACGGGCACGCTGCTCACCTTGTCACCGCCCGCGGGGGTGATAAAGCTCAGCGATGGCAACTCCCCGATACCCGTCCACTGGATGAAAAGCCCATTGTACTGGTCGTCTCCGGCCGGGCCGATAAAGCTGACCGTCGGCTCGGCAGCGGCCGCAACCGGGCCGCCCAGACCCGTTATGGGAGGCGCGGCCAGGTCCATCTTCAGGAACAGGTGGGTCGTGCTCTCCATGGTCAGGGAATCAGTGAGCAGCGAAAATGCATCTTCGGCCCTGAAGAGCCTGATCCAGTTGCTGTTGTCCGTGCTGAACCAGAGCGTTGCCGGTGTACTGAAGAGCGTGAAGTCCAGCGTCACCCCGCCGCCATCCCTGTCGGCGGCCCAGAAGTCCGCATAAAGGGTCGCAAATGCCGGGGAAGAAGTGCCGATGACGAACAGGGCTAACAACACCATGATGATTCTTTTCACCATACATATGCCTCCTTGTGTTGATTGTCTCGGAAAGGGCGGGTCGTCAAAAAGGTAAATTCACGGTAGGGGTGGGGTAGTCGATTCTTAGAAAGACTATAAAGAGGTATACATGTAAACCATACAATCGGCATATTGTCAACATTTTTTAATGCTCTATATATAATTTATATATTGTTGCATATACGCTACAATTAATTTTCTTGCATTTTCACCTCCATTACGGATAGGCTATCAGGGCAAAACAACGGCTGGGAAAGCTGCAGCTCCCGTACCCACCCATATTGTCCACCCCCGAACCCATCTCAGTGGAGGCTACCGATGCGCTACCTGGTCACGGGCGAACTGGCTCAGATCTCGACGATGTTACTGTCTGTTCGCCGGCATTTCAGCTTCATGGTGAGGCATCTCACCCCAAGGAAATTCGTAAACATTCTTTTGTGCCTTTGGGAGATGAAGTCGAAAAAGGTGAAGCTGCGCTCCGTACCCTTTTATTTGAGAGTGGAAGCCAGCAGCATCTGCAATCTCAGGTGCCCAGGCTGCCAGCTGGGCCGAAGAGAGATCGAAGGACAGGACACAGGGGAACGAAAACCCGGCCTGATGAGCCTGCAGACCTTCAAGGATTCGGTGAAGGATTTCCTTCCCCACCTGGTCAAGGTAAACCTGTACGATGAAGGAGAACCGCTGCTCAATCCCGAGATTTTCGAAATGATCAGGCACTTGAGCGATAACAATGTTTCGACCTGCGTAAGCAGCAATTTTTCACTGCCCTTATCGAACGGGGATCTGCTGCGGCTCATCGACAGCGGCCTCGAGCACCTGGTCGTTGCGTTAGACGGTGCAACGCCGGAATCCTACAACCGCTACCGGGTCGGGGGGGATTTCCATCTGGTTGTCGAGAACATGCGGCGACTGTCGGCTCTTATGACCCCCAGGGACAGGAAGCGGCTGAAAATTGAGCTGCAGTTCATCGATTTCGATGATGATGCACGGGAAAGAGAAGCATTGAGCCGCCTGGCCAGAGGTCTCGACATCTGGAGGTTTTCCATTGTCCAGGGAAGCAGCCGGGAGGGGTGGCCAAAGTTCACAGGCACTGAGGAAGAACGAAGACGCAGGGGATGCTATCAGCTGTGGGTGACCGCGACAATCAACTCAAACGGCGAAATCGGCGCATGCGACTTTGGTGAGGATAACGGTATGCCGTATCTTGGACCGGCCATGGATTACTTTCCCGAGGGGATGCGAAACCACCCCATTCCCGTGGGGTTGAGAAGATCATTCGGGAACGATCTGTCACTGAACGAAGTTTGCAAGCATTGCAATCTATATGCGAACGATATCCAGTAGAAAAAAAGTGAGATCCAGGCACATGGGAAAATCGGTTGGAGGCAACAGATTGCTGACTTGGAGAACTATAGAGGTATGAACTTCACTTTGGTTCGTACATTGGTGACTCGATTTGATGTGCCACAAAGTTTTTTTAATAATGTGGCCTGTATCATGATCGCAAATGCGGTTAACAACGCTACCATCTTTGCCACGAATATCATCATTGCCCGCATGTACGGCCAGGATTTCTTTGGCGTATTCTCTATCGCTGTCAATATTGCCCTTCTGACATTGAGTGTTTCCGAATTCGGAATGAACTACTCGATGATCCGTCTCTACAAAAAATATTTGGATGATCCGGTAAAAAGCAGAGCGGTTCTCCTGACAAATTTCTATTTCAAATCGTTCATGCTGCTGTTTTTGATTGGATTGGGAATAGCCTTCGGTCAGATTCTGGCAGCCGTTCTGATGCATGATGCCGAGCGCTGGATGCTGGCAGCAGTTGCGATTGCCAGTGGCGGCATTCTTGGGTTATGGAGCTTTATCCGTGCATTTTTTCAGGCGGTTGAGCGGTTTAAGGCTATAGCGGTCCAGACTATTATCTATGCTCTATTAAGGATGTCCTTACTGGGAACTTTATTGCTCTGGCAAAACACCACTTCAGAAGAATTATTACTGCTCGCTGTCTATAGCCTCCCCTTGACGCTCATCCTCTGGTGGGGTATCGCACAACTGAAACACCGGGTAAATATCTTTCAGATCGGCTCGCACGATCTCATATCTGCCGGCTCAGAATGTATCAGATATTCCTCTTGGATTGCTATGGGAAGTGTTTCTTTCGTGCTCATACAACAAAGTCTGATTTTTATCGTTTCCATAATAGGTGGAGTAAAAGAAGTAGCGTTGTTAAGTGCAGGACTCGTATTTACTGCTGTCTTCAGTTTAATCAATGATGCCATATGCCAAGTATTGTTCAGCAAACTGGCCGGCTTACCGAGAAATCGCATAGGCGAATATCGTCGTCGCCTGCTTCGCCTGACCCCACTATTTGCATTGGGAAGCCTGGTTATCATTGTCGCCCTGTCTGCCACCATGCTCTTGCTTCTTGGCGACAAATACACGAAATCGTTACCTATTTTCTGGATATCCAGCATTGGAACGGCATTGACGGCATGCATGGGCTATTATTCAATGGTAATGCATACGATTCAGCGGCCCCAGATCGGCGCCTATGTGAATTTTTCAACCCTTGTATGTTTCTGCCTATGCGGAGTTGTGCTGATGAAATACGTGTCTTTGATTTCCGTTGTAGTAGCTTATGTAGTTGCTTTGGCAACAGGGGAACTGGTAAAGTCCATATTGGTGAACCGAGCAGTTTTAGAGCCCGGGGGCACTGAAGTCTGAGACACTTTGTTTGAGGATGTCTATGTTTAGTGCGCAACTTTCTTCTCTTGAAATCGTGAGTATCGGGCTATTTACAACCGTTTTTATCCTGGCCGGAGTTATGCTGGTTTTTGGTAAAAATGTCCGGCATAAAGTAGTGGCATTACTGACGGTTGCCTATTTTTCAAATCCAGTCTGGGTTGGAAGATTCAAGTCAGGATTGTTTCGAGAGGGGCCAAATGTCTCGCAGTCAATGTTTGTCGGGACAATCGTCTTTATGCTGTTAGCATGTGCCGTGCAATTCAACAGAAAATCAAAGGACACGTACGACTGGATTTCCCTGCATGACTTTCTCATGTTCTTGTGGTGCGCAGTCATGTTTTCCGTCAGCATTTATGCCTTCGCTGCGGGCGATGGCTTTTCTTATAGTTATGCGATGCTTGGCGTTGTGCTCTATTTCATAATTACCAAAACAGTTTTGGTCGAAATCAATCATGCAGATCTATTGGATGGACTTGAGATTTTCGCACTGCTGTATTTCGCCATTTGTTGGGTATATTCGATAATTTACCTGGAGCATCACGGTGGCATTTTAGGTGGAAGACTGCAAACAATCACCAAAGCAACCGAGGATATCGGGGTATACTCGTCACTCTTCCTGATATTAGTTGCAGCTTTCAGAGATTGGACACGTCTTGGTCGCTCTCAAGTTGTTCTTGCAACAGGGTTCATAACATTGCTTGCAAGCGGAAACAGGGCCAGTTTCATACTTTTTTTGATAAGTTTTATAATGATTTACATGGCACGAATCAAAAAAGGCAATGTCTTTGTCAAACTTATCGTACCAGTTGCCTTGCTCATTACAGTAATCTGCGGAAGTATTGATAATAATAAGATGAATTATGGAAAAGCAAAGAGTATATCAATTACTTCATCAATAGATCGCATCAAAGGTGATGGCATGAGCCTTTCCTCTTCAAACCGAATGATGACGATTTGGCCCATGTATCTAAAATCAATCAGCGAGAATCCTTTCGGCGTAAAAGGATATCCGACATCCCATGACATGCCCAAAAATATTTATCCCCATAACCTATTTCTCTATGTATTGTATGCCGGTGGCTTATTGGCAGGAATTCTCTTTTCCGTATGGATGGCAGTTGCGTGCTTGACCTTCTTCATTGGCAGCAGCAATGTTCTGATTTCCACAGCACTGATAGTCACTTTTTTGGGAAACATTATGAAATTTGATCCGATCAGGACACCAAACGAATTCGCATTCTATATTGGAGTCTCGATGCTCTGTGTGCGTATCGCATATAGTTGTCACCAGGCAGTGGAAGATTCGTTGCCATACCCAGCCCCCATTTCCTGAAATGTTCGGCAAAAGGCGCATATGAAGATAGTCCAAATCATCCCAAGCTTCAACGTAGGCGGTGGAGAGTTGCTGGCAGTCAGGCTCTGTACAGAAATATTGCGCCAGCAACCCACATTCGAGGTCTACCTTGTCAGCCTCTACGATCCCACCCCTTCAGTGGTCTATGATGAAGCATTAGCTTCAGGTGTCAAAATTGTCACACTGGGCAAGAAAAAAGGATTTGATCCTAAAACATTTTTGCGCATGTATAAAACGCTGCGGTCCATAAAACCAGACGTGATTCACACACATCTAGCGGGGCTTCGCTACGCTATACCTGCAACTGCATTTCTGAAACGCACCGTCAAGGTCCACACGGTTCACAACATGGCAGCTCATGAAACCTCCGGACTAATGCTGCATCTACACAAGTTCGCCTTCAGACACCTTGGATGGCAGCCGGTTGCCCTCTCTAATGAAGTTAAAAAGAGCATTAGAAATGTTTACGGCCTGGATTCACCTATTGTCATGAACGGGATCCGAGTCAATGACATGTTGAAGAAAGAAAGCAAGATACAACTGAAAAGAACACACAATATTTCAGCTGACATTCCAGCAATCATATCGATCGGCAGACTTTGCGAACAGAAAAACCAGACATTATTACTTGATGCATTCAGTATTTTATTTTTGGAATTAGAATGTACTCTTTTGATCGTAGGGGAAGACGCAATGGGAGGCAAATATCAGATAGCTCTTCA
Organism: Geobacter sp. UBA5735; assembly: GCA_002419385.1. Taxonomy (GTDB): domain Bacteria; phylum Desulfobacterota; class Desulfuromonadia; order Geobacterales; family Geobacteraceae; genus RPRC01. Next base: position 98,458 of record DIFZ01000052.1, read on the forward strand.
GAATAAAATACAGTCCCTGCCTGAAGTTATCAGAAAAAATGTCTGTTTATTAGGACCGAGAAAAGATGTACCCGAATTGCTCATGGCCTCTGATGTGTTTGTACTGTCATCCGATTGGGAGGGAGTACCTCTAACACTTCTTGAAGCTATGGGATTTGGCATCCCTGTTGTATGTACTTCTGTTGGGGGTATACCAGACGTTGTAGATCATGGTAATGAAGGTTTACTTGTACCCAAGGGCGACAAAAACGCACTCGCACATGCCATTTTGGACATCCTGCAAAACGACGAACGGGCCTCATGTCTCGCAAAGAAGGCTCGATATAAATTTGAACAATTCTATTCTATCGAAGGCACTGCAAAAGGTTACTTTGAGATGTATCAAGAGTATTTGACGGAAGGGTGATGCAGAAATTGGCTATATCAGGTGAAAAAAACATCTGCATTATCGGCCCCTCAACCGACGCCTTCTACATGGGTGGTGTCGCTACCCATATCAGAAATCTGAAATCCCTTTCCTGCTTCCGTGATGCAGAGATTCTAGATCCAGGGTCGATCAACTCGAATTGCCGCGAGAACACTTTTTCAATACTGAAAGCACTCTTTACAATGGGCAGAAGAGTCCAGCGCAAAGGCTACAAGTACTTGCTGGTGAACAGTTCAATTTACCCTGCATCCTTTCTGAAGCTTCTGCTGATGCTCACCGCACTTCCTGCGGGGAATCAACCAGTAACTCACGTTTTTTTTCACGGAGGCAGGTTCTCTTTTCTGAGTCCTCTGACTGCTTCGTTCTTAAAGAGGTTCTTTCGTACGGCACTTGGAAAGGTGCAGGTTTTTCACTTTTTGAGCAGCGAGCAGATGGAAGGCTTCCTGAGATTGTTTCCCGGGTGCCATGCAAGCATTTATGCCAACTATGCAACTGCCGACGATACCTGGGAAAAGAACTGCAAAGACGAAAGAAATTGCCTCAAACTTCTCTTCGTCGGAAGAATCGTGAGGAAAAAAGGAGTATATGAGCTTCTATCGGCATTCGAGACGCTGCTGGCTAAAAATGAGAAAATACAATTGACCATTGCAGGCGATGGACCTGACCTGCCGGAACTGATCAATCGCAGCAAGAGTTTTCAACCCGGATTGGTTCATTTCCCGGGTTTTGTGAAAGGACAGGAACTGGAAACGGCATACCGGGATGCAGACCTCCTGATTTTCCCATCATACCAGGAAGGATTCCCCTACGTAGCCATCGAGGCAATGCGGGCAGGATTGCCGATCGTCTCCACAAGTTCCGGTGCCCTTGATGAGCTTGTTACTGACGGGGTCACAGGCTTCAAAGTGCCACCGAAGGATTCTGATGCTCTCGTGATAACAATCAGCAGAATAATCAATCACAGGACGCTTCTGGAAGAAATGTCCCACAACTGCCATGCCTATTTCAAGGCCAGGCTGAGCAGATCCGCTGCGGAGAGGTACTATTCCGAACTAATTGGGGATGCATTTCCACAGGGTTCCGGAGGGCAAAGTAATGATTGATAAAGCTCTCTCTTTCTTGCTTGTACTGGCATTCTCTCTTACCGGTATCGTTCACTCATGTCATTCCGCCAACAACATGACCCTGCACAAACCATATTCCGTTTCCCCTGCGCCAAATTACCCACTCACCGCGCCTCCTACCGACACGAAAGCGCTGACAGACGGCAAGTATACTATCGGGCATTTCTGGACAAAAAAAACCACGGTCGGTTGGCGGGATTCCAATCCAGTAGAAATCCTGATAGACCTTGGCAAGGTAACCATCATCGAGCGAATCAATTTCAACACCGCACGAGGCTCCAACGCCGGAGTGAACTACCCTGCCCAGATTGCTGTTTTTGCAGGTGTGGACATGGATCATTTACTGTATGTAGGCAACTTGGCAGATCACGTGGACAACGTTCCCGGACCCTACAGTACAAAGAAATTCGTGACAAGCGACATTGGTACAAGGGGACGGTACGTCCTGCTGGAAGTTGTTCCGAGCGGACATTATCTTTTTTGCGACGAAATAGAAGTCCTCGAAGGCACCAGGGACAAAGGAATGGTAGGGAATCTCACCAGAGAGGATGCTCAGGCCTTTTCCTCGAAAATGCGGCAACTGAGTGTTGACAAAGCGTTTCTTAAGGGGCTTGCCCGGGACGTCCGGTCGGTTGCTGGACGGGGGATCCTTCACAATGCCCAACTTTCGGGCACGGAGCAGAAACTCGCGAGGCTCACATCGATTGAGGATTCGGAAACGGTTGAGGCAGAGGTGCTCAGGGTCCGTGCCCAGCTATTGCGGAACCAGTTCCCGGGGCAAGTTTTTCTGGTGGAAAAAATAAACCCGTGGACTTCCCTTAAGCCCACGGTATTGCCAGCCAATTGCCCGCCCAACATCATTTCGTTTGCCCTGCCACAAGGTGGGTATGACTTTGCTGCTCTTTTGGCAACCAATCTATCCGAGTATGCACAGAAAGTAACAGTTCACTTGGAAGCGTTGCCCCACGAAGCACCGGAAGTGTCTTGCTATCACATTCCTTTTGTAAAAAGCACAGCCATGGAATTTGTCGCCGATCCTCTCATGCCTGCGCAGGGCGGATTCACGCTAAAATCCGGAGAGTCAAAGATGATCCTCCTGTCGGCATATGGAAAGAGGCCGGGCAAATCGAAGGGCAGCCTGAAGATTGTTAGCGGCGCCAGTGTCTACAACGTGCCTCTGGACATCCAGGTCACTGACTTCGCACTTCCGAAGAAGTTCGTGCTGAATTCCGTCAACTGGGGATATCTCGATTTCAAACCCCTCAGGAAAACCAAGACGAATGCCGTAAAGGATCTTTTCGCACACCATACCAAGGTAGTGGTCGTCCCGCCCCGTTTCATCCCTTTATCGAACCGGTGCTCTCCGCAGGAAATCGTCCGCATGGAAAACTATCTAGCCCTCCACAAGGGCGCTTCCAAGATTCTTTTTTTTCTAGATTTCAGCAATGACAAGAAGGTGTCCGCACATGCCGGACACCGTTTCTTGAGCGATGAATGGAAAGGGTGGTTCAAGAAATTGTACGGCAGACTTGTGAAGATAGCCGAAACAGCAGGATTCAAAGAAAATCAACTGTTCCTGTACCCGTACGACGAGGTTGACGGGAAGGATATCGACAGGTTGGTGGCGCTCGCATCCTGGGCTCAAAAAGAACTGCCTGCTATAAAGTTCTATGCCACCTTGAACAATAAAGAATCGTTGAAGGCTCTGCCATATCTCGACATTGCCCAGATGATCAACTCAAAAGACGTTCTCAACCATGCTCTGAAGTCGAAAAAGGAATTATGGCTTTATGGCGCCAATGATAGTACAAAATCCCTCTCCCCATACACGTATTATCGCCTGATGTCGTGGAAAGCCTATTACATGGGCTTCACGGGTGTCGGTTTCTGGAATTACGCAGACACCGGGTGGGGAGATGATCCGGGAAGCGCCTGGGATGATTTCGACGGCAATCGGCCTGACTTCGCCGTGATCTACGAAGGAGAGAATGGTTCGATTATCTCCAGCCGCCGATGGGAAGCCTGGCGCATGGGAGTTGAAGACTACGAACTGCTAACGATGTACGCAAAATCGAAAGGAGAAATGTCGGCAAAGGCGTTGGCGAAATCGGTTTTGGACAACCCTCAGGATTTGGGTAGGGCTGATCAAGTGCGTCAAAAAATTCTGCGTGAACTGTCCAGGTAACCGCTGATGAAAGAATCCGCCAGATGAAACTGTCCGCCTTGAAAACCATTGCCAGGTATGCAAACACGCTCCGCCATCTTAAGGGAAAGCAGTTCGCAAACCGTCTTTTGCGACGTATTTCACCGTTATCTAAGAACGCGCGCTGCCGTGGGGACATACATACCCAGGGTAATGTAAGCATGATACCCGGGATTGCCCGTTTCTCTTGGAAGTCTGAAGGTTACGAATTCAGCTTTCTCAATATAGGCAAGGGCTTCGATCCTTCGCATTTCGATTGGTCCTGCTCCGAGATGTCCAAGCTCTGGCGCTACAACCTGCACTACTTCGACTATCTCCGGGAAGACGGCCGTCCTTGGGAGGACAAGGCATTCCTGGTCAGCGATTGGATTTCGAAAAATCCCCAGGGCGCAGAAGATGCCTGGGAACCGTTCCCCGTTTCACTGCGGATCGTGAACTGGATCAAGCTTTTTCTCTCGCCGGAGGCGAACGGGAAGGTTGAAGAGCGTTGGCTGCGGAGCCTCTACGAGCAGGCTCTCTGGCTGGAAAAGAACATCGAGTATCACCTGCTGGCGAATCACTTCTTCAAGAACGGCAAGGCGCTTTTCTTTGCCGGGCTCTATTTCGCGGGCACGGATGCAGCGCGCTGGCTGAAGAAAGGGCTGGATATCATCTCTGCTGAAATCGACGAACAGATACTGGCGGATGGCGGCCACTTCGAGCGGAGCCCCATGTATCATGCAATGATATGTGAAGACTGCCTCGACCTGCTGAGCCTGGCACAAGGCTCTGAAGGCCGTGTCCCGGAGCATCTTGTTGAAAGGCTGCGGGAAAAATGTTCGGGCATGGTCCGGTTCCTGCTCGGCATGACCCACCCGGACGGAGACATTGCCCTTTTCAACGATGCGGCCTTCGGCATCGAGGCCCGGCCAGCCAACCTGATCGCCTATTACGAGCGACTCACCGGTGAACGAATTCCTGAAACGACCGTAGGCCACTGGGCATTTCCAGAAACCGGGTATTTCACCATGGCGCCCAGATCCGGCGACCGTCTGATAATCGACTGCGGGCCGGTGGGGCCGGACTACCAACCGGGTCACTCCCACTGCGACACGCTGAGTTTCGAACTTTCCCTGAAAGGCCGGAGGGTCATCGTCGACTCAGGGTGCTGCCAGTACGTGGATGGAGATATCCGCTGCTACAACCGGGGGAACGTAGGCCACAACACCATCACCATTGACGGCCGGAACCAGTCGGAGGTTTGGAGCGCCCACCGCTGCGGGCGCAGGGCGTATCCGCTGCATGCGCACCTGGAAGCGCGGCCTGACGGAAGCCTTGTTTTTTCCGGGGCGCACAATGGTTACCGGTATCTGAAGGGATGCCCGGTGCATCACCGCGCCATTACCTGGTCCGGAAATGAAATCATTGTCGAAGACCGCATCGAAGGGAAAGACAGCCACGACATCGAGGCGCGGCTTCACGTCAGCCCGGAACTCCTGGTGGACATGATTGACGGCGCTGCCATTGTCCGCGACGGGGATCAGATACTGGCAACCATCACCCTGCAGGGAGAAGGATCAATCGCAACTACCGAAGGCTGGTACTGCCCGGAATTCGGGATAATGCAACCGTGCGTGGTGCTCAGGCAGAGAAGCAGGAACATTTCCCTCCCTTATCTCGGGGGCTGGAAAATAACAACGGGGAATTGAGAATGCACATACTGTTTCTGACACATTATTTCCCTCCCGAAGTGAACGCACCGGCCTCACGGACGTACGAAAACGCCAAGCGATGGATCAGGGAGGGGCATGAGGTGACCGTGATAACCTGCAATCCCAGCCATCCAGCCGGCGTAGTGTATCCCGGGTACAGGAACAAGCTCTGGCAATGGCACAAACTGGACGGCATCAGGATTCTTCGGGTAAAAACCTTTCTCAGCCCCAACAAGGGTTTTGCGAAGCGGATTCTCAACCATCTATCATACCTGGTATCGGCGACGGTGTTCTGCCTGTTTGCCGGCAAGGCCGATGTGGTTGTTTCCACCTCACCCCAGTTCTTCTGCGGACTGGCAGGCTACACGGTTTCCCGCATCAAGCGTGCGCCGTGGGTGCTGGAGATCCGCGACCTCTGGCCGGAGTCGATCATTGCCGTTGGGGCCGTAAAAGGACGACGGCTCATCAACATTTTGGAAGGGCTGGAAACGTGGATGTACCGCAAAGCCGACAGGATCGTGGCTCTGACCAACGCGTTCAAACGCCACATCATCGGCCGAGGCGTACCCGCCGGACATATTTCGGTGATCACCAACGGCGCGGACCTGGACCAGTTCAGGGTGCTGCCCAAGGAGAACGGCTTCAGACAGGAGCAGGGATTGACCGGGAAATTCGTGGTCTCTTACGTCGGAACCCACGGCATGGCCCATGGCCTTGACACGATTTTTGCGGCAGCGGAGAAACTGCGGGAACGGCACGACATCGTATTTCTGCTCGTGGGCGACGGCGCCGAGCGGGAGCGGTTGGTGCAGGAAAAGGCGAATCGCGGCCTCTCCAATGTCATCATGCTTCCCCAGCAGAAAAAAGAGCGCATGCCGGAAATCCTTGCGGCATCAGACGCCTGCATGGTCCTGCTGAAAAAAACCGATCTGTTCAAGACGGTGATCCCGTCCAAGATATTCGAAGCCATGGCCATGGAACGGCCGATCATCCTCGGGGTGGATGGAGAAAGCAGGGATATCGTCGAAGAAGGCCAATGCGGGCTCTGCATCGAACCCGAGAATCCCCATGCCCTGGCGGAAGCGGTTGTACGGCTCAAAGAAGAGAAGAACCTTGCCGTTGAACTGGGCACGAAGGGAAAGTCTTTTGTCGCAGCACGATACAGCAGGGAATCGCTGGCAATGGAGTACCTGAAACTGCTGGCTACTACGGGAGGAAGCACGTGAAAGTATTTCTGGTGGCCGGAGCGCGGCCCAATTTCATGAAAATAGCACCCATCTACCGGGCATCGCTGCTGCACGATACGGTTGACTGCAACATCGTCCATACCGGCCAGCACTACGACCATGCCATGTCGGCATCCTTTTTCAAGGACCTGGACATCCCGGAGCCGTCGTTCCATCTCGAGGCCGGGTCCGGTTCCCATGCCGTGCAGACCGCAAAGATCATGGTCGCTTTCGAAGAGGTGTGCCTGAAGGAGAAGCCAGACCTCGTCATGGTGGTGGGGGATGTGAATTCCACCCTTGCCTGCAGCATCGTCGCCAAAAAACTTCAGATAAAGGTCGCACATGTCGAAGCCGGTCTCAGGAGCTTCGACCTTGCCATGCCCGAAGAGATCAACCGCATGGTCACCGATGCCATCTCCGACTATTTTTTCGTGACCGAGGAAAGCGGCGTTACCAACCTTACCATGGAAGGGAAACCTGCAGAAAGCATACACTTGGTCGGGCATGTAATGATCGACAACCTTTTGCACCAAGTAGGGCGGCTTGAGAAAGAGGATGCAAGCGGGTTGTCGACCTATGCGCTAAAGAAGGAAAAAGGCTCTTACTGTTTCATGACCCTGCACCGGCCGTCCAACGTCGATTGCCGAGACACTTTCGGACGGATCGCTTCCGCCCTGAATGAGATTGCCGCGGAAAAGCCGATCTTTTTCCCCGTACACCCGAGGACGAAGAAGATGATGGAGGAGCTCGGCATTGAACTGTCGGACAATATCGTCCAGCTTCCACCGCTCGGTTTCCGTGATTCGCTCTACCTCTGGAAAGACGCGGCGGCAGTATTGACCGACAGTGGCGGCCTGCAGGAGGAGACGACTGCCTTGGGCATACCATGCGTCACGATAAGAGAAAATACGGAGCGGCCTATAACTGTCGATATCGGGACCAACGTGCTTGCCGGGACAGGGAAAGACGCGATTATCGCGGCCTATAGGGAAAGCCTCGAGAAATGCTCGAAGGCACGTGTTCCCGCGCTGTGGGACGGCAAGGCATCGGAGAGGATCTGGGAAGTGGTGGTTAAAGGGGTAAAGGGATTAAAGGGGTAAGGAGCAAGGGTGTACCTGTAGGGGCAGGCCCCTGTGCCTGCCCTCTTGCATCAGGATGCCTTTTGATAGGGAAGCTGAAAATTGCCGGCCAGGATACCCGGAACGGTGATATCTTCATCAAGGTCTTCCCAGCGAAGAGCAAAGCCGTTCAAACGCAGGCACACTTCCTGGAGTTGATCGTCGGATGCCTGAGAGAGTATCCTGAAACGGTCAGCGGGAAAGCCGATTATCCGGCCATCGGTCAATTCCAGGAAGACGGTTCGTTTTTCTACCCAGACCCTGATGGCGGCAGGCTCATTGATTAAAGTATTCATTGAATTTCTCCAGCAACAGGGATTGGTGCTCGACTGTCAAAATAAACAATAAATTGTGCATTCTGTCAATGAACAAAAGAGGTTCGTAAAAGGCAATGAGCAGTAAGGAAGGAGGGGCAAGAATGGACCGGGAGGCAACATGTAACGCTTGACGTTATATGACGAGGTGCGTTATATTGTGATAAAAAGCTTTAATTGTAAAGAAACGGAGAAAATCTGGAGAGGCGAAGTATCCCGTCGTTTGCCACGAGATATCCAGGAGATTGCCAGGCGTAAACTCAGGATGATCCAAAATGCCCGAACTCTTCAGGATCTCCGTATTCCCCCGGCCAATCACCTTGAAACGCTCAAGGGCAACCGGGAAGGTCAGCAGAGTATCCGTATCAATGATCAATGGCGCATCTGCTTTACCTGGCATGAGGGAGATGCCTATCGGGTTGAGATCGTTGATTACCATTAGGGGTTTACCATGGAAGAACGATTGCGAAACATACATCCAGGTGAAATTCTGCTTGAAGAATTTCTCAAGCCTCTGGAAATCAGCCAGAATAGGCTCGCCCGGGAACTGGGCGTTCCTCCTCGTCGAATAAACGAAATTGTATTGGGCAAGCGGGCGATAACCGCTGATACCGCTTTGCGACTGGCTCGCTACTTCGGCGTGAGTGAAGGGTTCTGGATGGGTTTGCAAGCGGATTATGACCTCGAAGAGACCCGCAAGGCACTTGGAAACCGCCTGGAACGGGAAATTCATCCGCGCGCGGCATGATTTCGGTCTTGAATTTATTTGTGTTCTTTCGAGCGCATTCGTGGCAAAAATTGCTCTTTGCAGCGTTATCCGTGTAAATCCGCTCCCATCCCTGGCTGACAACACTTTGGAGGGTTTGTGAAACTCGGCATTACAAATATTGCAACCATCAAGCCTGTCGACTGGCTGAGACTGGCGCTGTACTCCATCCTGCTCTTTTTCGTCTACCGAACATCCCTGGCATATCTGTTCGCCAAATGGCAGGACGAAGATTTTACCTACTGTTATATAATTCCATTCATAGTCCTGTACCTCATATGGGAAAAGAAAGAACGCCTCACAGCAGTTCCTTCCCTCCCCTCATGGAAGGGGCTGTACCTGCTGATCCCTGGGCTGGCGCTCTTCTGGCTCGGCGAGCTGGGCGGCGAGTTCACCATGCTGTTCCTCTCCCTCTGGCTGGTGATCGTCTCCCTCTGCTGGCTCCACCTGGGGTGGCGCAAGCTGGCGCTGATCGCGTTTCCCCTGGTGTATGGCCTGGCTTCCTTCGTGCCTCCCAACGCGCTCTATCTTCCCCTCACCTTCCGCCTGAAGTTGATCTCGTCACAGATCGGCGTGAAGCTGATGCAGCTCTATGGGCTCTCCGCCTACCGCGAGGGGAACATCATCGATCTGGGATTTACCCAGCTCCAGGTCGTGGACGCCTGCAGCGGGCTGCGCTACGTCATACCGCTGTTCCTCATGGGTGTGCTGCTGGCCTACTATTATCGGGCCTCAATGTGGAAAAAAATCGTTCTGGTCATTTCGACGGTACCGATCGCGGTGATCACCAACAGCCTGCGCATCGCATCGGTGGGCATCCTCTACCAGTTCATGGGCGCGGCCGCGGCCGAAGGCTTTTTCCATGACTTCTCCGGCTGGTTCATCTTCATTGCCGGCCTTGCCCTGCTGCTCCTGGAGATGTGGGGGATGAACAGAATCTTTCGGGAAAAGCAGAATTCAGGAGTCAGGAGTCAGGAGACAGGAGAAAGAATCCTGGAAGCAGACGAACGGCCACAGACCCGGCAACCGCTGCCTGCCCTGAAGCAGTCCCTGGCGGCAATGGTGTTGCTGCTCGTTACCCTCGCGGTTGCGCACGGTGTCGATTTCCGCGAGAAGACCCCCCTGACGAGACCTTTCAGCGGGCTGCCGCTGCAGATCGCCGAGTGGAGCGGCACGCGGACCGTCATGGAACAGCAGTTCCTTGACGTGCTCAAACTCTCCGACTATGCCACGATCTACTACCGAGACCCCGACGGCAGGGAAATCAGCTTATATGTCGCCTTCAACTCCAGCCAGAGCAAGGGCGAGGCAACCCACTCCCCCGCCACCTGCCTGCCGGGAAGCGGCTGGGATTTCAGGGAGTCGGGCAATGCATCGATCCCCGGAACGGCAGGGGCAACGATGCAGGTCAGCAGGGCGTTCATGGAAAAGAGCGGCGTGCGCCAACTGGTCTACTACTGGTTCCCCCAAAGGGGGCGGGTACTGACGAACCTCTACCAGATCAAGCTCTACAACTTCTGGGACGCCCTCACGCGCCAACGGACCGACGGCGCTTTGGTGCGGATAATATCGCCGGTGTACGACAACGAGACCCCGGCTGACACGGAAGCGAGGCTGCAGGTCTTTACGAAGGAAATAGTGCCGGTGCTGAATACTTTTTTACCTCGATAACGAAAACCGGTCTCACGCAGAGCCGCAGAGATCGCAGAGAAAGGCTTGAAACATCTATAGGCTTGAAGGTTAAACCCTAAACATATTTTTCCTCTGTGTTCTCTGCGTTCTCCAGAGAGCGTAACAAACGGGCGTGAGACAGGTTTTCTAATAATGATCTTTCTTTCAACCTTACTATTTTCCGTCTTCACCACCATCGCGCTGACCCCGCTCCTGGGGAGCCTGGCTGTCAGGTTGCGGTTCGTCGACATCCCGGACGAACGCAAGGTCCATGTGCGGCCGATTCCCCGGGTTGGCGGCATCGCCATGGCAGTTGGAGCGCTGATGCCGGTCCTCTACTGGCTGCACGGCGACCTCTTGGTCCGTTCCTGGCTGGCAGGCGCCGCTGTGCTGGTACTGTTCGGCATCGCAGACGACCTCTGGGGACTGGGGCCGAAAGCCAAGCTGCTCGGCCAGATCATGGCCGCACTGATTGTGATGTTCTACGGCAATCTGAGCATCACCAGCCTCGGTACCCTCCTGCCCGAGGGCAGGGTACTGCCGGAGTCACTTGCCATTCCCATGACGATACTGGCAATCGTTGGCGTCACCAATGCCATCAACCTTGCAGACGGGCTTGACGGCCTGGCAGGGGGCATCTGTCTGCTCATTTTCAGCGCCATCGGTTTCATGGCCTACCAGGCAGGCGCCAGTTCCACAGGTTTCATAGCACTGGCCCTGAGCGGAGCCATCTTCGGCTTCCTCAAGTTCAACACTTTTCCGGCCAGCGTCTTCATGGGAGACACGGGCAGCCAGCTTCTGGGATTTTCCGCCATAACCCTTTCCCTCAACCTGACCCAGCAGTCAGCGGTGCTGAGCCCCATGCTCCCCCTCCTCCTCCTGGGATTGCCCGTGCTGGACACCATCTACGTCATGACGGCCCGAATCGCCCGTGGGGCATCGCCTTTCGTCGCTGACCGCAGACACCTGCACCACCGACTGCTCGACCTGGGCCTCCATCACACCGAATCGGTGCTGGCGATTTACCTGGTCCAGACAGCCATGATCGTCGCGGCATACGTCTTCCGCTTTTACCCGGACCCGGTGCTGCTGACCGGATATCTGCTGTTTTCAGCGGCGACGGTATACCTGTCTCTCCACTCGGACGGTATCCGCTGGCACATTAAAAGGTCCGGCTGGTACGACACGGTCTTCAAGCGGACCCTGAAGCGGCTGCGTGACGAGGGAACCATAATACGGCACACCTTCCGGGTCTTCGAGATCGGGATGCTCCTCCTGCTGCTGTTTTCCTGCCTGATCCCGGCAGAGGTCCCCCGGTACATGTCGCTGATGTCGATGGTTTTCGCCGCCGGCATCCTTGCTGCGCTCTTTTTGTGGAAAGACGTTCTCGGAACGCTCACGCGCCTGACCCTCTACCTGGCGATACCCTTTGCCGTCTACCTGGGGGAAAAAGCCCCTGCCGCCTGGATGGCAGGCGCGCCCATGCATGCATACAACCTGCTGTTCCCGCTCTTCGTGGTCTTCATCATCGTCATCTCCAAGTTTTCTCGCAGGCGCGAAGGCTTCAAGAGTACGCCGATGGATTTCCTGGTCTTCTTTCTGGCGATCGCCTTCACCAAGCTTCCCCACACGAACGGTGGCGATTACCAGACCGGACTGATGGCCGCAAAGATCATCATCTTCTACTTCTGCTTCGAAGTGATGCTGGCGGAGCTCAGGGGCGAAGTGAAGCGGGTGGCCATGGTAACCTTCGCGGCGCTGATGGTTCTCGGAGGTAAAGGATTGTTTTAGGTTTTAGGTTTTAGGTTTTAGGTTTTAGGAATTTATTTTACTTAAAACTTAAAACCTAACACCTAAAACTTCGACTTTACTTAACACTTATCACGTTAATCAGTATCGAGGTTTCTTGCCATGAGTTATCATTCGTTCGAGAATCTCGAGGTATGGCAGAGAGCATGCAAACTGGCTATACGAATTTACGGCATTTTGAAAGACTGTCGTGATTACGGAATGAAGGATCAGATGACGAGGGCAGCAGTTTCGATAGCTTCAAATATTGCTGAAGGAGCCGATCGAGATTCAAAAGCTGAATTTATCAGGTTCATTCACATCTCAAAGGGATCAGCAGCAGAATTAAGAACACAGGTCTACATTGCACGCGAGATAAATTTGATCGACAAAGAAGATCATGATGAGATAAGCAAGGAGCTGATCAGTATTTCTGCTATGCTTCATTCTCTTGCCAAATCAATAAAAAAGACTTTAAGGCAGTTTTAGGTTTTAGGTTTTAAGTTTTAGGTTTTTACTTAACACTTAAAACTTAACACTTAAAACGTAAAACGTAAAACCTAAAACGCTTTTTACGGAGGTTTTCCCATGAATCATCACTTTATCCGAAGTTTTTGCCTGTTTATCTGCATCCTGCTGTTCATCGGCTGCGGCGGCCCGGAAGCAAAGAAGATGAAATTCTATAACAAGGGCAAGACCCTGTATGAAAAGGGCGAACTGGTCAAGGCCGGGCTGGAGTTCAGGAACGCCCTGCAGATCGACCCCAAGTTCGCCGACGCCTACTACATGCTGGGCATGGTGGAGATGAAAAAGGGGAACCTGAAGGATGCTTTCGGTTACCTGTCCAAGGCGGTGGAGCTGGCTCCGGGCAACCTGAAGGCCCAGGTCCAGCTGGGGAAGATATTCCTCGCCGCCAGGATGCCGGACAAGGCACTGGAAAAGGCCGATCTGGTGTTGAAGAAGGAACCGAAGAACGAGGAGGCGCTTCTTCTCAGGGCAACGGTCGCCCTGGCGAAAAAGGACCCTGACTCCGCCCGCGCCCAGTTGGAAGACATGCTCCGCTCGGGGATCAACAAGCCGGACGTCCATCTGCTCCTGGCCTCCACATATATTCTCAAGAAAGACGCGGCCGGCCTGGAAAAAACCCTCCGCGCCGGACTCGCATCCCATCCCAAATCAGTGCAGCTCAACCTGGGCCTGGCGGAGTTCCTCGCCAGGAGCGGCCGCATCGGCGAGGCCGAAGGCCTCGTCAGGCAGGTTATCGCCCTCGAGCCTTCCCAGATCCGCCACACTTTCACCCTGGCCAATCTTTACTGGAGCACGGGCAAAGAGAAGCAGGCGATCGACCTGTTGAACGCCCTGCTGGCGGCAGCCCCAAAAGACGAAAACCGCCGTCTGCAAGCGGCCGGGTTCTACGCCTCCAAGGGAAAGGCACAGGAAGCCGAGCGGGAACTGAAAGCCGGGATCAGCCAGGTCGGCAGGAGCTTCAAGCTGCGCTTCGCCCTGGGCGACCTCTATGCGAATACCGCCAGGGCCGACCAGGCTATCGCCGTCCTGAAGGAATGTCTTTCCCTGGAGCGAAGCGATTCCAACCCTGATGTCATCCAGGCGAAAAACGCGCTGGCCAAGCTGTTCGTGGCAAAGCAGGATGCGGAGCAGGCGCGGAAATACGCCGAAGAAGTCATCAAGGAAAGTCCCAAGAACCTGGACGCCCACTTCACTCTGGGAAACATTTACCTGTTGAAAGGTGACGCCTCGAAGGCAGTCGCTGAGTTCCGCACTGTCGTGACCGAAAAACCCCAGTTCATCCAGGGGCATCTCCGGCTGGCAGATGCCCATCTGACGGGCAAGGAGCCCAAGCTTGCCCTCGACACCCTGCAGAAAGCCCTGAAGATGGCGCCTAAATCCCGTGATCTGCAGCGGGCTCTCGCCCGCTTCTCCGCCAAGCAGAAAAACTACCGGGACGCCGAGGAGCGCCTGCGAAACATCCTGGCGAAGAACCCCAATGACCTGGAAGTCCAGGCCGACCTGGGGGATATCCTGCTGGCCGGAGGAAACCAGAAGGGAGCAGAGGCCGAATTCGCCGCGATCCGCCGCAAGGCACCCCGGATACCGCTCGGATATGTAAAGCTCGGCGAACTGTACCTGCGCCAGGGGAACTCCGCACGGGCGCTGCCGGAATTCGAGAAAGCCTACCAGACGAACCCCGGCTCGCCTGAACTCATGTCGGCGGTCCTGAAACTATACATGCGCCAGAAGAACTACGGGTCTGCCCTGGCCCTCTGCGAGGAACGGCTGCGTCAAAATCCCAAGGACGCCGTTTCCTACAACTTCCTGGGACAGATTTACGGCGAGCAGAGGAACTTCCCCAAGGCCGAAGAAGCGATCAGGAAGGCCATCGCTCTGCAGCCGAAGTGGGAGGCGCCGCACACCAGCCTTGCGCGCCTCTTCATGGCACAAGGCAAAACGGCACAGGCCATCGGCACGTTCGAGGGAATGATCGGGGCCAGGCCGGACGACCCGGCAGCTTACATGTCTTTGGCCCAGATCCATATTCTGACAAAGGACTACCACAAGGCCATCGGAGTGTATGAACGGCTCCTCTCCCGCCGGCCCGAAATCTGGCTTGCTGCCAACGACCTGGCATTCCTGCTTGCCGAAACAGCCGCCTCAGGACGGCAGCTCGACAAGGCTGCCGACTGGGCCGGCAAGGCCTATGCCGCAAACCCCAAGGAACCGACAATCCAGGATACATTAGGCTGGATATATTATAAAAAAGGTGATATTAAAAAGGCCTATCAATGGATCAGCCCGGCCGCGGCAAAAGCCGCGGACAACCCGTCGGTCGGTTACCACCTTGGCATGGTGCTCTGCAAAATGGGCCGGCGGGACCTGGCAAAGCAGCACCTGGCCAAAGCAGTGGCGTCGAACCAGCTGTTCATCGGCAGGGACGAGGCGCAGAGGATGTTGAAAAGTCTGTAGAAAAAACGGGAGTCAGAATTCAGAAGTCAGGAGTCAGGAGCCAGAAGAACTGCACAAACCCAAAGGCGGAATTCAGATTGAAGTTTATGAACGCTTTTATTCTGTCTTCTGAATACTGTATTCCGAATACTGTATTCAGAATACATTATTTCAAGGAGTAGAAGACATGAAGCCCACTATCCATCATATTCTAACGACCGGGATGCTTCTCCTGGCAATCGTGGCTGCAGCTCCGGCAGGGGCCACGGCGACGGACCAAAGCATCGCCAAGCCCGATTCAGGAACAGCTGAAACGACAGCCCCCCCACTGGTGACCGATCCGAAGTACATAATCGGCCAGGGAGACATGCTGGACATTTCCGTCTGGAAGGACGAGGCCCTCACCAAAACGGTGGTGGTCCTGCCGGACGGCATGATCGCGTTCCCGCTGATCGGCGAGCTGAAAGCAGAGGGCAAGACTGTCGCCGGACTCAAGCAGGAAATGGAAAACCTCCTCTCGCGTTACGTATCGGATCTTGTCCTGAATGTTGAAGTCCGGCAGAGCAACAGCATGCTGGTCTACATCATCGGCAGGGTGAACAATCCCGGCCGGCAGGTCCTCAACTCCAGGATCACGGTGCTGCAGGCCCTTGCCATGGCAGGAGGGCCGAACCCCTTCGCCAAGAAGAACAACATCAGGGTCTTCCGCCGGGAAGGGGCTGCCACCAATTCCTACCGATTCCGCTACGACGACGTGGTAGAGGGGGAACACCTGGAAGACAATATCGTCCTGCAGCGGGGGGACGTGATTGTAGTTCCGTAAAAGCAGAATACAGGAGGCAGAATCCAGAATAAAGGCGTTGAAAAGCCTTGATTTATGCAATGCCTTTGGTCTTCAGGTTTGTTCTTTCATTCTGACTCCTGTATTCCCGTTTTTATACTGACTCCTGGCTCCTGAATTCTGACTTCTGGATTCTGAATTCTGAATTCTGATTTTCAACACGAGGTTCCGATTGCGTAAGTCCATGTGGTCAAAACTGTTCCTGCCGATCATGGCGATTGCCCTGAACGGGGTTTGTTGCTCCGCTTACGGCAACGAGATCACGTTCACGCCGTTCGCTTCGCTCAAGCAGGAATTCAACGACAACATCTTTCTTGATTCACACGACAAGCAAAGTGACTTCATCTCCACGTTCTCTCCCGGTATCGAGCTGTCCGACCGGAGCGAGCGGCTCGACGCAACCCTTTCGCTGCGCATCAGCGGCATACTGTATGCCCGGAGCGAGGATCTGGACGCCATCGACCAGGATTACCGCGGACGGTTCGGTTACCTGCTGACGCCCAGGACCAGGGTTACCGGCAGCGCAGCCTATACCCTCGACTCCCGGCCGGACCGGGATGTGGAAACCACGGGCCTGGTGCTGGGCGCCGTCAAGAGGCACCGCCAGTCATACTCCTTCGCCGCGGAGCATTCCCTCACCGAGAAAACCTCGCTCGCGGTCAATTACGGTTATGAGCAGGACGACTACGACAACGAGGGGTTCACCGACCTCCGCTGGCACAGCGCCGGGCTCTCGCTGCTGCACGACATGGATTCGCTGATGCGGAACACCAGGGGCAGCCTGAATGTCGGCTATGCGCACTATGACTTCACCGGTTCAACTGTAGACAACATCTCGCTCACCCTCGGCATCGACACATCACTCACCGAGCTTTGGAGCGTCCAGGCCTATGCCGGGGCCAGACACACGATCTCCGAATACGAAACCCTGGAACAGGTGATCATTCCGCCCTACGTGGTCCTTGTCCCGGTGGAGCAGACAGGCCGCGAATGGGGCTGGGTCGGGCAACTGGCTCTCACCTACCGGGGCGAGACCACCAGCGGCAGCCTCGCTTTCAGCAGCGACGTCAAGCCCTCCTCGGGCGAGACGTCCGGCACCACGATCCGAACCGGCCTCATTGCTGAAGTGAGGAAACGCTTTTCCAATGAACTGTCAGGCACAATGGCAGTCAGTTACTTTCACAACGAGTCAAACGAAGGCGCCTTCACCGGCCAGCGCATCGATGAAGACACCATCCTGGCTACGCCCAGCATCCGGTACGAATTCAGCAGGGACATGTTCATAGAGGCTTCTTACCGCTATACGAGATTGTTCGACAACTGCGATTCCACCGAGGCTGACCGGAATATCGTTTTCGTCAGGTTCTCCGTGCAACACCCGGTGGAATGGTAGGAAGGCAGGACGCAGAATACAGGAGTAAGGAGTAAGGAGTAAGTTCTGACTCCTGAATTCTGGATTCTACTTTTATATTCACCCACGCGAGGCCATCAATGCAAAGAGAAGTAAAGAGTATCAACGACATCCTCACCATCCTCAAAAGGCGGCGGAAAACGATCTTGATCCCGGTCGCAGCCATCCTGGCTGTCGCCCTCATCGCGGCCCTGTTCCTGCCCCGGATCTACAAATCCACTTCCACCATCCTCATCGAGGAACAGGAAATCCCGCGGGAATACGTGACTACGACGGTGACCAGTTTTGCCGAGGAACGGCTGCAGACCATCAACCAGAGGGTCATGAGCTCGACAAACCTGCTGGAGGTCATCAACCGCTTCAACCTCTATGCCGATCTGAAGGACCGGTGGACGACCGAGCAGATTGTCGAGAAGATGCGCAAGGACATCAAGTTCGAAACCATCAGCGCCAATGTCATCGACCGGCGCACCGGCAACCCGACCGCTGCCACCATTGCTTTCAGCCTGGCCTACCAGGGGAAAGCTCCGGAAACCGTCCAGCAGATCGCCAATGTCCTCGCCTCGCTGTACCTGGAGGAAAATCTCCGGGTCCGGGAGCAGCAGACCACCGGCGCCTCCAATTTCATGGAAGACGAGATGAAGTCCGTAAAATCGGAACTGGCGGCCATAGACGGAAGACTGGCAGCCTTCAAGCAGCGGAACCTCAACTCGCTCCCGGAACTGTCCCAGGTCAACCTCCAGGAACTTGACCGGACAGAGGTGAACATGGACCAGATGCAGGACCGGCTGCGCACCCTGAAGGAGCAGGAAGGGTACCTCCAAACCCAGCTTGCCAGCATCCCCACTGATGCCGCATCATCCGACAAGACCCGGCTGAATGAGCTGCGGGTCAGGCTGGTGGAGCTCAGGAACCGCTATTCCGACGAGTATCCCGACGTCAAGCAGGTCAAGTCCGATATCGCCACTCTGGAAAAACAGCTGAGGGCCGCGGGCCGCGACGCTCTCACCAAGCCCGACAATCCGGCTTACGTGACCCTGTCCTCCCAGCTGGCCAGCACCAGATCGGAAATCGATTCCACCAGGCGCCAGATCGCCATGCTGCAAGGCAGGCAGGATGGATACCGCGGCCGCATCGCCGCGTCGCCCCGGGTTGAGGAGGGCTACAAAACGCTCCTGTCCGAGAGGAACAACCTCCAGCTCAAGTACGACGACCTGATGAAGAAGTACATGGAAGCCAAGGTCGCCCACGGCCTTGAAAAGGAGCAGATGGGCGAGAAGTTCACCATCATTGACGCAGCCCGCCTGCCGGAAAGGCCGGTCAGCCCCAACGTGCCCGCCATCCTGCTCATCGGCCTCATCCTGGGCGTCGGCGCCGGGGCCGGGGCCGCCTCCCTCCAGGAGTTCAGCGACAATTCGGCCCGTACACCAGAAGAGCTCTCCAGGGCGACCGGCTTTCCCGTGCTGGCCGGGATCCCGGAAATCGTCACCTGTCAGACGCAGGAGCGCAAAGACCCGAAACGCAGGCTCATTATCGCCGGCTCCGTAGCCGCCCTGGTGCTGCTGCTCGCCGTATTTCACTTCTTCATCATGGACTTGGACATCTTCTGGGCCAAGGTGCTGAGGAAGCTGGGGATGTGAGAAAACAGAATACAGGAGTCAGGAGTCAGGAGTCAGGAGTCAGGAAAAAGCGAACATTAAAACACCAAGACGACAAATAAAAATGCAAATCTAAGGAGATCAGACAGCGCCAGGAATAACGCACGTTGAAACCGCCGGCAGTGACCATCAGATTTCGAGTGCATGACAAACTCTTTCTTCTGGTTTCCACTCGGTGGGATTTTTTCTTATGCTGTTATTCTGACTTCTGGATTCTGCTTTTACGAGGTTAACACCCATGGAACCAACAACGATCCGCAATCTGATGAAGAGACTGGCAAACGGGATTGCCCCCGGCGCTCCCCAACCTGTGAACGAAACCGAGCTCATGGCGGAAATGCCCGAGATCACGGGAGAAAAGGACAAGGCTGGCTGGGTTTCGCCAAAGTACTCCATTTCCCGGGCGGTAAAACTGGACCAGAATCTCATCCTCACCAACCGCTGCGTCGCCTCGCTGCCCAATGCACCGGAGGTCGAGTACTACCGCATGCTCCGCACCCGCATCCTCCAGGCATCCCTTGAGTCGGGCGGCAAGACGGTCATGATCACCAGCGCGCTGCCCGGCGAAGGCAAAACCCTGACGGCCATCAACCTGGCGCTGACCTTCGCCAAAGAGTTCAGCCAGACAGCACTCCTGGTGGACTGCGACCTGAAGCACCAGAAGATTCGGGAAATCATGGGCTTCGAGAGCGACAAAGGACTGGTGGACCACCTGCTGCACGAAGCGCCGCTGTCATCGCTGATGGTCTGGCCGGGTATCGAGAAGCTGACCCTGATCTCCGGAGGCCGTACCATCGCCGGCACCAGCGAACTGCTGGGTTCCCACCGCATGCGGGACGTGGTGGCCGACATGAAAAACCGCTATCCCGAGCGATACGTCTTCTTCGATGTGCCGCCGGTGCTTTCCGGCGCCGACGCCCTCTGTTTTTCGCCGCTCGTCGATCACATCCTGCTCGTCGTCCGGGCGGGAGTGACCCCCACCAGCGAGGTCAACAAGGCATTGCAGCTCCTCCCCAAGGAAAAGGTCATAGGACTGGTGCTGAACCGCCAGGAAGGTCTGGTCACAACAAAATAGCAGAACTTTTTATTGGTTAGTTTGTTGGTTGGTTGGTTGAGCCGGATTAATTGCATGAAATATGGGCGAAGCAGAATGAATGCTGCGCCCTTTTTATTACACTCCCCTTGTCTTCTCTTCTTCCCATCCTGAGAAGTGCAATTTATGCCACTTTAGTATTTTTCGCTATATGGTATTGATTATAGCCATTTTTTTCACTATACTGCGCAAACTCACTCTTTTGTGACTGGTGTCACGGCAGGTACGAAATGCCGCCATGACGGATTGGGGCTTTATGGTGATGGGGAGAATCATCGCAAAAGGTCACGCACTGCCAAAACATATCCTCGTTGCTCTTTTCTTTCTGGTGTTCACCCTGGGCGGATGCGGCGGCGGCTCTTCCTATCGCTATGATCCTGGAAAGGCACCGGCGCCGGCCGACGTGGCAGCTACCCCTGGAAACGAGTTGATCACTGTCAACTGGACACCCTCATCGACAGCGAAAACTTATAACATATATTACGTTGCTGAGGGCCCGGGCATCACGACGGTCACAAAAACCAATTCAACTATGGTCAACGTGTCCTTCAACTCACACTCAATACAAAACCTGCAAAACGGCACGACGTATTACATCATGGTCGTGCCGGTGAACAAGAACGGCGAAGGGGATTCTTCCGACGTTGTTTCCGCCACGCCCGGAGGGTTCGTAACCGGCGATCTTGCCGGCACCTGGAGCGTGCTTACCCTTGTCAGTGGCACTGGCGCAGGCTGGATGCGCGGCACAGCATCAATCGCAGCGGACGGCGTTGCCACCATGAGCAGTTTCGAAAGCTCGGCTGCCTCACCCGCTCCGGGCGGCTACACCATGTCGGTCCTGGCTGACGGGCAGGTACTGCAATCGGGCGCCAACCCCCTCCCCCAGTTCCAGGGATACCTCTCTTCACGCAAGGATATGATCATCGGCACCTATACGCCGGCTGCGGGCTCCGCTGCCATTACCATTTACATGAAACGCAACCCTGCAGTCACCTTCAACATCGACGACCTGAGGGGCCAGGTCAATGACGGCAACGGCCCAACGAGGTTTGCCTACCACCAGATAGCCGCGGGCGCGAACAATGAATGGGAATACGCCAACGCCAAGATCGGCCAGCAGGGACAGTTCATCGGCAGCGATTTCAAGGATACAACCTACTGGGACTACAGCACCCCCCACTACAAGATCGCCCCCCGGTACGAGTCCCTCTGGAAAGTCTCCAGTTTCGGCATCAGCAGTACGGGAGTTGTCAACGAATACTACAACCTGAGTTACGGCACCTATTACGGCTCCACGTATGCGCAGGGAGAATCAATCTTCACCGGCATCATGTCAGCAGACAAGACTGTGATCGCCGGTGTCGGCTCAAAGCGGGACGCAGGAGGAAACACCTGTTATGTGCTCAGAATCATCGAGTTGTGCTTCAAGCCCGCAGATGAGACCATCCCGACCTACACCCTGGACGACCTTGCAGGGGCCTACCGGTTCGTCAAGCTGAACTCATCATCGCCAAACTGGGCACACGGCCGCATGCTGATTTCCGCATCCGGCGCGGCCACCTTCCCGTCATACACCGACAGCATTGTCGGCCCGGCAATCTCGACCGACAGCTTTACCTTTGCCAAATATCCCGATGCAATAGCGCCAACAAAGCGCTGGCCCGATTTCGCCAATTTCACGACCCCTGTGCTGGACGGCTGGAGCCGCTACCACGACGCGAGCGGCAACCCGATCCACACCTACTACGATTTCTGGTCGTTCGGCTACAGACCGCCCAACCCACCGAGGGCTTTGATACTTGGGAACGATTACTACAACGAGCACGGCACCCTTTCCTACAACAAGGACCTGTTCGTCATGACCAGGACGGAGGCGAATGGCGGTTACGCCATGATTATCGGGGTGAAGTAGCTGTTACTGTTTGCTGGTTGCCACCCAGTAGCATCCCCTCGCCATCAAGGGAGAGGGTGGGCAAAGCCCGGGTGAGGGGGTATTGTAATAGCACAAAACCGTAAACTATCTCGACACTTTTGTCGGTTTTACAAACAGTTGGCTCAAAATCAATGATATTTCTTTATTAATGAGATTAAGCCTCCACAAAACACAATTAATTACGCAAAACCAGCACGTTACAACTTTCAAAAACAACTATAACGTCATTTCTTGCAACATATTTATGCATTTCGTTATAAATAATATACTATGCCGTCAAAGCTATCTATAATTAACCATTGAATTACAAGCAGATGTTACTAGAATATAATTTATTGTATATAGCGAAAATCGTGATTGATTTTCAATCTTGACACGCAAACTGTTTTTATTACTATTTTTATTCCGTTTTACCGGCAAATTTAGAACGGATTTTGCAATGTATTTCTGACTGTTTTCCCAAATGACAAAGCCACCCCTGCCGCGAGGCAGGTCCGGAAAGCCACGGGTCCGACGAAGCTTTTAACGAAGACGGACAGCCGAGCCGCCATGAATAGATCCCTGCATGGGGCTCGAAATGGCGGTTTTTTATACTTCTGGTTGTATGATAGATTATATGGCTGTTTGTTTTTCATTGCATGCGGGGCATGGTGGAGAATCCACCTTTTACAAAAAATTTTTTTATTTTGCATGCTACCAAGCAGTTTATTGGTCAGGACGATTTCGTAATCATTTTTTTCCCGACACTTTCCATTGAGAGGGGGGATACTGAGAGTTGGATATGGGAGCAGTAGAACCATGCAGTATACTATTTCAATCAAATAGGAGGAATAATATGAAAAAAATCGTCTTATCACTGTGTCTCTTTGCCGTTATGGCGTTGGGGAATAATTCATGGGCGGCATTAACCGACTATAACTCTGGCAGCATGTCGACCTTCACCGGTGCTGTAATACCTGGGATGACTGCGACAGGCGATGCTTGGGCAGGAGGGAAAATTTCAAAAGGCGTAAGCATAGACTGGAATGTGAAACTCGACAATGAAACTAACATTTGGGTATATAATTATACTTTTAAAACTGCAGCGGCAAATAACAAGAATCTTGAAGGTTTTGATTTAAGTGTCGGATCTGCTTTCAATACAACTGATTTATTAAGTTCATCGATGACAGTATACACGACTCATGATGCGACTGGTTCAGGATCAACCATAAATTTATTGGGACTGGGAACGTACACTGAAAACGTAGGGCTGCTCATGGGAACCGACACCAAAACCGTCTCAGGCCTCAAATGGGAAATTCCACTCCCATCTTCTGGAGGCTATTATTCTTTCGATCTTTCTCTGTCAACCCTGACTGCCCCTATCTGGGGTGATTTTATTGCACAAGGTCTCGATTCTCTAGATTATTACCAGGCAGCATGGAACAATAACTTAGGGGTTACTCAATCAATTGCTACTAACTTGCCAAATATTGGGTCTATCCTTACGCCTGGTGCTGCCCCCGTCCCCATCCCGCCGGCGGTCTTCCTCTTCGGCAGCGGGCTTTCAGGCCTGTTCTTCCTAAGGAGGAAGAAATTCGTCGCGTGATTTGATGACGTAAGTATGCAATCAGCGGTGAGGGCCGAAAAACCGGCCCTCACCCTCCCCATCTGACAAAGCCACCCCCGCCGCGAGGCGGGTCCGGAAAGCCGCGGATCCGACGAAGCTTATAGCAAAGGCGGACTGCCGGGTCGCCAGACTGCTTCACAACCGGTCGCACAGCGATTGGCTGAACTTCCCGATCCTTTACCCGATTTACGGGTGCCGGTTCACGCTGGAGGGTCAGATGCAGAACAAAGTTCTGTCTCTTTTCATGTCGTTTGTTTTCCTCTCAGTCACCGCAGGCAGCGCGTCTGCATGCCTGTTTTCAAGCACTGAGAATTTCGCGGGCACTGGCTCCTACCTTGGCAACGATTATCTCGAGCTGTCCGGTTCAGGCAGCGGCTTCGTTTTCGACTACACCCACACGGTTACCTTCTCCACATCCGCAAGCTCCATTAATTTCGCGAAAGTCTCCCTGACTCACCACAACAACTCCGACAATCCGGGTGAACTGTGGTTCCTCTCTTGTGGAACCGAATGCCAACTGGGCGTGCTTTCTCGATCGACCGGGGATGGGTGGGTAACCGATACCTTTGCCATTCCGAATGAACTCTATCAAACCATACAGGGTGGGACGTGGTCACTGATGCTTTCCCTAAAGGAGACAACATCCGGAACAGATAAATTGTGGATCGACAAGAGTGTCCTCAGTGGCACGTATGCACCGGTCCCCATCCCGCCGGCGGTCTTCCTCTTCGGCAGCGGCCTTTCAGGCCTGTTCTTCCTCAGGCGGAAAAAAGCCGTTTCCTGATCGAAGCGCCACATCCCCCGCGAGGGTTGCTTCCTGCAATCCTCACCTAAAGCCGCCGGCATGAATCCCCATCATGCCGGCGGCATTTTCCATTATTAGCCACGGATGCACACGGATTTACACGGATAACAACCTAAGAAATAGTGCATCAACGATCCGAAGTTTTTTGTTTTTTTCGTGGGTAATGGTTTCTGATCCTTGAGTGATTGATTTCCTTATAATCAAAACCAGCCACTGATTACACGAATTTGCACGAATAACGGCACAATATGATTATTTTAAAAGCTTTTGAGATTTCATCCGTGACCATCCGTGTTCATCCGTGGCTGAAAGGTTCGGTTTTTGAATTCAACTCTAAAGACAATGACCATAGAAATAAAAAGAAAAGCCGGCTGCTGTACCCACTTTTCCATTCTTATTACCCGAAACGCATCTTGACATTTTTCCTCAATGGTAATACTTTTTTCAGTATTACCATTGAGGAGGCTTGCAAAATGAAAATAACCACGAAAGGTCAGGTTACGATCCCCCGTGAAGTCCGGGAAAAGCTGGGCCTGTTGCCCCACTCGGAAGTGGAATTCATTGTTGAGGGAAACACCGTGCTGTTGAAAAAAGTGGAAAGCTCCGAAAGCCGCGGCAAAAGGGTGGTGGAGGGGTTGCGGGGACGGGCGACCGTGCGCATGACTACCGACGAGATCATGGCGTTGACCAGGGGCGAGGATTAGATGAGGAACTTCGTGCTGGTGGACAGCAATGTGCTGCTGGACGTGCTTGAGGAGGACCTGGAATGGTACGGATGGTCATCGGAGCATCTGTCCCAATGCGCGGAACATTCCATCCTTGCCGTCAATCCCGTGATCTATTCCGAAGTGTCAATCGGCTTCAACCGCATCGAAGAACTGGAGGAAGCTCTGCCGGTGGAATTGTTCCAGCGTCTGCGGTTGCCATGGGAGGCTTGTTTTCTCGCAGGCAAGAGCTTCCTGAAATACCGAAAATCCGGAGGGAACCGGTGTTCTCCTCTCCCTGATTTTTTCATAGGCGCCCACGCCATGGTGGAAGGCATGACCCTTCTCACACGCGATGCGGCAAGATACAGAACATACTTCCCAAAACTGAACCTCATTTCCCCGTCCTGAAACAAAAAACTATAGGCTTAACCCTCCTTTCAATGATTTGCTATGCATTTCATTCGTGACCATTCGTGACATTCGTGGCTGAAGGGTTCGGTTTTTGAATTCAACTCTAAAGACAATAACCACACAAAAAAAGGGGAACAGCCAGCAGCTTATCCCCTTTTCCATATAACTTACTACTATGTCATGCAGCCATTCAGCGGTGGTTATCCCCAGGACTCGGAATCAACCGGTTCGCCTGCAGCCTTCGCACCACTGACGGCACGAGCGCAGCACCTGCAGCGCCAAACAAAGAGCTGAACGTGGTGGTAATCAGTATGTGCTGGACGATGATTTCCTCTTCAACCCCCATCAGAAAGTCAAGGGCAACCCCGGTTATGGCCTTGGTTGCCGAAGCAAGTGCGCCAACGATGATGCAGGGCATGAGCCGCGCCGGCAACAGGGGATAGAGAAACGCCGCCCCATCGACGAAAAGCGCCGGCAAGACGAAATTGATCATTATGAGCGGACCATTTTTCCCCATGCCGAGCATGAAACTAACCACTCCGGCGATAAGTCCCACAAGTGTCGAAGCTCCCAGCTTGGGAACACATCCCCGGGCCAGGACAATAAAGAACATCATGAAAAACATGGAATGGCCGGGCAGCCCCAGCTTCATGCGGAGCGCCGCACGGGTGATGACGATGAAAGTGGCGCAGAAACCAAGCAGCAGTGCCTCGCGCAGCGTGAAGCGGTTCCAGAGGAAGGTCGTGTTTTTTTCCATTGATAATTCCTTTCAGTCACAAGGATGAAGTGTTAAGTTTTAAGTGTTAAGTTTTAAGTTTGCATGTTGCAGGTTGGAAGGTGCTTCAAAACCAACGGTTGCCAGCCACCAGCAACTACCTGTTTGCTTGAATTCTCTCGTTTCCGCCTCTTGTCGATCGCATCGTGCCCATTTGCCTTTCCTTCACCCTTCACCCTTCACCCTTCACCCTTCACCCTTCACCCTTCACCCTTCACCCTTCACCCTTCACCCTTCTGACCCCTTCGGGGTCATAATACGTCCTTTCAGGACGAATTCCGAACCCGCGCGATTCAGCGGACAGCGACGCCTCGTCGGCAGTCTTCAGGGCGCGGATGATCAGGGGGATCATCAGGCAGTGGAACAGGTCGCGCCAGCTGCGGGGATTGAGGAGTTCCCGGGGCGAGAGGCGCGCCCCCCGGATCCGCTGGGCCATGGCTATTTCCCGGATGTCCCGGGCGAACACCGGCACGAAACGGAAGCAGATGAAAATAAGGAAAGCCAGCCGATACGGCACGATCTTTCGCAGCCCCCGCATGAGCTGGGAAGTCTGCGTGGTGCGGAGGAAAACCATCCCCGGGATGAAGAACAGCACGATCTGGATCGAGGTCCTCGTCCCCGGCCAGAGTCCGTCCATTCCGTATTTGTAAAAATAAAGCCCGATGATCAGCGCCATCTGGATCAGGAAAAAACGCACATCGCGCCACAGGTCCCAGAGTGTCAGCCGGGCTGCACCGTAGTAAACGGCGCCAACCAGTGCCACCACGCCCACCGACCACGGTTCGCGCACCGAGATGGCAGCTGCACAGAACACCATCCCGAACAGCAATTTCCAGCCTGCGCCCATGCGATGGACCGGCGAATCGACCTCACGGAACTGGCAGGCATAATCACTGCTGCGAACCTTCTTCGGCCGGTTTCGAGAATCATTTTTCAACAATGGCTCCACCTTCCATGGTAAGCGCCCGGTCCGGCCACGCAGGATCAGGGAGCGGATCATGCGAAGCGATCAGCACCGTGGTACCGAAGTGATCGCGGATATCGGTGAGGATGGAGAGGAAACGCCGCCGCTGCCGGATGTCCAGCCCGGCAAAAGGCTCATCCAGGAGCAGCACCTCGGGCCTGGGTGCAATGACCGAAGCAAGCGTCACCCGGTGCTGCTCGCCAAAGCTGAGGGACAGGGGCAGGCGTTCGGCAAGGTGGTCGGCCTCGCAAATACCCAGCGCCTCACTCACCGCCGACTGGACGCGATCCTTTGGCATCCGCATTTTCCGCAAGGCAAAGGCGACTTCGTCGAAGACAGTATCCTCGAACAGCTGGCGCTGAGGGTTCTGGAACAGGTACCCGACTTTGCCCAGGAGCCTCCCGCTGTATGGCCCGTGGATGCCGGCAACTTCAACCGCACCGCTATCGGGCTTGGCAATACCCGCCAGGCAGCGGAGAAAGGTGGATTTACCAGATCCGTTGATGCCATAGAGATGAACCAGTTCGCCCCGGTTTATGGCGAGTGAGATATCCTTCAGAACTTCCCCGGTTTCAGGGTAGGCGTGGGACAGATTGTCCACAATTACCGCCGGAGTGGTCTCATTCGCGCAGCAAGTCCGGACAGCCGGAAAAGCTCCTGTCGGAGGCAGGTAGTCATTCGGAATGCTGTCGCTCACCTCCCTCACCTGCCCTCCTTCCATGACAATGAAACGATCGGCAAGATCCAGGAAAGGCAGCAGGTTGTGCTCCACGATCACCAGGGTCATGCCTTGGGACTTGAGTTCTCCCAGAACCGCTGCAAGTTCCTCCTTGCCTACCGAATCCAGCTGGGCGGTGGGCTCGTCAAGGAGCAGCAGGCGAGGTTCCATGGACAGGACCGAGGCAATGGCCAGGCGGTGCTTCTGGCCGGCCGAGAACCGCTCCACGTTACGATCGCCGAATCTGGAAAGACCTACCGCGTCAAGCGACTTCCCGATCCGGAGGCTAATCTCATCCGAAGCCACGCAGAGGTTTTCCGGCCCGAAGGCCACCTCGTCGTAAACAGTGGTGCAGAGAATCTGGGACTCGGCATTCTGGAATACGAGCCCGATTGCTGAGCGGTCGGCTTCGGCAGTCATGTCAGTACCATTGAAGCGTATCTCTCCGGCAAGCCTCCCTTGGTGAAGAAGCCCCTTGAGGGCCATGAGGAGGGTGGTCTTGCCGCATCCCGAGTTTCCTGTGATGCAGACGCATTCGCCAGGGCTCACCTGGAAAGAAAGCCCGGAAAGGGCCGGGATGCCCCCTCCGGGATAGCTGTATGTGAGGTCCTTGGCCTGGAGCACTGAATATCCCTCTCTACATGCACAATGCTGCGCGCAGCCGGAAAAAAATCCCCTAAAAGCGGTATTCCGCGCCGCCAAAGATGTAGCGGCCCGGTCGCGGTATCCCGTAACTCTGCTCGTAATCCTCGTTGAAGAGGTTGTCGACACCCATATACAGGGTCACTTTGCCCTTCATCAACTTCTGGTTGAGCTTGGCATTCACCACAGTGTAATCCTTCATCTTGGCCTTACTCGCTACGGGTGCCTTAGTCTTGGTATAGACATAGGAATTGGCGACATAGACTACGGACACATAAGGGGTCAGGCCGAAATCGAAGTCATACCTCGCCGAGAAAGTCAGCTTATCCTTGGGAATGTACTGGAGCTCATCCTTGCCGCCCCCGGAGCGGTCGTCGGATATGAGGTACGTA
Source organism: Geobacter sp. UBA5735 (assembly GCA_002419385.1). Classification (GTDB taxonomy): domain Bacteria; phylum Desulfobacterota; class Desulfuromonadia; order Geobacterales; family Geobacteraceae; genus RPRC01. The sequence continues at coordinate 127,709 of DIFZ01000052.1, forward strand.
TAATCCGCCTTCATTGCAAGCCCGTCTATCAGCCGCGTCTCCGCCGATGTTTCGAAACCGTAGAAGCGAAATTCCGAAAAATTCTTATAGTGCTGCGGGTTCATGGTCTGGTCGAGAGCGATGAAATTCTTCACATAGCTCAGGAACCCATTGGCCCCGATAACCGTCTTGCGGGAAAGTTTCTGCTCGACACCCAGCTGATAGTGATGGGCAATCTCCGGGACAAGTTCGTAGTTGTTGCTGTCTCTCTTGTAGAGCTGGCTGATGGAGGGGAAACGGATATTTCTCTGGTAGGCGCCATTGATCCTGGTCTTCTTGAAGATATCGTATGCAAGACCGAGGTAGATGCTGTAACCGCTGTCGTTTCTCTCATCCCGCAGCTGCCAGTGATAGGCATAACCGGCAACGAAGTTCAGCTTGTCGAGCGGCGAAACTTCATACTGGACAGCTGCAGAATAAATGCCGAGGCTTTTGTTGTCACTCACCGGGTAGAGGTAATAGGGAGGGCTGCCGCCCCCGACACCGAAACCACCCTGAGCATGATCGTCGCCGCCAGGCTTCACCATGCCCTCGGCATCCCAACTGTCCCACTGTCCGGTGAGGCCGAGCGTGACAGACCCTTTCGTACCGAAGTCATACCTTGGCTGCAGCGAAACCCCGGTGGTAGCCGCCCTGTTGACCAGCTTGTAGGAATTGGGCACAAATGGGTCGTCGAAGGTCGTATAGGTTTCGTCATCATACTGGTTGTCATGCTGGCTGACAAAGTTGTAGTACCACGAGCCTCGCACGCTGAAGGCCTTGGTAACCTGCCAGTCGGTGGACAGTTGCAGAGACCAGGTATGATAAGCATCGATCCGTGCGTACCGCTCTGGTGGGGCATACGGATCGAACTTGTTGTCGATCGCGCTGGACGGCTTGCCGTAGGCACCCTGGGCATAATTGAACGTCAAGCCGAACGTGAGGTCGTTCGTGGGGGAGTAGCCGAGACTTACATAACCGTTGTAGCGGGTGTTGTCGCTGTTTGTCCGGTATCCTGACTGCTCCTCTGCCGAAGTGGTGAAATCGCTGGCCAGGGGGAAGTTGTCGCGCTGGTAGGCGCTCCCGCTCACCAGATACGTGAATTTCCCGACACCACCGGAAACGCTGCCACGGGCATAGTAGGGAGTCCCGTCCCCCGATTCGATACCCAGCATGCCACTGAACCCTTTGGTGCCCTTCTTGGTGATTATATTTATTACGCCGCCCAGCCCACCCTGTCCGTAAAGGACCGAATTAGCGCCGGCAATGACCTTTATCCGGGCAACATTTTCCACCGGTATGATCGAAGGGTCGAACTGCTGGTCCAAGGCCGAATTGATAGGGATGCCATCCAGCAGGAACAGCACGTGCCTCGTCCGGAACCCCCTTATGTCAACCCGCGGCACACCCTCGCCGCCCGTCCTTACATTGACGTTTGACATGAGGGTGATCGCCTCGTCTACTGTCCTGGCACTGCTTTTCTGCATCTCTTCACGGGTGATTTCCCGTACTACCCCGGTGGATTCAACAGTATCCAGACTGCCGGACACTTCAATCTCGCCAAGGCTGAAAACGTCGGACGTACTTTCTTCTATCATCGTCTCGAAAGCATGGGCATGCAGGGGAAAAAGGCAGCATATCGGAAGCACTGCAAGTAGATAGCGAACGATAAAGCTCATCAGTTTGCTCCAGGGAATCGTGCTTCAACGTGCAAACCACCAGGACTCAACACGCCGCAATCAACATGAAAATAAAGAATTAAAAGCTGATTGTGCCGGCACTTTGGCAGCTTGACCCTCTTGATTGTGCGGGTGGATGAGCATATCAAACAATTAACAATATAGTCAATATTATATAGCGTTAAAAAACGCTACACCGGTACTCCAAGAAATTTCTATCGCATTTTTTCCCCGTTTGTGTTATAGAAAATAGCTCTTCATAACATTATCTTTAGGGGATGTAGCTCAGCTGGGAGAGCGATGCGTTCGCAACGCATAGGTCGACGGTTCGATCCCGTTCATCTCCACCAATAAAAATAAGGGGTTAGGTCAAAAGGCCTAACCCCTTTCTTTTTATCCGTGATACTTTTTTCGTGCCGCCCCGCCATTTTCCCATCCCCCAGCTACACCCCCCGAGGATCATTATAGGTAGGAGGGTATTTTTTCAGCTTACCCACCAGTGAAGTATGGCAGGGGGTTCTGTTGGATTGGATCAAGGTCATGTGCAACATCCTCGATCACCGAAAAATCAAGATGATCCGCAAGGGTCCGGAGGGTAACACCCTCGTCCTGCTCTGGTTGATGATGCTTATCGAGGCGGGCAAGTGCGACCACGGAGGCTACCTCATGATCTCCGACAGCCTCCCGTACACTGCTGAAACCCTGAGCATAGTGACCGACATACCCTTGCCCACCGTCCAGCTAGGTCTGGTAACCTTTACAGGCCTGGAAATGATAGATCAGCGGGACGGGGTGATCTGTCTCAAAAACTGGGGCAAGTACCAGAGCGAAGACAAACTGGAAGCGCGACGGGAAAAGGATCGGGAGCGTCAGCAGCGGCACCGGCAGAAGGAACGGGAAAAGATCCTGTTGCTGCAAGCGCCGGAGAATCCGTCACGTGACAGTGATGCTCCAGTGTCACGTGACGTCACGCCGGAGAACAGAACAGACAAGAACAGAGGAGAAGAGACAACAACAGACAAGGTTCGACAGCTGTTGTCCGGAACGCCACTATCCGGAATCACCGATCTCGAGATTCAGGCTCTCTCAGCCCGCTACGGCTCGGAACAGCTGATTAAGGCCCCGGATATCGCCGCTGAAACCTGCCGGCGGGAGAGGAAAGAGATCCGCAACCAAGGCGGCTATCTGAACGCGCTCTGCGGCACCTTGGTAGTCCCTTCCTGGTATCTGCCGCCGGAGGAACGCACGGCCAGGGCACAGGCCGCCGAAGAACGGCGGCTCACAGCGATCCGGGCCGAGGGCGAGCAGAAGGCCATTGCGGAGAAGAAGGCGAAGGCAAAGGAAGAACTCTGGACCTCTTTGACCGAAGCAGACCGGCAAGGGTTTAGCGCAGCTGCCAGGGCATCAATCACTGTCGACCTGCAAGCGCCGGCCGTGGCTGTTGCCGCCATCGCCAAATCCATGGCATGGGAGAACCGTGCTCTGTTTCGTAGCCAGACAAAAGGACAAGCGGAATTACCTGCATGTCTCTCAAGTAAAAAAGGCCGAGACGGTCAACGAGGTGTACCTGGACGGTCAGGAGGTAATCATGCTGGATATCGCCATGGGAAAGGCAATCAACCTGCTGGCGCCGAGAATTGTCGAATCCGGGGTGAGCATATTCTGAGCGATTTTCCTGGCCACTTCAAGATTAAGCGGTTATAAAATGGCTTTGAACCCGCAAGCCCCGATTGGGTGGGTATCCCTTTTTGGCTTCCAAAGAGCGTATCATGTTTCTACGTCCTTTTTCCGATATTCATGTCGAGTTCTGGCCCGCAAACAAGGTAGCCCGAATCCTCGGGACAGTTGTGCCTCCTCTTCCAACTGACAGGGAGACAGTAGCGCTCATAGCCGGAGACCTGGGGCTGGCGCACCGGCAGGAGACCTGGCTCAGGGCACTGAGTATTTTTTCCAAGCAGTTCCTGGCCGTCATCTACGTCGAAGGGAACCACTTCTTTTACCACAACGACTTTTTTGGACGAATCCACCACCTGAAAAGCACGTTATCACTCCCCGAAAACGTCCATTTTCTGGAAAACGAATCCGTTGAAATCAATGGCGTGGTCTTCATCGGCGCAACCCTCTGGACCGATTTCCAGGGGAAGGACTTTTTCAAAATGCAGTACGCCCGAAAGAACATGAACGATTTTGTGGTCATCAAGAAACCGACCGGCCAGCGGCTTCTTCCGGAGGATACGGTTGATCTGTTCTGCGAATCCAAGATGTATATTTTCGATGCAATACGAAACGCGGCCGGAAAGATGACTGTCGTTGTAACGCATCATGGCGTCTCGCCTCTCTCCATCCACGAACGGTTCAAAGGAGACAGCCTCAACTGCGCCTTCATGACCGACCTCTCAAACGAGATCATCGACCATGGCCCTGACCTGTGGATCCATGGTCATACGCACAATTCCTTCGATTACACGCTCGGGAAGACCCGGGTGGTTGTGAACCCATACGGCTACAAGGATGTCGAGGTAAACCCACAGTTCGAAAAGAATTTGGTCATTGAGTTGTAATTGTTTTATGTCGCGAAACCTGGATTTGCGACAAAACGCTACGGATTGCGTCATAAAAATGCAAATCGCGCCATTTTTTTCGGCGCACAAATTACTCTATCGCGCCATATTATTGGCATAATTATTGACATTGCGCGCCAATAAAGATATGATTCCACTGCTTCATCATGTGCGCCGAAAACATGAGGGATCAGATTGTGCCAAAGAAATTAGCCGCCGATACCGATGCCCGAATTCTCGAAGAAATCGGTCATCATAGCGAGGGGATTGGAATCGACGCCCTCCATACCCGCCTGGCGGACGCCATCAGCCGGCGAACCTTGCAGCGGCGACTGGCCCAATTCGTAGCAGAAGGAAAACTGGTCACAATCGGAAAACGACGGGGAGTTCGCTACCTGATTGCGCCGATTACCGGCGAAGTCAGTGGAGCCTTAGCTGGCCTCACTGGTGAAATCACCGCTGAAACCTACGTCCCTCTTTCGCCTGAAGGACAGGAAATAAAAGACCAGGTCCGCCGGCCGCGCCAGATGCGCGTACCCGTGGGCTACAATCAGGCTTTCCTTGAAGCATACTATCCCAATGAGACCGCATACCTGCCGCCCGAACTGCGCGACCAGCTCCGCAAACTCGGCACACCACCGGACGGCGACCGGCCTGCCGGCACCTTCGCCCGTGACATCATGCACCGATTGCTGATAGATCTGTCGTGGGCGTCCTCGCGCCTCGAAGGCAACACCTACAGCAGACTCGATACCGAACGGCTTATCGAGTTCGGCCAGGTTGCCGAGGGAAAAGATGTGCTGGAAACCCAGATGATCCTCAATCACAAAGCCGCAATCGAGCTGCTGCTGAATGAGGCCGATCTCGTCGACTTTACCCCTTACACCATCCTGAGCCTGCACGCGCTCCTTTCCGACGGACTTCTTGAGGACAGCAGCACCTGCGGCCGGATCCGCAGTCGGCCGGTCGAGATCGGCGGCAGCGTCTACCGGCCAATCGCCATGCCTCAGCGGCTTGAAGAGCTCTTCGGAATCATCATCGCCATGGCCCTGGAGATTCGCGACCCGTTCGAACAGGCCTTTTTCGTCATGGTTCACCTGCCCTACCTGCAACCTTTCGAGGATGTGAACAAGCGGGTTTCCCGACTTGCCGCCAACATCCCCCTGATCAGGCACAATCTCTGCCCCCTGTCGTTCATCGACGTGCCGGAGCGAGCTTACATTGACGCCATGCTGGGAGTATACGAACTGAACCGCATCGAACTGCTGCGAGATGTTTTCGTCTGGACCTATGAGCGCTCATGCCAGCAGTATCTTGCTGTGCGTCGTGAACTGGTGCCGCCGGACACCTTCCGCCTGCGTTACCGGCAGGCACTCAGCGAGACGGTGAAGACCATTGTGCTGCAATTACAGTCTTCAACCAGAGAAACGGTTGGGGCACAGATTCCTCCGTCGGTCGCGGAAGAAGATCACGACAAGTTCGTCAATCTCGTCCTTGATGAGTTCGAGAACCTGTACGAAGGGAATGCGATCCGGTTCGGCATCCGTCCCCTGGAGTTCGCTGCCTGGCGGGATAAGACAAAACAATAATAACAGCCCGAACAGATTCTGAAGACCTGGAGATAGACACACCTTATGCACAACATCGAAGCCATTGAGCGACGCCTCTGGAACGCTGCCGACCAACTCCGCGGCAACAGTGAGTTTGCCAGCAATGAATATTTTCTCCCCATCATGGGGCTGATCTTTCTGCGTCATGCCTATAGTCGCTATCTGAATGTGAAGGGTGAGATCGAAAAAACGCTCCCAACCCGTGGCGGCAAGACCAGGCCATTGACCAAAGAAGACTTCGGCCAGAAGACGGCTATCTACCTTCGTCCTGAAGCGCAGTTCGATTACCTGGTGGGGCTGTCTGATGACAAGGATCGTGCCAAAGCTATTATCGACGCCATGGATGCTATTGAGGAGGATTACGAAACCCTCAAAGGGGTCCTTCCCAAACAGGAATACCAGGTTCTGGACAACGTGCTGATCGGGCGTATCCTGCGGGTCTTTGATGACGCGTCACTGAAGAGCGCTTCCGGGGATGTCTTTGGCCGGATCTACGAATACTTCCTGACCCAGTTCGCTGATCAAGGCGCCCATGACAACGGTGAGTTCTTTACCCCGGTCTCCCTGGTGCAGATGATCGTCAACGTCATCGAGCCGGACCACGGCAAGGTCATCGACCCGGCCTGCGGCTCCGGCGGAATGTTCGTCCAGAGTGCCCACTTCATTGAAAACCAGCACGGCAACCCTACCGAGGCTGTCACCTTCTACGGTCAGGAGAAAAACCCTACCACCATCCGCCTGGCCAAGATGAACCTGGCAGTGCACGGCCTTGAGGGAGACATCCAGAAGGGGATCACCTACTACGATGATAACCATGAAATGCTCGGCAAGTCCGACTTCGTCATGGCCAATCCTCCGTTCAATGTGGACGAAGTGGACGCAGACAAGGTCAAAGGTGACCCTCGTCTTCCCTTCGGCCTGCCGGGGGTAAATCAGAAGGGGGCTGTTTCCAACGGCAACTACCTCTGGATTTCCTACTTCTACAGCTACCTGAACGATACCGGTCGGGCCGGATTCGTCATGTCCTCCCAGGCGTCCAGTGCCGGCCGGGACGAGCAGAAGGTGCGCCGCAAGCTGGTCGAAACCGGCCACGTGGACGCCATGATCGCCATCCGCTCCAATTTCTTCTACACCCGCACCGTTCCATGCGAGCTCTGGTTTTTCGACAAGGACAAACTGGAGGACAAGCGGGACAAGGTGCTGATGATAGACGCCCGCAACATCTACCGCAAGGTCACCCGCAAAATCTATGACTTCAGCCCGGAGCAGCTGAAGAACCTCACCAGCATCGTCTGGCTCTACCGGCGGGAGAAGGGACGGTTCCTGGAGCTGGTTCAGGAGTATCTTGACAAATCTCTCCTGGAGGCCAATGGCTGTTTTCTCCTGGAAGAACCAAAGCCGGTCGAACCTCTACCCGCCTTTGTGAGCGAAATGGAAAAGCTGTTGAGCAGTCTGCCGGCTGCACAAGCCAACAAGCCGGAGCAGGCGGAGCTCCTGGAGGAGTTGCACCGGGAAGTACAAGGGTTTCGCGACACAATGGGACTGTTCGAGATCCGCAAGGACAATGCCTGGAGGTCGTGGAACAAGTACGAGCACTCCGACATTGCGTCATTGAAGGATTTCGCGGATACCCGGCTTGCGCCCCTTGCCGAAACGAGCCGTGATCTGATAAAGGATGCCGACCTGCTGTACAAACTCGCCTCACGAATCATCGAGGCCTGCGAACAGGACGATGAAATCAAAGAGAGTGAGCAGTGGAAGCCTCGCGATATTGCCCGGGCACGAAAGGATGCCGACAGCGCGCGCAAGATAGCGGTCGAGCAACTCCGGCAGGTGCGTTACTTTTATAAGCAGGCCCATTGGCTGCAGGAGCGCTTTCCCGATGCGGAATTGCGGGACGTACTGGGCCTGGTTAAGCTGGTTGACCGTGAGGAGCTCGAAAAGAACGACTGGAGCCTGACGCCGGGCCGCTATGTAGGTGTCGCGCCCGAAGAGGTAGATGAGGATTTTGACTTTGAAGAGGCTCTACGGGAGATTCACGTTGAGCTGTCGGACCTGAATACTGAGGCGACTGAATTGGCAGCGACTATTGCCAGAAACTTTGAGGAGTTGGGGGTATGAGTTGGCAGGAGATTGCTCTCGGGTCGGCAATCCATGTTAAACATGGCTATGCCTTTAAAAGTGAGTTTTTTGCCGATAGCGGCCAGTATATTGTTCTCACTCCCGGTAATTTCAATGAACAGGGCGGATTCCGTAGTCGGCCCGAAAAGGATCGTTCCTACTCAGGGAATATCCCTGAAGCATTCATTTTGAATGAGGGAGATCTGATCGTTGCGATGACAGAACAGGGTCCTGGGCTTTTGGGTAGTTCTGCACTGATTCCAGAGGGGAATCGCTATCTGCACAATCAGCGGATTGGCTTAATCGATCAAATTGACTCATCAATATTGGAAAAGCGATATTTATATTTTCTCTTCAATACCCATTCGGTCCGTGGTCAGATTAGAGGCAGCGCTTCGGGAACCAAGGTACGGCACACTGCCCCAGAGCGAGTCTATCGAGTTCTTGTACGTGTGCCTGATGTAAGGACACAGGGCAAAATTGCTGATATCCTCTCCGCCTATAATAACCTGATCGAAAACAACCGTCGCCGGATTGCGCTGCTGGAGGAATCTGCGCGGCTCTTGTACAGGGAATGGTTTGTCTATTTGCGCTTCCCCGGACATGAGCATGTGAAGGCGGTTGATGGTATCCCTGAAGGTTGGGAGAGGAAAGTCCTCGGGAGTAAGATAGTTCTCAAATACGGAAAAGCATTAAAAGCAGAAAATCGGATTGAAGGAAACGTTCCGGTGTACGGTTCCAGCGGCGTCATCGGAACTCACGAGAAGGCTTTGATCAAGGGGCCTGGGATTATTGTCGGACGTAAAGGAAACGTTGGCAGTGTGTTCTGGTCCGACGGTGATTTCTACCCTATAGATACTGTTTATTTCATCGATTCGGAATTGAGCACCTTTCATCTTTATCACGCCCTGCTGAATATGCAGTTTGTAAGTAACGACGCTGCGGTTCCAGGCTTGAACCGGGATTTTGCATATAGCCGCCCATATCTTGAGCCCGCACATAGGATCGCAGCGCTTTTCGAGGAAACCGTCACGCCGATATACGAGCAGCTTTTTAAGCTGAAAGCATACAACGATAAGCTCAAGCAAGCCCGTGACCTGCTGCTGCCACGGCTGATGAGCGGGGAGATAGCAGTATAAGACGCTGAATCTTAACGGAGAACAACATGCCTGCCCCAACTGACCAAAATAATGCTCTTGAATTACTCCGCCGTGCCTTGTCCAATCCCGCCGCCGAGTTTCGCGACGGCCAGTGGGAAGCCATAGATGCCATTGTAAACCAGCGCCGGAAGATGCTGGTAGTGCAGCGAACCGGCTGGGGAAAAAGCTCGGTTTACTTTATCGCTACCCGCATTTTACGTGACAGGGGACATGGCCCGACACTGATCGTTTCCCCGCTTCTGGCGCTAATGCGCAACCAGATTGAAGCGGCTGAACGTCTTGGAATCCGCCCGGTAACGATAAATTCAACCAATCGTGATGATTGGCCACCGTTGATAGAAAAGATTCTGAACAATGAAGCTGATGCGGTGCTGATTTCCCCAGAACGTCTCGCTAATGATGATTTTGTCAGGACTGTATTGCTGCCTGTCGCCAACCAGATCGGTCTTCTGGTCGTGGATGAGGCACATTGTATCTCCGACTGGGGTCATGATTTCCGGCCTGATTACCGCCGGCTCGTGAGTGTGCTGCAGCATATGCCGCCGAATATCTCGGTGTTGGGTACTACTGCGACTGCCAATAATCGGGTGCTGGACGACATCACGAGTCAGCTGGGGAATATTGATGTGCAACGTGGACCTCTTCTTCGAGAGACCCTTGCCCTCCAGGCTGTTCAGCTTCCCGACCAGTCCGGGCGGCTTGCATGGCTGGCTGAATACCTGCCGCAGCTTCCCGGCACCGGCATTGTGTACACTCTCACCAAGCGTGATGCCGATCAGGTTGCAGAATGGCTGACTCAGAACGGTATCGCGGCCTTGGCCTATTACAGCGGGGTCGAAGCTGACGGATTCGAGAGTTCCGACGCTTATCGACAGAATCTTGAATCTGCACTACTCAACAATGACATCAAGGCGCTTGTGGCTACGACTGCCTTGGGGATGGGCTATGACAAGCCGGATATGGGGTTTGTTGTCCACTACCAAGCGCCGGGGTCCATCGTTGCCTATTATCAGCAGGTCGGCAGGGCCGGTCGCGCCATCGATTATGCGGTAGGTGTGTTACTTGCCGGGCGAGAGGATGAAGAAATTCAGAATTACTTCCGCGCCAGTGCATTTCCTGACGAACGCCACGTGAACGCCATTCTGGAGGCGCTCGCCGAAAGTGACGGATTGACGGACCGACAGCTTGAAGCTGATGTGAATCTTCGCAAGGGGCAGATAGACAAGGTGCTCAAGTTTCTGTCGGTCGAGAATCCCTCGCCACTTATCAAGGATGGTTCACGCTGGCGGCGAACTCCCGTTGCCTATCGGCTTGATCATCAGCACATACAACGGCTAACGCAACAGAGAGCTGGCGAATGGCAGGAGGTTCAGGAGTACATTAACAGCCAGGATTGTCTGATGCTTTTCCTTGCCCAATCGTTGGACGACGAGCAGGCGCAACCCTGTGGCAGATGCGCACGCTGTCTCGGACATCCGGTAATTCCGGAAGAGTTTTCACACCAGCTGGCTATCGAAGCGGCACTCTACCTGAAACATGCCGAACTGCCTCTGGAATGCAAAAAGCAGGTGGCAGGCGGTGCATTTCAGCAGTACGGATTTAGCGGCAATCTCCCGGCTAACCTCCGTGCCGAGACCGGACGGATTCTCTCCCGCTGGGGTGACGCCGGTTGGGGGCGCGTAGTCGCTGAAGACAAGCACAACAACCACTTCCGAGACGAACTGGTCGAGGCAGTGGTGGAGATGATTCGGGAGCGGTGGCGGCCGTCACCGGCGCCGACATGGGTTGCCTGTGTGCCGTCTCGTAATCATCCAAACCTGGTGCCCGATTTCGCCCGCCGCCTGGCGGCAAGGCTTCATCTGCCCTTTCACGAGGCGGTTACCAAGGTGCGTGACAACCAGCAACAGAAGCTTCAGCAGAATCGTTACCATCAGTGCCGCAATCTGGACGGCGTATTCGACGTTGCTGCAGACATCCCCAATGGACCGGTGCTGCTGGTGGACGACATGGTGGATTCGGCATGGACTATGACAGTAGTGGCTGCGCTATTGCTCCGGTCAGGCAGCGGGCCTGTCTGGCCGGTGGCGCTGGCGAGTACGAGTAGCGGGGATTGAGATGAACATAAGCGGACAAACACAGGCAGTGCTGTTGCTGACGGTCTATTTTTCCAAACCTGTCAAGGGTGATCCTCGTCCCCTGTCACCTACCGAGTGGGGGCGGTTCGCCTTGTGGCTCAAAGAGCGTGATACACTGCCTGAAGCTTTATTGGGCAATGATCCCGGCTTGCTTCTGTCCGGTTGGAGCGATAAGACGATAACGCTGGACCGTATCCGTTATCTGCTGGGGCGCGGCAGCGCACTTGCACTGGCACTGGAAAAATGGCAGCGTGCCGGGCTGTGGGTGTTGACACGTTCTGACGCGGATTATCCCGGTCGCCTGAAAAAGCTTCTCAAGACCGATTCGCCACCGGTGCTGTTCGGCTGCGGCAACCGCAATCTTCTCAACAAGGGGGGAATCGCGGTCGTCGGCTCCCGTAATGCAACTGAAGCTGATCTGCGGTTTGCCACTAGCATTGGTAAGGATGCCGCGGCGCAAGGCTATTCGATTGTGTCAGGCGGTGCCCGCGGTATCGACGAAGCGGCAATGCAAGGTGCGCTGGCTCAGGAAGGGACGGGAATCGGCGTGCTGGCCGACAGCCTGCTCCGCGCCGCAACCTCGGCTAAGTACCGCAAGGCCCTGATGGTCAACAACCTAGTGCTGATTTCACCGTTCAATCCCGAAGCCGGTTTTGATGTCGGCAATGCTATGTCACGCAACAAGTACATTTACTGTCTTGCTGATGCAGCGGTTGTGGTAACTTCCACCAGGAATAAAGGTGGCACATGGAATGGGGCAATCGAGGATCTGAAACAGAGATGGGTCCCACTCTGGGTCAAACAGTCCTCGGATCCTTCCTCTGGTAATGCCGAGCTTGTGCGACAAGGGGGGCGCTGGTTGCCCGGAGAGCCGTTTGAGCTGGCGATACTGGTTAATTCTGGAGACCATACTACCGATCCTCAGGCGGGGCATGATAAGTCAAAGGCTGGACCTGCCGAACCTGCCCAGATGTCCTTGTTGGAAAACAAAGAGTATCCGCAGGTGGTGAGTGAACCATGCCTAACTGATGCTTTCGGCAAGGAACCTGATGTCCGTACACAGATATCAGGCGTTGTAACAGCGCCGGAAACCGGCAGCTTCTACAACCTGTTCCTTCGCCGGTTCCAGGAGTTAACAACAATGGCCCCAATGAATGCTGATGAACTGCTGGTTCACCTCGATATATGTAAAACGCAGTTGAATGATTGGCTTAAACAGGCCCTTGATGATGGCTACGCCAGGAAACTCAGCAAGCCGATCCGCTACCAATGGCAACTGCAACATCCCTTGCAGCCTTCAATGTTTGATGATCAGAAGTAGCAGAGGATTACTGCATGAGCCTTGAAGGACAGATAAGCGACAAGAAATCTCTCCGGTCAGTCACCGGTAAGACCGCCGACTTTTCCGAAATCGCCAAGGACTGCGTCGCTTTCGCAAACGCCCAGGGCGGTCGGCTGCTGATCGGCATCGAGGACAAGGAAACGCTCCCTCCGCTCGACCAGCGGATCAAACCGGAGCTACTTGATACCATCCGCAAGCGGATTGCCGAACTTACCGTCAATGTGGTTGTCCTGCCACGCATCGGTCAGGCCGTGAATGGAGGCGAGTACATCGATCTGGACATACATCGCAGCCAGGGAGTGGCCTCAACTTCCGACGGCCGTTACTACATTCGCATAGCGGATACCAGCCAGCCGGTGCTGGGTGATGATGTCATGCGCCTTGCCGGTGAACGGGCATCATATCCATGGGAAACACTCACGACGCTTCAGGTACCCCGTACCCAGTTCGATGAGAAGAAATTCCGGGCGTTCTGCGAAACCATCCGGGCCTCGGACCGAGTGAAAGAGTTCGTCAAAGCTAAGACCGACGATGAACTGATGGATCATTATCTGTTTGCCAGCAGCGAGTGGCTGACCAATCTCGGGATTCTCTGCATCGGTCGACGTGAAGACCGGGCCCGCCTCGGGACGGCGCCGGTTCTGCAGTTCATCAAATATGACGAGACCGGCGGGAAGGTCAACAAGCTGGTGTGGGATGATTACACCCTGAACCCGATGGAGTTGATCGAGGCCGTCTGGCGCGAGGTGCCCGATTGGCGGGAAAGTTACGAAATCCGTGATGGCTTGTATCCTCATACCGTACCGCACTACGACGAGGTGGTGGTCCGTGAACTACTCACCAATGCACTTGTGCATCGGCCCTATACCCAGCGTGGCGATATTTTCATCAATCTCTTTTCGGACCGGTTACAAATAGTCAACCCAGGACTCCTGCCGTTGGGTGTGACGCCGCAGAACATCCTCCATGTTACGGTACGCCGCAACGAAGGGTTGGCGAGGGTTTTCCACGACTTGAAGTTGATGGAACGCGAAGGTAGTGGCTACGACAAGATCTATGAGGTTCTCCTGTCGCAGGGCAAGCTGCCGCCGGAACCGGTAGAAGGCCCCGATCGCGTCGAGGTGACCGTCAGAAAACGCATCCTAAATCCGCTTATCATTGATTTTATTGACAAGGCAGACCAAACGTTCCATCTCCGTCAGAAGGAGAAGATAAGTCTAGGCCTGATTGCTCAGCACGAGTCGCTGACAGCTTTACAAATTGTTCAGCTCCTCGAACTGAAGGATGCTACTGAACTGCATTCCTGGCTCAATCGCCTTATCAGCTGGGAGATTGTCAGAACAAAAGGTAAAACGAAAGGAATGATGTATTTCATTGACCCCGAATTGCTCCGCAAACTTGATTTTAAGGGGAAGACTACTCTCAAAGGGATCGAAAAACATCGGCTGCGCGAACTGTTGATTCGCGACCTGGAAATCTACCGAGAAGCCAGCATTGGAGAGATTCATAAAAGGATCGGCCCTGAAATCCCTCGTAGGTTGCTACAGGAGGAGTTGAAGCGGTTGGTGCAGTGTGGTCAGATTGAAAAGCGGGGCATCCGCAAACACACCCGATACTTATACGCAAAATAGGTCGAAATAACTGGGTTCCGTCTATAGAAAATGTCTATAGCGCAGTATCAAAGTTAGCTAAATAGCTGTGATAACTCGAAATTTCTATAAACAAAAAGGCGGCAAAAAAAGATGGATGTTGCGTATTCCGTTTATAGCTTCTGCACAAGAGAGGAATAATCCCGCATGACGGCTGCAATGACCGAAGATACCCTGGTTCAGCAAACCACCGCCGACTATCTTCATGACGAGTTGGGCTGGGACAGTGTCTTCGCCTACAATGAGGAGACTTTTGGCCCGGAAGGGACTCTCGGCCGCCTATCAGATAAAGAAGTCATTCTGACCCGCTACCTGCGAGAGGCCCTTGTCAAGCTCAATCCCGGACTTCCTGAACCTGCCTACCGTTCCGCCGTCTCCCGCATCACCGACTACTCCTTCACCCAGTCCCTTCTGCAGATCAACCTCGAAAAATACGATCTTCTCAAGAACGGTGTCCCTGTTGAATACCGCAATGAGCGCGGCGAAGTGGTCAAACGGCGGCTCAGGGTGTTCGAATTCGACCGGCCGGAGGAAAACCACTTTCTCGTCGTCCGTGAACTGTGGATAAAGGGGCAACTCTATCGCCGTCGGGCCGATATCATGGGATTTGTCAACGGCATTCCGCTGCTTTTCATGGAGTTGAAGAACGTCAACAAGGAGATCCGGGCCGCCTACGAGCAGAATCTTGCCGACTATAAGGATACCGTTCCCCATTTGTTTCACCACAACGCGGTCATCGTGTTGGCCAACGGGATAGACGCCAAGATCGGTTCACTCTCCAGCCGTTATGAACATTTCCACGAATGGAAACGCCTGGAAGAGACTGCACCGGGTGTAGTGAGCATGGAGACTCTGCTCAAGGGGATCTGCGCCAAGGGCGCCTTCATGGACATGTTCGAGAACTTCATCCTGTTCGATGACAGTTCCGGTAAAACGGTAAAGATAGTTGCCCGCAATCATCAGTTTCTCGGGGTCAACCGGGCCGTGCAGGCTGTCCGGGATCGACAGGAACGCCTGGGAAAGCTGGGTGTCTTCTGGCACACCCAGGGAAGCGGCAAGTCCTATTCCATGGCCTTCTTCACTCAGAAGGTACATCGCAAACTTACCGGGAGCTTTACGTTCCTTATCTGTACGGACCGTGACGACCTCGATACCCAAATCTATAAGACCTTTGCCGGCTGCGGTCTGGCCGACAACGATGCAGATCCCTGCCGCGCCTCCTCGGGTGAACATCTGGCGGCCATGCTCAGGCTGAACAAGCCGTTCATCTTTTCGCTCATCCAGAAGTTCAACAAGGATGTCAATCCGGAGGAGCCGTATTCGATCCGGGACGACATCATCGTCATCTCCGATGAGGCCCACCGGACTCAGTACGGCCGGTTGGCCCTCAATCTACGTAATGCCCTCCCCAACGCCAGCTACATCGGTTTTACCGGAACCCCACTCTTCAAGGACGACGAGATTACCCGCCGGGTGTTCGGCGACTACATCTCCACCTACGACTTCCAGCGGGCGGTAGATGACAAGGCGACGGTTCCGCTCTATTACGATGCCCGCGGAGAAAAACTCCGTTTTCTAGATGAAGAAGGGAAACATCGTCTGGTTGCGACCGATACTCTCAACGAGAAAATTGCCGCCAAGCTGGAAGAGCTGGAAATCGACGATATTGACGTGGCACAGCGGCTGGAGAAAGAACTGAAGCGGGAGTACCACATCATCACCGCCGGCAGGAGGCTGGACCAGATTGCCAAGGATTTTGTCGAGCATTACAGCACCCAGTGGGAAACCGGCAAGGCGATGCTGGTCTGTATCGATAAGGTCACCTGCGTGCGCATGTTCAAGCTGCTTGAATGGTA
Organism: Geobacter sp. UBA5735; assembly: GCA_002419385.1. Classification (GTDB taxonomy): domain Bacteria; phylum Desulfobacterota; class Desulfuromonadia; order Geobacterales; family Geobacteraceae; genus RPRC01. The sequence continues at coordinate 143,840 of DIFZ01000052.1, forward strand.
TTGGAAGCAACGCTCCAAAGAGCTGGCGAAGGCCGTAACGAAAGCAGCCGATGAACAGGAAGAAGCCTTCCGTCACCGACAAATCCTGTGGATGAAAGAAACCCGCATGGCGGTTGTGGTGAGCGAGGAGCAAGGGGAAGTCCAGAAGTTCAAGGATTGGGACCTCGACATCGAGCCTCACCGCAAGTTGGTGAAAGAAGGCTTTGAGACGGCCGACGGCAAACGGATTGATATGGAGAGCGCCTTCAAGTCGCCGGACCATCCATTCCGGATCGTTATTGTCTGCGCCATGTGGCTGACCGGCTTCGATGTGCCGTGCTTGGCGACCCTCTATCTTGATAAACCTCTCAAGGCCCACACACTGATGCAGGCGGTCGCCCGCGCCAACCGGGTGTACGAGGGGAAAAACAATGGTCTGATCGTTGATTACTGCGGCATTCTCAAGAATCTGCGCAAGGCCCTGGCCACCTTTGCCGGGCACCAGGGTGGGGGCATCATTGACGGAGGCGGTCCCCAGCCCCAGGTTGATCCGGTCAAGCCTGAAGAGGAACTGTTGGCCGATCTTGCTGAGACGGTGGCGATGGTGCGTGGCTTTCTGACGGAGCGGGATTTCCGATTGGAAGAGATCATGAAAAATTCCGGATTTGCCCGTAACAAGGCAATTGCTGAAGCAAAGGAAGCAGTGAATGAGAATGATGAAACCCGGAAACGCTTCGAAATCATTGCCCGGGAGGTCTTCAAAAAGTTCAAAACGTGCATCACTGTTCAAGGGGTCAACGATTACCGGATGCAGTATGACGCCGTCAATATCATCTACAAGAGCCTTCTGGAAGATCGTGACCGCGCCGATATTTCAGCCATAATCCGTGAGCTGCATTACATTGTCGACGGTACGATTACAACGGATACTACGCCAACGGTGAGTGAAGGTGGTCTTTTCGATATCAGCAAGATCGACTTTGACCGGCTTCGCCAGGAATTCGAGCGGTCTTCCAGAAAAAACAGTACGGTCCAGTGCCTCAAGACCGCCATCGACCAACGACTGGCGCGGATGATCCAACAGAACCCACTGCGGACAGATTTCCACAAGCACTACCAGGAGATCATTGCAGCCTACAATTCCGAAAAAGACCGGGCAACCATCGAGCGAACATTCGAAGAGCTGATGAAGTTTGTCACGGCGCTGGATGAGGAGGAACATCGGGCGATCCGGGAGGGGCTGGATGAAGAAAGCCTTGCCATGTTCGACCTGCTCATCAAGCCCGAACTCTCCAAGAACGAACGAGAACAGATTAAAAGGGTGGCGAAGGATCTCCTGGAAACTTTGAAGGCAGAAAAGTTGCAAATCGAAAACTGGCCTGAGAAGGAAGCTACCCGCTCCGCAGTTCGGGTAACCATTCGGGATTTTCTCTACAATGAGGCAACAGGTCTACCTGTGTCGTTCTACTCGGACGAAGAGGTAGAGACCAAGACGGATCTGATTTATCAGCATGTGTTTATGCAGTATCGAGGGAATGGGGCGCAGGTGTATGCGAGGTGATGATGGTGGAATCTGGGGAGAGACAACTCTGAGAATGTCTTGATCTCCATGAAAAATAAACCGTTGACACAAAAACACCAATTGGTATATTAATATCAGCACCAATTGGTGTGACCTATGTGAAGAGGTATACATGACACCAATCGGGACAAAGCTGGATGATCTTGTTCTCAAGAGAATTCAGGACGCCTATCTGACGGGGAAGATTCGAAAAACCAAAGATTGCATGGAAGACATGGACCGCGCCAGACTGTTCGAAGCTGATGTGGAAAAGGTCATCATGGATGCCGCCACCATTGAGAAAGCAATGCCGGCAACGAGCGAGCGGGCAAGCAATCCGAACAACACCCACTATGTGATTCAGGGAACCAGCACCACCGGAGTGGCGGTCTACTGCAAGGCATGCAGCAACTACCACCCGCAGACAAATGAATTCATCTGCTGGAAGCTGACCTCGTTCACAATCAAATAGAGGAAACGATCATGATTTGCACAAACTGTTTTGAAGCCGAATATAATAGCGCCAAGACCGAGCTTACGGTCACCGTCAACGGTGAGAGTCATGTTCTGATTGACCTTGATTGCGAGACCTGTCCGGCCTGCGGCGAGGTGACTTTCACCCATGCCCAGAGTCTGGAGATCGACAAGAAACGGATTGCCCTGGAGTTCGGGTTGAAGCCACTCCTGACTGCTGTCCAGCTGAAGATTCTCCGACACTTCCTGGGCATGAAGCTGGACGAAATCTGCGACCTCCTGCACATCGGCAGAAACACCTACGGCCGGTGGGAACGGGGTGAAGTGGAGATTACTCCTTCAATGAACCTGCTTGTTCATAATCTCATCGAAAAAGTCCCGGATGCATCCGTAAACGTTCTTGAAATGGCGCGGATTCCGGTTATTGAGAAGACAAATGCAGGGCTGCTTGGCAGTCACATTTCCCTCGGCGAATACATCCGGGAAGTCATCGCCGCCGCGAGGTTAGTGCCGGAAATTGTCTGCCTGTCGATCGGCATGGAGCCAGGGGAACTCGTCAGGATCGAGAACAATGACCTCCAGCCGGAAAAGATCCCCTGCGAACTCACGGCAAAGATTGCCCTGTACTTCCGAATTCCGTTCGATGCTCTTGCCAGACTACTGAATGAAACCCTCAAAGTTTTGACAATGAAGAGTGCCGTCTCGGCCGTTCATGCCCGATCCACCTGTTACGACGCCAAAGGAGCAGGTATTCAGGCGAGCAGCGTCAACAAGATTCTTGAGAAACTGGCGCAAAAGAAAGGGGCGGAGCAGGGCCAGACGCAGGTGAGCGATGATTATCTGGCCAAAGTGAAGGCTGAACTGGAGAGGCTTCAGGGTACGGAGGAGTAAGTGATGATTGAAGCGAACTACAAATACGCCAGGGAGATGGCACGCAAGATCCTGAAGCAGCACAAGATCCTAGACATACCGACAAATCTACAAGTTATCTGCGAAAAACTCGGGCTGGAGTATGTAGAACTCGACGATTCGAATGAGCTTGACGGCGCGGTGCTGGAACTGGACGGAACACGAGTTGCGATGCTGAACAAGGCGAAACCGTTTGTCCGTGCTCGTTTCACCCTGGCTCACGAACTTGGACATATCTTTCTGAACCATGACAAACGTGAGTTTTATGACGCCGAGGCGGCGCGGGATTATGGGGAGGATTTGCCGGAAAACCAGAAGCCGGCGAAGGAGAAGGAGGCTGATGCGTTTGCTTCAGAGTTGTTGATTCCGATGGAGCAGTTGAAGAAGTTTCAAGGGGATTTGAAGAGTCCGGACAAGCTGGCAGGGTTCTTCCAGGTCAGTAAACCGGCGATGGCTATAGCGATTGCGAATTTTTTCAGCACCTCCAAAACCTTCAGGTAAACCCAGCAGTAAGTCGGGGAGAGAGATGTTTGTGACATCTTCTGCTGATAGCATAACGCATACTGAAACTGCAAGGGAGGATATATGGCACTTCTGAAAAAATACACCAGATTCAGGGCGTACCAACTAGGCACGGAAGGTTCTTCCTTTTCGTATTTCGACGGAAGCCATTTTACCCTCATCGAGGCGAGACTTACCGAGAAAAGCAAAGCCTTCGTTGAGGAGGAAGTTGCGGCCTGCAGTGTCAGCCATATCGATTGTCTGCATATCACAAGCTGGGATAATGATCACTGCTCGCCTCCTGAACTGGACACGATAATCGAGATTTATCAACCAAGAACCATCGAATATCCTGGATACACCCCCCATACTGATACGGCGAAAGAGGCTCTGAAAAAGATCCTCAGCTACAAGAAAAATCGTCCGAAAACGACGTTACGTAAGGTTGATCCTCCCTATATCAATTCCCTCAATGAGGCGGAGAAGCTCGGTTACAAAAACGTATTCTATCATCCAAAGTCTCTTTACGAAGATTCGAACAATAACTCGACTGTGAAGTTCTTTCGAACTGGCTCGTTCAACGTAGCAAGTTTAGGGGACGTAGAGGATACGAAGATAAGCGCTCGGTTGGCCAGATCGAGCATGTTTACGCAGGAGTTGGACGTCCTCATCCTCGCTCACCACGGTGCGAACAATGGGTTTATTACAAGCAACTTTCTGAAGAGATCAAAGCCTTCAGTTGCCATAGCATCTTCGAATTATGACAATAAATACGAACACCCGAAACAAGAGATTAGAGACCTCCTCTACGAGCACGAGATTCCTCTTTTCACGACGAAAACTGGTGACATCATTATAGAATCGGTTCACCCGCATACGTATGTCTATAAGGTTTTTAACCTGATATCAAACTCGGAAAAAGTCTCAAGCGTTAATTCATTCAAATCAAAAAAGTCAAAACTCCTCTCTCACAACGCTGACAGCATAAGGAACCACTTCAACAAACATGTGCCGTTCTACAAAAAATTCAACTAGCCGGATTTACGGTAACTATTTCCAGATTTCAAGAGAGAGGAGTGACCATGCATCAGATTTTATTATACCCAGTAGGCAACGGAGACAGTAGTCAGATTATTCTCGAAAACGGTAAGCGAATTCTTTTCGACTACCGGCACCTCAAAAAGGGTGAGGGAGACGACAGTCCCGAATTCGACTTGAAGGGACGCCTGAAAAAAGAGCTTGATGACGCAAAACGGGACTACTTCGATGTTGTCGGGTTTACCCATTGTGATAGCGATCACATCGAAAATAGCACCGAATTTTTTGAACTGCACTATGCCCAAAAATACCAAGGTGACGGCAGGATAAAGATTAATGAATTGTGGGTACCGGCTGCCATGATCATAGAAACGGCAACGAACGGCCAGCAAGACAGTGAGTTTGTCATCTGGCGGCAGGAAGCCCGTTATCGCTTGAAGAAAGGCGAAGGCATCCGTGTTTTCTCGAAACCTGACAAATTGAAAGACTGGCTTGAGGGCGAAGGCTTGACGGTAGAATCGCGAAAGCACCTCATCACGGATGCAGGTTCTTTAGTGCCGGGGTTTGACCTCCAAAAAGACGGCATCGAGTTCTTCTGCCATAGCCCTTTCATTCGGCATACCGACGAAGGCGACGACCTCCGGAACCCTTGTTCTCTCATCTTCAATGTCCGGCTAAAAGCAGGAACTAATACGTACGATTATCTGGCAGTCGGGGATACAGAATGGGAAATCATTGAGGAAATCGTCAATACTACTCGGTATCATAAGAATGATGATCGACTGGCATGGGATATCTTCAACATTCCCCACCACTGCAGTTACAAGGCACTTAGCGATGAAAAGGGTGAAAAAGAGACGGAGCCGAAACCCCTTGTCAAAGACCTGCTGCTCCAAGGGAAGACAGATGCATATATCGTCAGCTCAAGCAATCCGATAAAGGATTCGAAGGAAGCTCTGGAGCAGACGCAACCACCTCATATTCAGGCGAAAAAGTGCTATGAACGGCATTTGAAGGAAGTTAATGGCGCAAAATTCCTTGTGACTATGGAAGAACCGAATGAGAAAACTCCCGAACCTCTGGTATTCAACATCGAAAGCAATGGGATCAAGCGTGGAGCCAAGAAACCAGTTGCAGCTCCGGCTGTGAGCATTACGTCTGCTCCGGCTCTGAGGGCAGGTTAAATGTCTTCGTTCATATCTTTGGGCGAAGCCTTGCCCGCTGTTTCCGGCGACCTTCTGGAGCAGCCGTACGCAAGAGAGACACTCGACGTAGCCGCACGGGCTAAAGATGTCGAGGTGGTCGAGCTTCGCCGAGTACAAAATGTGGATGGCACTTCTTCTGATGTCATCGTTGTCGATATGGTCAACGATGACATTCCGACAAGAAATCCCTTTGGCATTAGGGTCAGAGAGCGGTTGGCACTTGTTTTTCATGCCACCGGCCTTCCTGAAGTGCGGGCGCTACGCGCCGATTTCCCAATCGTTCTCCATACCAATCACACTCCTCCTGGCGAACCCCGCCACTTGTGCCTCTACTTCGAGCCTTGGTCTGTTGTAGAGAGGACTTGGACTCCGCAGAAATTCGTCAAACGAATCATGTGGTGGCTCGGCGAAAGTGCAAACGGGACCCTGCATCGACCTGACCAACCCGTAGAACAGCTGTATTTCACTAGTCCCTTTGATATCGTTCTCCCCCCTGACTTCGACGAAAAAATAGTTGATGACAAACTGGCCTTAACCTGGTCTTCTTCCCCTGATCTGAAAACATTGCGGTCCTTTTTCTTGCCGAAAGGGCACCACCAGCTCAAGACCATTTCCGGCCTCTCCTTTCTTTCCATTGAACTTGCCCCCGTTATTCATGGTCCAGTCACATGCTACCCAAACACGTTGGGCGGCCTGCACGACCAGCTTAGCGCTCGCGGGGCATCTTTCATCGACGAACTGCGGGCTCAAATCAAAGAAAAGGTCCCACAAGAGGGTATTTCAAAGACCTCAAATGACCGGTGCCTGTTGTTCCTGTTCTTGCCGATCAAAAGAGATGCCGCTTCGCCACCAGAAAAAAGGGAGTTGATTGCTTTCCTCATCCCTTCTGATTTGGCTGAAGTCGGCGAGTCTGCTGATGTTCTAACCCTGTACGATAGAAAATACTATGCGGCTCCTCTTCTTGGGGCTACGCAGACCTCCGAAAAATGGCGCGAACTGCCTATAGCCCCAACCGAAGTGAAATACGAAGTCGGGCTGCCGTTTGCTCGGACAGCCTCTGGAATTGATGATTTTAATGCAGATTTAAATGGCGTCATGGCTGGAGTTGGTGCTTTAGGAAGCGCCATCCTTGAGTTATGGGTTCGGGAGGGCTGGGGACGATGGACGTTGATTGATCCGGATACGGTTAAGCCTCACAATCTAGTCCGACATGTGGCTCGAAACAGCGATATCGGGGAAGCCAAAGTCGATGCTGTAAAGAAGTCCGTCCAAGCCATCTACCACCCCGAATATCTCTCTGTCGCCGGTATGAAGGGAAGCGCAACGGACTGGGACAAAACTGAACTCCGCGATGCGATTAGTAGCTCTTCGATTTTTATTGACGCGACCACAACCCTCGATGTTCCTCGGGATTTATCGCAGCGTGAAGAAGTACCACGCATAGCTTCCATCTTCGTAACGCCATCTGGACGCGATTCTGTGCTCCTGATTGAATCGAGTGACAGGCATGTACGGGTTGATTCGCTTGAAGCTCAGTACTACAAAGCCCTTTTGGAACTTCCTTTTGGCACAGATCATTTAGCCGGAAACGCTGGAGGATTATGGATAGGGGCAGGCTGCAGGGATATTTCTGCAAAGATTTCCTACGAGGATATCCAACTTCATGCTGCGATCTTGGCGAGGCAGATTCGCACTGCGTCACGGAACGCCGAGGCCCAAGTTTGTATTTGGCGCTCCAAGTCGACAGGAGCGGTCACTGCGGTGAATCTTGACGTGAAGGAGACCGTTAGGAGGGAATCAGAAGGATGGCACATTGTCTGGGACAAGGGGGTGGAGGAGAAAATGGTTGCCGTTCGACAAGCCCACCTTCCGGAAGAAACTGGCGGCGTCCTTGTTGGCTACGTTGACCAGAAGCTACGCCATATCTATGTTGTAGATGCCCTTCCGGCACCTGCTGACAGCGTTTCCGAAAAGGGAAGCTTCATCCGAGGAATCGACGGTCTCAATGAAAAACTGGGGGAGATCGGATCGCGAACAGCCAACATCGTGGGGTATCTCGGCGAATGGCATTCCCACCCTCCTTTTTTGGGGCCTAGTCCGAGTCCCTGGGATAAGCTTCTCGTGAAGACGTTGGCAGATGTCCTGGCAATGGATGGCCTTCCTGCATTGATGATGATCGTTGGAGCCGCAAGAGAAATTTCTGTTTCCGTGAGGTTTCTGGCATGACTACCAAAAGCAAACGAATTGGAATCGCTTTCTCTGGTGGCGGTGTCAGGGCTGCAGCTTTTCATGCTGGGGTGTTATTATGGCTGGCTGAAAAAAGGCAGTTGGAGACGATTCGTCATATCTCATCGGTATCTGGAGGAAGCCTCTTTGCTGGCCTCGTTTTCCAAATTTCCGATTATGCATGGCCTTTGTCTGAAGTATATGCCTGCAAGGTATTCCCTGCTATTAGGGAGGTTCTGACTTCCAATTCGCTCCAGGCCAATGCGATGCTCCGCCTTCTTAACCCATCGAATTGGAGATTTTTGCTTTCACGTGCAAACATTATGGCTCAAAGCATCCGGCACCTCTGGGGGGTGTCAGGCTCTCTTTCCGATCTTCCTGACCACCCTGTATGGTCGATTAACGGGACAACTGCCGAAAACGGGCGGAGGTTCCGGTTTAAAGAAAAGAAATTTGGAGACTACGAGATTGGATATGCTGATGCGCCTAATTTCCCATTAGCCGATGCGATGGCGATTTCCGCAGCTTTCCCAGGCGGAATCGGTCCCTTAAAGATTTTATCCGACCGATATGAGTGGAAGAAGCGTAAGTCTTGGGATTGGTCGACACCCCCTGAGAAAATTGAGCCTACTTTTCGGCGCATCCACGTATATGATGGCGGGGTGTACGACAATCTGGGGCTGGAGCCCTTCTTTGACGTTGGCAAGCAAGTTATAAAGACTGAAACAGGAAGCCCAGTTATCAGACGGCTGCTTGGAATGAACTGGTTTTTGGTACAAATCTTTAAGTGTTTGAATAATTCACTAATGCGACGGAACATACTGATGAAATTGGACAAAGCAACCATGCCCCTCAACCCGCAACACATCTCACTCGCCACCAAAACCCACAGTTCTATCTTCAGAGATTCCTACGTCTCCGCCATTGATATTGACATCCTCTACGGCGATGAGCAAGAAAAGATCGGGGAAAGCAGGGTTTTCGAAGTCAGAATGGATCGTATTGTCAACGACGGAGAATGCTCTTTTTTCGATGTCTTCGACGGCCACTCAAGCGATCTGGGCAACCTCTATGAGGAGTTGTTTGCCGATGATGATCTGATACCTGCCGTTGAAGATGAGCTTTTGGATTACGGCAATATCGTGCTGATCAAATCCATTGTCCTTAAATCTGAGTATCGTGGCCACGGATTAGGCGGCATCCTGGCCCTGGCGATTGCCGAGCGGTTTGGTGACCGGGATGTCGTGGCCTTGAAGTCGTGGCCCATGAATGCCGATGATCCCGAGAATTCGGCTGGCGATTGGGAACTGCCACGTTTGACCGAAACTGAGCAGAACACCATCGCCAAAAAGCTCCGCAAAAGTTACCAAAACGCCGGATTCAAGCCGCTCTTCAAAGGGAGCAGCCATCTCTTCCTTACCCATTTCCGGCATCCATCGGCAACGGAGTTGATTGAATCCTCGGTCAGCTTCAAGTGAAGTTTCGCGCCGGATTCGCGCATCAACGGAAATGACATCTGTGAGACATATGAACATCGACGGCACTTATGAAATCATCGAAATGTCAGAATGGAGCAAAGTTGGCCACACTCGATAATTCAATAATCCTGTACCAAAGCCCGGATGGCTCGGCCTCACTTGAAGTACGGCTTGACCATGAGACGGTCTGGCTTACCCAATCTCAACTTTCAGAACTTTTTGACGTGAATGTTCCGGCGGTATCAAAGCATGTCCGAAATATTCTTGGAAGTGGTGAGCTTGATGCATCTTCAACTGTTTCCAAAATGGAAAGAGTTCAAGTTGAGGGTAGCAGGAGGGTTAAACGAAGCCAGGTACTCTACAATCTGGACATGATTATCTCCATTGGCTATCGAGTCAATTCAGAAAAAGCGACCCGTTTCCGCATCTGGGCCACCAAGATTCTAAAAGACCATATAGTCAAAGGTTATTCGGTCAACGAGCAGCGACTGAAAGAGGAGAGCGCCAAACTGCTGGAAATGCGGCAGACGGTCGAGCTGCTGGCCCGTACGCTGGCAAATCAGGAACTGGTGAGCGAAACCGGCAGGGACGTGCTGCGGGTCATCAGCGATTATGCTTATGCCCTGACCCTGCTGGACCGCTATGACCACGGCACCCTGGCCATCGAGGAGACCACCCGGAAAGCCCTGCACGTCATAGAGCATGATGAGGCCATCGGCATCGTTGCCAGCATGAAGGGGGAGTTCGACGGACTGTTCGGCCTGGAAAAGGATCAGGGGTTCAAGAGCGCCCTGGGAGCCATTTACCAGACCTTCGGCGGCGAGGAACTCTACCCGAGCGTCGAGGAAAAGGGCGCGAATCTCCTCTACTTCGTTGTCAAGAACCACGCCTTCAGCGACGGCAACAAGCGGATTGCTGCTGCCCTGTTCATCTACTTTCTCGGCAGGAACGGCATCCTCTATCGTCCCGACGGCAGCAAACGCCTGGCCGACAATGCCCTGGTGGCCCTGACCCTGCTCATTGCCGAAAGTCGCCCCGACGAAAAAGAGACCATCGTCAAGGTGATCGTCAGCCTGATCAACCAGAGGAATTGAGATATCCTCGATGCTAACCGATGCTAGCCGACCCCGATCTCTGGCCGGTCCAACAACAGTACCGCGCCGAACATCGACGGGAATGGCGTCTGTAAATTTGATATGAACATCGACGGCACATGCGAAATCATCGAAATGTCCGAATGGGACAAGGAAGATATCGACCTTGTCGAACCAGGGTACATTCGCATCAAAGGGAACAGGGGAACATTTCACTTCATCTGTGTTGACGGAGACATGGACATCCGCAAGGATAAATCAGGCGCCTACAAGTTCTCCTGGGACGGCAACGACGAATGCGATCCCGCCAGCGGTTTCGGCGAATTTACCTGTGACGGTGACACATTGACCGGCAGAATCTATATTCACGAAGGTGACGACAGCTCGTTTGTAGCAAAGAAAATTTCTGAAAATGGACCTTCCTTCTCATGACCGCAAGAAAATCAACCAAATCGACAGCTGCTGCTAAACCGCTCAAGAAGAAGCCATCCTGGAGCGATGTCAAGTCAGCCATTGCCAATTTTGAACGTCCGGCACTGATCGGCCTAATTTCCGACCTATATGCCTACAATACGTCGAACAAAAACTTCCTGCATGCCCGGTTTTCGCTCGGCAGCGATGCACTCAAGCCGTACAAGAAGATCATTGAAGATGCGCTCTTTCCGGATGTCATGGCCAACGATCCGGTTGAAATAGCGACCGCAAAGAAGGCGATTTCCGATTATGGCAAGGCGGTGGGCGATCCGAAAGGGACGCTGGAACTGATGGTGTACTTTGTCGAGTGCGGCGCCAGTTTTTCTCTCGACGTAGGTTATGGCGATGAGTATTTTTTTGCAGCTCTGGAAAGGATGTATGAAAAGGCCATTAAGCTTTTGCTCACGCTTGATGAGGCAACCATTGACGACTTCTATGACCGGTTCGAGGATCTGGTGACATCTACCAAACCTATCGGTTGGGGATTTCACGATACGTTGGGTGATATTTTCTCGGAGGCCTTCCCGGAGGAGCGATAAAAGTTTATGTTGCCTGCTCGTACCCCAGCGTCTTAAATCCCTTCATCCGCTTTTCATGCATCTTCGCCAGCATCGGCACCGAACTGTCCACATAGTCGTAGACCTGCACTTCCACTTTGCCGGGATGGAGACGATGCAACCGGCCTGCGTACTGTACCAGCATTCCCTTCCACGAAAACGGCAGTGCCAGAAAGAGGGTGTCTAGCCGGGCATCATCGAATCCTTCGCCGATATAGCGGCCGGTGGCAAGAATCAGCCGTTCCTCATCTCCAGGGATGGAAGTCAGATGTTCCATTACCTTGCGTCGTTGCTTCACTCCCATCCCCCCGTGGAGAACCACCAGGTGTTTCACCGCTTCACGAAGTTCTCCGGCGAGAAATTCCAGATGATCCTTCCTCTCAGTCAAGAGGATCGGTGATCTTCCTTCGGCTAGTGCCTGTTTGATATCACCCAAGATGAGATGATTCCGTTGCCGGTCAGCTGTCAACCGGGCATAGATCTCCTGGATTGTTATCCCGCTGTCTGTATCCGACAGGCTGAAGCCGGTTTCCCGCAGGATCAGCCGGCGGGTGAAATCTTCGTCTGTCGCCTGCTGTTTGCGGTTCAACGAAATTCTGGTCGGCCCGCACTGCAGGTGGATGATCGGCTGGTGTCCGTCCCGCCGGTAGGGGGTCGCGGTGAGTCCAACGACGTATTTGGCTTTCACCTCGGCCAGCACCCTTTCGAATGAGAATGCCGGCAGGTGATGGCATTCATCCACAATTATCTGACCATAGTTGGCCACCAGGTCGGCGACCTCGTCTTTCCTGATAAGGCTCTGCATCATGGCTACGTCCAGGATTCCGTTAGCCTTGTTCTTACCTGAGCCGATGGTGCCGATCTCCTTTGGCCTCAGACCAAGAAAGCGGGAGAGCTGTGCCACCCACTGGTCAAGGAGCGGCTTACGATGTACCAGGACAAGGGTTGAGCAGTTTCGGGCCGCGGCCAGCCACGCTCCGACCACGGTCTTGCCGGAACCGGGTGGCGCAACAAAGATACCGATGTCATGAAGCATAAGTTCATCAACCGTTTGTTGCTGGATGTCAGAAAGCGTTCCGTGAAAGCTGAAAGCGGTCGGAGTGCCGATGTTTCGTTTATCGTCGAGGTGCAACACGATACCATATCCGTCCAGGAGAGACTGAAGGGCATCACGACATCCCCTTGGCAGGGCCACATGTCCCGGCAGATCCTCAAAACAGGCAATCACCCGTGGGGTGTTGTGGGTGGAGAGGCGCATCTTCTGCTTCTTGAAAAATTCAGGATTCTGGAAGGCGGCCAGTCGCTTGATCCTGTTCAACAGTTCCGAGGGAATACCTTTCGTCTCGACGAAAATCCTTTGAGCAAATACCGCCTTGATCTTTTTCGGCAGTTTCCCCTTTATCCGCTGTTCCGGCAACCTGCCTGATGGTGAACGTTCCCACGGAGCCTGCTCTTCGTCAGTATCGGATGGCAGTTTCAAACCTATTACCTGACCCTTGCGCACAGCCCGGTCAGCAATTGCCTGCACTTCTCGCGGAGAGAGACGCTTGAGTGAGGACAGAAAACCCCACTGATCGGCATATGGAACAAAGGATTCATCGACAAAGACCGAGTTCCCCAGCTTACGGGGCTCCAATTGCAGCGGAAGTACGATCAAGTTGCCGAAACCACCACGGGGCATGGTGTCCTGACTGGGAAAGAGCCGGTCATACGATTCCATACTGAGTTGATGCCGCCGGGACATGGTCTCGGTGATCAGGTAGCAGCCCATGGTCCTGGCTACCGACGCCATGACCGGCTCAGAGAAGAAAAACCAGGCATGGGCGCCGTTGCCGGAACGTGAGCGTTCCACTGAAACAGGGATGTCAAGAGTGGAACAGGTTTCCCGGAAGGCAGCAACATCCTTCTGCCAGGTTGTCTTGTCAAAATCGACAGCCAGGAACCGGCAGGTATCGTCCTGTAGTAACGGATAAACGCCTATGGTCTGTTTACCCATAAGATGCTCACGGATCACCTGTTCGTCAACCGGAATGTAAGCCTGATGATTGCAGTCGCAGCACCTGATGCGGGGAGTTTTGCGCTTTCCGCATAGAGAGTAGTTTCCGTCATTGTCGCAGGCAGGCGAATACCCCTTGCGCTCCCCATTACGGCTAACCCAGAGCCGAGGAAAGACGTCTTCTCTCCCTCTGAACAGAGAACGGAATAACGCAATCTTTTCTTGATTTGAGAGATTGGCCGTTTCAGCGGCAGGGAGGGCTTCCGTTTTGAGTTCTGAAAGCTGGGCATGCAATTCGCGCAGCCTTTCAGCGGCAAGCCGGCGCTCTTCATCGAGCCGGGAAAGTCGAGCTTCCTCTTGTGTTATCGCCTCGATGAGCGAGGCCTTGTCAGGTTTCATTGCAATTCCATAAAATATTTTCACTCGGTAATCTTCTTCCCTGACAGTCCGTCAAGCACCTCCATCAGCCGCCGTTTAGGCTTATGCTCCTTCCGCAGTTCGAGGAGCAGGCTCTGCCAGTCGGCAAGACGCTTGGTGGTTTGATAGACCTTGTACATGCTCCGCAGATAACCGGCCGCCTCTTCGTAGGCCTTCGGCTTGACCTGGGCGATCAGCCCATCCACGATGAACTTCCAGATATCGAGGGCAGTTTGTGGATGGGTTTCCGCCACGGCGACGGCAACGGTCTTGTCCGTCTCCCAACTCCAGCGCTTGGTCTTGCGCAGGTCCTGATAGAGAGCAACCACGTCGTCGAACCGCTTTTCCAGGATGGCGATGTCGATAAGCATATCCAGATCGGGGAATCGTTGACCGTGACGCTCCTTCGCATCCCTGGGCCGCATCACCTCCGGCGCCGGCAACGGCCAGCCCTTGTTCTTCTTTGCTCCATGATCCGCATCTGGACGCTTGCCGGTCTCAAGATACCTGAGAACGCTTTCCCTGACCGGCAGCCAGACCTTGGCCTTCTCCGCGGATTTCTTCAGGTCGGTGTACGTCTTCCGGGAAGCGCTCTCAAAGAAATCCTGGGCACGGTAGGCCGCGGCCAGGTCATGTCTCTTCCCTTTTTCAGCCATTTCCCGCAGCCGTCCCTGCAAATCAGCCGCAATGCCGGGCGCATTGGCAATGGTGCACTCAAAGCCCCGGATGAGCCATTGGCGCGCTTTTTCCTTTTCCCCGGCCGCCAGCAAGGCGTCCGCCAATTTGCCATAACCCATGCAGACATCCGCTTCCTTTTCCAGCACCGGGATAATCCTGTCCGGACGGCCGCTCCGGGAATAGGCGTCCAGCAGCATGTTCATGAGCCCGCTCCGCCTGTACCTGTGAGAGAAGCCGGCTGATGTGGATTTGGGGAATGACTCCAATCGGGCCTCAAGAGAATCCGCCACCTGGCGCCAATGCTCCTTGGTGTATGCCTTATTCTCCAGAATCTCACCGCCAGATTCCAGCAGGAAATACTCATCCCCCAGCATATGGTCGATTACCCAGAGCAGCTGCTCCGGCGGCGTCAGGGAAGATTGCGGCACGGCCCTGAGCACCACCTCCATGCACTCTGCGATGGCCGTGGCGGTCTCGCCCTCGTCATCGGACTGTTCCACCTGCTCGCTCCCCCTGGTCCAGAGCTCCTCGCCCAGTTTGAGCACCGCATCGGCATGACCCTTGGAGAGGAGAGACCGTAACCGGTCCCGCACCTGGGAATAATCGGGGATATTCCCCTCCCCCTTCCACGGGTTGTACCAGGCCGGCTCGGCGGTGAGCTTCCTGATCTCCCGCCGCAACGAGCTTACGATCTTATCGACCTGCCCCGTCGCGAGCTGTTCCTTTTCCAGTATCCCGCGCTCAATCTCCGGATAGCGGGCCGTCAGATCGACCAGCAAGGCCACCAGATTTTCCTTATCCATACCCTCGAGGATCTTCCGTACCTTGGCCTTTCCCTTCGTCTTACCTGATGCGGTTTTTTGAGTGTACTCAGGCTCCTCATCCTCGTCCGGCCACTCACCCTCGTCTTCATACTCACCCTCGTCTTCATACTCATCATCGTCTTCGTAGCCGTCATCGGAATCGTCGAACAGGGCCAGAAACAGATCGTCGTTCTCCTTGAGCAGGGGGATCTCCTTCTTCAGCTTCACCTGCTCCGCCGCCGCCAAGACCACCGCCACCGCATGCTTGCACGGCCCCCAGTCATAGGGGCAGGTGCAGAAATACTCGATATCGCCGTCCGGATCCAGGCGGACCGAGGTGGCGTACACCTCGCTCCCCGACACCCACGCCGCCAGGGTACCGTCTTCCATGCGGGAAAGCCCGTCGACATTCCTGATGTAGGACTTGCCGCGACTGAAGATCTTTGAGCCCGCCCATTCCCGCAGGTCATCGTAGGTCAACGTCCGGAGCAAGACACTGATTTTTTCCATTCTTCGTCTCCATGTTGGGGATTGTTTACCACATAGCAGGTTATAAAAGTTTTTTACCAGGGGTAAAGACAAGCTGGAAATCCTCGCCCTGCTCCCTGGATCTGTTCAGGAGGCGCTGCCGCACGGAAGCAGAAATCTCAGACGGTTTCTTTCTGGTCACGAAAGAGCCTCCATGTAGGGGCGAATGACGTTCGCCACCCTGCAGATTTTTGCATAGCGCCACAGATCGTCCATGGTGCAGCGGCGCTCACGCCGACATTCGCGCAGGGCCTCAAGAGCCACATCAAGCCCAATCTTGTTGCGGTATTTGAAGCAGTCGGCAACGGTCTTGGCCGGACAATAGACACTCACGTCCACGCCTTCGATCCGATGGCGCTCGATTCCCTCAGTGAGTGCCTCACCGGAAAAACGGACGAGATGAAGCGGCACCCCTTCTGTCTTTGGTAGCCGAGCCTTGCGGTCAATGGCCATCCAGATCTCAAAGGGTGCCTGGGTGGTGAAATTGTGAAACCGGAGCGCGGAGAGGAGACAGACCACCCCTTTCGGCACCCGCTTGCAAGCGTGCATCAGGCTGTGGTGCTGGGTTAGTTCGGCATCCGGAAGGGTGTAGATGCCGCGGGACCGGCGTTCCAGGACTCCCTTGTCGCAAAGACGGCGCAGATACTCCCTGGGAATGCCGTATGCATCAAGATCTCGTGGGCGGATCATGCCCCCTTCCCTGACAAGGCTGATTATTTGTTCTATCGGTGAAGTTTTCATGGCTGTCATACTATTATGTCGGCAGATAATAATATATGCCTACACTATGTAACACAGATTGGTAACCAAGGCAACAAGTTGGCATGAGGTTCTTCTGCTTGAGTTACGTGAGAATCCGCAGCAGCTCCGCCTCCCACCTCTTCATGGAGGTCTCCTTCTCCTCGTCGTACTCGTACAGGTTGTAGGTAGCGTCGAGCTCCTTCGGCAGATGGTTGACGATCCGTTCCCTCCACTCTGTGGGGACCTTCAGCCGGGCAAGATGGGTGACGGCGGTTCTCCGGAGGTCATGGGGGGTGAAGGTGGCAACGGAGAACTTCTTTGCCTCAAAGCCGCGCCTGAGCGCATAGCCCATGGCCCCCTCCTGAATCGTCTTTTGCTTCTTCTTATGCGGACAGGGGAAGATGAACCCGGTCGATTTGGTCTCGCCGGTATCGGGGTCCGGCGCCTCAAGAGGTCCAATGAGCGCAAGCGCTTGTTCCGTCAGGTAGACCCGGTGGGCCTTTCCGTTCTTGGCCTTTTCCCCGGGGATGGTCCACCATTGGTCGGTAATCTCGCTCGCATGCATGCCGATCACCTCTCCGGGCCGTTGTCCGGTCACCAGGGTCAGCCTGAGCGCCCGGCGGACCGCATCCGAGATGTCCGCCGCGTCGAGTTCCAGCCAGAAGACCCTGATCTCCTTTTCCGACAGCGAGCGGTCCTTCCTGTTTTTCGGCGCCGGCCGCTTGACGCCCAGGAAGGGGGTTGTTTCCAGCATCCCCTGGTCGATGGCCCAGTTGTACATCTTGCGGGCCGCTTCAAGAACGTTTTGCGCCTGGCCCGGCCTGCCGCGGTCAACGATGGTCTGGAGCAATTTTGCGGCATCCAGCTTGGTGATCTCAGTTGCCGGCCGGGTTCCCCATGCAGTCAGCACATCCTTGGCGAGGGTCAACTCGTCCTTATGCCAGCTCTTCTTGTGGACCTTGGCGTACTTCTCGACATAGCGGTCGATCAGAGCGGCCACCGTCAGGTCCGTCTGTTGCTTTGCCTCTTTTTCCCTTACGGCGGCCCGCGCCGCTTCAGCCTCGACCTCAATGGGGTCGAGACCGTCCTTACGCAATTTGTAGGCGTTCCCGTATTTCTGTCGCGCCTCGGCCAGGGAGGTCTGCGGATAGGTGCCGAGATTCAAAAAGCGGAGCTTGTCCCGGAACCGGTATTTGAAGAAAAAGACCCTGCTGCCGCCGGCACGTACCCGGACACCGAATCCGTGACCTTCAATGATGTCCCTGTCCCGGCTTCCCTCGGGCTTCAAATTCCTGAGAAAGGTATCGGTAAACTTCTGTTTCACAGCCTCAACCCCGTGATACTTTCCGTGATACTTTTTTTCTGGCTGGAAGGGAAAATCCGTGCGACAACCAGAAATATCACGGAACGCATAATAGGGTATTTTACCTTGAAAATAAATAATTTTTTTGGATAAAACCAATCGCTCAGAAACGGTGTGAGACAGCCTGAAAATCGGCTTTCCATGCGTTTGCAACGCATAGGTCGACGGTTCGATCCCGTTCATCTCCACCAATAATAACAAAGGGCTTACATGATACCATGTAAGCCCTTTGTTATTTGACCGAAGGAGATGTTCATGAGATCAACATCGCCAGGAAGGATTGCCCGTTAGCTTAACCCGACCCCAGAGCCCAACCCATAAGTTGACATGTTGCGAACACATTTCAAGCCCCTCTTCATTGCACGCCGAAAACATTCAGTTCCAACCCATGGGCTGATAACCGCGGTCCTGAAGGCATTTGTTTACAAAGTTCTCAAAGACAGGACTGTGTTGCGGTCTGCTGAATAGCCATTGCAGTAGTCCAGCGGTCGCTCCACTGGCCGCTCCGATCCCTGCTCCAGTACCCGCCGCGCCCACTATCGCACCTCCTACGGCTCCTGATGCAGCGCCAATGGCAGCGCCTCCAGCGGTCGTGGTTGCCGCCTGTGTTGCGGTGCTGCTATTGGAATTGGCGCCAGCAGACTCTGCGAGCTCCATGCAGTTCGCTATATCACGTTCGGCAACCTCCGGCCCGACGCTTTTAAAATGTTCGTTGGGATAGAGAACTGGCCTGGTCGATGAACAGCCCACCATTGCCAGGGAAATAACCAGGGTCAGAATAATCTTAAACATGAGATTCTCCTTTTTGAATAATAAGATGAGAAACGGTCCGTCATGACAGTTCCATATTTCAATTCAAGCGGGTTCCCAGCGAGGAAAAGTCTGGTTTTTACTCCCGGAGGGAGTTTTTGAATTTAATGTAATGGGCAAGCTGCTGACCTGCCGGGAGGGCTTGCCACGTTCAGGTCCGGTTCAGAATTAATACGCTCTTCAATTATGCGCTGACAATTGATATGGGCAAGACTTTCCTGCTGAAGATCGCGCTTGACCGGATCGTCAAAGTAGACATGTCGCATGGCGCGCTCAATATCAACAGGATGGGTACTGCGCCCCGCTATCAGGTTTGAGTAGTAGCTGTTGATGAGCCGCAACAACTCGATAAGCGGTCGTTGGCTGACCGGGTGCAGCTGGCCGCCAGGCGCGGCAGACCGACCGACAACATCGCGGGCCATATCCGTAAGATCGTTGGCTCCTGCAGGGAGCAAGGGCTCCATATGGTGGATTTTGTGGAACATATTGCCTATAGTAATGCTGCATTACTATTATATGTAACTAGCTGCCATAACTAGCATTCCGTGTCAAACAATATTATTGTATTTGAAAAACTCTGCCGTTTTTGCTGCCGATCATTCGTTGAAAATATTGAGGAACGAACTCCATTCCCGCGCAAGACTTCAGATTGTTGCGATCAACAACAGGCCACCAGGTTTTATGTGGCAGGAGCAAGGAAGCGCCTTGCTCCCTGCGCGACAGAAATCGAAAGCATTCGTCATATAGCCTAATATATTGACGGGGATTGCTATATCTGATATTTACAACGACAACAGAATTAAGCAGATAAGCGGAATATCAAGGGGTTCGCAAAAGAATGTCATTAGAGCGATTTTTTGCAAACGGGCCTTTTTCGATGCATTCTTATGCTGCACTTCTCCAATGGAGCACAGTCGTACCGGTCAGGAGGGGACTATGAAGACAAGGTGTTCAAGGCTTGTTTCGGATAGAAGCGGCAAACTGCGAAGGGTTATCCCTATCCTGTTTTGCCTCATCCTTGCCTCGAATGCCTGGGGAGCACTGTCAGGAACGATGTCTTCAAACACTGAGGGAGGGGATGCCTCGACCGCAAACGGTTTATACGGCATAGGCGCTATGACCGGCAGCCTCACGTGGACCGTCGATCAGCTCACATCCGGGGAGCATGCGGGCAAATGGCAGTATCGCTATGCCTTTGTCCCCTATACCGCTGACAAGAACCGTGGGATCGGAAGCATCGCCGTTCAGTTCGGGAGCCTGCCGTCCGACTTAATTTCAACGTTTACCTATGACCACTACAATATCTATTACGCTCCGCCCCCCCCGGTAACCTATCCTGATATGTCCGGCGGGCTGCTGGTATTTGACCGGACGCTCTCGAACCCGACGAATCTGAATGGCTACGACTCCTGGTTGATTCCCGGTTCTGCCGAGACCTCAAGGGTCAACGTGACGTCCACTTTCAGTGCGCTTCAATGGGTTTTAGACACAGATCAGCCAAGGGGTTCGTCTTTTACCCTCGACATCATAACATCGCTCCCGCCGATGTGGGGCAACATGTATTTTGACGGCTACAATATCACTACCAACTACGGTTACGGGATGGTGCGCAACATTGCCTATGACAGCCCACCCCTGCCTTTTTCACTGACAGACCCGATCGTCAGCGGCAAGATCCCCGTTCCCGGCGACACGACACCTCCGGCCATTTCGGTGAGCGCCCCCTCCGTTGCCATCACAAATGACGGGCCGGTCAATTATACGGTAACCTACACAGACGCAACGTTCCAGTCGAGTTCGCTGTCCGCGGGAGATATAACCCTCAACAGTACCGGCACGGCAAACGCAAGCATCGCCGTTACCGGAAGCGGTGCAACCAGAACCGTAACTCTTTCCGGCATAACGGGTGACGGCACGCTGGGGATTTCGATCGCATCGGGAACCGCAATCGATGCCCTGGGGAACCTCGCTCCCGCATCGAACCCCAGCGCCATTTTTGATGTAGACAACACGCCACCCACAGTGGCGATTGGCTTCCCGTCACCTTCGGCGACAAGGTCCGGCCCGGTTACGTACACCGTCACTTACAACGATGCCCATTTCGACATAAGCACTCTCTCAGCATCCGACGTCACCCTGAACACTTCAGGCACGGCCGGCACGGTGTCGGTAACGGGAAGCGGAAGCCTGCGAAGCGTGAACATCAACAGCATTACCGGAAGCGGAACCATGGGAATATCGATAGGTGCCGGCACAGCCCGCGACACTGCCGGCAACCTGGCTCCATCGGCCGGACCGGCCGCCACCTTCATCGTGGACACCACTGCTCCGGGCACGACCGCCACTCCTTCAGGAGGCACCTACACCTCAGCCCAGAGCGTGACCCTGACCTGCACCGACAACCCGAACGGTTCGGGTTGCGACAGGATTTTCTACACAACCGACGGGTCCAACCCGTCAACGGCATCGGCTGTCTACAGCAGTGCTGTCACAATCACGAACACAAGCACCCTCAGGTATTTCGCACAGGACCTCGCAGGAAACAATGAAGGTGTGAAGACCCAGAGCTACACCATCAACCTGTCCGTACCGCACAACACCTTGATCTTCGGGACATCGGCCTATTACGAAACGCTGCTGGCCGCCTACCGTGCTGCAGCGGACGGCAACACGATCCTGGCCCGGGATAGGGAATTCACGGAGGTACTGACTTTGGATCAGGCGAAGTCAGTCACCCTCAAAGGCGGATATGATGCCGGATATTCGGCCAGCACCGGGTTCACCACGCTGAAAGGCATTCTTACGGTAACAAGGGGTGCAGTGACCGTGGACAAAATAGTCACAAAGTAAGGGCGTTTGGGGAAGGAACCGTTTATCGTTCACCTGGCAGATGGCGGCAATCTGCCTGCCACCTTGTTCCGGAAGCATTCGACCACAACAGGGTCGAACTGGCTGCCGGCCCGCTCTTCGAGCACGTGCAATGTTTTCCGGACGGAGAAACCCTTTTTGTACGGCCTGTCAGACACCATGGCGTCAAAAGCGTCGGCTACCGCGACGATGCGGGCCTGCAGCGGTATTTCCTCACCCTTCAGACCGTCGGGGTACCCGGTGCCGTCATACCGTTCGTGGTGATGGCGGATGGTCGGCAGCACATCCTGGAGCTGTTCGATGGGGGACAGGATCGCCACGCCCTTCTCCGGATGCAGCAGCATGGGCGGAAATTCTTCATCGGAAATCTTGTCCGGTTTCTCCAGCAGCTCTTCCAGTATGCCGATCTTGCCGATGTCGTGCAGCAAACCGGCTATCTTGATCTGTTCCACGGACAATTCCGAGAGCCCCATCGCTTCGGCAATTTTTGCGGCAATGTTCATGACACGCTCCGAATGGCCCTTCGTCCATGGTGACTTGGCGTCAATGGCGTTGGCAAGGCTCGATACCGTGCTGATGAAAAGGTTCCTCATGTCTTCGTACAGTTTGGCGTTTTCCAGGGCAACGGATATCTGGGACGCAATCTTCTCGATGACAAACGTTTCCTCCCCCGCGAAGCCGCCCGGCTGGCGGTCCCCCACCAGCAGCACTCCCTTGGCCTTGTCCCGGCTGACAAGGGGGACGGCAAGCAGCGTGGCCAGGCCGGCTTCGGAAAGGAGCCGGTCCAGGGGGCCCGGTTTCTGCTCCGCGGCGAGGTTTTCGATAGAGACCGTTCTTCCTTTGTTCAAAGCATTTCCCGCCACTGAGTGATACAGGGACAGCCGTTCTCCCGTCTGCATCAACGGCCCGGCGCCTCCTTCCCGCCAATGGGACGCGGTTACGGCAAATCCGCTTTTCTCCACCTGGATTATCACCACCATGGTACACGAAACAGTGCGCCCGATCCCCTTGATTGCAGTTTCAAATATCCTTTCCCTGCTCAGTGACGAAGAAATGGCCTTGTTTATCTCATCCAGCATAAGGATGGTGTCCACCCTTTTGGCCAGCTTGATCGCCGTGTCCAGGGTTTCGTCGTAAAGGCGCATGTGGCTGACCGACAAGGCGGCGTTCGCGGCCATGTCCTTGATGAGCTTGATACCCTTTTCAGTAAATTGGGGAAGATTCCTGGGCCGCGCGACAAAGATCGCTCCCAGCACCTGGTTCCTGACGATCATCGGCACTGCCAGCAGGGTCAGATCCCCCAGGAACTTGCGGTATGAAGGTTCGACCATGTCAGAGCTGGCAGGGTCTGCTATCAGCAGGTGCTGTTTTTTCAGCAGCATGTCCTTGAGGACCGGCAATTTGTCGGGATGGAGAGGGGTGTTTTCGAAAAGGCTGATGTAGCGCTGGGGCAAGCCGTATCCCTTGGCAGGGGTAAAACCCTGGAGCTCCCTGTCGAAAAAATAGACCAGCGCCCACCTGATATCGGCGGTGTTTTTCAACAGCATGGAAGAAGTCTTTATCACCTCATCCAGATCGCTCAGCTTGCCGAGCCTGGCAACCTTCTTCAGCATCTTTCCGTACGCATCCTGCATGCGAATCCTCTTTCCCCCCCGAAACAGTAGCAGGCGAGGATTACCGTGCGCCCCGTTTCGAATGGTCCTTCCCGGCGGACGGAGAGCTCATGGATGCCCGCACCACCTCGCAGATCTGCCCCGGAGCACCAGAGCGGCATTCAGGGCGCAGAACGCAACTCCTGGTGAAATGACCCAACTGCCCCTCTCGATTCCTCACCGATGTCCGCAGCACCGTTCAACAATTGTAGCAGGACCTCCGCAGATGGCAAAAAACAGGAAAACGATTGCACCGCTGTGGACAATAGGGTATATATTGATGTACACACAAGCCACGGGGATGTCCTCGTGGTTTTTTCGTTTCCCGCACAGGCGGGTTTCAGCATCCGGATCGATGGGAGGTCGAAATGGCAAAAGAGTTGTATGTGGGAAATCTATCGTATGAAACGACTGCGGACGACCTGCGGCGGATCTTTACCGTGGCGGGGACGGTCACTTCCGTGCACATCATAACAGATCCCGTGACTGGGGCCTCAAAAGGGTGCGCCTACGTGCGCATGGCATCGATCGAGGAGACCATGGAGGCTATCAATTCACTGGATGAAGCCTTGCTGGAAAACCGCGTCATTTCGGTGAGTGTCGCCCGCCCGCAAAAAGCCCAGGTGCGGACAGCCGGTGGCTACAAGGGCAAATCCCGACCTGGCGGACGGTCCGGGCAGGGAAGCAGGAAAAAACCTTCCCGCTGACCTTGCCGGGAAACGTGGGCTTGCCGGCGCCGGCAGTGAAAAACCTTGCGCTCCGGCAAACAATCGTGTATACAATAGCGAATCTATAACCACGGGGATGAACCCCGTGGTTTTTTATTTTATCAGCAAAAGGGAGTTGCACCCGATGATCACTGTTTCAAACGTATCCCTCTCTTACGGCAAGAGAATTCTCTTCAAAGACGTCACCATGAAGTTTACCCCGGGAAACTGTTACGGGCTGATCGGCGCCAACGGCGCCGGCAAGTCCACCTTCCTCAAGATACTGTCCGGCGAGGTCCAGCCGGACCGGGGAGAGATTTCAGTCGGGAACAGGGAAAGGATCGCCGTTTTGCGGCAGGACCAGTTCGCCTTCGACGAAGAGACGGTCTTCAACACCGTCTTCATGGGACATGGGAGGCTCTACCGGGTCATGGCGGAACGGGAGGAGATCTATTCCAAGGGAGATTTTTCCGAGGAGGACGGGATCCGCTCAGCGGAACTGGAAGCGGAATTTGCCGAAATGAACGGCTACGAAGCGGAATCCGAAGCCGCGGTGCTCCTGAACGGCCTCGGCATCCCCGAAGAACTGCGCCACAAAAAGATGAAGGAACTGGAAAGCGGGGAAAAGGTGCGGGTGCTTCTCGCCCAGGCCCTGTTCGGCAATCCGGACGTGCTGCTGCTGGACGAGCCGACCAACCACCTGGACCTGAAATCCATCTCCTGGCTGGAGGATTTCCTGTTCCGCTTTCCCAACACGGTCATCGTGGTCTCCCACGACCGCCATTTCCTCAACCAGGTCTGCACCCACATAGCCGACATCGATTTCGGCCGGATCCAGGTGTATGTGGGCAACTACGATTTCTGGTACCAGGCGAGCCAGCTGAACCTGAAGCAGAAGCAGGACGAGAACAGGAAGATCACCGACAAGGCCAACGAACTGAAGGAATTCATCCAGAGGTTCAGTTCCAACGCCTCCAAGGCCAAACAGGCCACCTCGAGGAAAAAGCTCCTGGAAAAACTCACTGTCGAAGACATGCCGGTCTCGTCGCGCAAATACCCCTACGTCGTGTTCAAGCCG
Source organism: Geobacter sp. UBA5735 (assembly GCA_002419385.1). Lineage (GTDB taxonomy): Bacteria > Desulfobacterota > Desulfuromonadia > Geobacterales > Geobacteraceae > RPRC01. The sequence continues at coordinate 168,977 of DIFZ01000052.1, forward strand.
GAGCGGCCCTGCGGCGATGTCATCCTGGAGATCCGGGGCCTCTCCAAGGCTCTGGACGGGGTACAGGTCCTGAACGACCTGTCCCTCACCGTCTGCAAGGGGGACAAGATCGCCTTTGTGGGCGGAAACAGCCTGGCCAGGACGACCCTGTTCCAGATCCTGGCCGGCGAACTGGAACCGGACAGCGGCTCGTTTCGCTGGGGAGTGACCATTACGCCGGCATATTTCCCCAAGGACAACAACGATTTTTTCGCCAACGACCTGAGCCTGATCGAATGGCTCGGCCAGTTCTCCCCCCCCACCGAAGGAGAGTCATTCGCCCGGGGGTTCCTGGGAAGGATGCTCTTTTCGGGGGACGAAGCCATGAAGAAGACCAGTGTCCTTTCAGGAGGTGAACGGGTGCGCTGCATGCTCTCCAGGATGATGCTCTCCGGCGCCAACGCCCTCATCCTCGACGAACCGACCAACCACCTGGACCTGGAATCCATCACGGCCCTGAACAACGGCCTCATCTCGTTCACGGAGGTAGTGCTCTTCTCTTCCCACGACCACGAGTTCGTTTCCACAGTGGCGAACCGGATCGTGGAAATCACCCCTGCCGGGATAATCGACCGGGTGATGGGCTTTGACGAATACCTGGAAAACGGGGATGTGGCCAGGCTGCGGGACGAGCTGTTCAACGGTCACGGGGAACTCTCCCTCTGACATGATTCCCGCCTAAAAAACCATTGACAAGATGACGTGCCATGAAGATTATCAAAGGTGGCGGGGAAGTTCCGATCCGGCCCCATTGAGATTTTCCGGATGGGCACCAAGAGGATTCATCTTTTTCTCAGCCGGCATGCCGGCTGCAAGGACAGGAGTTGTCATGACGATTTTCTTTGAACAATGGCAGGAAATGGAATGCAGCTGCGGAAAATGCTCCTGGAAGGGTACCGCCGGAACGACGACGCGCGGCAGAATGCATCGCGGGATCTACCTGGACCTGTATTGCCCCGAATGCACCGAGTTCATCGACCTGATCATCTTCCCTGCAGGGGAAAGCTGCGCCCACAGGAAAGAGGGGCTGACGGAAGAGGAGCTCCAGGCGGTGCAGGAAGCCGAGAAAGCGGAACGGGAGTATGCGGCGCAGTGCCTCACGTCGCCCGACCAGCTGCCGGAACTCGCGGAAACGGACCTGTTCCTGCACTGGGACCAGGTACAGGGAGAAACGCAGGTCCGCTCCGGAGACACCGTCATCTGGAGCGAGCCGGTCGCCTACGAGGCCTTCGAAAGATTCGAGCGGATAGCGCTCATCCTCAAGGAAAAATACGGCGCCAAGGTGAAGGATCTGGCGCCGACCGACCGCAGCCTGCTCTTCCTCTACGGCGATTATTACCCGTCGATGTTCTATGTCCCCAAGGTGCGGAAAGAACTCTTCGGGTGCCCCATTGCAGCATGAGGGCAGGAGTCCCGAACTACGTTTCCCGCTGAGAACCCGGATCACGCAACGTTTTCCCCGAGGCGCCCGAGAATGCCCCTGAGGACGATTTTCCGGGCCTTGAGCGCCGCCCTCAGTTCCCGGTTGTCCTGGCTGCAGTTTCAGTCACCAGTTCGTTCAGGGTGGATTCCAGTACCTCGACAAGGGTCGTTCTTTCCTGTCCGGACAGTTCCAAGCGTGTCATGGCAGTTCCTCCTCTCCCAGGCTGCGTTTACGTCCGTCCTGCTCTTATTATACCGGCATCCGGAAGGATTGCACCGGCTGCAGGACATGCCCGGCGAACCGGCGCGTCTTCCGGCACAAACCCCTTGCCTGGCAAAGGAGCGCATGCTATTTTATCGCCTGACCTCGGAGGGAATGCATGAAGATAACGATTCTGGGCAGCGGGACCTCCACCGGCGTTCCGATGGTCGGGTGCGACTGCCGGGTCTGCACCTCGGCCGATCCCCGGGATAACAGGACCCGCGCCTCGATCCTGATCGAGACATCCGGCAGCTATATCCTGGTCGATACGGCGCCGGATCTCCGCCACCAGGCGCTCCGGGAAAAGATACCCCGCATCGATGCCGTCCTGTTCACTCATACCCATGCAGACCATGTCAACGGCATCGACGACCTCAGGGGGTTTTACCTGACGAACCGGCGAACCGTACCCTGCTTCGGGTCCCCGGAAACCATCGAGGCGCTGTGCCGCAAGCATTCCTATATCTTCACCGGCGCGCAGAACGGCGCCTATGCTCCGCTCCTGGAACCCCACGCGGTTTCCGGGCACTTCGAGCTTCTCGGTCTCAGGATACTGCCTGTCCCGCTCACTCACGGCTATTCCCGCTCGACCGGCTATCGGATCGGCGGGACCGCCTACTTGACCGATTGCAGTTCAATTCCGGACACTTCGCTTGAGCTTCTGGAAAACCTGGATGTCCTGATCATGGATGGGCTGCGCTACAAACCCCATCCGAGCCACTTCAACATCGAGGGAGCCCTGCATGCAGTATCGCACCTGAAACCGCGCCGGGCCATTCTTACCCACCTGACCCACGAAGTCTCCTACAGCGAAGGGTCCCGCCTCCCCGAGGGGGCGGAATTTGCCTATGATGGCATGATTGTTGAATAGAGCTGGAAGCTGATTGGCGGAGAAAAGACAGGGATCGGAACAATGCGTAAAGATATTCGCCTGCACGGGGTGACCGAAGGAAAAATCGAATACTACGTATTCATGGCCGGAGCCGATGCCTGCGAGCGCTTTTCCTACAGCTACGGCGATGGCGGGCGCGATGAAGTGCGCTTCTTCTCGCCGGGAAACGAATTCATCATCTCCGACGAAGGCATCAGACACCGGGGAAACGGCGGATCCTTCTGCGAGTATATGTTCGGCATCGACCAGCCCCTGGCCGACATGGTAAAAGGGGACATACGGAACCGGCTTGCCATGTACGGCGCCGATTACGGCAGAGAAACCGCACGGCTTCAGTTCACCGACCGCACTGACGGGACACTGGGCTACGACCGGATCTTTTTCGAAGGCAACGCCGTCTGCAACTATTTTTTCTTTGCCAGCTCCTCCCTCATCAGCGGTTCGCTGCGAAAACAGCAGAAAGAACTGGTGAGAATCCTGGGCAAGGCGGTCAAGCGTTCCACCGCAGTGGGAAAAGAAGACGACAACGGCATTATCGACCTCTTCACCTCCACGCTCGAAGACCCCAAAGCCCAGCTTTTCCTGTTCAAGCTCATCAACCGGAGCCACCAGCACTACCGGAACCTCTTCAGGGAACTCTATTACGCCAACAAGAAGATCACGGACGAAGATTTCCAGCGGCTGACCAGGCTCGCGCAGGATCTGAGCATCGACAGTTACCAGCAGGAGCGCATCCGGGTCGATGTCATGTACAAGCACCGGAAAAACAGGCCCATTGTTGACGAATACCGCAACATCCTGGTTGCGTGCAGCGCCAAGGGCAGCATCAACAAAATGGAAAACGCCCGCCTGACCCGTTTGAAGACTCTGGCCGTGAGAACCAAGATACCTGACGCGCTCTTCTACCACCTTGACGAAAAGCTCCTGAAGGACAGCTGGGGCGAAGATCAGGAGGAGCACTCATACCTGGCCGAGGTCCGGCAGATCCTCGAGGGGCTTTTCCTGAGCGGTAGCCATATCGACAGCCAGGTCAACAGGGAAGACCTGCAGAAACTCCTCAGGGCCAAGCGCAGGGCAACCGAAAGCCGCGACCACCTGTTCGAAGAGATACTGCTGGACACCGGCAGGAGCTGTGACGAGAGGATCCGCGACGGTGCCGACATGGTGATCCTGGAGGAATTTTCCTCCATCATCACCTATTTCGACCGTTACGATGCCACTTCATCGGCCATCAGCAAGATCGCGTTCATGGAGAACGTCCGCATTTCGGAGGACATGCTGCGCAGTTTTCTCGGCGCCAAGCGGGAGTTTGACGCACTCCAGGAGGGCTTTTTCGAAGAACTGTTCATCACGGACCTTTTTTCCGACCGCTACCTGGGCAAATACGGCAGGAGCAAGATCGCCATCCTCATGAAAGGACTGGCCCTGATCGAGGAAAACCGCATGACGATGGGCGCCCTGCTGGAGCAGCTCCAGGCAGTCGACGGGGAAGAGAGCCTCTTCAATCTGCTGCGCAGCCATGTGCGGGAGCGAATCAGGAACTTCTACTCCCGTTACACGACAAGGGCGCACCAGGAAGAGCTGAAGCAGGAAGTGACCGAGGAACTGCGTGCCGGGCGCCTTTTGACAGGAGAGATCCCCGACCGCATTTTCCGTGAAGTAATCCACACCATCAAGAAGGAAGCCATGTACCTCCACACCCTTCTCCCGGCAATCATCGAGGAGAAAAATTTCTCCCTGCGGGAAGACTTCATGGACAACTCCGGGCTCGACCGTTTCTACGTTGAGGAGCTGGAACGGGAGTACTGCCACCTGAACCGCATCAGCGAAGATGTTCTCACCCCTGCACGAAAAATCCGCACCTGATCCCTGCTCCTGCCGACCCGGCATATCCCCCCAGCAATGCCTTGACTTCGTGTACCCTTTTTATCTATGATACTTGTGAAGTGTAGATATTCTACTCACTCGGCGCGGGGCACCACGCAGCACGGCGACGGTCCCGCCGACCGCAAGGGGAGCCATGGAAGACATCACCGAGCAACTCCAGCGACTGCAGGACAAGATCAGCAGATACGGCAAGGAAAGCCTGGAAGAAATACTGTTCAGCGCTCTGGAAGGAATCAGGCTCGTCTCCGGCAAGGAGCTGATCAGGATCTACCTGGAAGACCTGACCGGGGGGGTACTCTCGTGCGTGCATGCATCGGGACCCCACGCCCAGGCACTCAAGGACTTGTCTTTTCCCATAGTATCACATCATGCACTCGTTTCATCGGTATTCGCCAACCAGACATCGGCGGAACTGAACGACGCCCGCAAAAGGAGCCTGCCGCTTGACGTGAAAATCACGGAATCCTGCTCCATCGCCGCGACACACCTGCTGCCCATCGTCAACCAGGGAAGGTCCATCGGCGTCATCTGCGTCGACAACCAGTCCCCGGGAGAAGTCCTGGCGGAAACGGCGAAAGACCAGCTGGCGCAATTCGCCGACAACCTTGCCCCCTTCCTGGACCAGGCGCGCAAATACCATCAGCAGATCATGCTGACCCGGCGGGTGGAAGAATACAAGAAGCGGGAAGCAGCCGCTTTCATGGTGAAATCGGCAGTCCGGCTTATAGACCGGCTCTCCCTGGCGTCAGTACTGGTGCCGACCATCGGCATCCATGGAAAAACAAGAATGGAAGTGCTGGCCAGTTATTCGGCAGACCCCCGGCTGAAGGCGCTCTATGACGATCTGGGCTTCATACGGCTCGGCAGGGGCCGGTCCCTGGTAGCCGAATTCGTGGGAGACGACGGCTGCATCGCCGACGACCAGCTGCTCAAGCCGGTCTTCATCCCCGATCTCACCCAGCAGACCCTTCAGAAACGGGCACTCACCGAAAAGATGTCGCTCCGCTCCCTCTACATGGTCCCCCGCTACGAGCCGGAAACCCGCAAGATCATCTGCCTGGTCAACTACTACACCCGGGAGAACTACCGGTTCTCCAACTTCGAAACGGGTCTCCTGCAGACTCATGCGGAAATGGTGGAACGGGTCATCAGGGAAATCGGTGACGAGCACCTGGAGATCCGGGTCCTGGCGGAAATCACCGATCTGCTCCAGGAACACAACGAAAAGATCCAGGCTTTTCTGGACAAGGTGCTGTCGAAAGCGACCAAGCTGATCGGCGCCGACACGGGCAGCATCGCCATCCGTCAGGAACGGGACGGGGACGAGTGGCTGGTGGTGGAAGACGACTTCGGCGGCATAGTGGGAGCAAAGAACAAGGAGTGGCTGAAAAAGAAGATCCCCGCCTTAAGAATCGGCGGCCCCGATCTTCCCCCTGAGGAACGGAGCCTCACCGGCTACGTGGCATGGGCCAAACAACCTAAAATCATTGCAAACGTGGACGAGGAAAGTCACGGGGACGGCTTCCATTATTCCACCAGCGAACTTATAAAGAGCGAAATCGCGGTGCCGATACTCTGCGATGATGCGGTGCTGGGCGTGATCTGCCTTAACTCCCTGAAACAGGGCTATTTCACCGAGGAGCACAAGCGCATCCTCCAGATCATCGAAAGCCTGACCTCCCGCCACATCTCTGACATCCAGCAGATAGAAACTCTGCAGAGCCAGGTGGCACGCCTGACGAACGACGTGGCCTACAAGGATCCGCTGGTCTCGTCCTATCGCCTCGGCAACATAATCGGCAACAGCCGCAAGGCCCAGGAGGTCGTGGACTTCATCAACACCGTGTCCATCCCCCTGTTCAACCGCATCGTGTTCTGGAGCGCAAACGTCGTGCAGGAAGCGACCATCGGCCTTCCCTCCATACTGGTGCTGGGGCAGACCGGTTCGGGAAAGGAGTTCTTCTTCAACAACCTCTACAACAAGCTGAGCCAGATGTACCGGGAAGAGATAAATCCGTCCGGCGAACTGCCGATCAAAAAGACGAACATAGCCGCCTACAGCGGCGAACTGACCTATTCGGAACTGTTCGGGCACAAGAAAGGAGCGTTCACCGGGGCCTACAGCGACCGGAAAGGCATCCTCGAAGAGGCGCACGGCGGGATCGTATTCCTTGACGAAATCGGTGATGCCGACCCCAAGACCCAGGTGCAGTTGCTGCGTTTCCTGGACAATGGCGGTTTCATACGCCTGGGCGAAGGCCAGGAGCGATTCAGCCGGGTGCTCCTTGTTGCGGCGACGAACAAGAATCTCCAGGAAGAAATCAAGGCGGGCCGTTTCCGCGAAGACCTCTACCACCGTCTCTCGGAACTCTCCGTCAGGCTGCCGCCCCTGAGCGAGCGGCAGGAAGACATCACCGACCTGGCGACCCACTTCCTCGGCAAGCTCTACCGCACCTACCGCGGCAAGAACGACTCCCAGGACGACCCGCCGACCCTGACCGAAGGCGCGAAAGGCGCACTGGTCAACCACCACTATGAAGGCAACATCCGCGAACTGCGCAGCATCCTGGTTCGCGCCCTTTTCTTCCATTCAGGGAAATCCATAACAGCGGACGATATCCGCCGCGCCATCCGGGACGGCAGCGGCGAACAGCAGCAGAGTTCGCAGCACCAGCTCCAGGACCGGCTCGCCGCGGACATCCTCAAGGAAATCGAGTCGGGAAAAAATTTCTGGGAGGCGGTCTACGAACCCTATACGAAAAGCAACATATCGCGCGACGTCGTGGAGCTGGTTATCGAGAAATCGCGCCTGTCAGCCGGCCGGACCATGCCACAGATCGCCCGCTACCTGAAGGCGGTGTCGGGGGACATCCGCGAAGACGTGGAAGAGCGGAAAAGGTTCTTCAAGTTCAAGAATTTCCTCTACAAGACCATCAGGGTGTGATCCCCGCCAGTCCCGACATCCGGAAGCTTCCCGGCGTTTCGTGCCCGACTGAAATCGACGATGCGGAAATCCTGGCTGCGGGATTGATCCGTCCCTGATCCCGTACCATGCACAAGATCGGGAAGGCAACACCAGGCAATGCGGTCCTTGCCCGCCGTCTTGGCGTTGTAGAGGGCCGCATCGGCTGCCGCCAGCAGATCCTCGAACCTGCCGGAAAGGTGCGGTTGACAACAGGCGATCCCCATGCTTGCGGTTACGTGGCCCACGGAAGAACCCTGATGGGGTATCTGCAGTCCGCGAACCGCCAGGAGCATCCTGCGGCCAACGCGGATGGCACCTTCCCGCTCGGTTTCCGGAAGCAGGACGCAGAATTCCTCGCCGCCGAACCGCGTCACCATGTCGGAGGGGCGCTTGACCGAAGCCTTCAACGCCGACGCCACCAGACGCAGGCAGGCATCCCCGGCAAGATGACCGTAGGTATCGTTATAGGCTTTGAACCAGTCGATGTCTATCATGATCACCGAGAGGGAGCGGCTTGACCGGGTCTGCTGCTTCCATTCCCGCACGAGGGACATTTCAAGGAAACGGCGGTTGGCAATGTTGGTCAGGGGGTCCAGAAAAGACAGCTGATGAAGGCGTTCATTGGACGCCAGCAGCTCCCGCTGCTGACCGGAAATGTACTCCGCATCCCTGAAGTTCCGCAGAAGCATCACGAAGTTGATTCTGGAAATGATGTAGGCGAAAAGTGTGGCTGCCAGTATGCTGGCCAATTCCTGCTCGAGACTGTTCCGGTCGGCGCCGCGGTAGAGTGCTGAACAGGCAAAGACGACCGGAGCGAGGACGAAAAGGAGCATTCCCTGCACCGATTCCAGATAGATGACCGCTGCAATCGACAGCACCGCAATCATGTAGGGACCGCTGCCTGACGTTCCCGATGCCAGCATGCCCGATGAAAACGCGGCCCAGAACAGGGAAAAATATGCGAACGTTTTTTCCCAGGGCCGGTTGCCGGGGGCAGCGGGTAGCCGGGAGTCGCGGGTGACATAGAGGAACAGGGTCAGAAAGCCTGCCGTGACGATTTGTGCCAGGATGGAAGCAAGAAATACGCTTCGATCCGCGACACGGCTTTCCTTCATGAAAAACAACACCTGTACAACGAGGACAAGACAGGCAGCGATCACCAGCGGAGCGAGTACCCTCTGGCGGCGCAGGTTGTTGAAGGTAACGGTATCTCTGAAAGCGGAGGCTTCTCGTTTCGTCGGTCCCGGAAACAGGTGTTCCCTTAAGGTATAAAGTGACAGGCCATCCATTGTTTTAATAAAGTTATTTTTAACTATCCTTATTTTATTTGAAATTTTTGTCAATCAGTGTTCACAGAATACCACCAAACTGCAAAAGGGCAAGCACTTTTGCAGACTGTTTTTTCATTCATCGTGCCGCCATCTCAACCCATCGATGAACGCCTCTCCGAATTCCCGGCGCACCGCTTCTTCCCGGTCGCTGTATTTGGGCGAAACATGGAAGAAGTCTGCCCGTCCCACCCCTGCCAGGCCGGCCATACGTCCGGCCTGAGCCGCTGCAAGGTGGCGTTTTTCCCGCGCCATGGCCTGGTCTTCCAGCAGAAACATCGCCTCGATGTACAGGATCTCCGCCCCCCGGGCCAACTCGGCGATACGTCGGGAATTGCAGTCGCTGCACACGGCATCGGTCACGTACACTATCTTCTGTCCCGGAACCACCCGCAGGACATTCTCCCGCAACACCTTCAGGGGAAGGAAGGCTTCCCGCACCCCTCCGCCCTCCCGCCACCAAGCCCTGAAAATCGTTTCGCCGTCGCCTCCCTTCAGCACCGCACGCTTCAATTCGGTCAGCCAGGGACCGACCCCCAGGCCCATCTCCAGGAGCCGGTTTTTCATGATGTTCACATGTGCTTTTTCCTCCAGGGCAAAGGCAAGACAGGCAATCCCATGATCCAGGAGAACCGCGCGAATGCGGAACGAATCTTCATCCAGGATGATGTCGTTGCCAACGGCCGTGATTTCGTCGCGTTCCCGCACAAAGCGTCGACGGCAGCGGAACTGCGCAGAACGCATTTCTGCTGCGCCGTCAAATTCAGCGGCAACGATCGTGAACTCCGCCTCGAAGCGCTCCACCAGATTCCAGGTATAGGAAGCAAGCCTGTGCTCCACACGGTCGATGAAGCCTGGCGGCCCGTACAGACGCAACACCTTGTCGCGGGCCAGCATGATCCGCAGCATTCTGTCGAAACCTGCGAAGTGATCCATATGGGTATGGGAGACAAAGACATCACCCACCCTGAGGATTTTCCTGGGGGGAAGGAGGTGCAGATCTCCCAGGTCAAAGAGAACCGCCCGCTTTTCGTAAAGGAAATCGATGTACAGGGCCGGATCTTCGAAGGGGCCGTTGACAAGGCTGGGATGAAAGATGGATTTCATGGGGCATGCTCCCGGGAACTATTTACCTCCATTAAGTATACCGGAAAAAATCCCCTCTCCTCAGGGCAGGGAAAACGAACGCCATCCGTCCGGACTTGACGTGACTTTTCCCGGAGAGTATCCTGATGTCTCTCTGTTCGCATCTCGCACAAGCTGCCCCACCGGCATAGCCGGCAGGCAGCCGGAGCACTTCCAGCATGCCACGTCAGCCAAACGTCATGGAAATCCATCTGCCGGACTGGATCGACAGCTTTCTCGCCGGATGTCGCGACAACGTCCCGTCAATCCGGGACCGCATGTCCCTGGTCATCGAGGCTGCCCGCATCAATGTCTCTCGAGGGACGGGAGGACCTTTCGCAGCCGCTGTATTCGAAACCGAATCGGGGAAACTGGTCTCTGTGGGGATCAACCTGGTCGCCTCCGGGCGTCTTTCGATCCTGCACGCAGAGATGGTGGCGCTGTCTCTCGCGCAGATGAAGACCGGCGGTTACGATCTGGGCAGGCACGGCCTGGCGGCGCACGAACTGGTCACCAGCACTGAGCCGTGTGCCATGTGTTTCGGCGCTATACTCTGGTCCGGCGTGCGGAGGCTCGTAATCGGTGCGCGCGGCAGCGATGCAAGTAGAATCGGCTTCGACGAAGGGCCCAAAAAAAGGAACTGGAAAACCGAACTGGAAGCCCGGGGAATTGCCGTCCTCTGCGATGTGGAGCGGAAGGCCGCGGTCCGGGTTCTCCGGGATTACTGCCGGGATGGCGGTGAAATCTACAACGCCAGGAAAGGCGCGGGATAATTAACTACCCACCGGCCCGTTCCTTGGCAAGAATCACCACCCCCCGACCCCCTCCTTAGCAAAGAGGGGGAGAAAGAGTAAAGCCCCCTCCTTGCCAAGGAGGGGGTTGGGGGTGGTCTCTACAACAAAAACACCTTAAAACAACGTCGAAAGGAACTGCGTAACGAAGCCACCCCAGCAGAACGATTGTTATGGGGAAGGCTGAAACAGAGCCGGCTCAACGGATACAAGTTTCGCCGCCAGCATAGTGTCGGATATTACATTCTCGACTTTTATTGCCCAGCAGCTCGCCTCGCAATTGAACTCGATGGCGATTCCCATTTGACCGATGAAGCGATCGAGTATGACAATGAACGGACAGCATTCCTCAATTCCTTGAATATTCGGGTACTCAGGTTTCTGAACACTGACATTTACAGCAACCTCGAAGCAGTTTGCACGAAAATTGCCGAGGAATTGAGAAACCTTTCATCACCACCCCCCGACCCCCTCCTTAGCAAAGAGGGGGAGAACGATTAAAGCCCCCTCCTTGCTAAGGAGGGGGTCGGGGGTGGTCAGCCCTACTAAGGAGGGGGTTGGGGGTGGTCAGCCCTACCAAAGAGGGGGTCGGTGGTGGTCTCCCTTGCCAAAAAGGGTGGTCAGCCCTGCAGCAACATTTCTGTTGCCCTCCCGTAACAAAAAAGTGTAAGCTGTACCTGCAGGATACGGAAAGGCGAAGAGAACCTCTTCGCCTTTCTTCTGTTTGTGACGACCCGTTTCCCTCCCTGAAGCGGAAACCTTTTCTAACAGGACAGGAGCAGACGTTTGAAAAAGCATAACCAGAAAGAGATCGACAGCAGACGGACCTTTGCCATCATCAGCCACCCGGATGCGGGCAAGACGACCATCACCGAGAAACTCCTGCTGTTCGGCGGGGCCATCCAGCAGGCAGGAGAGGTCAGGGCGCGCAAGAGCGCACGCCACGCCACCTCCGACTGGATGGAAATGGAAAAGCAGCGCGGCATCTCCGTCACCTCTTCGGTCATGAAATTCAACTACCGGGATTTCGACATAAATCTCCTGGACACTCCCGGACACAACGACTTTTCCGAAGACACCTACCGGGTTCTCACCGCGGTCGATTCGGTGCTCATGGTCATCGACTCGGTGAAGGGTGTGGAAAGCCAGACAAAGAAACTCCTTGAGGTCTGCCGACTGCGCAACACCCCGATCATGACCTTCATCAACAAGCTGGACCGGGAGGGCCGCGAGCCCCTCGACCTGCTGGACGACATAGAAAAGAACCTCCAGATCCAGTGCGCGCCCATGACCTGGCCAATCGGCATGGGGAAGCGCTTCCGCGGCACCTATCACCTGTATACCCGTGAAGTGGCGTTCTTCAGCCCCGAGTCGGAGGCAGCCACCGGGGAAGTGCTCACCGTGACCGGCATCGACGACCCCGAACTGGATCGCATCCTGGGTACCCAGGCCGAGGAACTGCGGGCCGACGTGGAACTCCTGGAAGGCGCCGCGCACCCCTTCGACCGCGAGGCCTACCTGGCCGGACTGCAGACGCCGGTCTTCTTCGGCAGCGCCATCAACACCTTCGGTGTCCAGCAGCTGCTGGACACCTTCGTGGAAACCGCCCCCATCCCCAAACCCCGTGAAGCGTTGACCCGAACGGTTTCGCCCTACGAGGAGCCGTTCACCGGCTTCGTGTTCAAGATCCAGGCAAACATGGACCCGGCACACCGGGACCGCATCGCGTTCTTCCGCATCTGTTCGGGCAAGTTCACCCGCGGCATGAAGGTGCGCCATCTGCGCCTGGGACGCGACGTACAGATCGCCAACGCCACCATCTTCATGGCCCAGGACCGCACCCATGTGGACGAAGCCTATCCCGGCGACATCATCGGCATCCACAACCACGGCACCATCAAGATCGGCGACACGTTCAGCCAGGGGGAGGACCTGCAGTACACCGGCATCCCCAACTTCGCTCCGGAACACTTCCGCAAGATCCGTCTCCTCAACCCCCTGAAGTCCAAGGCCCTGGAAAAGGGGCTGGTTCAGCTGGCCGAAGAGGGAACCACTCAGGTATTCCGCCCCCTGATGGGAGCCGACTGGGTCATCGGCGCGGTCGGCCTGCTCCAGTTCGACGTGGTCATGCACCGCCTGGAGCACGAATACGGGGTCAAGGCGGCCTATGAGCCGGTTTCCTACGTCACGGCCCGCTGGGTGACCGGAGAGAAGAAAAAACTCGACGAGTTCCTGAAGCGTGAGGTCATGAACCTGTACAACGATGGTGAAGGGAACCTGGCTTACCTGGCCGGCAGCCAGTGGCGTCTGGAAAACACCATGGAAAACTGGAAGGAACTCGAGTTCCACGCCACGCGGGAACACAATGCATAGACGCAGGCACAGGGCGCTGGGCACAAGGCACAAGGAAAAAACAGGAACAGGAATTGAGGAGTCAGAGTCCAGGAGTCAGGAGTCAGGAGTCAGGAGTCAGATCCAGAATCCGTAATCCATAATCCAAAATCCATAATCCAAAATTCAATAGTCAGGAGTCAGGGGCCGCACTACCCTTTCCGTTCGTAGAACAGAAAGGTGTGGGGGATCGGCTCCGGGATAAATTCCCTTTTTTCCTCTATGAAATCAGCGGGAATCTCCGGGAAAAACACATTACCTGCGAATACCCTGTGAAGCAGGGTGAGATGAATCCTGCCGGCGAGGGGCATCGCCTGCCGGTAGACCTCCCCCCCGCCGCAGATGAAGACTTCATTGCCGTTCCCCGCGAGAGAAAGAGCTGTTTCCAGGTCACCGGCCGCGACAGCTCCTTCCGGCCGATACCCGTGGTCCCGCGACAGGACAATGTTGGTTCTTCCGGGCAGGGGACGGCCGAGAGATTCGAAGGTCCGTCTCCCCATGATGACCGGGTGCCCCCAGGTAAGTTCCCGGAAACGGGCGCGATCATCCGGAAGGTCCCAGGGTATGACCGTGCCGCGGCCGATAACCCGGTTCTCCGCCATAGCGCAAATGATGCTTACTATCACCCTGTCCTGCCTTTCCCTTTCTGGCTGTCTCCTGAATTATGGATTTTGGATTCTGGATTATAAATTTTGGATTATGGATTATGGATTACGGATCTGACTCCTGACTCCTGGCTCCTGAATTCCGCTTTTCCTCTTATCTCCTCATCCTCACCACCGTCATGCCGCCCCCCCCTTCGAAGGGCTCCCCGTCACGGAAGGATTCGACCAGGGGATGGCCGTCCAGGTACTCCCTGACGCCACGCATCAGGGCGCCGGTCCCCTTGCCGTGCACGATCCGCACCTCGCCGATCCCGTCAAGGGAGGCATGGTTGAGAAACGGCTCCAGCCTGGTCACTGCATCGTCCACGCGCAGGCCGATGAGGTGGAGCTGCAGCGGCGTCTCTTCCCGCACGTCCGCTTTCTGCCGGGATTTCCGTGAAGGTTTGGGCGCCGCGCCCTTTCGCGGCGCGAGATCCGCCAGCGCCACCTCCAGATCCTTCCCCGCAAAACTGAGGCGAATTCGGCCCGTTCTTGAATCAACAGACCGAACCATCGCGTCGAAACCGATTGAGCGGACGAAAACCGTGTCTCCTTCGTGGACCTGATCCGGAGCAAGCGATGGTTCACCGCCGAATTCACGAAGCTTCTCTTCGATCCGTTCCTCCACTTCCGCGATTTTCTTCAGGGATGTCCGGCTCCGTTCGCGCCTGGTTTCCTCCAGCAGCGCATTGGCCTCCCGCTTGACCCCGGCCACGACCTCTCTGGCATCCCGGTATGCCTTCTCGAAGGACTCCTTGCGTTCAAGTTCCCAGCCTGCCCGCCGCGAAGCGAGATCCCTCTCCTGTTCGGCCAGCTTGCGTCCCCGGCACTCCAGCCCGGCCAGGGTTTCCTCATATTCGCGCCGTTGGGATTTCAGGTCGTCCAGAAGCTGGTGGAACTCCGTCTCCATGCGACCGAGCATGCCGTGCGCGCGCTCGATGACCGGGTCGGGTATGCCGTACCTGCGGGCGATCTCCAGGGCGTGAGACTGGCCGGGTTCGCCCTTTTTCAACCGGTACAGTGGTGTGAAGGTCTCCCGGTCGAACTCCATGGAAGCATTGACCATGCCGTCACGACGGTGCACGAAGCCGACAATGTCCGTCAGGTGTGTCGTCGCAATTACCAATGCACCTTTGCCCTGCAGTTCCTGGAGCACGGAGCAGGCCAGGGCCGCCCCTTGCAGCGGTTCGGTCCCGGTCCCCAGTTCGTCGAGGAGGACGACGGATTTCCCCCCGGCCCCACTCAGGATCGAGGAGATGTTCGCCACGTGGGCGGAAAAGGTGGACAGGCTGCTCTCGATGGACTGCTCGTCCCCGATGTCGGCCAGGAGGCCGTCTGCCAGAGGAAACACCGAGGTCTCCCCGGCCGGCACCGGGATGCCGGACAGCGCCATGAGCAGCAGCAGGCCGGCGGTCTTGAGGGCGATGGTCTTGCCGCCGGCATTGGGGCCGGTTATCACCATGACCGGGTCTCCGTCGTCCAGGGAGATGTCGAGCGGAACGACCTCCCCTGTCCCCGACTCCTGCTGGAGCAGCACCAGGATCGGATGTCTCGCCCGGACCAGGTGCATTACCTGGCCATCAGAGACCGCCGGAACACGGGCATCCAGGCAATCCGCAAACAAGGCGATGGAATTGAGCAGATCCAGCTGGACGAGAACCGCCAGCTGGCACTCGATCTCGGCGGCATCCTCCCGTATCCAGCCGCAGATCTCCCGCAGGATCCTTATTTCCTCGACCTTTTCCTCGGCCGAGAGGTTTTCCAGTTCGTTGGCCAGGCCGATGATCTCCAGCGGCTCCATGAAAGCGGTCTCGCCCGAATTGGAGACGTCGTGCACCACGCCGGGCACCTGGCCCTTGGAATCCATCCTCACCGGGATAACCCACCTGCCGCTTCGCTGGGTGACGAAATCGTCCTGCAGGAAAACCGAGATGTCGCGCTCGCGCACGATCTCTTCCAGGCGTTTGCGGATGCGGGCAGTCAAAACCCTCTTCCTGGCCCGCAACTCGAAAAGCAGCCGGGAAGCGTTGTCCAGCATGTTCCCTTCCGAATCCAGGGACCGCTCCAAGGGCTCGAGGATGTCCGGGAATCCGGTTACTGAGCCGGCGAGGTCCTGCAGCAGGGGCAGGTCGTTGCGGTATCCCATCTGGACGGCGACGGCAGACAGCACGCGCAGAACGGGAAGGAACGTCACCAGTTCCAGGGGGGCGAGAATGGCCCCGTGCGGCCGGAGTTTCCCCAGCAGGGGGGTGACATCCTCGAAGTCGGACAGGGAGAGCGGCACCCCCTGTGCCACAAGGGCGCGAAGCTCCTCCACCATGCCGAAACGGCGCTCGATGAGGTGACGCTCTGACAGGGGCACGATACCGAGAATGGCATCCCGTGACGCATCGCTGTGGCCGTAGCCCGAGATCCTGCGCAGAATCCTGTCCAGTTCCAGTGCCCGAATCGATTCCTTCCTGATCATTCCGTCTCTCCGCTCCCTGTCCCGTATTTCATCTTTGCCCGCTTCCTCCTTTTTGCCTTCTGCCGCGCCGCGGCACTGCGCTCCCTCTCCCGCGAGGATTTTTCACCGCGCAGTCCGGCAATCTTTTCCAGCAGTTCGCGCCGTGCCAGGAAACGGTTGACCGACTGGCTCCTGTCCCTCATGCATTTCACTTCCAATCCTGTCGGGACATGCCGCAGATGGACACAGGTGGACGTCTTGTTGACATGCTGGCCTCCCGCGCCGGAAGAACGGACGAACTTTTCGTCAAAATCCTCTTCCCGCACCCCGAGGGCCGCCATCCGCTCCCTCAGCCACCGGTTCTTTTCCTCACTGACCGCAAATGACGGAACGGCCATCCAGCACCCCCTGCAGCGCTCGGCACAGAAATAATCCGGCACCCAAATCAAGTTTGCGACACATTCTGTCACACACATCCGGTAAGCTGAAAACATGAATAAACAGAGGGAGGACTCTCCATGGAACCTTTGGTCCTGTTTGGCGCATGCCTGGTCATTTACTGCGGCTACCTCTCTGCTCTCGATGCCGTGAGAGTGTGGAGACGGCAGTTCCTTGCGGTATCCCTGAAAAAGCAACGCAGCAGAAAACGCGCCCGGCCCGTGCGTTACGTCAGATCACCGCGCTATTCCGCCACGGTTGCGACCGGCAGGGCGCTCCTGCAGCGGGGGGTGAACATGTAGGGGCGCCCCCCTGTGGGTGCCCTTCCAGTGGGCAGGCACGAGGGCCTGCCACTACTGTCTTCACAGGTTTCCGGACGGAAACCATCCAATCAGTTTCCCCCTTTGCCCTTTGCCTTGTGCCTTTTGCCTTTTGCCTTTTGCCTTTTGCCCTGCGCCCTGTGCCTATTTATTGATAATCACCTCTCCCGTATCCGTGACCAGTTTTGCCGGCAGACTGAACAACCGCTTGAAAATATTGAAAACTCCCTTGGCCAGGGACGTGACGGTGACCGGCGTCACGGTCGGGTTGTCCAGGCTCCCCTTGGCGGTGAAGTACGCGCTGATCAGGCTTTTGTTCTTGCCCGTCAGTACCCACCCCACCACCGGTATCCGGCTGATCACCTTATCGACGGTCTGCAGCGGCTTCACACCTATGGTGACATCCAGCCGTTCTTTCACCAGATCGAAGTTTCCCACCATCGAGATATTCATGGCATTACTGTCAATGAACAGGTCATTGGTAGTGACGACCCCGTCCCGGAATGAAAAGGATGCATTTATCTGGTTATAGGGCATGCCACCGGAAACCATGTCCGGGAGCCTGAACTTGAACAGCTGCGAGACATTCAGGACCGAAAACAGCTTGGAAAGCAGCGCGAATTTTCTCAGGCTTCCCTTTTCACAATGGAGTTTCACATTGCCGAGGGACGATGCCTTGATTTCGGCGAACGAATCACCTTTTGCCGTCAGCTCCCCCTCCAGCGACATGGTCCCGGTCAGTTCCCTTCCGGTATCCAGCACCTGGAGAAACTGGGCAGCAGAAAAGTTCCGCACATCGAAAGACGCTTGATACCGGGGCCCTCCGACGCTCCCGAAATCGATCCGCCCCTTGCCGGCGAAAGCTCCCCCCAGGACAGCACACTCCACCCCTTCCAGGTAGAGGACCTTCTGCTCCAGGTGAACCGATGTCCTGAGCTTCCTGAAATCGACCTTGTTGAACCTGCCCGCCTCAGCGGTCACGGTTGCATTGAGTGACAGCCGGCTGGGCTCTTTGCGCACCTCTTTGCCCCGTTCCAGTGCAGCCAGAAGCGCTACGTCATCCATGTCCAGGTAGCTTGCATCAAGAACGAGGTCGGCCCTTGGGTGCCGCGGATCATGCACCGTCCCGCTCAGCCGCAGTGCGGATCTGTTGACCTGGAACGAAAGCTGCCTGATGGTCACGGCTTCATTCCTCAAGGTTGCGGAGCCATGCACCTTGTGCGCAATGACCGGTTTCCCCCCTGAATACAGCCCAAGATCCGCGAGATCAAGGGAAGGAGAGGAGAAGGAGAGAGAAACAGCGGGGGAAGAAAACCCGGCCAGCGCTCCGCTGCCGGATATGTTCGAGTTACCGATCCTGGCAGTGAAATGGGGAGCTTTCAGGGTGTCTCCCTGGAACAAGATGGTACTGTTGATGCCGGTCACGGGCTTAGCAAATCCGTCCGCTTTGAAGGAAGCTCCCGAAAGGGCAAGTTCGCCGGTCAAGGCCAGGTCCCCCGGCTGCTTCCTGACTCCCTTCAGATTCAGTCGCATCTTTCCGGACGGTTTATACCGTGCAAGCTTCGGTATCTCCGGGGCAACTGCCTGAAGCGGGATGTCGTTTGACCTGATGCTGAACAGGGGCACGGTTTTCCTGCCCGGGAAATACTCCACGGCACCGGCCAGCGAAAGGGGTCCCATGTCGTAACGGAACACGGGCACCCGTGTTCCTTCCTCATCGAGCATTGACTGGAACGACAGCCTTGCCGCCCGGCCTGCCGGCTTGGCGATCAGATCACGCCAGCTTAAGGCCGCGGCCGACAGGTCCCATGTTCCCGAAAGCAGATACCCCGATGTCGTGCCGTTTCCCTGGAGGGAAAGGTCCGAATCGCCGGAAAAAGCGAACTGCCTGCTCTTCTGTTGTTGCAGAAGCCACGCCACCTCGGGCGGCCGGGGTTTCATGGACATGGTGAAAGGATAGCGGCACGGCATCTTCAGGGGATAATCGGTAATCCGCCCTTCCAGGGCAAAGGGGGACGTGCCGAAATTGGCCCGCATGCCGGAAAGGATGAAATCCCTGCCCCGCATTTCCAGGTTTCCGCTGATGTCGTTGAAGGCCGGCACTGCCGGACCGTAGCTGAGCAGGCCCTTTTCGACCGTCCCCTTTATGAAGAGTACATTGTAGTTCGTGCCCTTTTCCATGTGGGCGATCTGGCTCACGCGCCCGGCCAGGGTCCCCTTCTCCAGCCGGTAGAGCCCTCCCTTGATATGTTGTTCAATGTATTCCGACGCGTCTGTGGCAATGATGCCGTACGGTATGTACCCGCCGAAATCCTCCAGGCGGAATTTTGAAGTGGCCGCTCTGGCGTCAATGAAAATATCGCCGCTGTGGAGGTCCCGAAGGGCGCAGCTCCCCTTGACGTCGAGCCCGTCAACATCCAGGTGCAGGGACGTGACGTCCAGATCTTTCTCCGTCAGCTCCAGAGCATAGGAGAGCGCAATTTTTTTCGGGGTCAGCACGGAATGGAACACCTGGGGATAGGCGAAGCGGACATTCCGGACCTTGATCTTGCCCTTGGAACTGAACCGGGCAAGCTTCCCCTTGAAGCTGCCGTCCAGCTGGAAACGGCCGTCGATTTTCTGGAAGGGCACATAGGGACGATAGTAGCCCCAGAAATGTCCGGCATCAAGGTCGCTCGCCTCGACCGAGCCGGAAAAGGAGGTATCTGTCAGCGGTTTTCCCTTGGCCGCCGGCGTCACCGTGCCGCTGATCCTGACGTCGCCCCGCCCGTTCCCCTGGACCAGACTGGCGGAGAGCTTCAGGTGGGAGCTCTTTCCCCAGAAGAGGTGGGTCATGGAAAGGGCGATCCCCTCCATGGACGTCACCACCTCGCCCGGGCCGATGGCACGATCGACGAAGCGGAGCGTGCCCCCTTTCACCGTGAACCCCCGGATCTGCATGGAGACGCCTTTCCCCGCCGCTCCCAGCAGATCGGCTATGCTGAGCACACCGGCAGAATCGCGCACCACGGTGGCCGCAGGCCGGTCGAGCTCCACTTTCTTCACCACCAGTCGTCGATCCAGGAGCGGAAGGAGGGACACTTTGAAGGTAAGGCGGTCCGCTCGCAGGAAGGGGCGGGAACCGTCCCTGTCCATGATCTCGATTTTCTTGAACGTGAATGAAGGAGCGGGTTTGAAGGAGAACGATCCCTTCTCGTAAATGACGCGCCGATGCAGTCCGGCCTGGAGAGCTTCCAGGATGACGGACTTGTAGTTTTCGAGATCAAGGGCATTCCGGACGAAAAAAACCCCTCCCCCCAGCAGCAGGAGCAGCAAGGCGGCCAGGCATACCAGCAGCAGCCGTATCCGGCTGTATTTTCCCTTGGTTTTATTCATAAAAGGTTCATTCAGTTTCATGCAAAGCGGCACCGACACGGGGTGTGAAAACCCATGCAAATCGGCGTAAGTATACTATTTGCGAGGTGTTGCCGCAAGGTTTACCTGGCAGGCAGCAGCTTCCCCGCCGCGCGGTGAGCTTTCCTGAAGGGCGCCGGTATGGTATACATAGAAGAAATCCATCAAGAGGTACGAAAAAATGACCATGACCGCAAACCTCGTCAACTGGATCCATGAACGCAAATGCCGGACGGCGGCGGCTTCCCTGGAAAAGAACGGTTTCAGCGCATTCTTCTGCCAATCCGCCGCCGAAGCGGCGGACTACATCGTCGCCGAAGCGCAAGGAGCGGTAACCGTCGGCTTCGGCGGTTCCATGAGTGTGGCCGACCTGCAGGTAGGGCCGCGACTGCTCGAGCAGGGCAAGGAACTCCTCATCCACGGAGCCCCGGGCCTCACCTTCGAAGAAAGGGTCGACATCATGCGGCGCCAGCAGAGCTGCGACCTGTTCCTCTCCGGGAGCAACGCCCTCACCCTTTCCGGATGCCTGGTCAATATCGACGCCATCGGCAACCGGGTCGGCGCAATGTTCTTCGGCCCGAAAAAGGTCATCGTGGTGGTGGGACGCAACAAGCTGGTGGACGGCACCATCGACGATGCGATCCGCAGGGTGAAAAACTGGGCTTCGCCGCCAAACGCCAGGCGGCTCAACTACAAGACCCCCTGTGCGGAAACCGGCTTCTGCAACGACTGCGATTCACCGGAGCGGATCTGCAGGATTACCGTTGTCCTGGAACGGAAACCGAAGTATTCCGATATACGGGTGCTCGTGGTCAACCAGGACATGGGGCTCTGAGGCGGTGCTGCTCAAGGCTCTACTGGACATTCTCTTCCCGCCGCTCTGCCATTGCTGCAGAGCGTTCATCCCCGGTCGGGCGGAGATTCACCTCTGCCCGGCGTGCATGGGAACTATCCGCGTCATTGACTCACCCCTGTGCCCTGTCTGCGGCGTGCCCCACGCCAGAAAGGGCGGCATCGACCACCTGTGCGGAACATGCCTGACCGCAACCCGCCCGTTCGACAGGGCGCGGTCGGCTCTCGGGTTCGACGGGCCGGTGCAGGACCTGATCCACCGTTTCAAGTACGGGAAGAAGGCGCACCTGTCCCGTCCCCTGGGGCTGCTGGCGAGCCGTTTCCTGGAAGGTCTGAGAACTGATGCTGCAGCAGACCTGATCGTGCCGGTCCCGCTCCACGACAGGCGACTGAGGGCGCGCGGATTCAACCAGGCCCAGCTGATCGGGGCGGTAGTGGCAAAACGGTGGGGCATACCCCTCTCGGCTGACAATCTCCGCCGCATACGCTGGACAGAACCCCAGACCGGCCTGGCCGCCGCGGACCGCGAGCGGAACGTCCGCGGCGCCTTCGAGGTCGTCCGCCCCGAACGCTTCGAGGGCAGGCGACTGCTGCTGGTGGATGATGTCTTCACCACCGGCAGCACCGTCACAGAATGCGCCAGGGCGCTGAAAACGGCCGGGGCGCGGGAAGTTTCCGTTCTGACCGTGGCCAGGGCGCTGTCGTAGCGGCGGCCCTGCTCACGGTTCTCTGAAGAACGTCTCCATTCCGTGCATCACCGTTTTGCCCGGCCCCCTGGTGACCGTCGCCCTGGGCAGGGAATCGAGGAAAATCCTGCCGTAGTTCCGGGAAAGCACCCGCCTGTCGAAGATCAGGACCGCTCCGCGGTCGTCCCGGCTCCGTATCAGCCGGCCAAAACCCTGCTTGAACTTGATCACCGCCTGGGGAACCGTATACTCCATGAACGGGTCGCCACCCGTGCAGGAAATGTGCTCGGCCCGGGCCTCCAGGATCGGTTCCGTTGGCACGCGGAACGGCAGCCGGGTGATGACGACCAGCTCCAGCGCCCTGCCCTGGACATCCACCCCTTCCCAGAAAGAATCTGTGCCGAACAGCACGGCATTGCGCTCCTTCCTGAAGCGGCCGAGCAGCAGATGCCGGTTGATCTCCCCCTGCCGCATGGGCGTCAGCCCGGCCTGTGCGAGTGGCTCGCGGAGCGCAGCATAAACCCGCGCCAGCAGATCGTAGGAAGTGAAGAGCACGAACGCCCTCCCCTGCGAGATGAGCAGGCACTCCAGCAGACGCTCCGTGAGCGCGGCCGCGAAGCCCGGATCCGTGGGTTCCGGCATGTCGTCGGGAATGCCGATGAAGGTCTGGCGCTCATAGTCGAAGGGGGAAGGAAGGAGGAGTTCCGTGACCCTGGACCGGTCGATGAGATCGATACCGGTTCTCTTTTCCAGGTAATCGAATCGTTCGCCGACCGCCAGGGTGGCCGAGGTCAGCACCACGGTCCGGAACTTGTCCAGGATTACCGATTTTATGGAATCCGCCACCTCTATCGGCGAGGAGCAGAGCCTCAGCGCCAGCCCCCCCTTGCCGCCGCTTCTGACTTCGAACCAGTGGCAGACCTGTTCGTCCCGCGCCAGGAAGAGCCCCAGGTCGTGGATGACACCCTCCAGCCTTCCCCGTATGCCGCGCAGATCGATCAGACTTCCGGAAAGCTTTGCCAATATCGCCTCGGGAAGCTGCCCGCAGGCGCGGAACAAGCCCTTGAGGCACGCAGTGTATTCTGTCAGTTCACGCACGAGGCTCTGCACTGCCTGCTCGGTCTCTTTCCAGAAGGTTTCGCCGTAAAGCGGACCGGTTACCCTGAGCTTGTGCTCCCCTTTGCCGTCGATGCTTCGCTTCAGATATGCAAGCAGGGAAAGACCCAGGGAATCCAGCACCGACGCGACCTTGTCCGCCAGGGACGTCCGTCCCGGCAGAAGGCTGCCTTCCAGTATCCCGGATATCTCCATGAAGAGTGCTTCCAGTTCTTCCGGGATGTCCCGGGATATCCGCGCGGAAAGCTGCGGCAGGACGCCACGCTGGGGCTTTCTCGGGTGCTGGAGCCGGCCCAGTATCTGCAGAAGCGCCTGGCGGGAGATGCGGGAGGAAAAGAAGCTGGTGGCCACATCCTCCACGTGGTGTCCTTCATCGAAAATAAGCCGGCTGAACGGGGGCAGGACGGCCGACGAATCGTAGCCCGTTTCGCTGCGCAACGCCACATCCGCCAGCAGGAGCGCATGATTGACCACCAGGATGTCGGCGCCGGCAGCCTCGCGTCGGGCGCTGTAGAAAAAACACCTTCCGTACTGTGCGCACTTTGCCCGGCCGCACTGGTCGGCCTCGCAGCAAACCTCCTCCCATATGTCCCCGGTCGGAATGAAGCTCAGGTCGTTCCTGCAGCCTTCGGCGGTTTTTCTGCTCCACTGGAGGAGAGTCTCCAGCTCGCCTGCTTTGCCATCGTCCTTGAACAGTGAAGGCTCTTTTTCCACGGAGGCCAGTTTTCGCAGGCAGAGATAGTTGGAGCGCCCCTTCACCAGGACCGCCCTGAAGGCAAGCCTGCCCTTGTCCTGGAGAAAGGGTATGTCCTTCCTGATGAGCTGTTCCTGGAGATTTATGGTATTGGTGGAAATCACGATCCGTTCGCGGTTACGGACCGCCCAGAGAACGGCAGGCAGCAGGTAGGCGAGGGACTTGCCGGTGCCGGTGCCTGCCTCGATGACCGCAACCCGCTCGCCGTTGAACGCCTCGGCAACGGCAAAGGCCATGCGGCTCTGCTCTTCCCGGTATTCGTATCCATCCAGGCTCCCGGAAAGGACCCCGCCCGGGGCGAAGAACTGCTCGATTTCCGGATAGGAGAGCTGTTCGACGGTTCTCCGGGTAAAAGCGCTCACCGCCTGGTAGCAGCGCTCCGCCCCGTTATCGACGATGTAGAAGCCGACGCCCTGGTTGCCGAGTATGGAGGCAATTTCCAGGTCGGCGTTTGACGGCGTGAGATCTCCGGAAGGATGATTGTGGAGGACCACGTCACCGAAAGAGACAGCGATTACGATGGCGGCAACTGCGTCCCTGCTTCCCCGGGCCAGGGGCTCCACTTCCACCACGACACTGTTTTCATCGGTGCGCCCGAGGAAAAAGACTTCATTGCCGTTGGCGGCCCGGATCTCGTCCCGGATCCTGAGCAGCGCTTTTTCAGCGATAAGAGACTTCATGTGAATGACGTTTCACCGAAAGGAGGAATGCGATCAGCCGACGATCGCCCGGAGGGCTTCGTCTATCTTTGCGGTATCGACGGAAGTGTTGAAGCAGGGTCCGAAGGGCCGCTCGTTGAGGATGCCCAGCACCGGCAGCGGATAGCAGTCCCTGATGCCGGACGTGAGATCGCCCTCGCATGCCACGGCCACGATCAGCTTGGGCCGCTTTTCCATGATGACCTTTCTCGCCAGCGTGCCGCCCGTCACAACAGAGATATGGATGCGGTACTTTTCAGCCAGCCCGGCAAGGCCCGATATGTCGCACCTGTTGCAGCGGACGCATTTCCCGATGTCGCCGGTGACCTTGATATCACAGTCGGCCAGCTGGAGACAGTGAGGGAGGAGGATAAGGACGCGGTCGGCCTTGATCCGGGGAAGCTGGGAAATTACCAGACTGTTGTTCATGGAGATGAAGGACTGGCGGATCCTGTCCCGGTGAATCCCCGCCAGCCTGCCGATGAACTCGATCAGCGGCAAAAGCAGCCTGATGGCCAGGCCGCGCAACAGGCGGGTAAGCAGAATGTCCTTGCCAAGCAGCGTGGTGACGAGGAGCAGGCTTGTCCCGGTCACCATGACCAGGATCAGGAAACCCAGGGAATACGAGGTGATGACGGGAAGCAACGGGTGCAGCGCAGAAAGGCCGACGCCCTGGACCCACCAGAGAAAGACCAGCACCCCGGTAATGAGCAGGCAGGCCGCTGCCATCAATGCAACGAACAGCGACTTGCCTGCGAAAATCTTGCGTGAACCGGCACGGGACATGGATTCAGGCCCCCTTGCCCAGGAGCGTGCCCGGCCCGATCCGGCAGCCGGCCAGGAAGTCCCGCGCCGGAAGCCGTTTCTTGCCTTCCAGCTGGAGTTCCAGAAGAATCACGCTGCCTCCGCTGCAGGCCACCTCGATGCCGTTGCGGTCGGCCGCCAGCACAGTCCCCGGTATGCCCCGCCCTTCACCTGTCGCTACCCGGAAAACCTTGACCAGTTTGCCGTCCAGGCAGGTGAAGGCTCCCGGCCACGGATTCATGCCGCGAACCAGGTTCTTCACCGCAACCGGCTCCCGGTTCCAGTCGATGCGGCCGTCCTCCTTTTTCAGCATCGGTGCGTAGCACGACAGGGAATCATCCTGCTTCTCCGGGGAGAGACGGCCGGCTGCGAGGAGCTCCAGCGTCTCGTCCAGCACATCCGCCCCCAGAAGCGACAGCCGGTCGTGGAGGGACCGCGCATCCTCCTCCGGGTCGATTGGAGTTGAGATCTTCACCAGCATGTCGCCGGTATCCAGCCCCACATCCATGAGCATGGTGGTTACCCCGGTCTCGGTCTCGCCGTTGATGATGCACCAGTTGAGGGGCGCGGCGCCGCGATAGCGGGGGAGCAGCGAAGCATGGACATTGATGCAGCCGTGCCGGGGTATGTCCAGCAGCGGCTTGGGCAGGATCTGGCCGAAGGCGACCACCACGACCAGGTCCGGAGCCAGGCTCCGCATCTGGTCGACAAACTCGCTTGCCCGCACCTTGACCGGCTGGAACACCGGGATCCCGTAACGTTCCGCCAGCTCCTTCACCGGCGGCGGAACCGGTTTCTGTCCCCTCCCCTTCGGCCTGTCGGGCTGGGTGACCACGGCAACGACGTCATCGCCGCGTTCGACAAGGCGCTGCAGGGTCGGGCAGGCGAATTCCGGAGTCCCCATGAATACCACGCGCAGCTTTCCCATCAGGCCCCCACCCGCGCTTCCTCCATCATCTGGCGATACTTCTTGCGGAAGATATCCTTTTTCAGTGGGGAGAGATGGTCCACGAACAGGGTGCCGTTCAGATGGTCGATCTCATGCTGGAACGCGATTGCCAGGAGCCCGTCTGCACGGTAAACGACCTCTTTGCCCTCCAGGTCGAGGGCCCTGACCACCACCTGTGCATGCCTGCGGACATTGGCGCCGTACCGGGGCAGCGACAGGCAGCCCTCTTCCTCAAAGGATTCACCTTCGGCATGAACGATTTCCGGGTTGATGGCCACGATCAGGCCGGGATCCTCGTCCTTGGGCGAAACATCGATCACGATCACCCGCTGGTGCACCCCGACCTGGGGGGCGGCGAGGCCGACCCCTGGCGCATCGTACATGGTCTCGGCCATGTCACGCGCCAGTTCCCTGATCTTGTCGTCAATTATGGCAACCGGAGCTGATTTCTTCTTCAGCTCCAGGTCCGGATAAACAAGAATCTTTCGTATCATGAGCTTCCTTTGCTTCCTGTAGTGCGTTCACTATATAAAATTTGGATACAAAAATGCAAACGTTAACGTAGAACTGTCGGGGCTCGCCCGAATCCCCTCCGGCCGCTCGAAAAGCCGCCCGCACCTATTTGCCGGCGATTTCCTTCAGGCGGAGCATGTTGTGGATCACCACCCTGCTCCCCTTCACGTCAATCACCCCTTCGTCCTTCAGCTTCTTCAGGGCGCGGGACAGGGTCTCGCTGACCGTGCTCAGGTGGGAGGCCAACTCACCCTTTTTGATCTCCAGGTCGAGGTAGGTGGTCCCCTGGTAAGTGGTGGACTTTTTCTCAGCCAGTTCGATGAGATAGGCAGCCAGCCGGGAGGGGACCTCGGCAAAGGTGAGCTCCTCGATCTGGCGGGCGAAACGGCGCACCGAAAGCGAAAGCGTAACGATCAGGTTGAGCGCGAACCGGGGATTCCTCTCCAGGAGGCCCATGAAAGCGTCCCTCGGGAAGTAGAGTGTCTCGACCTTCTCCAGGGCACGTGCCTCTGCCGGGTAGCGGCCGTCGCCGAAAAAGGCGGCCTCGGCAAAGGTTTCCGACGGGTAGGCAAAGTGCAGAACCTTTTCCTTGCCGTCCGGCGATACCTTGGACAGCTTGACGCTGCCCGTGGCAACCAGGAAAAAGCCGTCCGCAGACTCGCCTTCAGAAAACAGCACCTCCCCCTTGGCATAGGTCCGTTTGGTTGCAATGGTAGATACTTCGGCAAGGTTATCTTCGTTGAGGCCTGAAAAAAGCAGTGATTTCTTCAGGATCTGGAGGTATTCCATGACGGGTTGTCCTTCCGTTCTCAAAGCGGCGCTGCAATGGACTATACACCACTTTTCCCCCGCCTGACTACAGGTATCTTCGGGTAATGTCACCAGCGCCCGGGAACGGTCGCCGGGTAACCGCGTCATCCCGCGAAACCTCGCTCCATGCAGAAAAGGCGGCCTGCAGGGGCCGCCTTTTCCATCCCAGATCAAGACGTTCGCGCGTCAATTAAAGAACACGCGTATGCCGAACGTCGTGGCTATGCTGGTCGGGTCGAACTCACCCACATGATTCCCCTGGTACTTGATATCGGCATCAGGAGCGAAAACGAATTTGACTTCAGCGGTCAGGGCGAAATTCCTCGCCAGGAAATAATCCACACCGCCGCTTAAATGCCCGCCCACAACCGTGTCTATTTTGGCATCGTTGCCTAAGTTGTCTTCAGTATCGCTCATCAGGATATCCACCCCGGCTCCCACGTAGGGCACGAGCCGCTGGGCCGGCAGGTTGGCAAAGCGGTACTGCAATCCCAGCGATATGTTGGTGGTATCGAAATCGTAATTGTCTCCCCAGTAATCGTCACCTTCAAAGGCTGCATACGTCACATCGAACTCAAGGGCGAAATTGCTGGGAAGCCCGATAATGAGGCCGCCGCCACCGACAAAGCCGGCATCAGTTTCAACATCACCATACGCATACACCTCGTTATCGGCCGGAACCAGGAACCCGATCCGCCCCGAGAGGCCGACCCGTCCGTTGATGCTGTCTGCCATTGCGGCAGCTGCCGTGAGAAACACGCACGATACGACGCACAAGACAACAAGTAGCTTTTTCATTTTTCCCTCCTTCACTGCTTAGAGTGCGAACTTTCTTTGAATTTTAACTCATGCACGGGCTGTCCGCAAGTGTGCAATTCATCTGCATAGGGCATCCAAGTCACTTTGCACACGTGCTCCCCCACCATGAAAGACGTCACATAAGAAACGGCCTCGTTATTAAAATAAAATGCTTAACCTGTTGTTTTTTTGAGTTTTTGCTCTTTTTTTTTCATTACCAATCAGTATCTTCCGGTTAGGTTTTTGGACGACGTTTCTTACGTTTCAATTGTCTGATTTTGTTTTA
>DIFZ01000050.1 GCA_002419385.1 Geobacter sp. UBA5735
TCCTGACAACTGGCTCGCCGAAAAGTAAAACTCACCAGCATAAATCAATTACACATTCAAGATGGTCTACTGTTGACGGTTACCTGCTTACGGAGCAATCTGATCGCGTATTTGCGGTTGTAGCCACAAGTTTCGCAGAATTCATCCAGTATACGTGACTTGGCTTCTTTCGAAGCTCTGTTGTATCGGGATCTGATGGCTTCGAGATAATCACGGCGTGAACGTAGCACCATATCCAGGCCTCCTTTCGGTTACCTTTAATATGATGCAACGTTCCTGCTCTACTGCATGCTACGGTTACATTTATTTTGAGTCAACTCGCCGAATCCGCACAAATTTGATGAAGCGTCAATACGAGCTATACTTCATTGAAACGGGCGAAGGTGAAGAGTTTCTGGAAGCATGCCAATAAAGCCTGCAGGCTGAACAGCAGCGAAGAGTCTTCAAGGTTGCACGGTAACTGGAGGACGGAAATGAGTGAAGACGACGTTCTGGAAGTTGTATTCGATTACATCTGACCGTGGTGTTATCTCAGTATGGTGCATACTGACAGAGTGGTGAGGGAATACGGCATCAGGATTCGCTGGACGCTGTTCCCGCTGCATCCGGAAATTCCTGAACAGGGTATGGAGCTTTCCGTACTGTTTCCGAACCGGCGACCTGACAGCGAATCTTCCAGAAAGGGCCGTATCCGGAGTACCGCAGAGGAGCTCGGACTGCCCCTGGGTGAAAAGCGGACCACCATTTCCAACAGCCGACGCGCGCAGGAACTGGAAAAATGGGCTCAGACACTGGGCAAGGGAGACCGTTTCCGCAGTTCAGTGTTCCATGCCTATTTTGTAGAGGGACGGAACATCGCCTTGATTCCGGTTCTTGAAAGCATTGCCTCGGCGGCAGGTCTTCCGGCCGACCAGGTAGCTGACGTCCTGGACAAAGGGCTTTTTGCGACAGCCGTTGATGAAGACTGGTGCAGGGTCAGGGAATCGGGTATCATGGCGGTGCCGTTCTTTCTCTATGGTGAACATGCGCTGGCCGGCTTCCGCCCCTTTGAAGACTTGGCGAAATTGCTGGGCAGGTAGCAATCCCCAAACATTTCAGACAGGAAAACCATGCCAGAATTGCCTGAAGTGGAAACGATCCGCCGCGGCATCGAGCCCTTGATCCTGCGGCGGGAAATCACCAGGGTCGAGATCCGCTCGACGAAACTGCGCTGGCCGATCCCTGAAGACCTCGGACAGCGTCTCGTCGGACTGAAAACAGCAGCGGTCGAGCGGCGGGGAAAATACCTGCTGGTGCGCTTCAGTGCCGGTACCCTGCTCATCCACCTCGGCATGAGTGGGGTCTTGCGCGTCATGACTCAGGCAACTGATGCCGGTCTTCATGACCATGCAGACATCTGGTTTTCCGGCGGGATTTGTCTGCGTTTCAATGACCCCAGACGGTTCGGCGCCTTGCTGTGGATCGGCACTGAACCAGCGGAACATCCACTACTTTCGAGCCTCGGACCGGAGCCGCTTTCCGGAGCCGTGGACGGAACATACCTTTTCCAGTGTTCCCGCACACGGCGGATCGCCATAAAATCCCTCATCATGGATCACCGCGTTGTTGCCGGCATCGGCAACATCTATGCAAGCGAAGCACTTTTCAAGGCAGGCATTCACCCTGCCCGTCCAGCCGAAAATCTGTCACCTGCAGAGTGCGGCAGGCTTGCAGGCGCCATCCATCAGGTGCTGGAGGATGCCCTTGCTGCCGGAGGCACCACACTGCGCGATTTCCATCGCGAAACCGGCCGTCCCGGGTACTTCAGCCTGCAGCTCAAGGTTTATGGACGTGCCGGCCTGCCTTGTGGCGTGTGCGGCTCCACTATCCTGAACATGCGCCTCGGCCAGCGGTCCAGCTTTTTCTGCCCCGTCTGCCAGACCTGAAGACTGTTTTCGTGGTGACAATCAGATCTCATAAAGGGGGTTACTCCATGCCCTATATTGTCAAAGACAAGCGAGCGATGCTGGACCCGGCCGTCCAGAGCCTGGCAGACGCCTTCAGATCACTTGACGATGAGGGGAATTTCGCCGGCAACCTGAATTACGTCCTCAGCAAACTCTTCATCACACTCTACCCATCGGCGAATTACCAGCGCTTCAATGATGTGATCGGCGCGTTGGAGTGCTGCAAACTGGAACTCTACCGAAAAAGGATCGCCCCCTACGAGGACATCAAGGAGCGGGAAAACGGACCGCTCTGAAGCCCGGTCGAACCAATGATTCCCCGTCGTCAATCCAAGAGCTCTTTCATGGCCATCAGGTTGAATCTGTGCTACTATGTCGCGGCAGCGATGGCTCTTCGCCTGCGGTAAGATATTTGATACCCATTTTTTCCCGCGCTCTGTCCGCAAGGAAGGCTTTTATGGCTGATTCAGACCTCAAACCAAAGGTGAAACGGTCACAGTTGGGACTCTTCGATGCTGACCCGGCCATGGAACCGGACGCGAACCCAGCGACGGGCGCAAAGAGCAGGCCCAGGTACCGGCAGGGCCAGACCTACCAGGTCCCGGTGGATGAAGTGAACGCCAACCCGGGACAGCCCCGCAGCCACTTCGGTGATGAAGAACTTGACGCTCTTGCAGAATCCGTGAGAAACAGCGGCATACTGCAGCCCGTTCTCTGCAACCTGACCGAAAAGGGACTGGTCCTGGCCGCCGGGGAACGGCGCTTGCGGGCTGCCAGGATGGCCGGGTTGGCAAAAATCCCGGTGCGCATAGTGGCGGGCGATCCCATCGAGATCGGGCTGATAGAGAATCTGCTGCGGCAGGACCTTACGGCCGTCGAAGAAGCCGAAGCGCTGTCAGCCCTGAAAAAGCGCAAGGGATGCCGCCTGGAAGACCTCACCGCCCTGACCGGCAAAGCCGTCGCCACCCTTTCGGAAATCATGGCGGTAGCGGGACTTCCCGATGAAATACTCGACCAATGCCGCAGCCTGCCGTCCTTTCCGCGTGACGTGCTGGTGCTGATATCGCGGCTTCCGACCCGGGAGGAGATGGTCGATGCGTTCCGGCAGTACAAGAGCGGGGCGATCCAGCGCCGGGACCTGTCGGCGGCCATGCGGAAACCGGGAAAAACCCGGTCGGCGCATCGCACACCGTTCCGTTTCATCAGGAGTTTTTCCCGCGGCTTTCGCAGCCTCGAACTTGACACCATGGAGCAGAAGGATCGGGAAACCCTGCGCAGGGAACTGGAAGTGTTGCTGCAAGAAATCAGTAAAACATTAACATCTCTGAAAACTTAGGTATTTTTTCGGCATACCGAAACCGGCTGCAACAAACCCCTGAGACATTCACACAATGACACTGCATGATCGTCACGCACATGAAAACCGGACATGCTTGCAGGCAGATCGGCTGACGCCGAAATCGAAAGGAGAGAAAACATGAAGCATGGCGTATGGAAACCCCTGGCAATCGTTGCTCTCGTCTCTTCCCTGGCCCTTATCGGTTGCGACCGGAAAAAGGAAGCGGCTGCTCCCGCGGAACCGGCGCCCGCCCCCGAAGCCGCAGCACCATCGGTGAACATGCAGGACGGCGAATGGGAAATCACCACCAAGATCGATATGCCGGGAATGCCGGCAGAGGCCATGAAGCCACATTCGGTGAAGACCTGCCTGACCAGGGACAAGTACGTGCCCGAAGCCGATCCCCAACAGACGGATTGCACGATGAAAAACCAGAAGATCGACGGCAATACCGTAAGCTGGACCGTTGTCTGCAAGGATACGACCGGCACCGGCACCATAACCTACGCCGGAGACACTTTCAATGGGCAAATGGAGTCGTCGACCAGGATCGAAGGGAAGGAAATGAAAACCAAAATGGCCATGATCGGGAAACGCCTCGGTCCCTGCCCAGCTAAATAGCAGGCCGCCGTGGAATTCAAAAAAAACCCCGGTTCTCCGGGGGCTTTTTTCATGGGTGCGCCAACAATGAAAGGCCCGCTTGAAAGAAGCGGGCCTCTGTATGTCGAATACGATCTGTACCCATTTCATGGGTTTCAGGCATATGCGAAAGCCTGTATATTTCTCCTGTATTTTGTATAACAGCCCGGCGGAGTGTCCTCGTTCATACGGTCCTCCTCTGTTTGCTGCTTTATTCTGTGGCACTTCTTCAACGGTTATTCTGCTCCTTTACCGCATCGTTCTGTTTCAGGTAGCGCTACCTTGATTTAAAGTATAGCCACTCGTGGCCGCAAAAAACAGTCTGTTATTATTTTTTTTGATGAGGTATACTTTTAAAATTGTACCAAAGTGCTCTCAGACTGTCCCTAGAGAGCCTTGACCGTCTTTCTGGCCTCGTACCTCGCAGACGCCTCGGAAAATCTCCTCCTGTCTTCGTCAGTTTCGGCAAGCAGCTCGGGAACAATGCTTGGTCTCCCCGCATCATTCAAAGCTACGAAGGTAAGATACGCCGATGCGGTATGCCGCACCTCGCCGAACTTCAGGTCTTCCGCTTCCACCCTCACCCCTATTTCCATGGACGTTCTGCCGGCCCGGTTCATGCTTGACTTCAGGGTAACCAGGTTGCCCAGGTACACTGGGCAGTGGAAATCGAGCCGGTCTATGGAAGCCGTTACCGCGTTCATGCCGGTGTGTCTCGAGGCGACGACATACGCAGCATTGTCGATCAGCTTCATGATGACGCCGCCATGCACGTTCCCCGCGGGATTAGTGTCGGCCGGCAGCATGATCTGCGCCAGCACCACGCTCGACTCGGAAACCTTCTTCGACCTGTTCTCCATCATCCCCCCTTTTCGCGGCATCTCCCGCACCGCTCCGTCTGTTCCGTAAAAGACGACTCACGGCATCATGGTTTTTTCTGTCAAGTTCTCACTACATTACGACAGGTAACTGACGATGGTTTCCAGGGGCTTCTTGCGTGGCGAAGCACTAGTCCGCTGCGCGTATCCGATGGGCACCACCGCCATGAACTCGCCCTCCTGAACTCCCAGCAGAGACAGCACCTCTTCCCTGACCAGGCAGAGGATTCCCAGCCACACGCTCGCCAAGCCGAGAGAGGCGGCCGCAAGGAGCATATTCTGTACTGCAGCCGCGGAACTCTGTATTTCCATGGTTCTGAATAGATCCGTAATATTCGCCACATCTTCAAACGATTGTGCGCCATGGTTCACCAGCTCACCCGTATTCACGACAGCAACCACCACGGGAGCGCTGGAAATGCTCCTCGCCGCCATGCGAAGCAGGGTGGATGACGGTTTCCTGAAATGGCCGGCCTTCTCGCTCACCAGGCCGGCGAGGGCCTGTTTCCGGTCACCGCGAATCACCATGAATCTCCAGGATTGCTTGTTGTGCGCGGAAGGCGCCTGGTTGGCCGAATTCAGTATCCTGATTATGTCTTCTCCGTCAATATCCCTCGAAGTAAATATCCTGGTGCTGCGCCGCTCTTCAATAGTTCGCATCGTTGCATTTGCATTCACTAGTATCGGACCTCCCAAGTCTGTTCGAGCACATCAACCATACCATAAAGGTACGACCCCGCAATTTCAACATTACTGTATCAGCGCTTCCCCAGATAACAGGCAAAAAAAGCCCTGGTTTCCCAGGGCTTTCTATACACAATCGATGATCCTCGAATTGTCTTTGGTACCGAAGGCCGGAATCGAACCGGCATGTCCTTGCGGACGGCAGATTTTGAGTCTGCTGCGTCTACCAATTTCGCCACTTCGGCATTACGTGGGCGGATTATAGCCAATGAGCAGACACCCGTCAAGAGGTAAAGTCCCGGTGCGGTTTTGCTTCTTGACAGTTGCGGCAAGATGCCATACAACTACCGGACAATGAACATCAAAACGACCTTCAAGGATTATTCGGGGCGACTCCCTGCCCATTTCCGGCGGCACAAAAATAGATGGTTGACGGCTGCAGCTTCGTTCCTGCTCTTCCCTGCCTTCGCTTTACTTTTCTATCTGCATTTTCTCGATTCCAGACCGGGTACCGGCAACAGAACCGCAATCTTCGATTTCCCCTCAGGCGTCACGTTAAACACGATTGCAGACGACCTTGCAAATCATCACATCATATCAAGCAGTTTACTCTTCAATCTTCATGCACGACTTGAAGGACTGGATGCCAAGATCAAGGCCGGCACCTATCGCTTCACCGATGGCATGCCTCCCCGTGAAATACTGAGGAAACTGGTTGCCGGAGAGGTATATGCCTTTCGGTTCACCGTCCCCGAAGGCTATTCGATCTACCAGGTTGCCGAATTGCTGGACAGGCGCGGCATTTTCAGAAAAGAACGATTCCTTGCCCGCTGTTTCGACAAATCCCTGCTGGCGGAACTGGGCATCAAGTCCCCCAGCGCCGAAGGTTACCTGTTCCCCTGCACCTACGAGATATCGCCCAGAATGGATGAGGCCACCCTGATCAGTGCAATGGTGAGCAAATTCAGAGCGGTTTATGAAGACAGGTATGCCGAACGTGCAGAAAGAAAGGGCTTGAGCCCTCATATGCTCCTCACGCTCGCTTCGATGATAGAGAAGGAGGCGATAGATCCCCGGGAGCGCCCTCTTATCGCATCGGTTTTTTTCAACCGGCTGAAACTGGACATGCCCCTGCAGAGCGACCCGACTTCGGTGTACGGCCTGCGGGCCTTTGCTGGAAAGATCTCCCGGCAGGATATTCTGCGCAAGACCCCCTACAACACCTATCTCATCACCGGCCTGCCGCCCGGTCCCATCGGCAACCCAGGTGAAGGTGCACTGGAAGCAGTCCTGTCACCGGCCAAAACAGGGTTCCTCTATTTCGTTGCAAGAAACGACGGCACCCACCATTTCTCCGAGACACTCGAAGAACATAATCGAGCTGTCCAATTGTACCTGAAACCCCACAGCCCCTCTTAACCAGCCAAGCGCAACCCTTGAAAAATATCCCACACAACGGGTATTCTCTCTGCGCACAATCGTTGTCAACCATCACCATCGTCTGGGTTGACAACGGTGCCTTGCATGTGATACCCCAATAAGCGGAGATCGACACCATGACACGTTTCCAGGACATTATCCAGCGGCTGCTCGAAGGGTCAGCACCATCCCCCCGGGAATCTTCCCTGCTCGAAACAGCACGGGGGGACGATTTTTACCAATTGCTCGCCACTGCCAACCGGATCAGGGAGGAGCACTTCGGCAACAGGGTCCGCCTCTGCTCGATCGTCAACGCCAAATCGGGCCGATGCCCGGAAAACTGCGCTTTCTGTGCCCAATCTGTCCACCATGACACGGACGCCCCTGTTTACCCTCTGCTGGACCCTGAAGAGATCGCCGCCAACGCTCTCAAAGCCGGGAAAGCGGGCTCGTCTTGTTTCGGCATCGTTACGAGCGGTTCTTCAATAAACAAAGGTCCCGAACTGGAGCGCATCTGCGCTGCACTGCGAACAATCCGATCGTGTTCGTCACTCTCACCTTCATGTTCCCTGGGGAACATAGAACTGGAAGCCGCGGTCCGCCTGAAGGAAGCCGGTGCCGTCACGTACCACCACAACCTGGAAACCTCCCGCTCCTTTTTCCCGTCCATCTGCACAACGCACGATTATGACGAGGATGTTGCAACCATCCGCAACGCGAAACAGGCCGGCCTCGATGTCTGCTGCGGCGGCATTTTCGGATTGGGTGAATCCATGGCCCAGCGCATTGAACTGGCTCTGACGCTGCGCGACCTGGACGTGGACTCGGTGCCGGTCAATTTCCTGAACCCCATCCCCGGGACCAGGCTGGGTGACGCGGATTATCTCACCCCCATGACCTGCCTGGCGATCATCGCCGTCTTCAGGCTCGTCCTTCCGGGAAAAAAGATCACCGTCTGCGGCGGTCGCGAACGGAACCTCAGGGACCTGCAATCATGGATTTTCCATGCCGGAGCCAACGGGATGATGGTCGGCAACTACCTTACCACAACGGGCCGGGACGAGGCCCGGGACATGCAGATGCTCAGGGATCTGGGTATGATCATCGAAACGTGCGCATGCTGATGGGGCGCTAAAGGAGGAAGCGTATTTCAGCCAAAGGATTGTTCATAACCGGCACCGACACCGGTGTCGGAAAGACCGTGGTTGCCGCAGCGATCGCCCGGCACCTTTCACGTCAGGGCTGCTCTGTCGCAGTCCTGAAACCGGTCACCAGCGGTGCAGTCGAAAAGGAAGGTTCACTGATCTCGGAAGACGCGGAACTGCTCCGCTGGGCATCGGGATGCCATGCTCCGGTTCACGTCACCTCGCCCTATGTTCTTCGTGAGGCCATCGCTCCCTCGGAAGCTGCGCTCCGCGAAGGCAGGGAAATCAGTTTCGGACCCATACGGGACGCCTATGAACAGCTCGCCGCTTCCCACGACCTGGTGATCGTTGAAGGCGCAGGAGGCCTGCTGGTGCCCCTGGCTCAGGATCTGCTGGTTGCAGACCTGCCGGCACGTCTCGGCCTGCCGCTGCTCATCGTGGCACGCCCCGATCTGGGGACCGTAAACCACACGCTCATGACCTGCGAATGCGCCCTTGCGCGGCATATCAGGGTAGCGGGCATCATCATCAACGGCCAGGCCGGCAGCCCTGCCGCTGCAGAGGAATATGCCCCGCGCCTCATTTCGGAGCTTGCACCCGTCCCCCTCCTGGGGGTTCTCCCCCGCCTCGAAACCAGTGACCAAAAGGACCTGGTGGCGAAACTCGCTCCGCAGGTTGCCGGGATGCGCCTGGAAACCGTTCTTGCCCTGGAGGTGAACCGTGGCTGAATTCGATACCCGCACGTTGCAGAACTTCGACCATACCTATGTCTGGCACCCTTTCACCCAGATGAGAGACTGGGAAGCGGAAGATCCGGTCGTGATCTGCCGCGGCGAAGGTCCGTATCTGTTTGATACAGACGGCAACCGTTACCTGGACGGCATAGCTTCAGTCTGGACCAACGTGCACGGGCACTGCCGCAGGGAAATCAACGATGCGGTCATCGAACAGGTGAACCGGCTCGAACATTCCACCCTGCTGGGTCTCGCAAACGACAGGTCCGCGGTGCTGGCCAAGCGGCTCGTGGAAACGGTCCCGCCCGGCCTCTGCAAGGTTTTTTATTCCGACAACGGTTCAACGGCTGTGGAAATAGCTCTGAAGATGGCATTCCAGTATCAGCTGCACCGGGGCGGCAGGCATGCCCGGAAATCGTGCTTCATAACCTTCCGTAACGCCTATCACGGAGACACCATCGGTGCTGTGAGCGTAGGAGGCATCGACCTGTTCCACGGCGTCTTCAAACCGCTGCTCTTCAGGTCGATCCAGGCTCCCTCACCCTATTGCTACCGCTGCGAGCTTGGCGGCACCCGCGACGGAAATTGTCCCCGGCACTGCCTGACAGAGCTTGAAAGGATAATGGCAGACAATGCGGAGAACATCGCCGGCCTGATAATCGAGCCGCTCATGCAATGCGCCGGTGGGATGATCGCCCAGCCTCCGGGGTTCGTTGCAAAAGTCAGGGAACTGTGCGATCGCTACGATATCCTTATGATCGCCGATGAGGTGGCAGTTGGATTCGGCAGGACCGGCGCCATGTTCGCCTGCGAGAGGGAAGGCGTGACCCCTGACCTGATGGCGCTGTCGAAAGGCCTGACCGCGGGATACCTGCCGCTGGCAGCCACCCTCGCCACACAGAGGATTTACGATGCCTTCCTTGGTGACTACAGCGAAATGAAAACTTTCTTTCACGGTCACACCTTTACCGGCAACCCGGTTGCGTGTGCCGCTGCGCTGGCCAGTCTGGATCTCTTCGAGAGCGACCACCTGCTGGCAAGCCTCCCGGCCAAGATGGACCTCCTGGAAAAACGGCTTGCGGAAACAGCGACACGGGAACACGTGGGCGATGTGCGACAGATCGGCATGATGGCCGGTATAGAGCTGGTTGTCGACAGGGGCAGCCGCGAAGCCTATCCCTGGCAGGACAGAATCGGCATCGCCGTCTGCAGGCACGCCAGGAAACGCGGCATTTTTCTCAGGCCTCTGGGAAACATCATAGTGGTGTTCCCTCCTCTCTCCATTTGCGTTGAAGAGTTGGAGGAGTTGATGCACGGTATTGAATCATCAATCAAGGACGTGACTGAAGGAAAATATCCGTAAACCATTCACCGCAACAGGGGTCTGCGGAATCAGACCCCCATCCCCTCGCTGATCTCCTCTCTTTTCCTTTCTGGTGAGAATATTTCAAGCTGCCTATCTCGATAAAGTATCTATCAGCACTTTCGCCTCGTCTTTCAATCCATGCAGTTGATTATCAGACAAACGGTGTTATATGTTTTAATCAGTGGCCAACCGGAAACTCCGGAAAGGCACAAGTCGGTTTTCAATTCGGGAACTGCC
This sequence comes from Geobacter sp. UBA5735, assembly GCA_002419385.1. Lineage (GTDB taxonomy): Bacteria > Desulfobacterota > Desulfuromonadia > Geobacterales > Geobacteraceae > RPRC01. The sequence goes on from DIFZ01000050.1 coordinate 10,388, forward strand.
TGTAATAGGATGACAAGGCCGGAGCGGAGCTTTCGAGGAGCGCGTGATCGGCTTCAGTGCAAAATCTCGAAAACCGGGAATGCGCTTGAAACCTGTAAAATATCCGACCATCCAATCGCCAGTTGACAGATTGTAACGAGCGACGAGGAAGTTCCGCTCCGGACCCAGAGAAACTTTCCGGATGGGAACTAATCAGCATATGACTAACGACGAGAGACCGTCCACGCCGGAGGATCAAAAAGCATCGAGGAACTCGTTTTTCCTCTGGTACCTACTGGTTTTACAGACTGAGCTATCTGCACCAGGTGCAAAAAAGCCCTGAAAAGGAGAATGACATGTCACAGGGAAAGTTCTCGATATCGAAAATTTTTCTGGTTGTTGTGTTGTCTTTCGCGGCATCACTTCTGCTCTTCGGATGCGGAGGCGGAAGCGGATCCAGCTCTGATGGCGGAAGCGGAACGTTGAGCGTCTCCTTGACCGATGATGCAGCATGCGGCTATGATGAAGTGAATGTGACTGTCAGCAGGGTACGTGTTCATCAAAACGCATCTGCCGAAGCAAGCGATGCCGGCTGGACCGACATTACCCTCAACCCGGCACGGAAAATCAACCTGCTCGACCTTACCAACGGTGCGCTGGAAACATTGGGCCAGACGCCGCTGCCTGCCGGGCACTACACCCAAATCCGGCTGGTTCTGGTTCCCAACACGACAACCCCTCTCGCCAATTCGGTTGTGCTTTCGGGGACTGCAACCGAGATCCCCCTCGAAACGCCGAGCGCGGTGCAGAGCGGCATCAAGCTGATTAATGAATTTGATGTTGCGGCAGGCCAACGCGTCGATCTTGTGCTCGATTTCGACGCTTGCAAGTCAGTCGTCAAGGCGGGAGCAAGCGGCAGATACAACTTGAAGCCCGTGATCAAGGTAATTCCCACTGTGCTGAACGGAATCGAAGGTTATGTCGAAGTTCCCTCCCTTGGCAGCAATGTTTATATCACAGCGCAACAGAACGGCACTGTAATCGCTTCAACTGTGCCGACACCTGATCCTCCCCCAAATCCGAACCAAGGCTATTTTCTGCTTGCCCGACTAGTGCCGGGAACCTATGACGTCGTTCTCACCGCTGACGGACGTACAACAACAGTCATTGCCTCAGTGCCGGTCGCTAACTCAACCAGCATCACCGTCTTGAGCACCAGTGCCGAACCTATTCTCTTGCCGCTCTCGTCGACGACACCTGCTGCCAGGAGCATCAGCGGTACGGTAACGTTGAACCCGGCCAGCACAAGTTATGAAGCCATCTATGTTGCAGCGAAGCAGACCTTTGGCAGCAGTCCGACTGTAACGGTAAAATCGCAGGCGGTCGCTCCTTCGTATGGCATTTATGCACTGACGTTGCCAATTGACTCGCCGCTTCTCGGCCACTATGGTACAGGTACGTTGCCGATTGCTTTTTCCCCGCAACCGGCAGCAGGCCAGTACACTGTCGAAGCTTCTTTCACCGGTTATGTGACACAGTCTGCCAACACGAATATTTCAGCAGCTGATGCAATCCTGAACTTCACCTTGGTGCCCTAGGCCATATTTTTCTGAAAAGGTAAAGGTTTTGGAACCGGTTGCGACGGGTCAAACCAAGAGGAACAGTGTTACACGAATAATGGCTGTCAAAGCGGATTCCGCGTTGGCAGCCATATTTTTTATGGTGCGGAGTTATTGATCAACCAGGAGAGTATACTGCAGGGGCTTCGCATGCAGAAAGCCCCTGCTGCTTATTGGCAGCAGGGGCGCAAAGAAGTACATTCAGAAATGAACCGCTCTTCCCGTCAGGCTGTCAGGCCATGACGATGATGAGGTCCTCTTTCTCAACCTTGTCTCCATCCTCGAACTTGACCTCGGCGATCTTCCCGTCAGCCTTGGCCTTGATGTTGGTCTCCAGTTTCATGGCTTCAGTCACCATGAGTATGTCTCCTGCCTTGACCTCGTCGCCGACCTTGACATGGACCTTGAGGATCTTGCCCGGCATCGGGGCGCCCACGTGGCGGGGATTGTACTTGTCGGCCTTGACCCGCTCCTTTTCCTCGGTCGCCACGGACAGGTCCCTGACGGAAACGGAGCGCGCCAGGCCGTTCAGTTCGAAATATACCTGGCGTGTACCGTCGGGATGCACCGCTCCGATAGCGTTCAGCTTTATGATCAGGGTCTTGCCGGGGTCGATTTCGACAGAGGTTTCCTGGCCCGGCTCCAGCCCGTAGAAAAATATGGGCGTCGGGATGACCGAGGTATCGGAAAAGTCCAGGCGGTGACAGTCGAATTCCGGGTAGACGTTCGGATAGAGGATATGGGAAAGCAACGCCGTGTCATCGATGGCGTGACCGACTTTCACCTCCAGCCTCTGCCGCTCGCCTTCAAGATCCACCGGCGGCAGGAGTTCACCCGGCCTGCAGGTGATCGGCTTTTCGTCCTTCAGCACGATCTTCTGCACAGTTTCAGGGAACCCCCCGTAGGGCTGGCCGATCATGCCCTTGAAGAAACCGACAACTGATTCGGGGAAGGTCAGATCATCTCCCTTGCTGAAGACATCGTCCACGTCCATGTTGTTCTTGACCAGGAAGATCGCCATGTCACCCACGACCTTCGACGACGGAGTAACCTTGATAATGTCGCCGAACAGGAGGTTGACCTTGTGGTACATCTCCTTGCACTCGTCCCATCGGTCCAGCAGGCCGAGAGCGGCAACCTGCGGCTTGTAGTTGGAATACTGTCCGCCGGGGATCTCGTGGTGGTAAACCTCGGCAGTCCCGCTCTTCAGGCCGGATTCGAACGGGGCATAATAGTCACGGACTGTCTCCCAATAATTGGCGAGTTTCTGTAATCCGGACTCATTGAGCTGGGGGTCCCATTCACTGCCGCGCAGCGCAGCGATCACGGCGTTCAGGTTCGGTTGAGCCGTGAGTCCGGAAATGGACGAAAGAGATGCGTCGACAATGTCCACGCCGGCCTGGCAGGCCATGAGCAGCGAAGCCTCGCCATTGCCGGAGGTGTCGTGGGTATGGAGGTGCACCGGAATCCCGATTTCCTCCTTCAGTGTCTTTACCAGCTTGTGGGCGGCGAACGGTTTGAGCAGCCCCGCCATATCCTTGATGGCAAGGATGTGTGCGCCCATCTTTTCCAGTTCCTTGGCAAGGGAAACGTAATACCCCAGGGGATATTTGTCTCTCTTGGGATCGGCAATGTCGCCGGTGTAGCAGATCGAAGCCTCGCACACCTTGCCGGTCTTCCGGACGGCCTCCATGGCGACCGTCATCCCCTTGGTCCAGTTGAGCGAGTCAAAGACACGGAAGATGTCGATGCCGCTTGCCGCGGCTTCTTCAACGAACCGCTCAACCACGTTGTCGGGATAATTGGTGTAGCCGACGGCGTTGGACCCGCGCAGCAGCATCTGGAAAAGGATGTTGGGGACGGCTTCCTTCAACTTGTGCAGGCGCTGCCACGGGCATTCCTTGAGGAAGCGCATGGCGACGTCAAACGTGGCGCCGCCCCACATTTCGAGGGAAAACAGCCCGTCTCCCAGGACCGACGTGGGTTCGGCGATGCGGAGCAGGTCAAAGGTCCGGACGCGGGTGGCCAAAAGAGACTGGTGCGCATCGCGCATGGTGGTGTCGCAAATGAGAATATTTTTCTGGTCAAGGGCCCACTGTGCGAGCCCCTCGGGACCCCGTTCCCTGAGGATTTCGGCGGTACCGCCCGACCGTGGGGCGCACGGATCCACTTCAGGCACGCGGGGCTCGATCAGTTCGATGGATCGCAACGGTTTCGCGATCCCCTGCGACCCGTTGACGATGACGTTGGCGAGGAAGCTCAGTATCTTCGTCGCACGGTCCTTCTTCTCGCGCATGCACATCAGTTCCGGATGCTTGTCGATGAACGAGGTGTCACATTTCCCCGCAAGAAACACAGGATGGGAAACCACGTTCTCGAGAAAAGCGATATTGGTATTGACGCCTCTGATCCTGAATTCCTGCAATGAGCGGTTCATCACCCGCGCTGCTTCTTTCAGGTTCAGCCCCCAGGTGCTGATCTTCACCAGGAGCGAGTCATAGTGGGGCGTGATGTGGGCACCGGTAAAGGCATTGCCCGCATCGAGCCGCACTCCGGTGCCTCCTGGCGAACGGTATGCCTTCAGGACCCCGAAATCGGGTGCGAAGTTGTTCTTCGGATCTTCGGTCGTTATACGGCACTGTATGGCATGACCCCACATTGTGATCGCATCCTGCCCCGTTATGCCGATCTCCGGATCGGAAAGGCGCAAGCCTTCCGCAACCAGTAACTGTGCCTGCACCAGGTTCCTGCCGGTGATCATCTCGGTGACGGTATGTTCGACCTGGATGCGCGGATTCATCTCGATGAAGTAGTGGTTCCCCTCCTGGTCGAGGAGGAACTCGACAGTGCCGGCGTTGCGGTAGTTGACATATCGTGCGACCCGCAGCGCCGCCTGGCAGAGCTCTTCCCTTTTTTCCGGGTTCAGGTGTGACGGCGCGAATTCGACCACCTTCTGGTGACGGCGCTGGATGGAACAGTCCCGCTCGAAAAAATGGACGATGTTGCCGTAGTTGTCGCCGAGCACCTGCACCTCGATGTGCTTGGGATGCTCGATGAACTTCTCGAGGAAGACCGCCTCGTTGCCGAAGGCAGCCTTTGCCTCGCTCCGGGCACTCGCCAGTCCTTCCAGGAGTTCCCGCTGGTTGCGCGCCACCCGCATGCCCCGACCGCCGCCGCCGGCTGCAGCCTTGATGATGACCGGATACCCTGCATGTTCCACGAATCCGAGGGCGTCGCCCTCTACCGTGACAGGTTCCGTTGTCCCGGGAATCACCGGCACCGATGCGGCAATGGCAACTTTGCGAGCCGCAATCTTGTCGCCCACCATCCGCTGCATCTGGGCAGTCGGCCCGATGAAAACGATGCCGGATGCTTCACACTTTTCAGCGAACTCCGAATTTTCGGAAAGGAAGCCGTAGCCGGGGTGAATGGCATCGACTCCTTTTTTTAAGGCCAGGTCGATGATTTCATCGATGCCCAGATAGGCATCGACCGGTTTCTTTCCCCGGCCGATGAGGTACGCCTCGTCAGCCTTGTATCGGTACAGGGATAGTTTGTCTTCCTGCGAATAAATGGCGACCGTGCCGATTCCCAGTTCACTGCAGGCTCTGAAAATACGGATCGCTATCTCGCCCCTGTTGGCGGCCATCACTTTTTTGAATTTTCTCTTTTCCATCGTGCAGCTCCCTGTTCATTAGTAAAAATATTCAATTCCATGACAAAACACTGAATAGCATGACATCAGCCGGGAACATCCGCTTTGGCTCCAGAGGAAGCTCGAAGCGAACCAGGTACAAAGGTGCAAGTTACGTATGAAACCAGATTATTCTTTAAATGTCAACAACATATGCGACCCACAAGGATACCGGGCACTCATTGGAGGCTATGAATCATGACATTCGATCGCTTCGGCCACAAACATTATTCTTTGCTTAGCCAGAGCCCCGTGGTAGAATTCCCGAGCAGATTAAAAAATCAGTAAAGGAGAATATCGGATGTCGAACCTCACCAGAATCGCTCTCAGGTCTTTCCTGCTCAGCCTTACATTGCTGCTGCTGCAAAGCGGTGTGCTCTCTGCCGCCGAAAAGAAGTCCAAGCAGGCAAAGCCGACTACGGCCGCGAGCGCCTCTACCCCGGTTGCCAAAGTCAACGGGACAGTCATCACCCGCAGTGAACTGGACAGGGCCGTCAAGATCATGCTCGCACAGAACCGTCAGACCCAGCCACTTACCGATGAGCAGAAGAAATCCCTGGAAAATGCCCTGACAAACCAGCTCATTTCGGCTGAACTGCTCTACCAGGCAGGAAAGAAATACGAGATCAAGGATGTGGACAAACAGATCGAGAACCTCGTTGCCCAGAGAAAAGCGAAATTCCCGTCCCCGGAGGAGTTCCAGAAGTGGTCCAAGGAAAACGGCCTGACCGACAAGGACCTGAAGGAATTTGCCCGCAAGGAGATCTACATCAACAACCTGGTTGAAAAGGATATCGTCCCGAAGGCAACCGTGACCGAGGCAGAAGCCAAGAAGTTCTACGACGAGAACCCTGACAAGTTCAAGAACCCGGAAACCGTCAAGGCCAGCCACATCCTGGTGGGTACAAAAGAAAACGCCTCTGCCGCCGACAAGGCAAAGGCAAAGGATAAAGCCGAAGCCCTGCTCAAGAGGGTCAAGGCCGGCGAGGATTTTGCCGAGGTCGCCAAGAAGGAATCCTCCTGCCCCAGTGCTGCGCAGGGGGGCGACCTGGGATATTTCGGCAAGGGCCAGATGGTGCCGGAGTTCGAAAACGCCGCTTTCGGCCTGAAGCCGGGCGAAGTAAGCGGCATCGTGGAAACCAAATTCGGCTATCACATCATCAAGCTCGTGGAAAAGAAGCCGGCAGGCACCGTGACGTTTGCCGAGTCGCAGCAGATGATCAGCGAGTATCTCAAGACCACCAAAATCCAGACTGAAATAGGTGCGCTCGTCGAGAAGCTCCGCAAAGACGCGAAGATCGAAACCATGAAGCTGTAATACCAGGTTCATGGTTTGGTGGCGGAAAGGGCATCCACAGGGGTGCCCTTTCCTTTTATGAGCTTTTCTTCTCCAGAAACATCTTCAGCAGGTCTATGGGCACGGGGAATATGGTGGTTGAATTCTTCTCAGCCGCGATCTCGGTCAGTGTCTGCAGAAACCTCAATTGCAAGGACATGGGCTCTCTGGCCAGCACACCGGCTGCCATGGCCAGTTTTTCCGAAGCCTGCAGCTCACCTTCGGCATGGATCACCTTCGCGCGCCGCTCCCGCTCAGCCTCGGCCTGCCTGGCGATCGCCCGCATCATCTCCTGGGGGAGGTCGATGTTTTTCACCTCCACGTTGGATACTTTCACCCCCCATGGCCCCGTATGTCGGTCGAGTATTTCCTGCAGTTCACGGTTTATTTTCTCCCGGTTGGCCAGCAACTCGTCCAACTCGACCTGGCCGAGGACGCTCCGCAGGGTGGTCTGGGACAACTGGCTCGTGGCATAAAGATAATTCTCCACCTCGATGATCGCCTTTTCAGGTTCCATGACACGGAAGTAGATCACTGCGGAAACCTTGATGGTGACATTGTCATGGGTTATGACGTCCTGAGGGGGAACATCGAAGACCACCGTGCGCAGGGATACCCGCACGAGGCGGTCAACGCCGGGAATGATGAAGAACAGCCCGGGCCCTCGTGTCCCGGCATACCGTCCGAGCCTGAAGAGGACGCCACGCTCGTATTCGGGAAGTATCCTGACAGCACTTGCCGCAACCATAAGAAATACAACGGTCACAAATATCATCGGAACATAGGTAATATAGCCATACATTGAATTCATCGGACTCCTCCTTTTCGCAGCATCACATCTTTTTGACTTTCAGGCACATACCCTCTACCCTGATTACCACGATTTTCTCTCCCAGTACTATTCTCTCATCGCTCCAGGCATCCCAATACTCTCCCCGGACAAATACTTTGCCGCTGTCGCAGATATCCGAATCAGCGACACCTTTTTCTCCCACCAACCCCTCCTTTCCTGACGCAGGCATCTTTCTGTGTACGATGACGACTTTTCTGACTACGAACACCACGAATGCCGCAAGTATCAACGTAGTGGTTAGAATGAGTCCTCCATGGATCCGGAAAAAAGTTTCGCCAGAATCTGTCAGCAGGAGGGAACCGAAATCCAGAGACACTATCCCGCCAATTCCATGGGAAACTGTTTTGATCTCCGCTATGGAAAGTACCAGTGAAAGCACTATCAACCTCCTCCTCCCTTCTAACCATCGCTCGGAACGGCAATCCTCGAACTGCGCTCTTGCAAGGCGCCTCCAATTAATGGTATGTATCAAGGCATCCTTTCTGCGAGGCCATCATGAAAGAACGGGCGAAAATTCTCCTCATTGAAGATGAAACCATCAGCAGGGACTCCCTGACCCGGCTCCTCAAAATGTCCGGCTATGCGGTGAAGGGAGTGGCTTCCGGCAAATCAGGGCTTTCATTTCTCGACCACGAACCGTTCGATATCATTATAACCGACCTTTTGCTTCCCGACATCAACGGCATAGAAATCCTGAAACAGGCAAAGGATGTCTGCCCGTCGACAGAGGTAATCCTCATCACCGGCCACGCATCGGCGGAAACCGCGGTTCGGGCAATGAAAGAGGGCGCCTTCGATTACATCACCAAACCGCTGAACTTCGACGAGCTCTCCATTCTCATCGTAAACGCGCTGCAAAAACGCCAGTTGCTTTCGGAAAACGTGTACCTCAAACAGCAGCTGCACAACAAGTATGACTTTGCCAACATAATCGGCTCCTCCCCTCCCATGCAGCAGCTTTTCGCCCGTATGAAGAAAATAGCCGGCACCGATTCAACCGTGCTGGTCCTCGGCGAATCAGGGACCGGCAAGGAACTCGTGGCACGAGCGATACACTTCAACAGTCACCGCAAGGACAAGCCGTTCATTCCGGTAAATTGCGCCGCCATTCCCGAAAGCCTTCTTGAGGGGGAGCTGTTCGGCCATATGAAAGGCTCGTTTACGGGCGCCATACGCGACAAGATCGGCAAATTTGAAGCAGCCAACGGCGGAACCATATTCCTCGATGAAATCGGCACGATGCCCATGCATCTCCAGACGAAACTGCTGCGAGTGCTTCAGGAACAGGAAATAGAGCGGATCGGCTCAACACGGACCGTCAAGCTCGATGTGCGTGTCATCTCCGCCACCAATCTCAATCTCGAAGCAGAGGTCAGGAAAAACAGCTTCAGGGAAGACCTGTACTACCGCCTCAATGTCATACCGGTTGTTCTCCCTCCCCTGCGCGAAAGGAAGGAAGACATCCTGCCGCTCATCAGGCATTTCCTGGAAAAAAACTGCACCGAGATGAAGCGGCCCAGAATGACCATCTCCAACGAGGCGCTGCACATGCTGGAATCCTACTCCTGGCCGGGCAATGTCAGGGAACTGGAAAACATGGTCGAGCGGATCGTCGCCCTCTCGGAAGACGACCGCATCATGCTCGAAGACATACCGTCAAGCATCTGTGACAAGGTCCTGACCACGGTGACCGAACAGGGTGTGGACCTGGTGAAAACAGTGAACGAGATTGAACGGAAAATGATCTGTGATGCCCTGAGTCTCACAAAGGGCGTCAAAGCCAAGGCGGCGGCCATGCTTGGACTCAACCGCACGACGCTGGTGGAAAAAATGCGCAGATTGGGAATCGACTGGCAGCAATGACAGCGCTTTCTTCTTACTCACCGTACCGTTCCTCCGGATTCAGGACGGGGAAACGGCAGGCAGAATGAGACAAACCATGAAGATAGCCGTACTATCCGACACTCACGGCAATTACCCCGGAGCCGTGCAGGCACTTTCGCGTTATTCAGATCTGTCGGCACTCATTCACCTTGGAGACAATCACGACGATGCGTTCTGTATCGGAATTGCGCTCGGCCTGCCCGTCATCGGCGTTTCAGGAAACTGCGACCCCCGAGGCGCCGCGCCGAGGGAACTGACCCGGACCATCGGGGATGTCAGGTTCCTCATGACCCACGGCGACCTTTTCCACGTGAAATCAGGCCTCGAGCGGCTGATCCGCCGTGCTGAACACGCCGATGTGCACGCCGTCCTCTTTGGCCACACCCATGTTGCATCGATAACGAAACTCAACGGCATCATCCTGATCAACCCTGGATGCATGAAAACCGGAGAAGGTCCCGGGACGCACGCCATTCTTTCCGTAACAAACGGTACGGTTGCAGCGGAGATCATCGAATAGCACCTGATGCATTTCACCTTTGTCCCGTCAAAAAAATCACGTTGCACAATTCTGTCTCTTGGTACCGGCAGTGAGCAACAGAGAGCCGCCTTCAGCTGCAGTTCCTGATAAACAGGAATGCCCGTCCGGGGTACGCCGGAAAATCACCTCTTCAAGGAGGCATGATGGATCAGAAGAAACGCACCTTGCGCAACAACAAGGCACTGGCTTTGGCCATGATGGTATGTGCCGGAATCCTGTTCGTGATTGCACGTCTGCAGCAGGAACACGGCGTCTGGCAATGGGTCGGCGCTTTTTCCGAAGCCGCCATGATCGGCGCACTTGCGGACTGGTTCGCAGTGGTTGCGCTGTTCAGGCACCCGCTCGGGATCCCCATCCCCCATACCGCCATAATTCCCGGCAAGAAAGATGCAATAGCAGAAAGCCTGGCGGAGTTCATACAGGACAAGTTTCTCGCCACGGAAGCGCTGGTATCGAAAGTACGGAAGTTGAACCCAGCAGAGCACCTGACATCCTATCTGATCTCGGGCAAAAACGCTGCGGGACTGGCAAAGGGAATCACCCGGGTTATTTCCGACTCCCTTGATTTCATCGATGATGAACGGGTCAAAACCATCATGCTTGCAGCAATCAACAACCGGATCGGCAAGATCGACCTCCCCTCATCCCTGGGAACGATCCTTGACGTCCTGAGAACGGACAACCGTCACCAGGCAGTTCTTGACGAAATTCTCAGCAAGGTCGCCGCGTGGCTTGCCCTTCCCGAGTCCCACGGCAAAATATCCCGAGCCATCGAGAACTGGTGTAGCAGCGAATATCCTCTGCTGGTCAAGTTCATACCGAACCGTGAGCAGTTCGCCAAAGGGGCGGCAGAGAAGATCGCCGGGAAAATCAACTCGTTCATCCAGTCAGTCAACGCCGATTCCGGCCACGAATTGAGACAGCACTTCGACAACGCAGTGAGCGACTTCTCCGCACGGCTCAGGAATGACGGCGAATTGAGGGACAGCGTGGAAGCCATGAAGCAGAACCTGATGAACAATCTGCAGCTTTCAGATTACATCAGGAATCTCTGCGCAGATCTTGAAGCATGGGTGCGCAACGATCTGGAGCTGCCGCAGTCGCGGATCCGGGAGCATCTTGCTGCGGCAGCGGTAGGTCTGGGGAACACCCTTGCCAAAAGCGGGGATCTGAAGGACTCCATCAATCAGCATCTGGAAATGGTTATCAGAAAGTATGCCGATGATTTGAGGACGGGTTTCTCAAAACATGTTTCCGGCACCATCAAGCAGTGGGAAGATGATGACTTCGTCGGAGAGATTGAGTTGAGTATCGGTTCCGACCTCCAGTTCATCAGGATGAACGGAACCCTCGTTGGGGGACTTATCGGGCTGTTGCTCCATGCGGTTTCGTTGCAGCTTTGATGAATGGAACGGTGCGGCGCCGGCCAGATCACCGGACAGGGCAACTTTTCCGCTTTACACTTGGTTTCCATCCGGAAAGGGTGCTTTTGATTCGGCCTTTGGCCTCACCCTGACGCGCAGCCTTAGCTGTCAACTTTTGCGGGCAAAAGTTTTTTGCCAGGACGACAACCAGCTCTGCTGGTTGGACCGCGAAGGCGTCCCCATAGGGGATCGTCCAATAGGCCGAGACAAAAATCCCCTCTTTCCGATCTGAAAACTGCATTCGTGCCTATCCGGAGTTTCCAGATGGGCACGAATTTGAACGCACGGTCCAATCAGAACAGCACGGGAACGACATTTTATGAATACCGAAACATTGCTGGAAGAATTATTCCATGCAAAAATTCCAATCACCGGTGACATGCAGATCAGCATTGCCAGGTATGACGGGAAGACGCTCGTCCTCGAAGCGCCGCTGGAGCCGAACATCAACGACAAGGGTACCGCTTTCGGCGGCAGCCTGTTCTCTCTGCTGGTACTTTCAGGATGGGGGCTGCTTCATCTCAAACTCAGAGAGGCTGGTGTCAACGCAGACCTCATGATCCACAAAAGCTCGGCAACATACACACTTCCGGTGACGGATAGGATTCGTGCCCGATGTGAACTGCCCGACACGCCGGAACACGAACGTTTCATCCACGATGTTCAATCCAGGGGGCGCGGCACAATCAAATTGACCGCCTGCATAATGATCGGCACGAGGACTGCCGTCGAATTTATGGGGACCTATGTTGCAAAAACAACTTCAGGTTAATCGACGCTGCTCCTCCTGCAACAGGGAAAGTCCTTCCCGCGCCGCACACTGTTCCGCTTCCTTTCTGGTTTTACCGATACCCCTGCCAAAACAATCGTCACCCACAATGACAGTCACCTTAAACATGAGATCATGGTCCGGACCGCTCACATCATCTACCAGGTAGCAGGGAGGGCTGCAGCCCATGGCATGGGAAAGCTCCTGGAGCTTCGTCTTGTAGTCCCTTCCGTCATCCCGCAGCTCATGCGCATCCAGCAGCGGACCGAAGTATCGCTCAATGAACTTTTCCACACTGGCAACCCCCCCGTCGAGATACACCGCCGCTGCCAACGCTTCGAATGAATTGGCAAGCACCGATTTCTTGGAACGACCGCCGGTCTTCTCTTCACCTGAACCCAGGAACAGGCACCTTCCCAACCCGATGCCTTCTGCCAGGGATGCAAGCGTTTCCGTACCCACAACCGATGCCCTGATGCGAGAAAGCAGCCCCTCATCACTTTCGGGAAAAAGGTTGAGCAGCATCTTGCTGATTGCAAACCCCACAACCGCATCTCCGAAAAACTCCAACCGCTCGTTGTCCCGTATCTCTGCCCGACTTCTCTGGGAGGCATAGGAACGGTGGGTCAGCGCCTCGAAGAGAAGCCGGCGATTCCTGAAACGATAGCCGATCATCGTCTCAAGCTGGGGCAACAGGGCGTTTCTGTTCAATTTGCCATGCATTTGCTTCTTTCCGTCTTTGTGCATGCCAGGACCTTTATCACAAATTTCGACACATTGTTTCCACTGTGACAAAAAAACCTCACGCACAAGCTCATGTACGTGGCTGTCTTGATGATACCTGTTCAAAACTATAGTTGTTCGACACTCGTTCTGGCGCCGGCATGTCAAACAGGGTGTATCGGATCACCTGCAGATTCAACCATGAGATTATGCCTGGATACAGAAAAGGGACCAGACTGAAAGCCTGGTCCCTGAGTTATTATGGAGCGGGAAACGGGATTTGAACCCGCGACTTCAACCTTGGCAAGGTTGCACTCTACCACTGAGTTATTCCCGCTCATCGAGAGCTTTTGAGTTATACCAAAGTGCGCTTCCGGAGTCAACACTTTTTTGCGGCATATCCTGCCGGATCCTGAAAATCGAGTATTCTGTAGATCCTTTCCTTATCGGGCTCAATGCGCTGCCGGTAAGCTTCAGCGTACTCTTCCGGCGTCGGGATGCGTCCAGTCAGCGCAATCATGGCAGCCAGCTCTGCCGAACCAAGATAGACACGAGCCCCGTCACCCATTCGGTTGTCAAAATTGCGCGTTGATGTTGAAAAAACCGTGACGCCGTCAGGAACCCTGGCCTGATTGCCCATGCAGAGCGAACAGCCGGGAATCTCGATATGCGCTCCTATGGCCCCGAAGGCGGAGAACAGGCCTTCGTCGCGGAGCACCGCGCCGTCCATCCGGGTCGGCGGACAGATCCAGGTCCGCACAGCAGGATTGAACCTGCCACCTTTCCACAAGGCGGCGCTCGCGCGGAAATGCCCGATGCTCGTCATGCATGAACCGATGAACACATCCTGAACCGGCGTCCCTGCCACATCGGACAGCAGACGGACATCGTCCGGATCATTTGGGCAGGCTACAATCGGCTCTGAGACCGAGGTCAAATCGATTTCTATGACGGCAGCATAGTCTGCGCCCTCGTCCGGTTCCAGCAGGGCCGGGTTTGACAGCCATTCCTCAACGGCATTGATGCGCCGCCGCAGTGCATCCGGGTCCCGGTAGCCGTCTTCGAGCATGCTTTGCATGAGCGCTGCGTTGGAGCGCAGATACTCGGCGACACGCTCTCCGGAGAGCCTGATAGATGCAGCTGCGGCACTTCTCTCGGCTGCCGAGTTGGTCAGTTCGAAGGCCTCATCGACTGGCAGACCGGGAAGACCCTCGATTTCCAGGATGCGCCCGTTGAAGACGTTGACCTTGTTCTTTTTCGGCACGGTAAGAAGGCCCTGGCGTATTGCCTGAAGAGGTATGGCATTCACCAGATCCCGCACCGTTATGCCATTCTTCGGGGTACCGATGAACCGGACAAGAACGCTTTCCGGCATATCCAGGGGCATGAATCCCAATGCCCCCGCGAAAGCTACCAGACCTGACCCGGCCGGGAATGAAATACCTATTGGAAATCGAGTATGGGAATCCCCACCCGTGCCGACAGTGTCAGGCAGTATGAGACGGTTGAGCCAGTTATGGATAACGCCGTCACCGGGCCGGAGAGCAACCCCTCCCCTGTCCGCGACGAATTCGGGGAGGACCCGGTGCATCGCAACATCGGCCGGTTTCGGATAGGCTGCCGTGTGGCAGAAGGACTGCATGAACAGCGGAGCCTGGAAGCGGAGACAGGCCAGCTCCTTCAACTCATCAGCAGTCATCGGTCCGGTGGTGTCCTGGGAACCGACCGTGGTCATGCGTGGTTCGCAGGCCGTTCCAGGCAACACCCCGGGCAGGCCGCAGGCCCGGCCCACTATTTTCTGCGCCAGGGTGTACTTCTGGCCGGGAAGCGGTTCGGGGTTCCGTGCAGCGGTGAACAGCTCGGACTTTGCCAGACCCAGCACGTTACGTGCCCTGTCAGTGAGTGCCCGGCCGATGATCAGCGGGATGCGGCCACCGGCCCGATATTCGTCTGCCAGGGTTACCGGTTGCAACGTAAAGGTTGAAAGCGTCCGGCCATTTTCATCGGCTATCCGGCCATGAGCCGTATCAATGACTGCAATGTCGCCGTTCTTCAGACCGGTGACGTCACAGCGTATCGGCAGTGCGCCTGAATCCTGGGCGGTATTGAAGAAAATCGGCGCAATAACTCCTCCCAGAATGACACCTCCGCGCCGCTTGTTCGGCACAGCCGGAATATCTTCGCCAATGTGCCACAAGAGGCTGTTGCAGGCCGATTTCCGTGAAGAACCGGTCCCCACGACATCGCCGGCAAACGCCACCTGGCACCCCTCATTCCGGTAACCCGCCAAAGTTCCGATGCCGCCGGGAAACCTTGCTTTTCCCATGGAGAGCGCATGCAGGGGTATGTCCGGTCGGCTCCAGGCATCGCCTGCAGGCGAAAAATCGTCGGTGTTGATCTCGCCTTCGACCTTGAATATCCTGACCCGAACGGTGTCGGGGAGCGGCGATCGCATGGTGAACCATTCGGCCTCGGCCCAGGACCTGAGGACCCTGGCAGCGCCGGGAACCGTCCCGGCCATCGCCACCACCTCGTCAAATGCGTCATAAACGAGAATGATCCGCGAAAGCGCGGCGACTGCCTCATCTTCCAGATCACTGACCCGAAGAGCCTGGATCAACGGCTCGATGTTGTACCCCCCCAGCATGTCGCCGAGAATTCGCACTGATTCCGCGGGAGAGATAAGAGGACAGTTCGCTTCACCGGACAGGATACGCGCAAGAAATGCGGCCTTTACGCAAGCAGACGCATCGACGCCCGGCGAAACGCGCTCTTTGAGCAGGTGGAGGAGAAACTCCTCCTTGCCCCCTGGGGGGTCCACGAGCAGCTCGCACAGCGCACTGGTCTGCTCAGGATCCAGTGGACGGGGCGGAATGCCGAGTTCACGTCGTTCCGCCTCGTACCGCAGGTATGATTCGATCATCTTGTTACTCCGTATGTTTTCTCATCAGACACGTGACGGCATGAAAACCGGCTAGCCTTGTGCCGGGCGCCCAGTACCTGCGTTTCTTATTGCCCGCTCACATCGAGCGCGCTGACCAGCAGCGAGGGGGATCCGACACTGCCAAAAAATCGAAGATCACTGCCAACCCTCTCGACCGAAGCAAACAATTCGACAATGTTTCCCGACAAAGCGATTTCCTTCACCGGGCAGGAGAGGGAGCCGTTTTCCACCAGGAAGCCGCTTGCACCAACCGAAAATTCGCCGGAAATGGGATTCGCCGTATGCATGCCCATCACATCAGTGATCAGGACCCCTTTATTCACGCCACCGATCAACAGCTCCGCCGGCACCGTGCCGTTTTCGATATAAAAGTTGGTTACTCCCATGTGGGAAGGGCTCCTGATGCCACCGCGAGTTGCGTTGCCCGTCGATCGGGCTCCATCCCGGCGTGCCCAGTAGCTGTCATACAGGAACGCCATTATACACCCGTCCTCAACAAGGAGCGTATCCTGCTGCGGAACGCCTTCTGCATCAAAAGGCGCCGTTGCCATTCCTCCCCGGAGTATGCCGTTGTCCCTGATCGTCACCGCCCGGGAAAAGAGCTGCTGACCGGTGCGGCCGGCAAGCATGGATTTCCCTTTGAGCACGTTTTCAGCCAGGAAAGATGGCGCCAGCACTTCAAGGATGTCGGCAGCCACCTGGTTGTCGAGGACTACCGGGCAGCGCATGGTCGGTATCTTGCGGGCTCCGAGAAGGGCCACGGCGCGGGAGGCAGCCCCCGATGCGATTCTTTCAACATCGATATCAGCAAAGCAATTGCCGAAACCGAAATCCCAACCCATCTGGGAATCGTCACCGTCCTCGGCGACAGCGGAAACGCTGGCCGAGACAGACGTTCCGCGGGAGAAACCTTCAACACCGCTGGAATTACGGATGTAGGCAAGATACTCTGACTCGTCGTAACTCGCTTTTCGCACCCGACGTATCCTGGCATCCGCCTGGAGCGTCAGACGCTCCAGTTGCAATGCGCAGGCGATTTTCCGCTCTTCGCCGACCGCCGCCAGGCCTTCGTCGTACAATCCTGACAGTTCCGGGTAGGATTGGGGCCCGGGGAAACCCTGCCACTCATCGGGCGTCTGGTTGACAGCGGAGACAAAGGCGTTTTCCACCATCCGCTCCAGATCGCTGCCCGACAGGCTGGTGGAATAGGAAAACCCCATGCCTCCCGACTTGAGCACTCTTATGCTGACGCCCAGCGGTGCAGAGCATTTGAAGGTATCCACCTTTCCTTCCTTGACCTCCAGGGAAAGGTTATGGGATTTCCCGACGGTGATCTCGTAGCCGTCACATGATCTCACCGTGATAAGCTTCAGGATCGTTTCTGCGATATGTTCTGCATTCATGGAAGTACTTTCACCGAATGGAATTTCGGATGACCGTCTTACTGGTCCAAAATCATTGCAATCTCGTCACAGTCGGGGAACTTCACGCAATTGACGCAATCTCTCCAGACTTTTTGCGGCAATTCGGCTTTGTCCACGATTCGGAAACCGAACAAACCGAAGAATTCCGGCTTGTAGGTAAGACAGAACACTCTCTTTATCCCCAGTTCGCGGGCTTCATCGAGACAGGCCCGCACCAGCCTGGTGCCGATCCCGTGCCGGGTAGCCTCTTCCAGTACCGCAACCGACCGCAACTCGGCGAGGTCCTCCCACATGATATGGAGTGCGCAGGTGCCTATGAGCTTCCCTTCCTCCTCGAAGATATAGAAGTCGCGCACCGACTCATAAAGTTCGGACAGGGAGCGGGACAGCATGTCACCACGGCTGGCGTAATGGGTAAGGAGCTTTTGAATGCCCTTTATGTCTTTCAATTGTGCTTTGCGCAACATAACGTTTCCTTTCTCAGGACAGGAGTGGACATCACTGCTCAAGAAGTACCATCTTCCAACATTTCCCGCGCATGTTCAAGGGTCTTTTCAGTAATTTTCGCTCCACCCAGCATCCTGGCCATCTCGTTGACTCTGGCCTCGGCGGAAAGCAGCACGATTCCGGTGGTCGTGCGCCCCGAGCGTGAAGACTTCTCCACCTTGAAATGATGATCGGCACTGGCCGCAACCTGGGGCAGATGGGTAATGCAGAGCACCTGCTGCCGGAGGGATACCTGCCTCAGTTTCTTGCCGACAATTGCGGATACCGCTCCACCTATTCCGCTGTCAACCTCGTCAAAGATCAGGGTCGGCACATCGCTTTCCGGCAGGACCTGTTTCATGGCCAGCATGAGGCGTGACAGCTCGCCGCCTGATGCGATTCGCGCCAGCGGTTTCGGCTCCTCCCCGGGATTCGGCGAAAACAGGAACTCGATGCGCTCCATTCCCGTTGACCGCGGTTCGTCCAGCGCAGCGAAACCAACCCGCAACACAGCATTGTTCATTGCCAGTGCCGAAAGTTCCTTTTCCAATGATTTTTCCAGGTGTTCCGCGGCATCCCTGCGCTGCACGGAAAGTTCGTCACCGGTCTTTCGGAGCGAGTCCCCGAGGCTGGTCAATCTCTGTTCGAGCTGCCCGCGCCGCCCTGAACCGGACTCCAGCCCGGCAAGTTCCTCCTCGACCGATCTGCCGAATGAAATGATGCCTTCCAGGGTTGGAGCGTATTTTTTCTTGAGGCGATTGATGAGATCGATGCGGTCGTCAATCTCCCGCAACCGGCCCGGGTCCGCTTCCAGTCGGGAACCGTAATCACGCAACGACAACGCACCATCCTCCAGCTGGAGATAGGCATCATTGAGACGCTGGGCAATCTCCGCCAGATCGCCGTCGTATGTGCCCCCCTCCTCCACTTCGTGAATAAGACTGCGCAGACTGCCAAGAATGGCATTGTCACCGTCATAGAGATTCTGGTAGACACCCTGGCTTGCGTGGAGCAATTGCTCGGCATGGAGAAGGCGCTGCCTTTCTTCAGCCAATTCATCATCCTCACCGGGCCGCAATGCTGCAGAACCTATCTCGCCAGACTGATACCGCAGCAGGTCCAGGCGTCGTAAAAGCTCATTTTCAGCTTCCTGCAGACTGCTCAACTCGGCAACCGCAGCCCGATACTCGCCATAGAGCTCGCTGAAACTCTGTCGCTGGGCCGACAACCTGCCGAAACCGTCCAGCAGGAAGAGGTGATTCTCGGGCTTCAGCAGGGTTTGGGACTCATGCTGCCCGTAGATGTTCACCAGACGTGTGGCCACATCGGACAGCAGCGAAGTTGTCGCAAGGCTGCCGTTCAGGAACACCCGGTTTCTCCCGGACCGGGAAATGACTCTTTTCACCAGCAGTTCCCTGCCGGTGCCGAATCCGGCTTCATCCAACATGGAGCGGACCGCCTCGTTTCCTTCGAGATCGAACACGCATTCCACAGTCGCTTCATCTGCACCGGTACGGATGGACTCGGAAGATGCCCTGCCGCCCAGGACCAGGTTGACTGCGTCGATGATGATGGATTTGCCGGCGCCGGTTTCACCGGTCAGAATGTTCAGTCCGGGAAGGAACGCGACATGGAGCTCTTCGATGATAGCAACATTCTTTATGATAAGATCTGTCAGCATCTGATTAAACACTCGCCATGAACTCGTGATCGCTGCAATAAAGAGGAACAGACTGAAAACACGTCGGATCGGAAGACTATCTTTCTCCCCACTTCAGCTTGGTGCGCAGAACCTGGAAGTAGTCTGTCTCTCCCGACAGTATGAGGTGTGTGCGATGATCTGCCTTTTTTACGCTGACAATATCGCGGTAGCGAAGGGGAACTCCTACCTGCCCGTCCAGGGTAAGCATTACATTCTCCATATCGGAATCGAGGGTGACGTTGACTTCGGTTTCCGCACTGACTACCAGCGGCCGGTTGGTCAAGGTATGGGAACATATCGGCGTTATCAGGAGACAATCAAGCGTCGGGTCGATTATGGGACCGTAAGCGGAAAGCGAATAGCCCGTTGAACCTGTCGGACTTGCCAGTATGAGCCCATCGGCCTTGAATGCAGCCAGGAAGGAACCGTCCACCGATGTATCCAGGTTGATGATCTTGGCCGGTGCCCCTTTGTTGATAACCGCATCGTTCAGTGCCTGGAAGACCCCCACCTCTTGCCCCTGGCGCACGACTGAAACCTCCAGCATCATCCTTTCGGAGATCGTGCAGTTGCCGGAGAGATATGAGTCAAGCGCCGCATACATGCCGCTTACCGGGATCTCGGTAAGAAACCCGAGACTGCCCAGGTTGATACCCAGGATGGGTACTTCGCGGACACCGATTCTCCGAGCCGCGGAGATGAGTGTTCCGTCTCCGCCCAGGACGACAACCAGGTCCACCAGGGCAGGAAGCTCGTCGGCATCCACACCGTCATCCCACTCCAGATAGCGTGAAAGGCATTCCTCGACCATCGGCACGAGTCCCCGACCGTTGAGCCACTCGATCAGTTCGCCGGCCACCTCGCGGCAGCGTGGATCCTGAACCTTGGCATAGACCCCCACTCTGTTCATGACGTCCCTCTCCCCTCAAACTCGTCCATTAGTACCATGAAAACCTGCCCATGTCCAATGGTAACCCCCTGTTGCGTTGCTCTGTCATTCACTATATACTTCCCAACGGCACCGGTACATTTCCAGTGGAAAGGAGCCCGCCATGCCCAATCACCATCGTTATCTCCTGGAAAACAGGACCCATGAAGCACTGACCCCCGCAAATCTCCGCCGCCTCTTCCTCAAGCACCTCGAATATACGCTGGGCAAAGACAATTTTTCCGTAACGCGCAACGATCTCTACCTCGCCCTGGCATATTCGGTACGGGACCTGCTCACCGAGAGATGGCGGGATACCCAGCAAACCTATTATGACAAGGATGCAAAACGGGTATATTACCTGTCGATGGAGTTCATGACGGGAAGAGCACTTGGCAACAGCATCATCAACCTCGAACTGGTGGAAGTATGGCAGGAAGTCTTGCAGGAGTTGAAACTGGAACTGGAGTGCATGGAGGACCTGGAATGGGAAGCGGGACTGGGAAACGGCGGGCTGGGCAGACTGGCAGCCTGTTTCCTCGACTCCCTCGCAACCATGTCGATCCCCGGATACGGTTACGGCATCCGCTATGAATACGGAGTCTTCTCCCAGAAAATCATGGACGGGTCCCAGGTTGAGCTGCCGGACAACTGGCTGCGCTACGGGAACCCGTGGGAGTACTGCCGCACTGAACATCTTCATCAGATCAAATTCTACGGCAACGTAGTCAGCGGGCATGACGACGATGGCAACGAGGTCCGATCATGGGTGGATACGGAAGATGTCATGGCACTGGCCTATGACATCCCCATACCGGGCTACGGCAACGAGGTTGTCAACACGTTGCGCCTCTGGAGCGCAAAGGCAAGCCGCGAATTCGATCTCCATTTCTTCAGCGAAGGGAAATATGTCGAGGCAGTGCAGAAAAAAATGCTCACCGAGAATATCTCTAAGGTTCTGTACCCCGCAGACAAGGTCATCGAAGGGAAGGAACTCCGGCTCAAGCAGGAGTATTTTCTCGCCTCAGCCACGGTCCAGGACATTCTCTACCGGTTTCGCAAGAAACACGCAGACGTGAGAATGCTCCCGGAAAAAGTGGCTATACAACTGAACGATACACACCCTTCTCTTGCGATTCCCGAACTGATGCGCATACTGATAACCGATGACCGGCTCGACTGGGACACGGCATGGAACATAACGGTCAGGACCTTTTCTTACACAAACCATACCATTCTACCGGAAGCGCTTGAGTCATGGCCGGTCTGGATGCTCGCCAAAACTCTTCCCTGCCACCTGGAGATCATCTACCGGATCAACACCAGTTTCCTGGATGAAGTGCAGCGACGTTTCCCCGATGACGCCTATCGGGTGAAGAGGATGTCGATTTTCGAGGAAGGAACAGACAAGAAGGTCCGCATGGCCCACCTGTCGATCGTTGGCAGCCACACCGTGAACGGGGTATCACGCTTGCACACGGACATCCTCTGTCATCAGGTCTTCGGCGACTTTCACGAGATGTACCCCGAACGGTTCCGCAACGTGACCAACGGTATCACGCAGCGGCGCTGGCTGAAAAAAGCCAACCCGGGACTGAGCGCCATTATCACACAGTATATCGGCGACCGGTGGATAACGGACCTGAGTGAACTGGAAAAGCTGCGACCGCTTGCGGACGATGCAGAATTCGCGGCTCACTGGCAGGAGGCGAAGAAAGCAAACAAGGCGCGACTGGCGCGCCATATTGCCGGAAGCAACGATATCGCTGTTTCCGTCGAATCCCTGTTCGACTGCCAGGTAAAACGTTTCCACGAATACAAGCGGCAGGTGCTGAACATCCTGCATATCATAACGCTCTTCAACCGCGTGAGGACCTCTCGTCAAGCGCTCACCGTACCCAGGACCTTCATCTTCAGCGGCAAGGCAGCCCCGTCATACCTCCTCGCCAAGCTTGCCATAAGCCTGATAAATGCCGTCGGCCAGGCAATAGCCGATGACCGGGCTGCGAAGGAAAAGCTCCAGGTCGTCTTTCTGGCCAACTACGGGGTGACTCTCGCGGAGCTCATAATTCCTGCAGCCGACCTCTCGGAACAGATCTCCACCGCCGGGACCGAAGCGTCGGGAACCGGCAACATGAAGTTCGCCCTGAACGGCGCACTGACCATAGGGACCCTGGACGGCGCGAACATCGAAATCATGGACTCCATCGGCCGCGAGAATTTCTTCTTTTTCGGACTGGATGCGGAAGGGGTTGCCGGATTGCGAAGAAGCGGCTACAATCCACGCGAGATCTATAACCGCCTCCCTGAGCTCAAAACGGCACTTGACATGGTTGCCGACGGCGAATTTTCTCCCGAGATGCCGGACCGGTACAGGCCCCTGGTCGATTCCCTCCTCAACCAGGGTGACCCTTACTTCGTTCTTGCAGATTACGAGGACTACCTGAAATGCCAGGCACAGGTCGAGAAGGCATACCTGGACCAGGCAGCGTGGACCCGTCGGTCGATCCTGTCCACGGCAGGCATGGGAAGGTTTTCCAGCGACCGCGCCATAGCGGAATACGCTACTCATATCTGGAAAGCGTCGCCGGTAGAAGTCAGCCGCAAACCGAGCACCAACGGGCAGAATAATCATCTCACCCCAGCCAGTTGCCGGCTCACCTGAAATGTCAGCACCAGAAACGGAACCCGCGGGTGGCGCCCCCCTAAGATCATATTGTCATGCATTCTCAACAGATGTGCAAGGAACGGGACATCATGAACCGTAAAACTGCAGCAAACAGTGAAGATCATCAACATGCCCCTTTGGCCGAGCGGATGCGGCCCCAGACCCTGGACGACTTTCTTGGCCAGGAGCACCTGGTAGGGCCGGGCAAAATGCTTCGCAGGCTCATCGAAACCGACCAGGTCACCTCGCTCATCCTCTGGGGCCCCCCGGGGTCGGGCAAAACCACCCTGGCCCGCATCATAGCCAACGCAACCCGCTCCCGGTTCGTTTTCTTTTCCGCAATACTCTCGGGAGTAAAGGATATCCGCCAGCTCGTCAAGGAGGCAGAGGAAGAACGGTCGCTGAACGGCACGAAGACCATCTTGTTCGTCGACGAAATCCACCGCTTCAACAAATCACAGCAGGACGCCTTTCTCCCCTATGTGGAAAACGGAACGCTGACCATCATCGGCGCAACTACGGAAAATCCGTCCTTCGAAGTGATAGCCCCCCTGCTTTCCCGGTGCAAGGTGCTGGTCCTCAAACCCCTGCCGAAAGAGGAAATCGAAAGAGTGCTGGCACATGCCGTTCAGGACAGGGAGCGGGGTCTCGGGACGCTGGAGCTGGAACTGTCCGCTGAGGCTCTGTCCTTTATGGCCGACCAAGCCGAGGGGGATGCCCGGATAGCACTGAATACGCTTGAAACAGCATCACGACTGACAACAGGGGGAACCATCGATCTGGAGACAGCGCGCGAGGCTGTGCAGAAAAAACCCCTCCTCTACGACAAGGGAGGGGAAGAGCATTACAATGTCATCTCCGCATTCATCAAGTCCTTGCGGGGAAGCGACCCGGACGCCGCCCTCTACTGGCTCGCCCGCATGCTGGAAGCAGGCGAAGACCCACTCTTCATCCTCCGCCGGATGGTGATCCTCGCTGCGGAAGACATCGGCAACGCCGACCCCAGAGCGCTGCAGGTTGCGATTGCGGCTCTCCAGGGTTTCCAGATGGTGGGGTTGCCGGAAGGAAGGATCATCATGGCCCAGGCGGCAACCTATCTGGCAACGGCCCCCAAATCCAACGCTTCCTATATCGGCATAGACGAAGCCCTTGCAGAAGTGCGCAAGAGCGGCGCCCTTCCGGTCCCGCTCCATGTGAGGAACGCACCGACCCGGCTCATGAAGGAGTTGGGGTATCATAAGGGGTACCGCTACGACCATGACTATGAAAGTGGTTATGGTGGCCAGGAGCACCTGCCGGAACGTTTGGCGGGTAAGAAGTACTACCGACCGGCAGGCCACGGGTATGAGAAATACATCTGCGAAAGAATGGAAATGCTGCGGAAAAAAAGCGCAAAAAGCTAGATCCCTGCCAGTTGCCGTTCCCACTGCCAGGCATCGGAGACGATTTTTTCCAGGTCATCGTACTTTGGCTTCCAGTCCAGGACCTCGCGAATGCGCTGGGAACGCGCCACCAGCATGGCCGGATCGCCTGGCCGCCTTGGTGCCTCGAGAACGGTAAAGTGGACACCGCTTACCCGGCGAACCACATCAATGACCTCCCGCACGCTGCTGCCGTTGCCGTAACCGACATTTATCGTTTCTTGAGTCCCCCCCCCTTCAAGATAACGAAGCGCGGAAAGGTGCGCCGCAGCCAGATCCTCAATATGGATGTAATCGCGGATGCCGGTGCCGTCAGGGGTCTCGTAATCGGTGCCGAATATTGAAACGGACTGCCTTTTTCCCAGTGCGGCCTGGCAACAGACCTTGATAAGGTGGGTGGCCTCCTGAACCCGCTGCCCCATCCGGGCGAGAGGGTCAGCGCCGGCGACATTGAAGTACCTCAGGGCGACATAGCGAAGTCCGTGGGCATGGGCGGTGTCGCGGAGCATCCACTCGCTCATGAGCTTGGAGGTGCCGTAGGGATTGATGGGAACTGTCGGCGAGTCCTCGGCGGCGATTCCCGACTCGGGCATGCCATAGACGGCAGCGGTACTTGAGAAGACGAATTTCTCGACACCTGACCGTACGCATGCTTTCAACAGACGCATGGTGTTCATGGTGTTGTTGCCGTAATATTCGAGGGGCTTGCTGACCGATTCCGGGGCGATGATGGATGCGGCGAAATGCAGCACCGTCTTGACACCGAATGTGCGTAACGTGTTCTCGAGGGTTTCCTCGTCGGCAAGTTCGGCCCGCACCAGGGTCTCTCCGTTAATCAGTGTCGCTTCGAAGCCGGTAGAAAGGTTGTCGTACACAACAACACGATAACCCGCTTCGGTCAACTGCCTTACCACATGCCCGCCGATATACCCTGCTCCGCCAGTCACCAGAATGTTTTCCATCAAAACCCTTTCCTGCCGCCAGTTCAATGAATCAGTGCCGCTTTACCATATACAAGCTACTGTTATTTACTTATTCTAATCTGTCTTTTCCATGTCCTTCTGCATTTGTTTCTGCATCTCTTCCGCGGCCTTCTGCATCTGCTCGGAAGTGTCTTTCCAGGACTCAGTAGCCTTTTCCAGATTATGGCTTGCTCTCCGTGCCGCAATCTGGGCGCTGATCTGGAAAATCACCAGGACGGCAGCGATTATCCCGAATACGAGCCAGGCTTTTCTGGACGGTATTCCATGAGTCTCGATACTTGCATGAACCAGATAATAAATTCCTATCAGAATGCCAATCGCTCCACCCACATAAGGAATGAGCGCAAGAACCGTTGTAACCGGCAAGACAGCGGAGATATAAGCATTGCAACGATATGCCGTCTCGTACTCTTCGTTTGAACCCATGATCTTCCAAATGATGAACAGAATGGCCGCGGATACGAAACCGAAAACTGCACTCCCGATTGCGAAATAAATGGGCATGAGAATGATTGCAATGAAACCGGTCACCATTCCCGCACCGAAATGGAGCCCCAGGATGCTGAACAGGGCGGTCAGAAGACCACCGATAATGCCGCTCACAACCCCCATGGCAACCATGAAGACGAGTGGTTCGACGAAACCGCCGGTCTTGGGCATCTCCCTGAAAAACAGCGCCGGCTGGGTCAGTATCCGCAGAGTTGTCTGGGGAATAGTCGAAAAATCGATTCGTTTCGTTTCCATATTACCCTCCCGTCATAGTGCATGCCTGGTTATCCAGCCCGCTGTGCGCCAAATCAAGACAGCCGAATTCCGGCATAGTGCAGGATTTAATGAATCATTATTCCGATAGTAAAAAGTAATAACTGAACGGGGCTGCTTTTTCAAGTTAAAAAAAGGGAGACGTATGATCCGTCTCCCCTGGCCTGCTGATTGGTCAAATCCTAGCCCAGTCTGTGGGCATAAAGTGGAAACCCTCTCATCAGTTCGTTGACCCGCTGTTTGATGTTCCCCAATCCTTCGGGATTTTCGGTGTTTTTCAGAGCTTCGGCGATGAATCCTGCTACCAGTTCCATCTCCGGTTCTTTCAGACCGTGCGTGGTAGCGGCAGGAGTTCCTATCCTTATGCCTGAAGTAACGAACGGCGAACGGGTTTCGTTGGGGATGGTATTCTTGTTCACCGTAATTCCAGCCTTGTCCAGGGCCTCTTCAGCGACCTTGCCGGTCAGGCCGGTCGAGGTAAGGTCAACGAGCATGAGATGGTTGTCCGTCCCAGCGGAAACGAGACGAAGTCCCTGTCCCGTCAGGGCAGCCGCCAATGCTTTGGCATTCTTGATTGTCTGCTCCTGATAAAGCTTGAATTCCGGAGCGAGAGCTTCCTTCAACGCAACTGCCTTTGCTGCGATAACGTGCATGAGCGGGCCGCCCTGGATTCCCGGGAAGATATTGGAGTTCAGCACTTTTGCGTATTCTTCCCGGCAGAGTATCATTCCCCCGCGGGGCCCCCGCAGTGTCTTGTGGGTGGTTGTCGTGACGAATTCGGCATGGGGAATAGGGCTCGGATGGAGACCTGCCGCTACGAGTCCGGCTATATGTGCCATGTCGACCATGACAACAGCGCCAACCGCGTCCGCGATCTTCCTGAACCGCTCAAAATCGAGGATGCGCGGGTAGGCGCTTGCTCCGACCACGATCATTTTCGGCTTATTCTCCCTGGCAAGGCGCGCCACCTCGTCATAATCGATCACTTCGGTATCCAGGGAGACTCCGTAAAACACCACTTTGAAAAGCTTGCCGGAAAAGTTCGCAGAACTGCCGTGAGTCAAGTGTCCGCCATGGGAGAGGTTCATGCCCAGAATGGTGTCTCCGGGCTTCAGAACGGAAAAATAGACAGCCATGTTGGCCTGGGAACCGGAATGGGGCTGGACATTGACATGGTCGGCGCCGAAGAGCTGCTTGGCGCGCTCGATCGCCAGGTTTTCAACCACGTCGACCTGGGAACAGCCACCGTAGTATCTCTTTCCCGGGTAGCCTTCGGCGTACTTGTTCGTCATGACTGAGCCCTGGGCTTCCAGCACTGCTTCGGAAACGAAATTCTCCGAGGCGATCAATTCAAGATTGTACTCCTGCCGCTCCGTCTCGCGGCGGATAGCCGCTGAAACTTCAGGGTCAAAACCTTCCAGTATCGACATCTCTCTATCTCCTTCCACGTAGGGGAAAAAGAATACGGGACCTTTCAAGTCCCGTATTCTCTACACTCAGAGCAACACTTCGTCAGCAAATCTCATGGCCGAAACGCATGTACCGCGCCGGTCTATCTGCAGAGCTCTTTCTCAAGCGCGGTTATCTTGTCCAGCCGTCCCTGGTGACGACCTCCCTCGAAATCGGCGTCCAGCCAGGTAGCCACCATTTCGCGAGCTTCATTCTCGTCACTGACACGTCCGCCGAGAACGAGAATATTTGCGTTGTTGTGCTGTTTCGCCATCTTGGCCATATAGGGATCGGCAGCAAGGGCCGCCCGGACTCCCGGAAACTTGTTGGCCACTATGGACATTCCTATGCCGGTTCCGCAAACTAGAACGCCCTTTTCAGCCTCTCCCGTCGAAACCTTGCGTGCGACCTTTTCGCCAAAATCCGGGTAATCAACGGAATTGCCGTTATCCGTGCCCATATCCAGAACGGGGATGCCCCGCTCCACGAGGAGAGCTTTGACAGCCTCCTTGAGTTCGAACCCGCCATGGTCGCTTCCCAGCGCTATCACTCGATCCACTGTCACACCTTCCTGAAAAGGATCGATGCGTTGGTTCCACCGAAACCGAAGGAATTGGACATAGCGCAGGTGATCTTGGCGTCCCTGGCCGTATTCGGCACATAATCGAGATCACACTCGGGATCCTGCTCCTGATAGTTGATAGTCGGCGTTGCAACACCTGCTTCCATCGACATGAGCGTAAAAACCGCCTCTATGCCCCCGGCAGCACCCAGCATATGCCCGGTCATTGACTTTGATGACGTAACCAGGAGCTTGCCGGCATGGGAACCGAACACCTGCCTGATAGCCATGCTCTCATAGAGATCGTTGAACGGCGTCGACGTACCGTGCGCATTGATGTAGTCGACGTTCTCAGGGCTGATTTCCGCATTGTCGAGAGCCATCTTTATACAGCGCGCAGCGCCTTCACCATCAGGCGCAGGGGCAGTGAGGTGATAGGCGTCGCCGGTCAATCCGTAGCCAACAACCTCGGCATAGATCTTCGCGCCTCTTTTCTTCGCCGACTCCAGCTCCTCAAGGATCACGATGCCTGCGCCCTCCGCAAGCACAAAGCCGTCGCGATTCTTCTCAAAGGGACGTGAGGCAGCTTCGGGATCGTCATTGCGGGTCGACAAAGCCCTCATGACGGCAAAGCCGCCGATGGCCAATGGAGTCACCGTTGACTCCGTGCCCCCTGCTATCATGGCATCGGCATCACCGCGGGCAATCATGTGATAGGCATCGCCGATCGAATGGGTGCCGGTTGCGCACGCTGAAACGGACGAAAGATTAGGGCCCTTTGCACCATATCTGATGGAGATGTGGCCAGGCGCGAGGTTGGTTATAAGCATCGGAATGAAAAAAGGAGATATCTTCTTGTAGCCCCCTTCCAGGAGAGCGGAATGATATTTCTCAATGGTCGGAAGTCCCCCGAGTCCAGCTCCCACGAGAACGCCGACACGTTCGGCATTCTCTTCAGTGACCTGCAGTCCCGAATCCTCCATGGCAAACTGGGCAGCCGCAAGGGAGTACTGGATGAAGAGATCCATCTTTTTTATCTCTTTTTTTTCGATAAAATCTTCGGGGTTGAAATCCTTGACTTCTCCGGCAATCTGGACCGGAAATTCGGTGGCATCAAAACGGGTTATCCTGGCAACCCCGGACCTCCCGGCAACCAGCGCGTCCCAATTCTTCCGGTTCCCGGTACCCAGGGGCGATACCGCCCCGATTCCCGTCACCACGACTCTTCTCATAAAAGCGGCTCCTCGAAACGATCATTCCCTGCATGCTCTCTTCCCGCAGGGCGCGGAAATGAAGGGGGGGATCCCCCCTCGCGTGCCATTCTCCGTCCGGCATCCCGAACGGAGGAACTATCAGGTTAGAACGCTTGAATCTAGGTGTGATCAGCGATATAGTCTATGGCGTCCTGGACAGTGGCGATTTTCTCGGCGTCCTCATCAGATATCTCGATATCGAATTCTTCTTCGAGGGCCATTACCAGTTCAACCTGATCCAGTGAATCGGCGCCCAGATCGTCCATGAACGATGCTTCACCGGTAACCTGCGCATCATCGACACCGAGTTGTTCAGCCACTATCTCTTTAACCCTTTTTTCTATTGACGACATTTCTTTTCCTCCATTCAGATTGGTTGACCTCGTCTGGTTACGTGAATCTTCACTCCTTCTGCTTATTAACATGAAAACAGAAAATTGCAAAAACTATTTTTTTACATGTGCATGCCGCCGTTCACGGAAAGCACGTGACCGGTGATGTAGCCCCCCATGTCCGAAACGAGAAAGTACACCGCATTGGCGATGTCTTCCGGTGTCCCGAACCTGTTGACAGGGATCTGCTTCAGCAATTCCTCACGTATGTTCTCGGCCAGGACTCCGGTCATATCGGTTTCTATGAACCCCGGCGCTACGGCGTTGACCGTTATGTTCCGCTTGGCATATTCTCTGGCAACTGCTTTGGTGAATCCAATGATACCTGCTTTGCTGGCGCAATAGTTTGCCTGGCCGAGATTCCCCATCTGTCCCACGACCGAACTGATGTTGACGATCCTGCCGCTCTTTGCCTTTGCCATCAGCTTGACTGCTTCGCGGGTGCAGTAGAACGTGCCCTTCAGGTTGACATCGACCACCGCGGACCAGTCTTCATCCTTCATGCGCATCAGCAGACCATCCCTGGTAATGCCCGCATTGTTGACCAGGATGTCAATGCCGCCGAACTCCTTCACCACCATGTGGAAAAGTGCATCAACATCGGCGACGACACTCACGTCAGCCTTGCAGGGAAGCGCCCGTCCGCCCATCGCCACGATTTCGTCAGCTGTCCGTGAGGCCCTTTCCAGCGAAGTCGCCGTAACGATCAATTCCGCGCCTTCTGCGGCGAGTTTGAGCGCTACAGCCCTGCCGATGCCCCGGGAAGCCCCGGTTACTACCGCCTTTTTCCCTGAAAGGTTCATGCGCCCTCCCCTTCCACTGCCTTGAAACCTGCAAGATTGTCGAAATTCCTGGTGACCACGCCCTTGTCGATCTTTTTAACCAGGCCGGAAAGTACTTTGCCAGGGCCGGTCTCGACAAAGTGCGTGACCCCCAGCGATACCATTTCCTTTACGGATGATTCCCAGAGAACCGGTGAGCTGATCTGTGCCACGAGCAGGCTCTTGATCCGACCAGCTTCAGTGTATGGTTTCGCTTCCACATTACTGATGACCGGAACCTGAGGATCTTTCATGGTAATGTTTTCGAGAACTGCTGAAAGACGCTCTCCGGCGGAAGCCATGAGAGCGCAATGGGATGGCACGCTGACGGGCAGCAACAGCACTTTCCTGATTCCCCGGGCCTTGGCGATCTCGATGGCACGGTTGACCGCGGCAGCCTGTCCGGATATGACGATCTGTCCCGGGCAGTTGTAATTCGCCGGCACCACGGTATCGCCTTGAGCAGCCTCTTTGCACACCTCTTCAACACTATCCGCATCGGTGCCGAGAACTGCGGCCATGGCACCGGTGCCGACGGGAACCGCTTCCTGCATGAACCTGCCACGTGAACGGACGATGCGCAGCGCATCACCGAACTCCAGGGCACCGGCAGCAACGAGGGCAGAGTATTCTCCAAGGGAATGCCCTGCAACGTAGCTGAAGTCCAGCCCGGTTTCGGTTTCAAGAAGCCTCTTGAAGGCAATACTGGTTGTCAGCAGCGCAGGCTGGGTATTCTCCGTCAGTTGGAGATCGCACTCCGGCCCTTCGAAACAGAGTCTCGAAAGAGCGAACCCCAGCGAATCATCGGCTTCTTCATAGGTCTGCCTGACAATGGTGAAATTATCTGCCAGCTCTTTTCCCATGCCCGGATACTGCGATCCCTGACCGGGGAAAATCAGTGCCATTTTCACGAACGCACTCCTTTCATGAATTACCACCGCAGCAGTACGGAAGCCCAGGTCAGACCGCCGCCGAATGAATCGAGAAGCAGAATGTCATTTTCCTTCAATCTGCCGTTCCTGGTCGCCTCGTCGAGAGCAATGGGTATCGATGCTGCGGAAGTGTTCCCGAAGCGGTCCAGATTGACGTAGACCTTCTCTTTTTCCAGCCCCAGCCTCTTTCCTATGGCATCGATGATTCTCTTGTTTGCCTGGTGGGGGATGAACAGGTCGATATCCGCGGTCTGCAGTCCTTCCATTGCCAGCACTTCATTGGCCGCATCTTCCATTGCGCGGACCGCAAGCTTGAAGACCTCGTTCCCCTGCATCTTTATAAACGCAAGATTCTCGTCGATCACACGCGCGGAAACTGGATTTCTACAGCCGCAGGCAGGCTGGTGCAGCAGTTCCCAGTAGGAACCGTCCGAATGGATGCGCGCCCCCAGAATACCGTTTTCTCCTTCCCGGGCCTCCAGGATGACAGCGCCTGCCCCGTCTCCGAAAAGCACGCAGGAGTTTCTGTCGGTCCAGTCGGTAATCCGTGAAAGGGTTTCCGCACCGATCACCAAAGCTCTTTTGGCCATTCCGGACTGAATGAGTGAATTGGCAATCGTTACACCATACAGAAAGCCCGAACATGCTGCCGATATGTCGAACGCTGCTGCCTTCCCGGCCTTGAGGTTGTTCTGGACAAGGCAGGCGGTGGCAGGGAAGGGAAAATCAGGTGTGACCGTGGCGACAATGATCAGATCCAGATCCATGGGAACCAGTCCGGCCATTTCAAGGGCGCGTTCAGCCGCTCTTGTCGCAAACATGGAGGTATACTCGTCCTCGGCGGCAATGCGCCGTTCCTTTATGCCGGTCCTGGTGGTAATCCACTCATCAGTAGTGTCAACGGTTTTTTCGAGATCGCTATTGGCCAAAACCTTTTCGGGGACCGCAGAACCGGTACCCACTACACGAGATAAAACCATTCTTCCCACCTTTTCAGCAGGCAGCCTGGCCGGTCTCACCATCTCTTGGCTGTCTGCATGCCGTAATATGTTCCTGCAGTTTTTCCGCCATTTTCTGGTTCACGCCTTTACGCGCATAATCATGAGCAAAGCGGATGGCGTTCTTAATAGCCTTCGCGTTGGACCCCCCGTGGCATATCATGCCGACCCCGTTGATGCCGAGGAGCGGAGCTCCGCCGTATTCCGAATAATCGACCTTTTTCTTGAACCTTCTGAACGCGCCACGGATGAACAGGTACCCGGCCAATGACAGGAAGCTTCCCTTGATCTCTTCTTTCAGCATCCTGCCCACGGCTTCGGCCATGCCTTCTGAAACCTTGAGCACGACGTTGCCGACGAAACCGTCGCAGACAACCACGTCCGCGCATCCGTTGAAGACATCCCTGCCTTCCACATACCCAAGGTAGTTGAAATGAACTCCACGCAAGATCGCGGTGGTTTCACGGGTAAGCTCGTTGCCCTTGCTTTCCTCTTCACCGTTGGACAGGAGCCCGACCCGGGGATTTTCAATACCGAGAAAGTACTTGGCGTAAACTTCGCCCATCACGGCAAACTGAACCAGATTCTGAGGCTTGCAGTCTACATTCCCTCCCACATCGAGCACCAGGGTCCTGCCCTTGAGCGTGGGAAAAATCGTGGCGATTGCGGGACGGTCGATACCTTTCAGCCTGCCCAGGAGGAACATCCCCGCCGCCATGGTGGCGCCGGAGTTGCCGGCACTGACAACCGCGTCGGCCTTGCCCTCTTTCACAAGCTCAAAAGCGACCCGTATAGAAGAGTTCTTCTTCCGCCTCACTGCGTCGGATGCGGAATCGTGCATTCCCACGACTTCGCTGGCATGAACAACGGATATGTCCAGTCCGTCGCACTTGTGCTTCTCCAACTCCCGTCGCAGAACCTGCTCATTGCCAACCAGCGTGATGGCAATGCCATGTTCCCGTGCAGCGGCAACGGCTCCCTCAACCTCAATCACG
This sequence comes from Geobacter sp. UBA5735, assembly GCA_002419385.1. Taxonomy (GTDB): domain Bacteria; phylum Desulfobacterota; class Desulfuromonadia; order Geobacterales; family Geobacteraceae; genus RPRC01. Next base: position 43,930 of record DIFZ01000050.1, read on the forward strand.
GGAGCGTTATCGCCACCCATGCCGTCTACGGCAACTCTCATATTCTTCTGTCCGGTATGTACATGATAGTGCGATACTGCCTTGCCCTAGAGGTCTTCAGCCTTGATTACTTCCTTGCCTTTGTACATGCCGCAGGACGGGCATGCCCGGTGAGGAAGCTTCGGCGCCTTGCACTGCGGGCAGGTTGAAATGCTGGGAGGTGTCAGGAAGTCGTGGGCCCTTCTCATATTTTTCCGCGATTTGGAAGTTTTCTTCTTTGGGACTGCCATCGTTTAATTCTCCTTCTATTTTTTAACGGTAACGTCTTTCAGCGCACTGAAGGTGAAGCCCGCTCCGGAACGGGCGCATTCGCATTCGCCGGAATTCAGGTCCGTTCCGCAGGTGCTGCACAATCCCTTGCACTCCTCACTGCAGAGGGGCTTCAGGGGAATCTCCATGAGGACCTGTTCTGCCACTTCATTCGTAAAGTCAATTGTATCACCTTCATATGAAACAGAAACCAGGTCTTCCTCGGACAGGGCTATTTCCTCTTCCACGGGAACCCTGGAAGTCTTCGAATAAAAAATGGTGAATTCAGTACACAACTCCGCGTCGTACTCGGCCAGACAGCGTGAACAGGTAAAGCGAACTTTCGTATCCACGTGGCCGTGTGCTCTTATGTGATCGAATTCCCTGGCAATGGTGAAGTCCAGATGCAAGGGGCAGAGAAAGCGGCATTCGCCGTCTTCATCCAGTTTCGCAAGAGCAGGGAAGTCGGAAACCGGTTCCCTGGCCATAAGATGCAGCGGTGTATCAGAAAGGCCTTCAACCCTGATTTTCATGGGATTTCACCATGCTTCACATCGAAAGTTTTGGAGTATAAAGACATGGTAATATCTTTGTCAAGGAAAATTAAGACCCCGAGTTCCGGTGGATGAATGCCCGGAGCTGCCGCGGGCAGCATGATCCATCTTATTGTGCTTGTCATGATTTCTTTTTTGAGATAGAAAAAGCTGTGACGCACCGCGTCAACCCATCACGAAGTAACGAGCGTTTGCCAATGATTCCCTCAACACCTTTTCATATCGTACTTGTCGAGCCGGAGATACCACCCAATACCGGCAATATCGCCCGGTTGTGCGGAGCCACCGGAACGGTACTCCATCTGGTTGGCAGGCTCGGCTTTTCCACCGACGACAGGAGCCTGAAAAGGGCCGGACTTGATTACTGGAGCGAGGTGGACATCCGTTATTGGCCCGATCTTGCTGCGCTCATGAAAGCTTACCCTGTAGGCCGCTTCTTCCTCACCAGCAAGAAGGCAGGGATGAGTTACGTTGATGCCCGATTCCGCGAGGGAGACTTCCTGGTCTTCGGCAAGGAAACAGCCGGCCTGCCCGAAGATCTGCTGGAGGCATACCCCGAATCCACCATCAGGATACCGATCTTCGGCAAGGTTCGGAGCCTGAATCTGTCAACAGCTGCCGGTATCGTTCTCTATGAGGCGCTTCGCCAGACCGGATGCCTGTCCGGCCACCCGGGGCACGCAATGCCCACCCCGCACCTCAGCTGACGGTCTTCACTTTCAGCCCCAACTCCCGCAACTGCTTAAGGTCGACCACTGACGGGGCTTCGGACATGAGGCACGCCCCTTTCTGCGTCTTCGGAAAGGCTATGACGTCACGAATCGATTCGCTGGCGGTCAGGAGCATGATCAACCGGTCCATGCCGAATGCGATCCCGCCGTGGGGCGGCGTGCCGTATTCGAGAGCGTCGAGCAGGAAGCCGAACTTTGCCCGCGCATCCTCGTCACTGAGCCCCAGCATACGGAACATCTGCGACTGGACAGCTTCCTGGTGGATCCTGATGCTGCCGCCGCCGATCTCATTGCCGTTGAGAACCAGGTCGTATGCCTGTGCCCTGCACCTGCCCGGATCGCTCTCCAGGTGCTCCAGGTCTTCATTCATGGGAGCCGTAAACGGGTGGTGCACGGCAACCCATCTCTGTTCGTCCCCGTCCCATTCCAGGAGCGGAAAATCGGTGATCCAGACAAAACGGTAAACGTCGTCATCAACCAGGTCGAGCAGGCGGGCAAGACGGTTTCTCAGCCTTCCCAGGGAATCGTTGACCACCTTGGGCTTGTCAGCCACGAACAGCAGCAGGTCGCCTTCCTCTGCAGCGAACGCAGCATCGATCGCCGCAATTTCTTCCGGCGTGAAAAACTTTGCAATGGGGGACTGCCAGCCATCAGCGGTCATCTTCACATAGGCCAGTCCCTTAGCGCCATAGACTTTCACGAACTCAGTCAGTTCGTCGATCTCCTTGCGGGAGAGACCGGCACATCCCTTGGCATTGATGCCCTTGACAATGCCGCCGCCGGCGACCACGTCGGCGAAAACCTTAAAACCGCTCGTTGCCACCAGGCCGGAAAGCTCCACGAGTTCCAGGCCGAACCGTACATCGGGGTTGTCGACGCCGAAACGCCGTATCGCCTCGTCGTAGGTCATGCGCGGCAGGGGAAGCTGGATCTTCACTTCTTTTGTCGCGTCAAAAATCCTGGCCATCAGACCTTCCATGATCGTGATGACTTCCTCACGGTCCACAAAGGACAGTTCGCAGTCGATCTGGGTGAACTCCGGCTGCCGGTCGGCCCGAAGATCTTCGTCGCGGAAACAGCGCACGATCTGGTAGTAGCGGTCGAACCCTGAAACCATCAGGATCTGCTTGAACAACTGGGGCGACTGGGGCAGTGCGTAGAATTGACCCTGGGTGATGCGGGAAGGAACCAGGAAATCCCGCGCGCCTTCAGGTGTCGACTTGGTGAGATAGGGAGTCTCGATTTCAACAAAGCCGCTCGAAGCGAGATACTCCCTGGTGATCCTGCCCACCTCCGACCGGAGGAGCAGGTTCCGCTGCAGGGACGGACGCCTGAGGTCAAGGTAGCGATGCTTCAGGCGGATGTTTTCCGCCACCTCCACATGCTCGTCGAGCGTGAACGGCAACGCTTTGGCCCGGTTCAAAATCTTGCACTCGTCAACCAGAACTTCCACTTCGCCGGTCTTCAGTGATGGATTGACCGTGCCTTCAGGCCGCGGCGCAACTTTGCCCCGGACTGCCAGCACGAATTCATTTCGGATCCCTTCGGCTTTCCGGTGTGCCGCGGGGTTTCTTTCAGGGTCGAAAACAACCTGGGCAATACCCTCGCGGTCGCGGACATCGATAAAGATCAGCCCGCCGTGATCACGACGCCGCATCGCCCACCCCATCAAAACCACCTCGCTGCCTATGTCAGCGGCAGAGATCGAGCCGCAATAACGGTCCCTTCTCCACTCCTCCAGATAATCGATCACGCAAAAACCTCCGGTACAGGGATAGTTCGAAACTTTTGGAGTATACTGAAAACAAGCCCAGGCATCAAGGACTAATCATGTGCGGGCAGTCAGGGCGCTCGTCCGGCGGAGCCCCTGCACCTTTTCACTGCAGCGCACGCATTTCCCGGGACAATCTGGCAAACTCGTCGAGACTCAATGTTTCACCGCGCCGCCTGCCGTCGATGCCGGCCCTGTCGAGAACCTGCTCAAGCAGGCCGTCAGCGGCCAGAACCGACAGACCCCTGAGGCAGTTGGCAAGGGTTTTGCGCCGCTGTCCGAACGAAGCCTTGACAATTCTGCGGAACAGCTCTTCGTCACCGACGTCTGCCCGGGGAGACTGAAGGACGCGAAACCGCAGAACAGCCGAATCGACCTTGGGAACAGGCCGGAACGAACCGGGTTTCACGATGCATACCCTTTCGATATCGAAATAGTTCGCGCACAATACCGTCAGTATGCCGTAGTCCTTGCATCCGGGGAGAGCCACCAGACGATCGCCGACCTCCTTCTGCAGCATGAGGACCATCTGGGAAACAGCTGTTCTGCATTCGATGAAGGCGAAAAGTATCTGGGAAGAAATATTGTAGGGCAGATTGGCGACAACCTTCCACCTGCCGTCCCGGCGCTCACTGAGGAGTTGACGCATATCGACGCGCAAGATATCGCCCCGGATCACCTCGACGTTGCTCACGCCTGCGAGCTTTTCATGCAAGAGGGGCAACAGGTCGCGGTCACGCTCGACTGCGACGACCTGCCCTGCCGCGGCTGCCAGTCGGGCGGTCAACGCTCCCCTGCCGGGGCCGATTTCAAGAACTGCGTCACCGCTGCTCAACGCGGCTGCCGCGATGATCCTGGAAACCACGTTTCCGTCAACCAGAAAGTTCTGTCCCAGGGATTTCTTGGCGCGGGTTCCCTCCCTCAACCGAACATCCCCCTGTCTATCCTGTCCATGGGCCAGACGGTCCTGGCATCCAGGTCCAGAGCGCTTCGTATCCCGTTTTGCAGATAATACTGAGCAGGCACCGCTATCATGGCGCCATTGTCGGTACAGAGCACGGGTGAAGGAATGGCGAGCTCCGCACCCGCTTCTTTCGCCATTTCCGCCATGCGCTTGCGAAGGCCCCGGTTGCACGCGACGCCGCCGGCAACGACAAGCCTCATCACCCCGGTATTCCGGATCGCGGTCCTGGTCTTCTCGGCCAGAACCTGGCAGACAGCAGCCTGGAATGATGCACACAGGTCATTGAGGGCAGAGCCCTCCACGGTGTGGGGATTCTTCCTGACATACTGCAGTACTGCGGTTTTCAACCCGCTGAAACTGAAATTGCAGCTGCCGTCGTGTAAGAGCGGCCTGGGGAACCTGACAGCCTCGGGATCACCTCCGGCAGCGAGCCGGTCAATGACGCTCCCCCCCGGATAGGGCAGCCCGATGATCTTTGCCACTTTGTCAAAAGCCTCACCGGCAGCGTCGTCCCTGGTCTGCCCCAGAATGCGGTAGCGTCCGAACCCGTCTACCCTGTAGAGATGGGTATGCCCACCGGAAACCACCAGGGCCAGGAAGGGAAACGGCACACAGTGCTCAAGCTGCACCGCAAAAAGATGCCCTTCTATATGGTGAACCCCGACAAGCGGAAGATCGCGGGCATAGGCAATGGCCTTTGCCATTGAGATGCCCACCAGCAGGGAACCTGCCAGCCCGGGGCCCTGGGTTACCGCGACACCTGCGATGTCATCAAGTGAGGTGGATGCCTGGTGCAGCGCCTCTTCAACAACACGGGAAATCACCTCGACATGCTTCCTCGAAGCGATTTCCGGAACCACCCCGCCATAGGCCGCATGGATGGCTTCCTGGGAAGCGATGACATTGGACAGGACGCTTGTGCCTCCGGCCACGACGGCTGCCGATGTCTCGTCACACGAGGTTTCTATGGCCAGTATTCTCATTATGCTATCAGTCCTTACAACAGGTTTGCGGCAAGTTCCGCAAGCGCGGACCGTTCACCCTTCATCATGGTGATATGAGCCGCAATCTCCTGTCCTTTAAAGCGCTCAACCAGATACGTCAAACCATTGCTGGAAGAATCCACATAGGGGTTGTCGATCTGGTAGGGGTCACCGGTGAGGATCACTTTTGTGCCATCACCAGCACGCGTGACGATTGTCTTTATCTCGTGGGGCGTCAGGTTCTGGGCTTCGTCCACGATCAGGAACTGGTTGGGAATCGATCTGCCCCGTATGTAGGTGAGGGGTTCGATTTCCAGTATCCCCATGGCCATCAGTTCGCGATAGCCGCGGCTATGGCGTTTTTCAGCTTCATGCCCGCTCAGGAGCAGCTCCACATTATCGAAGATCGGCTGCATCCATGGAGCAAGCTTTTCTTCTATGTCGCCGGGGAGAAAACCCAGATCTTTCCCCATGGGAAAAACCGGACGGGAAACCAGAAGCCGGTTGAACACGCTTTCTTCAGCCGTCTTGTGCAGCCCTGCAGCTATGGCAAGCAGTGTTTTCCCGGTTCCGGCCTTGCCCACCAGCGTAACCAGCTTGATGGAATCGTCAAGCAATGCATCGAGAGCGCAGGTCTGCTCTCTGTTCCTGGGATGGATGCTCCAGATGCCCTCTTTTCCGATCTTGGCCACGGGAACGACCCTTTTCTGTGCAGCGACATACTTCGCCAGGGCTGTATGGGAAGGATTACCGGCATCTTTGAGTACGACATATTGATTGGGCATAAGACTCTCATCCGTCTCCGCCCAGCCCTGGCCGTAAAACCGATCCACCGTCTCCGGCGAAACATCCACCTGGGCAAAACCCGTATACAGCTCTTCGATGGACACCTTGTCGGATTCGTAATCCTCTGCCTTAAGGCCGACTGCATCTGCCTTGATACGCAGGTTGGTGTCTTTGGTCACCAGGATAACCGGAACTTTTCCGCTCTTGCTCCTGGCATCCAGTGCAATTGCCAGTATCCGGTTGTCTGCACGCTGTTCGTTCAGTTCCGGTGGAATAAGGCGTCGGATTTCCTCGTTGAACAGGGCAACCCTTACCGTGCCGCCACTGTCCAGGGATACTCCCGATGAAAGCGACCCTCTCTGGCGGAGATCATCGAGGTACCGGGAGATCTGGCGTGCATTCCTGCCGGTTTCGTTCATATCCTTCTTGAACCTGTCGACCTCTTCGATGACGGTTATGGGAATGATTATGGAGTTTTCCTGAAATCTGAAAACCGCAAACGGGTCGTGAAGCAGAACGTTCGTGTCAAGGACGAAAGTTTTCATTGTTTCCTTTCTCAGGACCCTAAAAAAAGGATGTCAGCCGTACCGGCATCATGTTTTCGTGCGAAGCAGCGAAACCCGGAACCGTTTATCATCACCGCACTTACGCAATCCAAAGTGCGAGCCAGTTCACCGGGCTGAAATCAGTATGACGGGAACTACGGGATTCTCCGGCGCAATAAGGCGGCATTTCGTAGGGGAGCAGAGCTAAGCTTCTGAGTATCTTTACGCAGGGCAAATGATTTCCTTTGTGGAATTCCTATCATAGATGAATGTCTTTGTAAATCCCCTTCCTGTTCCTTTAGGGGTCAGGTTACTGTAATCCCGTCGTCCGTTTCCCATTATTTCAAACGGTTATGGCGCTCAGCGTAAAACACTTGACACCCCATATATCTTGTGGTTTATTTCTTGCGGCAACACAAAATATGGTATTCATGTACTGACAAGCCTTTTTGACCATCTGAAACAAGGGAGAACTCACTGTCATGGGAAAATCCAAAAGCACAGGGACCACGCTGACGCTGTCGAAAAACGCCCTCACCGTACTGGAAAAAAGATATCTCAAGCGGGACAAGCAGGGAAAAGTCCTTGAAAAACCGGAGGACATGTTTCGTCGCGTCGCAACAGCCATCGCTTCCGCTGAAACCAGATTTGACGCCAACGCCAAGGTCAGGGACCTGGCTGAAAAATTCTATTCGATCATGGTAAAATTCGAGTTTCTCCCCAACTCGCCAACCCTGATGAACGCCGGACGGGAGCTGGGACAGCTCTCCGCCTGTTTCGTCCTGCCTGTCGGCGATTCCATCGACGATATTTTCGATGCGGTGAAATACACTGCCCTTATCCACAAATCAGGCGGAGGAACGGGATTTTCCTTTTCACGTCTACGCCCCGCACACGATGTTGTCATGTCCACCACCGGCATATCAAGCGGTCCTATTTCTTTCATGAGGGTTTTCGACATCGCTACCGAGACGATCAAGCAGGGAGGAACGCGCAGGGGCGCCAACATGGGTATTCTGCGCGTCGACCATCCTGATATCATGGACTTCATCATGTGCAAGTCCGACCAGAAACAGCTCAACAACTTCAACATTTCCGTGGGCCTGACCGAGGCATTCATGAAAGCGGTCGAAAAGGACGAGGAATACCAACTGGTCAATCCAAGGGACGGGGAGCCGGCCGGCACCCTCAATGCAGCCAAGGTTTTCCACCGCATCGTCAAGCAGGCCTGGAGCAACGGCGAACCGGGGATCGTGTTCCTCGACAGGCTCAACCGCGACAACCCGACTCCCGCTGTCGGACAAATCGAGTCCACCAACCCCTGCGGCGAGCAGCCGCTCCTGCCCTACGAATCCTGCAACCTGGGCTCCATCAATCTGGGCACGATGGTCACCGACGGCCAGATCGACTGGGAACGCCTCAGAGAAGTGGTCATTCTTGCCGTCAGATTCCTCGACAATGTCATCGAAGTGAACAACTACCCCCTGCCCCAGATCGACGAAATGACCAGGGCCAACAGGAAAATCGGCCTGGGCGTCATGGGTTGGGCGGACATGCTCATCCACCTGGGTATCCCCTACAATTCGCCTGAGGCGATCGACCTGGGCGAAAAGGTCATGCGCTTCATCAATGAAGAAGGACACGCCGCTTCCCGTGATCTGGCTGTTGAAAGGGGACCCTTCCCCAATTTCACCGGTTCCATCTACGACCGGCCGGGAGCGGCTCCCCTGAGGAATGCGACCGTGACCACCATCGCCCCGACCGGAACCATATCCATCATCGCCAATGCCTCCTCCGGTGTTGAACCACTTTTTGCCGTTTCCTTCGTGCGCCAGGTCCTGGACAACAACGTTCTCGTTGACGTCAATCCCCAATTCGAAAAAGTCGCGCGGCAAAAGGATTTTTACTCCGAGGGGCTGATGAAGCGTATTGCCGAGCACGGTACCATCCACGGCATTGAGGAAATACCGGAAGCTGTGAGAAAAGTTTTTGTCACCGCCCACGATATTACCCCTGAAGTCCACATAGAAATGCAGGCTGCCTTCCAGCGTCACACCGACAACGCAGTCAGCAAAACCGTCAATTTTCCCAACAGCGCAACCGTGGAGGACGTTGAAAAAGTGTTCCTGCTGGCATACCGACAGGACTGCAAGGGAGTAACCATCTACCGTGACGGATCGCGCGACATGCAGGTCCTCTCGACAGGCAAGAAAGAAGAGCAGCAGGTTGCCCACGTTGCCGAAGAGAAGAAAGTCGTCAAGCGCGAGCGTCCCAAGGCTCTCCAGGGCTGGACATACCAGATGCAGACCGGTTGCGGTCCCATTTACATAACCGTGAACGAAGACAAAGCGGGTCTCTTCGAACTTTTCACCACCATGGGCAAGGCAGGCGGCTGCGCGGCATCCCAATGTGAGGCCATCGGCCGCATGGTATCGCTGGCCTGGCGAAGCGGTGTGCAGGCGCGCCAGGTGATCAAGCAGCTCATGGGGATTTCCTGCCACCTGCCGAGCGGTTTCGGCGACAACCGGGTTCTCTCCTGTGCTGACGCAGTAGCCAAGGCTATCCAGGCCCACATGGCGGCCAAGGGATATGACACCGGCATGGAAGCACAGGCACCTGAACGGGGCGCATGCCCGGAATGCGGCGGGATTGTTGAGCATGAGGGTGGGTGTGCGGTGTGCCACGTGTGCGGATACAGTGAATGCGCCTGATGTGGTTCTGCTTCTGAAACTTTTTCAAACCTGTCAATCAATGCTGCCCGTTTTTCTTTCAGGCTCCCCTGCCCTGTGCGGGGGAGCCTGAATATCCCGTAGCATCATGCTATCCCTGCAGAAATGCCGGTTTCCTTCCGACATTCTCCAACGCATCCTGAAATGATGCGGACGAGGTTTATCTCATTCCACTCTGCTGCCAGTTAATGCAACTTCCCCTTACTATGATATGCTTTACCTGAATATTTTTTCTATTTGGGTTCGCACGAGACGCGTTGCAGGCTCCACGGCACTTTTCTCCCGGACGTTTTCAACCTCCCGGCAACGCGTGCGGCAAGGAGTGCATATGACCGTCAGAAGCAGTTTCGATCCGGAACTCACCAGGAAAATTGTCAGAAAAGTACCCTTCTTTGCACGATTCTCAAACGAAGAGCTGGATTCTCTCCTCGAACAGACCAATGTTTACGGCTGCCGGAAAGGAGAGGTCATTTTCTTCGAGAATGAGGAAAACCAGCAAATGTACATAATACTCAAAGGAAGGGTCAAAGTCGTGGGCTTCACTCCCGGCGGGCTGGAACGGGTCATGGCTTTCAGGCAGCGCGGCGACTATTTCGGCGACATGGGACTGCTTGACGGAAAGACCGATTACGCCACCGTCATTGCCATGGAGCCATGCAAGATGCTGGTGATTACCAAGTCCGTGTTTGATACCTTCTTTCTCGAGAATACGAATGTCCTCAAAGGAATAATCGCCGTGCTCTGCGAACGCCTCCGTGAGAGCTGGATGTTTCACACGATAATCGGCACCAATGATGCCGAGTCAAAGATCAGGGTTACTCTGGCACGCTATGGCAAGACGCTGGGAGTGCCCGACAGCAGCGGCGTGATCATCAGCAAGATTTTTTCTCACCAGAGCATTGCCGATCGCGTACTTATCACCAGGGAGACGGCCAGCCGCGTGCTTGCGAGAATGAAGGACCAGCACGAGATTGAAATGGCGGGCCGACACATCAAACTGCTACCTGCTTTCTTCGACAAAGTGTCTCAATGCGAGCTTTACCGCGCGCTCTCGGCAATGCAGGACAATCTCCATTGACTGAAGCCTTCATCCCCCTTCGTGTGCGACTTCCGGCATGCAAGGTTTCCGAATAAACCTTCACGTTGATGAAGCTCCCATGAATTCCGATTGAATCTTGTCTATTGATTCGCATTGCTTTATACTCATTTCGTTCCCATTTTCGCCGGAACTCAAAGCGTACCCTGTGCACCTGCCGGACCTGCCTGGCCGATGGCAGGTGCAAACCCCAACGCGCATTTTTATTTTTGTTTTCCGAAGGCAGCGAATCCCGCCCCGATACGCCGTAGTTGCATATCAATACAATCAGAAAGGCTTCCCATGCGCAGATCGAGAAAGCAGATTGAAGTTTCCGGAACAGTCTCATTCAAAAAGACCGATATGGAGTTCCTTGGAAACGAACGGATAGCCCTGCTGGAAAAAATCGACGAATTCGGCTCGATCAACAAGGCGGCAAAGGCAGTCGGAATAAGCTATAAGACCGCATGGGATGCGATCTCGACGATCAACAGCCTCTCGGAAAAGCCCCTGTTCTTTCGTATGACCGGAGGCAAGTCAGGCGGAGGAACGACCCTTACCGAGCACGGCAAGGAAATAATTCGACAATACAGGATCATCCAGGAACAGCATGAGAAATTTTTGACCAGCATGGAAGAGAAGATGACCGATGTGAATGTTCACGGGCTGGACAAAATGGTCAACAGCATGTCGCTGCAAGCCAGCGCCAGAAATGTCTTTGCCGGCAGGGTGACGGGCATCGTCAGGGGAGAAGTGAAATCCGAAGTGACACTCGCACTGAAAAGCACTGACAGGATCGTCGGTATCATCACCAATGACAGCGTGCAGTCCCTCGGTCTGTCGGAAGGTGTGGACGCTTATGCCATCGTCAAGGCCGGTTCCGTCATCATCGGCACAGGAGAAGAGAAGGTAAGGGTCAGTATTCGGAACAAGCTGCTCGGCAATATTGCTTCCCTATCCAGCGGAACGGTCAATACGGAAGTTATGGTCGAACTCTCCGCAGGCAACCGCATATGCGCGGTAATAACCAATGAATGCGCCAGAGACCTTGATCTCACGGAAGGAATTCAGGTCTGGGCCATGTTCAAGGCATCCAGTGTCATTCTTGGCGTAGGATAACCGTGCATGCAGCAGACATCCCCTTCTTTCCTAACAATTTTTTTCACGTCGCAGAAGATCGAAACGTTCAACAGCAAAAGGAAGCCTCATCCTTACGAGCTGGTTCGGGTGGGCCACTGACACGAGCGTGCTTTCCCCTTTTCCATGGGCGAACATGGGAGCCATCGGGGCAACATGGGTGGACATGCCCCGCCCGATGAATTCAACGACGTCGTCAGAGGTCACCCTGTTCCGCACTTCGACAACCGCTTCGCCGTTTTCCAGCACCTCGGCAACCACACCGACCAACTCATGGCTGCGAAGGTAGCCGGTCGCTGCTTCATGCGCCTCCCCGCCGGGCTGCCCAAACAGGAAACCGCTCGTGTAACCGCGATGACTGATTTTCCCCAACTCGGAACGCCATGCATCCTTTATCGCGAATCCTTCCGGATCCGCGCCGTAGCAGTCGAGGGCCTCCCGGTAGACACGCACCACAGAGGCTACATAATGGATGCCTTTCATGCGACCCTCGATTTTCAGGGAATCGACACCGGCTTCAATCAGTTCCGGGAGGCTGTCAAGCAGGCACAGGTCTTTCGAGTTGAAAATGAAGGTCCCTCGTTCGTCCTCGACGACCGGGAAATACTGACCAGGGCGCTTCTCTTCAACAATAGCGTATCCCCAGCGACAGGGATGTGCGCATTCTCCCCGGTTCGCATCCCTCCCGGCCATGACGCCTGACAGCAGGCATCTCCCGGAATACGAGATGCACATCGCTCCATGGACGAAGATTTCGACCTCGATTCCTGCCTTTTCCCTGGTATCGCGCAGCTCGCTAAGGGTCATTTCCCGTGCCAGGTTCACCCTGCAGACCCCCTGGCGCCTCCAGAAAAGAGCACTCCGCCAGTTGGTGGTATTCGCCTGGGTAGACAGGTGAAGCTCCCTTTCAGGAGAAATCTCCCGTGCCATCTCCATCACACCAGGATCGGAAACGATATATGCATCAAAGGGCAACGCCGCCACTTCGCGCAGAAAATCATGAATCCGTTCAATGTCGGCATTATGTGGAAAAATGTTTGTCGCCAGATAAACTTTTTTCTTCATGTCATGGACATACTGCACCGCTTCTGCAAGCCCATCGATGCTGAAGTTGTCCGCAAGGTTCCTGAGGCTGAACTCCTCCCCGCCCAGATATACTGCGTCAGCACCGTAATGCAGTGCCATCTTCAATTTTTCCATGTTGCCAGCCGGCGCAAGTAGTTCCGGAATCTTCACCTGTCGTTTCCTTACGTTGAATTTGTCTCTCACTGGAAACGGAATGTACCATATCCGCGCCTGATAGGGAAACGCCAAAACCCAGCTTTCTCCTTGACAAACTTATAATTTGGCTTTACACATAGACCTAATTTAGAGAGAGATCGGAAATGGGTTTGCATGTCTATCGGAGCCCTTTTCGAATCGTTCCATCAAATCGTGGTGAGAGGTGCCTATGAAAAGGTTTTTTTTGGCTTTTGTCCTGTCCGTGTCAGCGCTGCTGATTCCGTTGATGGCATCCGCTCAGCCGGTGGAGCCGACAATTTATGTGATCAAGAAAGGCGATACTCTCTGGGGGCTCTCCGACCGGTTCCTGAAAGATCCCCATTACTGGCCCAATCTCTGGGCCCGCAACCAGTCGGTCACCAACCCACACCTCATTTACCCAGGCCAACGACTCCGTGTTTACCCCGACAGGATAGAACTTGAACCTTCCGATGCGCCTGCCATGGCGGATCAGATTGCTCTGGAAAAGACGTTCAGGGCCAACGGCAGGGAGGGATTCATCCTTGATCCTGCTCTGAGCACCGCGGGTGCCATTATCCAGACCAATCACAACAGGACAATGGTCGGCCAGGAGGATACTGTTTATACTGACCTGGGAACTTCTCACGGAGCAAAGAGCGGCGACATGTACGCGATTTACAGAAAGGCCAAACCGGTAGACCACCCGTTAACGGGCGAATTCATGGGGTACAAGTACCTTGCGCTGGGTACGCTCAAACTCACCGACATGGAAGAAAAAAGCTCCAGGGCCCTGATAACGAAATCCGATCTTGAAATCACGGTCGGCGATGAACTTCTGCCCTACCAGGACAAGCATCGTGAAGTCAGCCTGAAGGCGGCCACGAAACAACTGGACGGCTGCATTATCGATTCACGTCTGGGCAATATCCTCATCGGTCTCTACGACGTTGTCTACCTCGACCTTGGCGCCGCCCATGGACTTGAGGTCGGCAACCTCCTCTACGTCGTTCGCGACGTGCAGCCCAACGAAGATGTTGTGACACGGGATGTGGGAAACCTTCCCAAGGAACTCATCGGAGCCGTCGTCGTGGTGGAAACAGCCGAAAAGACATCCACCGCTCTGGTTGTGAAAAGTGTTGAAGAGATCAATGTGGGTGACCGCGTCTCCCTTCTCGGTAAATAGGTTCTACAGGACCCGGAGGCCGGTATCGAAGCCGGCCTCTTTTTTCATCATGGAAGAATATAACTGGTTTGCGCTGAAAAACGTCCCCCGTGTTGGAAACGTCACATTCCGCAGGCTCGTCAACCACTTCGGCTCGCCCGGCAGGGTCCTCTCAGCCAGCGAAGCAGAATTGTCCGCCGTCGAAGGCATTCACCCATCGGTCATATACTCCCTCCTGCACCATGACTACCGCCAGTTCGCAGACAACGAATGTTCATTACTGCTCAGGACAGGCGCCGGAATCGTCACTTTCCGTTCCCGGGACTTCCCGTGCCTGCTTCAGCAGATCCACGACCCACCGCCTTTTCTCTACGTCAAGGGACAACTGAAGTCCCACGAGAAAACCATTTCCGTAGTGGGATCCCGCAGGGCATCGCCTTACGGCATTTCCACGACCTCGAGACTGGCAAGGGAACTTTCGGACAACGGTATTGCAGTTGTTTCCGGCATGGCCAGGGGAGTTGACACAGCAGCGCATCGGGGAGCCCTTTCAGGAGGCGGAAGGAGCATCGGCGTTCTGGGATGCGGTGTCAACGTGATATATCCCGCTGAAAACCGCTCCCTGTTCGCCGAAATGGCTGACAAAGGAGCGCTTGTGTCTGAATTCCCCCTCGGGACCAAGCCGCTTGCGGAAAACTTTCCCCGTCGCAACCGCATCATCAGCGGTATCTCAACGGGTGTGCTGGTCGTTGAAGCAGCCGAAGGCAGTGGATCCCTGATAACAGCACAATGTGCTCTCGAGCAGGGACGGGATGTTTACGCCGTTCCGGGAAACGTCTCTTCACCCCTGAGCCGTGGGACCAATCTTCTCATCAAACAGGGCGCCAAACTGGTCGAACGGATCGAGGATATCCTGGAGGAATTGCCGTGCCGCAGCGGCAGTGCAGCCAGGGCCTCTCTATCACTGGCCCCCTGTTTCTCTCCGCTGGAAGCCTCGGTTTATTCGTGCCTGTCGCAGACCCCCCTGCATATCGACGAAATTGCGGCAAAATGCGCGTTGACAGCAGGTGATGTTTCCGCTATTTTACTACGTTTAGAACTGAACGGAGCAATCACGCAACTTCCCGGAAAGCATTTCGCGACGCCATAGCCTTCCGTTCACTACCTGGTTACTGACAAGTTCACGTTCCAGCCGGATCTTGTCGAAGCACGTTTTTTTCACCGGCGGACTTGCAACCAGGACTCCTTTCCCGTAAACTCCTTACCGTGAAAGGAAGCACTCACGGAACAAATTCAAACAACCGGGCACTGCCCATTCTGGTGAAACATGCCTCAACATCTGGTAATCGTCGAATCACCCGCTAAAGCTCGTACCATCGAGAAATTTCTCGGCAAGGAGTACAAGGTCCTTGCATCCTACGGTCATGTCCGCGCCCTGCCCAGCAAACAGGGATCAGTGGACATCGAGAATGATTTCGAACCTAACTACGCAGTTCTCCCTGACAGCAAGAAGCATCTCAGCGTCATCAAGCAGGAATTGAAGAACACCGACACCCTGCTCCTGGCAACTGACCCCGACCGTGAAGGCGAGGCCATTTCCTGGCACCTGTTGGCGGCCCTTGGTCTTGACGGCAAGAAATCCGGCCCTGAAGTCAAACGGGTCGTTTTCCATGAAATAACCAAAGAAGCCATCATCCATGCTGTCAAGCATCCCCGGGACATCTCTCTGCAACTGGTGGATGCGCAGCAGGCACGCTCGATCCTGGACTACCTGGTAGGATTCAACCTTTCGCCTTTCCTCTGGAACAAGATACGGTACGGTCTTTCTGCCGGCCGCGTACAGTCGGTAGCCCTGCGCCTCATCTGCGAACGGGAAAAGGAAATAGCAGCTTTTACGGAGCGGGAATACTGGACGATTTCAGCCAGTCTCAAGAACAAAGCGGGTCAGGGCCTGAAAGCAAACCTCATAGTATTAGGCGGAAAAAAACTCGGCAAGTTCGACCTGCCTGACCAGGCAGCCGCAGAAACCGCAAAGAAACTGCTTCTCCGAGAAACCTGCCAGGTCGCCAAAGTAGCCAGGACGGAAAAGAAGCGCTATCCCTCGCCGCCGTTCACGACGTCCACCCTCCAGCAGGAAGCGGCGCGCAAGCTCGGCTTCTCAGCCAAGAAAACCATGGCAACAGCTCAGAAACTGTATGAAGGGATTGATATCGGCGGGGAAGGCACCATAGGCCTTATTACCTACATGAGAACCGACAGCGTCAATCTCTCCTCTCAGGCCCTCAAGGAGGCACAAAGCCTCATCTGCTCCATGTTCGGCCAAGACTATTCCCTGTCAAAGCCTCGACATTTCAAGAACAAGTCGAAGAATGCCCAGGAAGCCCACGAAGCCATACGCCCCACCTATCTCTCGAAGACACCGGCTGAGATGAAGAAGCACCTGACACCTGACCAGTTCAAGCTGTACGATCTCATCTGGAAGCGCACCATGGCATGCCAGATGACAGAAGCACTCCTTGATCTGACATCGGTGGACATCTCCGCGGGCAAAGGCACGACGTTCCGGGCCACCGGAAGCGTAATCCGTTTCCCGGGCTTCATGAAACTGTACATTGAAGGTATCGACGACGACACCGAAGAAAAGGAAGGAATGTTGCCCCCCCTGGAAGAAGGAGAGCAGCTGGATCTTCTGGACATTCTTCCGGAACAGCACTTCACGCAGCCGCCGCCGCGCTACACCGAGGCGACACTGGTGAAAACCCTGGAAGAATACGGGATCGGACGCCCATCCACGTATGCCAGCATTCTCAACACGCTCCTGGAACGCAAGTATGCAGTTCTGGAAAAAAAACGCTTCATCCCGGAAGACACCGGAATGGTCGTGAGCGATCTGCTCACTGCCGACTTCCCGAAATACGTCGACTATAACTTCACTGCCGGCCTGGAAGAGGAACTGGATCAGGTTTCCCGCGGCGAGAAGGAATGGAAGCAACTCCTGAGAGATTTCTGGAGTCCGTTCCACTCCCTCCTCGGTGAAAAACTGAAAGAACCCCGTCGTGTCAAGCAGATCGGCGAAGACTGCCCCGAATGCGGCCAACCCCTGGTTGAGAAACTGGGCAAGCGCGGAAAATTCATCGCATGCTCCGGCTTTCAGGAGGGATGTCGCTACACGCGCGCAATCGAGAAAGGAGAGGCCAGGGACAAGGCCGAACCGGAGCTTTCCGATGAAAAATGCGAAAAATGCGGCAGTCCCATGCTGATCAAAGAGGGCCGATACGGCAAATATCTGGCCTGCTCGTCCTACCCGGAGTGCAAGAATATTCAACCACTGGTAAAACCGAGGGGCACCGGCATCACCTGCCCCGAATGCGGCAAGGGCGAACTGACGGAGAAAAAATCCCGTTACGGCAAAATGTTTTATTCCTGCAACCGTTACCCCGACTGCAAATTCGCCCTCTGGGACCCGCCGGTCGCACAGGCGTGCCCCACCTGCGGTTTTCCGCTCCTTGTCCAGAAGATATACAAACGCCAGGGCGCTTTCCTGAAATGTCCCAAGTGCGACTACAAGGACAACGCCGCGGGCGGGAGCGACAAGGAGTGACCCGACCCGGCATCACCATTATCGGCGGAGGACTCGCCGGCTGCGAA
This sequence comes from Geobacter sp. UBA5735, assembly GCA_002419385.1. Classification (GTDB taxonomy): domain Bacteria; phylum Desulfobacterota; class Desulfuromonadia; order Geobacterales; family Geobacteraceae; genus RPRC01. The sequence continues at coordinate 61,545 of DIFZ01000050.1, forward strand.
GCAGCCTGGCAGGCAGCAGAACGGGGCATTCCCGTCAAGCTGTTCGAAATGAAGCCGACCAGATATTCTCCTGCCCACTCACGCCCTTCTCTCGCGGAACTGGTCTGCTCCAATTCACTCCGGGGAGCTTCGCTGGAAAACGCTGTCGGCCTGCTCAAAGAGGAAATGAGACGTCTGGGGACGCTCTTCATGAGTGCTGCCGATGCCACCCGGGTTCCGGCCGGCGGCGCACTGGCAGTCGACCGGGAGCTGTTCTCGGCATTCATAACAGAAAAAGTTCAGTCACATCCGATGATTACGGTCATACGGGAAGAGGTCGCGGAAATTCCCGACGACGGCATCATCATCATCGCTTCCGGCCCCCTGACCAGCGAATCCCTTGCCGCCGGAATAGCCGCGCTGACCGGTCCGTATCTGTACTTTTACGACGCCATAGCACCGATTGTCACTGCCTCCTCCATTGACACCGATATCGTATTCCGCGCTTCCAGGTACGGCAAGGGCGATGGCGACGATTACCTCAACTGTCCGATGACCTTTCAAGAGTATGAATGCTTCCTGGCCGCCCTATTGGCTGCGGAAAAAGTCCCTGCGAGGGATTTCGAAAAACTGGTGCATTTCGAAGGATGTATGCCGGTCGAAGAGCTGGCGTCCCGCGGAAAGGACACGCTCCGCTTCGGTCCCATGAAACCGGTTGGGCTGGCAGATCCCCGTACGGGCCGCGAGCCGCATGCCGTCGTGCAGCTGCGCATGGAGAATCTGGAGGGGTCTCTCTTCAACCTGGTAGGTTTCCAGACCAAGCTCACCTACCCTGAGCAGCAACGCGTCTTCCGCCTGATCCCGGGGCTTCAGCAAGCGGAATTCGTCCGTCTCGGCTCCATGCACCGCAATACCTATCTCAACGCACCGAACATCCTGACCGATACTCTTCAGATGAAGAGCACTCCGCGAATCCTTTTCGCCGGGCAGATAACCGGTGTAGAGGGCTATGTGGAATCCGCCGCTACCGGGTACAATGCAGGCATCAATGCAGCGCGGCTGGCAGCACTGGGAATGGATGCAGTCATTGAACCGCCTCCGGCTACAACCGCACATGGCGCCCTGATCCACTACATAACCTCGGCCGAATCACGTAATTTCCAGCCCATGAATGTGAATTACGGCCTCTTCCCCCCTCTTGACGGCAAGATCAGGAAATCAGAGCGCAGGCAGCGACTTGCCCAGCGTGCGCTCGATGATCTGGAGGCATGGCGGGCTCGCTTTGCACAGTTGCTTCTGCCGGGCTTTCCAGGCGAAGTCCCCGCAGGAAACGGTGAGTGACATGGACAGAGACAAGGAGCGCCAGGAAATATCCCTCGTGGGAAGACTTCTTTCCCTTGAGGCGCTGCTCGTTCTGATGGGAGCCCTTTCGTTGTTCTCGGGAGTCATGGCGGCAGACCCGGTTCGGATAGCAAGCGGATTAGCTATTCTGGCGGCATTATGCCTTCTGCTGTTCAGGAGGAGGAAAAAACTTCAGCATCCAAAAGCCCGTGACAAAACAGCACCTGAAAGGAAGCCAGATGAGGTATCCTGACATCGTTCTCGCCTCGGCTTCACCGCGCCGCGCCGATCTGCTGGAGTCGGCAGGAATCCGTGCAAGGACGTGCCCGAGCAGCGTTGATGAAACTTATCTGCCGGGGGAAACGCCCGAAGGGCACGCCCTCCGTCTCGCGTCTGCAAAAGCGAGAGAGGTTTCGGCAAAGTGCAGCGGCAGATTTTTCATTGGTGCTGACACGATTGTCGTCATAGATGGCGAGATAATGGGAAAGCCGGTCGACTCTGCTGACGCGGAACGCATGCTGCGCAAACTTTCGGATTCGTCACATGCCGTCATAACCGCCTATACTGTACTTGATACTGAAACAGGTCAGGAGATTTCCGAGGCAGTAACGACCCTGGTTTACTTCAGACAGTTGCGTGACGAGGAAATCCACGCTTACATCGCCAGTGGGTGCCCCTTTGACAAGGCTGGAGCGTATGCCATCCAGGGGGCGGCAGCCCAGATGATCAGGAAAATCGAGGGCTCTTACACCAATGTTGTAGGACTCCCCCTGTGCGAGATCGTTGAAGCGCTCCGAAAGATGGGGGCGATCCTTTCAGCGTCTGCCGGGAGTTGAGGGCACATGTCGATATCCGGCAATCTTCACGCAGTCTATGAACGAATCAACAAGGCCGCCCTGGAATGCGGCCGCGACCCCCAGACAATCCGTCTCGTGGCAGTGTCGAAAACGCAACCGGCATCAGCCGTTCAGGACGCAGTCGAAGCGGGCCATTTGCTGTTCGGTGAAAACTACGTGCAGGAGTTCCGGGAAAAATCAAGCCGCTTGCCGGATGTCATCGAATGGCATTTCATCGGATCGCTGCAGACCAACAAGGTGAAATATCTGGCAGGCCGGACAAAACTGATCCATTCAGTGGACAGGATCTCACTGGCGCGGGAATTGGACAGGCAGTGGGAGAAGACGGGACAGAACTGCAACATCCTGCTGCAGGTGAATATTTCCGGAGAGGAAACAAAATCCGGAACAACCGGTTCCGAGGTCATACAACTCGCCCAGGATATTGCCCGATTGCCGAACCTCAGCATCCGTGGACTGATGACTATGCCGCCATTCTTTGACCAACCGGAACGCGCCCGACCCTATTTCAGGGAATTGCGCAAACTTTCCCAGACCGTTGCGGATTTGAAGATTCCAGGTGTGAACATGGATGAACTGTCCATGGGAATGTCCGGCGATTTCGAAGTGGCAATCGAAGAAGGTGCGACCCTCGTGCGGGTCGGATCCGCGATCTTCGGCGAGCGGCATTAGCTGGCGGTCAGGGAACCCTTTCGGAAAATACGAAAATTTCCGTCCCGACAGAAACCCGAGCGGTCCCTTCCCCTTGAGACTTCATGGATGGATACAGGTTGTATTCATCCCATGCTTCAACTACCTGAGGCAGCCATCAGCCTGCATTGACGCTCCCTGCACACATCAATACGACAGCCCAGATGATGAGAAAAATTGCCAAGAGAACATTTCCCGAAATACCGTTGATGCGTTGCAACATTCCTTTTCCCTCCAGTACGGCTGCCGTCAGGCAGCAGCGAATCCCTATCTGGTTTCCATCCTGACACACCGAATGGTTATTCTTTGACCTTCGCATCCTTGAGAAAAACCACAAACGCACCGCTCCCCCCCATCTGCCGGGGAGCTGGCGCGAATTCCGCAACCATTTTTTTACCCGATTCACGTAGCCATGAGGCCACGGCTGACTGCAGCACCGGTTCGGAAGGAGAATTGTTTCCCTTCCCGGTAATAACCAGCACGGCTTTCTGTGAACGGTTGTATGCCCCGGTAACAAAACGCGAGAGGCTCGACAATGCATCTTCCCTGTTCAAACCGTGAAGATCAAGCTCCAGGTTAATCCGCAGGGCACCACTCTTCAGTTGCCGCATACGGTTGACGGCCTGTTGTCGCCGAGGATCATCTTCCGGGTATTCATCCCGAAACCTGGTATCCATTCCTGTCAGGGAAGAGAGAAACAGCTGCCTGTCCTCCTCCGCGATACGCGGTTCCTCAGGCTGGACAGGCTTCCGGGACGACTCAGTTCCCGAAGGAGGAGGATTCAGTTTTTTCACCCCTTGAATGGCGCGCAGGAAGAGGTCCCTTTCATCAACTCCCTCCACCACCGGACCAGGAGCTTCACTGACGGTTTCCTTTACCTGCGGAGCCAGTTCAATATCACTGGCAATAGTCTTAAGTCCGCGAAATGGCGAGTTGACGAACTCTTTTTTCTTTTCGGCGCATTTCTGTTTTTTCTTCTTCATCAATGCAACTCAATCCTTGATAGTGGCAGCTATCTCGATCAGCTGGGAAAGAGCGGGGCTGAGGGCACTGCCGGTCTTTTCATCAGGTACTATCCTGCAGTTTACGATGGTGCTCATGTCAGACAGAGCACGTCCGTTTGCGCCCAAAACCCTGGCCACGGCAATTGCACGTCCCGCATGAAAGTTCCAGGGACCTGAGCTGTCGTTATTTATTGCAACAGCTGATGCAGTCGTGGTAAATGCTGAGCCGACCTGCACATCTTTAGCGCCCAGCTCCTTATGGATTTCTGCAATCCTGTGCAGCAGCTCTGTTCCCGAGGGTTTCAAGATATCCGCTCCTTCATCAAACAGCACCGCGCTGTTTACGGTCATCGTGATGCGGCCCCTGAATTCTGCCAGTTTTATGTTACCCCGCGCAATTTCGTCCTTAAACCTTTCTATAAGGTTTTCATAGTGCCTGCTTACACCACGGACATCTTCTTCATGTCCGCGCAGCAGACGATCGACCTCGGCCTTCAGCCGGCTGTTTTCCCTCTCCAGCTCGATCAACCGCTGTCCGGCTCGATCGCTACCTTCCGCTATCACGTCTTCCAGCTTTTTCTTCGACTGTTCGAGCGCGGAAACCTTGCGCCCCGATGCGGCAAGTTCTGACTTGAGCTCGTCGTTTTCCAAGGAAATTTCAATGTTATCCTGTCTCATGAGGCGCGCTTCCCGGGAAAGCGCGGAAGCTTCCTCGAGTTTCTTTTCATAGGCGCCATGGCCGACACATCCGGATAAAAACACACCGGCGACGAAACAGAATAGAATCGTGAATTGTCTTAGTATCATTGAGTGCAGATGCTCTCGCAACAAGACGTCACCCCGATGGAAGCCGGGGTCCAGGAGTTTTGGAACCTGTTGAAACTGCTGGATTCCGGCTTTCGCCGGAATGACGGAAGATTGTCTTTCAGTAACATGTGCGAACGTATAAATACCGGTCTGGGTTTTGAGGTCATGTTTGATCACTGAACAGGGACTGGAGGATCAGAACAAGAGCTATTGTAAAGACAGCCGCATATTTTAGCAAGCGCCTGCGGTAAAGTCAATGCTATGAAAAGCGGAAAACAGCCACGGAAACACCGCGATTTTACCGATACCGCTGCATTGCAGCCACCCTGCTCAACGGCCCGGCTGGTTTTAAACAACCCGCCAGGCACGGCAGGCCTGTTCCAGAGGTCGAGGTCAGCTATTCCATCAACCAGCTGCCAAAGGGAACCCAGTATTCCTTCCCATCAGGCCCGATCACGTCCATCAGCTCCCTCAGGGTTCGTTGATCATTGGGAAGCTGAAAGTATTCGCGGATTTCACCTGTTTCGTACTCATGGGGGGTAAGGAGCAGGTACTCATCATTGCCGATGGTAACCGAATCGAATCCGGGCATGATCACCGCACAGTGGGGAAAGCTGCTCCTTTCTAGAGAGAGTGGTATTTTATAGGGCCATTTTTCATCAGACATTCTGCCTCCGGCATCCTTAGTGGTAACATGACGCGCGATCTACGATCAACCGCACTTTGGTCGCAAACAGCAGTTCCAATCAATCCATACAACGTATCGGCATTTGATGGATAAAATTGAACGGAGAAACTTCTGTCATCTGTCTCTCAGTCACCGTGAGATGCGGCAAGCCGTCATTTCCTGACATGCTCGTGGTTGAAGATATGGTCGCGGCAGTAGCCGTACTGTCCCTCGCATTGCGGGCAGTATCGAAAGTCCATATCGGGGTGGGTCTTGTCAGTGATGCCGCAGACCGTACAGCGGTGGAAGTGCTGTTCATTGCTCCTGGCAGCAGACAAGACTTTGTTCGTCATCTTTCGTCGGCCATACTTCAAGTTCACGACGATATCACGGGCAAAGAAGACGAGGAAGTTACCAAGTGAAGCCATCACCATCAGACGGCTCGGCCACCCGCCGACCAGCAGCAGATATCCGTAGCCCAACCAGGTGACGAGCGCCAGCCACTTGATACGGACCGGCAGCACAAAGAACAGGAGCAGTTGGAAATCGGGAAACAGGAAAGCAAAGGCAAGAAACACCGATCCACCGAGAAACGCATTGCTCAGGGGATATGCCGGCACCAGGAAAGAAACGCCTACAGCCAGCAGGTAGCCGACGAGCAGAAACAGGTTGTAGCGGAAAGCGCCCCAGTGTTCCTCCAGGGCAGATCCCATGAGGTAGAACAGGTACCAGGCGAAAAATGCAAACAGGAGGTTGCTCGCGGGTGGGTCAAAGGGAAAGGTAAGGAGACGCCACCATTCTCCCTGCAGCAGTCTGTATGCTGACAGGCTTATTTGCCCCCGGTCGAGCCTGCCCATGAGAAAAAGGACATACACGAGTGTCTGGCCCGCGACAAGGTAGACGGTGACGTTCGTCGGGAAATAGCGCCCCAGTTTTTTTTCCAGTTTGTCAATCATGCTCATTCGTTGCGCCCCGCTTCCCCTTACAACTTTCAGATTGCCTGGCCGTTTGAGGAACTGTCACAAAAAAACCACGGGACATCCCGTGGCATGTATTTTATCTATAGCATCTCTATTCTTCAGGCTGCAACTCTTTTCACTCGACATCTCCGGGAACCCGTCTCCGACGACGTGATTCCGCGCGTTTTATTGTGAAAATAAAATGCCAATCAAACCCCTCCTGCCATTACTGCAGCTTCCCGCTCCCGGTCCTTGGCGTGGTCGCGGGCAATCAGCATGTAGATGGACGGGATGATGAACAGGGTGAACAGGGTCCCCACGAACATCCCCCCCACCAGCACCAGGCCGATGGAATTACGGGCCGCCGCTCCGGCGTCGCTCACCAGGGTGAGGGGGAAATGACCGGCAATGGTCGCCGCCGTAGTCATCAGAACCGGCCGGAGGCGGATCATGGCTGCCTGTTGTATGGCATCAAGCTTGGGCAGGCCCTGGAGCTGCAGCTTAGGTACTGAAAAACAGAGATGTTCAACGCTCGCGAAGGCATGAAGGCTCTACGAATTCGGTTACAACCTTGTTTTGGGGAATAGTTCCGGATATTTTATAATCTTTCAATGGGGAGCCAGCAGCATGAATGGCCATGCAGGAATGTTGCGGAGCACTCCGAACAGGAGGATGATCAATAGGAACGTCAAAGGCAGCCAGCTCAGGTAAAGCCATGACCGCCTGAAGACGGCAACCGGAAATAACGGCAGGGAAAGCATCAGCAGGGGGTTCATCGCCATCGCACCTGAAAGGTCACCGTGCAGGATCTTGTGGACAGCTCGGAGCGAACCGCATCCCGGACAATGCAAACCGGTCAGGTAATGGAAGGGGCATGGCGGGAAAATTCCTGATGTCAACGGGTTGAACAGATACAGCAGGATCAGCATGCCGGATACAAGCATCACACCGCATGCAAGCGCCATCCTCCCGTTGAAGAGACAGCGCAGGCGGCTGCTTTTCGTGTCACTGGTTGCCAATGACCATACCCAGTATGATGAACGACAGGTAGATGAGCGTTCCGGCCAAACCCAGCCCGAATGCGATCCAGCAGAACATTTTTGCATTTTTGGATGCGCTGAGCGCAGCGGGGATGTCGCCTGCTTCCAGCTTGCCGTTCACCTGTGCCGCGTAAATTATGGCAACGATACCCAGGGGCAGGCAGCAGAATATCGTAGCGAGAATAGACTGCACGAGGTAGTTGGGAATACGTGTCGCCACAGGAGGCTGAGGTGCTGCAGCAGCTTCCAGTCTCTCCCCGCACTGGATGCAATGAATCGAACTCTCTTCATTCCGGGTGCCGCATTTCCTGCAGTACATGTTTTCCCTCCGATGAATTAGACCTATGCTAGAACCATTTTTTTCGTTTGAAGAACGAAACCATGGTCAGGGCCACTCCCAGCATCAGGACAAGCAGTGCCGGATACCCCAATTTCCACCCAAGCTCCGGCATGTAACGGAAATTCATCCCGTAGACACCGGCGAGAAAGGTCAAGGGAATGAAGATCGTCGAAATGATCGTGAGAACTTTCATGACTTCATTCAGCCGGTTGCTTATGCTCGACAGATAAATGTCAAGCATCCCTGATATGGTATCCCTGAAAGTTTCAAGGGTATCGATGACATGAATGGTATGATCATAGACATCCCTGAGGTATACACGTGTCATGCCGCCGATCTGGGAGCAATCTTCCCGCTGCAGGCCGTTCAGGACTTCGCGCAACGGCCAGACTGACCGGCGGAGGAAGAGCAAATCCCGCTTGAGTCCGTGAATCGTATGCAGGGTGGCAACGCCCGGATTTGCAACCAAACCGTCTTCCAGATTTTCTATACGGTCACCGAGATGTTCCAGGACTATGAAATAGTCGTCAACAACGGCGTCGAGCAGTGAATAGGCAAGGTAATCGGCGCCGGATTTGCGCAGCCTCCCCTTCCCGGACCTGATCCTTTCCCGCACCTTGTCGAAAACCTTCACGCCCCTTTCCTGGAATGAAATCACGTAGCCGGGACCGACGACGAGGCTGACCTGTTCCGACTCCAGGGAACCGGACAACCCGTTGCACGACAAAAATCTGAATACAACATAGAGATAGTCGCCGAAATCTTCCATCTTCGGTCGCTGGTCGGTATTGAGGATGTCCTCGACCACGAGCGGGTGCAGACTGAAGCACTCCCCTATCCGTGCGATAAGGTCGACCTGGTGAACAAGGTCGATGTCAATCCAGTTTACCGCGGATTCGTCCTGCAGAGGGAGGCAATCTGACAGATCCTTCAGTTCCTCCTCGACATACATGGTTTCATTGTACCTGGTGGCGGTAACGATCGCATCTTCACCCTTTTTTTCACCGACGTGCACAAGTGAGCCCGGCGGGAGCCCCGCCTTGACCGACCTCTTCTTTATCATCCCTTTCTTTGCCCTGCTCTCGGAAGCCACTGTCACACCCTTTCATAGGGTTCGAACAGGCGCTTGAATTCATCCAGTGCGAACCTGTCCGTCATACCGGCGATGTAGTCACAGATCACCCGTTCCCTCTCGACCTGGTCCATCTTCCTGACGTATTTCCGCGGCAGGAGCGTCGGATGTTTGACATACGCTTCAAAAAGCTGGGCCAGGTACCGCTCCGCCTTGACACGCATCCTCTCGACCTTGTGATGACGGTAGAGATTCGTGATGAGGAATTCCTTGAGCTTGCTGTTTTTCCTCAGTATCTCCGGGCTGAAACTGACCACCTGGCGGTTCACCCTGCGGAGGTCCCCAATGCTTTCGATCCGGAAGTGCTCGATATTGTGCCTCGTTGTGGCACAGAGGTCCTTGATGAGAAGGCCGATCAGGGTACTGATCGTCTGCAGTTTCCGCCTCTCTGGATCGAGAGCGGGATGTTTGCCGACAATTTCGTGGTAGACCTCGCTCCAGAGTTCGACTTTCTCAAGCTGCTCGAGGGATATGAGACCCGATTTCAGACCATCGTCGATATCGTGGTTGTTGTAGGCTATCTCGTCTGCGAAATTTATGAGCTGAGCCTCGATGGTCGGGACAGTGCCGGGCATGAGGTCGGCCATGAACTCGGCCGGATGATCATAGGGGGACTTGTGCTTGATGATCCCCTCGCGCGTCTCCCACGACAGGTTCAGCCCGTTGAAGCCCGGATAACGCTCTTCGAGCTCGTCGACCACCCGCAGGGACTGGTGGTTGTGCTCGAACCCGCCGAACCCTTCCATGAGACGGTTGAGGACTTCCTCGCCAGTATGACCGAAAGGCGTGTGGCCCAGATCATGGGCAAGGGCAAGGGCCTCGGTCAACTCCTCATTCAACCGAAGAACACGGGCTACCGCCTTGCCGATTTGCGCGACTTCCAGGGAATGGGTAAGCCTGGTCCGGTAATAATCGCCCTCGTGGTTCACGAAAACCTGAGTTTTGTACTCAAGGCGGCGAAATGCCGCGCAGTGGATGATCCTGTCGCGATCCCTTTCAAAGGCCGGTCGATTATCCCGGAACTCTTCCACAAAACGACGGCCGGCCGAATCACTGCTTTTGGCAGCATACGTGGCGAGATCAGGGCGTTCAGCGTAAACCGTCATCTCCATCGGACCCCCCCTTCCATGAGTTTTGATTAAAACCTTACACACGCCACGTGTCAACAACAAAGTTACCCTTGACTGCCGAATCGGTGTCATGTTAGATTTTTCAATGTTTCTAATGATTTCATGATACATGGAACGGCGTGCCGTATGAACAGTAATCTGCTGGAGCATGTCCCGCAACATATCAGGAGCAAACTCGGGAACAACTCCCGCGTCTGCCTGCTGAGCGGTCGTGACGTCTTCAATGCCTTGAAGGGCGAGAACCTCATCGTGATGGCGTGCAACACCAGAATCAGCCACGTCATACCGGGTATAATGAAAGCAGCTGAAGAAATGGATGCAGTCATCGCCTTTGAGCTCACCCGTTCTGAAGGTGGACTTGACGGTGGTTATACCGGCCAGACTCCCGAATCATTTTTCAACACCATCATCGCTTCAGCCGAAAAAAACGCTTTCACAAAACCTTTCATCATCCATGCCGACCACATCACCATCAGGGACACCGGCAGGGAAGAATTGGCTGAGGCCCAACAGCTGATCGCGGCCCAGATCGAAGCAGGCTATACCTCGTTTACCATCGACGCATCGTTCAATCCGCTTCCCGACAATATCGACATTGTATCCCGCCTTGCCGAACCTGTTGAAGCCATGGGCTACGGTCTCGAACTGGAGCTGGGAGAAGCCGGGCACGCTGCCGACAGGCCCACGCTCACTTCGATAGCTGAAGTCAGGAGCTTTCTCTCGGAAGTCACTGCCAGGGAAGTTTTCCCCCAGCTGCTGGCCATCAACAACGTATCCCGTCGGGCACGCTATATGGACGGTGAAGTGGTTCACATCGATTTCGAGAGAACGGGGCAGATTCACAAGGTCGCCCTGTCCCATGGGCTGGCAGGTCTGGTCCAGCACGGGATTGCCGGCACCCCCATCAATCTGGTGGGCAAGCTGGCAGATTACGGAATCATGAAGGGTAATATCGGCACCCTCTGGCAGAACGTGGCCCATGCAGGTCTCCCTCTCGACCTCATGGACGACATGCGACGCTGGGCACGGGAAAACGGCACCGACATCAAATATGCGACTCAGGCGTTCAAGGCGGAGATCGATTCCATCCCGGCACAGAATCTGAGTCAGATCCATGAAATGGCCACCCGCGAGGCACGGGAATTCATCGCCGCCTTCCACGCAAAGGGCAGTGCGACAAAGCTTGCCCAATCACTGGGGCGTGTCCGTTGAGGATAATCGGCGGAACGGCGGGAGGGCGCAAACTCCGGACACCCCGTGGACCGGGGATCAGGCCGACGGCCGACCGGGTCAAGGAAGCGCTTTTCAATATTCTCGGCGGCCTGCTGGGCCCTGTGGACGGCTGCTCGGTTCTCGACATCTTTGCCGGGACGGGGAACCTGGGAATAGAAGCATTGAGTCGCGGCGCCATGGATGCGGTCTTTATCGACAACAGCAGGGACTCAGCGAATCTCATCGCACGAAACCTTGAAATTACCGGATTCGCAGGCGCCGGTACAATAATCGCGAGGAATTTCATCGCTGCCCTGGCATCGCTTGAAACAACCGGAAACTGCTTCCAGCTGATCTTTCTCGATCCGCCCTACGGCAGGAACTTGCTGGAAAAAGCCCTGGATCTGCTCGGGCATTCCACGATCCTGGAAACCGGAGCGATCGTTGTCGCTGAATCTTCTTCACGCGACTCGACTGCTGCCGGTTACGGCAGTCTCATGCTTTTGGACAAACGGGTCTACGGCGACACAGCCCTGTCCTTTTACAAAAACATGGAGAAAAGCACGTCATGACGAAAAAGATTGCCGTATATCCCGGATCTTTCGACCCCATAACCTTCGGCCACCTCGACATCATCAACCGCGCGCTGAAGATTTTCGATGAAGTCATCATTGCCGTTGCCCGCAACGAGAGAAAAAGCCCGATGTTCACCATTGAAGAAAGAGTCAATCTCATTCAATCCGTCCTGAAAGACAACGAGCGGGTGAAGGTTGACACGTTCGACGGCCTTCTGGTAGACTACGTCCGCTCCCGCAAGGCACAGGCGATCGTTCGGGGGCTCCGGGCGATTTCCGATTTCGAATACGAACTGCAGATGGCGCAGATCAACCGGGGCATATCGAGAGACGTGGAAACGGTTTTTCTCATGACTTCGGTTTTCTACAGCTTTCTTTCCTCATCGATCGTGAAAGAGGTCCATTCCCTGAACGGACCTGTCGACGGCCTCGTCCCCCCCCTTGTAAAAAAGGCACTTGACGCTAAACTCAACAGATAAGTGAACGTTCATCCGGCCTTCAACAGGATGTGACGTTTTTCAATGGAGAAGACCATGAAACTTGCTGATCGCGTACATAAAATACAACCGTCCCCCACCCTTGCCATCGATGCCAAAGCAAAAGCGCTCAAGGCGGAAGGCATTGATGTCATCGGTTTCGGCGTCGGCGAGCCCGACTTCGATACTCCTGAGAATATCAGGCAGGCTGCAAAACGGGCCATCGACAACGGCTTCACCCGCTACACCGCGGTGGGAGGGACTGACGAACTCAAGGATGCCATAATTGCCAAGCTCAAGCGGGACAACGGACTTGCCTACCGCCGCGACCAGATAACCGTGGCCTGCGGCGCCAAACATTCGCTCTACAACATTTCCCAGGCGCTCATCCAGCACGGGGACGAAGTCATCATTCCCGTTCCTTACTGGGTTTCCTATCCTGACCAGGTCCTGCTTGCCGGCGGAAGACCCGTATTCATCACTGCCGATGAAAAGAATTCGTTCAAGATCACTCCTGAACAGCTGGAAAAAGCCATAACCCCGAATACGAAAGCACTGGTGCTCAACTCCCCCAGCAACCCGACCGGCACGTCCTACAGCAGTGAAGAGCTGCGACAGCTGGGTGATGTCTGCCTGAAGCACGACTTCATCATAATTTCCGACGATATCTACGAAAAGCTCCTTTATGACGGGCTTTCCTTCTCCAATATCGCAACCGTGGTACCGGAACTCCAGTCACGCACCATTGTGGTAAACGGCGTTTCCAAGACATTTGCCATGACCGGCTGGAGGATCGGTTACGCGGCCGGCCCGGCGGAAGTAATCTCCGCCATGACCAAGCTCCAGTCCCAGTCCACGTCAAACCCGTCTTCAATTGCCCAGAAAGCTGCCGTTGAGGCGCTGAACGGCCCCCAGGACACGGTAATGATGATGACGGCCGAGTTTGAAAAAAGGCGCACCTATATCGTCGAACGGCTCAATGCCATAACCGGCTTCTCATGCTTCATGTCAACCGGAGCTTTCTACGCATTCCCCAATGTGTCCTCACTTTACGGAAAAAGCTTTTCAGGAAAAACCATCAGCAATTCAACCGACCTGTGCGCATTTTTTCTCGAACAGGCACGTGTGGCCATCGTTCCTGGCATAGCCTTCGGCGCGGACAATTTCGTCCGATTCTCGTATGCCACCAGCTTGGAAAATATCCGGAAAGGGATCAATCGCATCGAGGAGGCGGTTTCCCGTCTGGCTTGACCGACCAGTGTTGTGAACTGAACCGTTTTCCACGATCAGGAGGCCACAGGATGATCACCAGAGATATGAAGATTGGAGATATCTGCCGTTGTTACCCGGAAGCGGTTCCGGTTCTCAAGCGCTTCGGACTGGAATGCATGGAGTGCCAGATCGCCGACCTGGAATCTCTGGAACACGGCGCTGGGGTCCACAAGATAGATATCGAAGAACTGCTCCGGGAACTGAACCGTCACGTCAAATCATGACAGGAGGGGCTGTTCCGGGCTGCAGTCGAGCAACCCGGAACCTTCGACCCGGTTCCCTCCGCGTCATCCACACTGTCATTATCCGGAACTGCGTATCCCATGCCAGACGTCCGAGGTGATTTCACGTGAACAAATCCTCGAGAACCCCCATTTTCATTGCCGCGGTCTATCTGCTGCTCGGAACCGGGTGGATCTTTTATACCGACACCGTGCTCGGCATCTTTTCCCATTCCACGTCACAGATGGCTCACTGGTCCATGGTGAAGGGCCTGTCTTACGTCCTGGTAACATCCGCACTTCTGTTCTGGCTTGTGCGCCGGCATACCGTAAAGCTCCTCTCCACCCAGAAAGCTCTGGAAGAGGAAAACGAACGATGCAGGCTGGCGCGATCGTCCCTCGCACAGTCAGAAGAGCAGTTCCGCCTCATGTTCGAAAAACATGGCGCGATCATGTATCTCGTCGATACAGCCACCCTTGCCATCTACGATGCCAATGAAGCGGCGCGCAAGTTCTACGGCTATTCACCGCAGGAGTTCGAGCATCTGAAACTGAGCGATCTCAGCGCTCAGACGGATGAGAATCTCAGAATGTGCCTGCATGACCTGCTGGACCCGGGTCACAACTACCATGTCTTCACCCACCGCCTGCGAAACGGGGAGGCAAGACAGGTGGAAATCCATTCAACTGCCGTCTGGCTGAAAGGCAGGCAGTGCTTTTTTTTCATCGTTCACGATATCAACGATCGGATCGAGGCACAGGAAGCTCTCAGAATTTCAGAAGACAATTACCATACCATTTTCGATTCGGTCAGTGATGCCATATTCGTTCACGATATCGATACCGGCCAGATACTTGAAATCAACAGAACGGCCTGCGAAATGTTCGGCTACACGCGGGACGATTTTCCCATGCTTTCGCCTGAAGAGACCAGTGCAATGGTTTCGCCGTTTGACCATGAAGAGGCGATCCGCAGGGTTTGCGAAGCCGCTGATGGAACTCCCCAGAGCTTTGAATGGAAAGCCCGCCACCGTGACGGCCATGTCTTCATGGTGGAAGTGAACCTGAAAAAAGTGGCGCTGCGTGGAGATAACCGGCTGCTTGCCGTCGTTCGCGACATCACCCGGAGCAAGCTGACCGAAGATGCGCTCCGTGAAAGCGAAGCCCGCTTCCGTTCCCTGGTGGAAGCCACTTCCGACTGGATATGGGAAGTGGACGCGACCGGCAAGCTCACCTTCACGAGCCCACAGGTAAAGGATCTCCTGGGCTTCAGCCCTGATGAAATAATCGGCAAATCCCTGTTCGATTTCATTCTCGAAGAAGACAAAGAGAAGACGAAACGGGTATTCTCTGCTTCACGGGATTCCCGAAGCCCTTTTTCGGCCGTGACCACCAGGAACTACCATAGAAACGGCAGGGTCATCGTGCTGAAAACAAGTGGCGTCCCCATCGTGGACCCCTTGGGCGATCTTACCGGCTACCGCGGGATCGTCCGCAACATCACCGATCGCAAGCACCTTGAAGAGCAGCTCCTGCAGGCACAGAAAATGGAAGCCATCGGACAGCTGGCCGGCGGGATCGCTCATGACTTCAACAACATACTCACTGCAATCACCGGGTATGTCTTTATTCTGGACATGAAGCTGGAAAACGAAGAGCTGAAAAAGCACGTGGACCAGATCAGGCGAGCTGCCGAACGGGCCGCCGCACTCACCGACAGTCTTCTTGCGTTCAGCAGGAAGCAGATCATCTGCCTTCAGCCGGTCAGCATCAACGCGGTATTGAAGAAAGCAGAAAAGCTCCTTTCCCGGCTGATACGAGAAGACATAGAGATCAGGATGGAGCTTTGCGCCGAAGAACTCGTTATCCTCGGCGACGAGACAAAACTCAAACAAATTGTCATCAACCTGGTCACAAATGCACGCGATGCAATGCCCCGCGGAGGGATCCTGACAATTTCCACAGAGCGCAGACATATGGATCTGCACGAAAAACCGTCCCCGGCATTCGAAAAAGGAATCGATTACCTTCTCCTCTCAGTTTCCGACACAGGCATCGGCATAGATGAAAAGACTCGCGAAAGAATTTTCGAACCGTTCTTCACCACGAAAGAAGTCGGCAAAGGTACCGGCCTTGGCCTTGCCATCGTCTATGAAATAATCAGACAGCTTAACGGCTATGTAGATATCATGAGTGAGGAAGGACTGGGCACATCAATCAGGATATATCTCCCGCTCGCACAGGAACTATCGAAAGATTCTGCATACGTGCAGCTTGCAACGCCAGAACGGGGGGCCGAAACGATCCTTTTGGCCGAAGATGACCCCGACGCACGCCGGTTCATAAAGACAGTGCTGGAGGAATTCGGGTATACCGTAATCGAGGCTTATGACGGCAGGGATGCAGTGGAAAAGTTCGCCGAGAATTCGGAGCGGATCCAGTGCGTGATCCTGGATATCATCATGCCCAAGCAGAACGGGAAAGATGCGCACAATGAAATCGTGAAAATCCGTCCCGACATCAGCGCTCTGTTTCTCAGCGGCTATACCGGTGAGTTTCTTACCGGGGAAGGAATACTGGAAGAAGGATTGCATTTTCTTCCCAAACCGGTAGCTCCCTGGCTGCTGCTGGGAAAAGTACGTGAATTGCTCCAAAACACCAGGAAATGATGCCGGTTTCAGCTGGACGGCTGATCAGACATGGTTCCTGAGCATGAGCTCCAATGGATGGGGTTGCAGGTAGGTCTGCTTCCCCAGATATTCCTGGCCGTATTTCCCGATGTAATGCTTGAGCAACGTTACGGGAACGATCAATGGAATCAGGCGCTCATGGTAACTGTCGATTATTTTCAGCAATTCCACTTTTTCCGCCGGCGTAATGCTCTTCTTGAAGTACCCCATGATGTGGTAGAGAACATTGCAGTTTTTCTTTACAGTGGCTTGCAGAGAAAAAGATTTCATGAACAGTTCGCCATACCGGATCAAGAGGTCCGAACGGTCGATCCCCTTGCCGGAAGCAACCATCCCCCCCATTTCCCGGTAGATCTCCGGTGAATGACCCATGATCTGCAGCTTATGGCAGGTATGGAATTCCACCAGACCCCCAAGCCCACTTCCCCCGGAAACAAAGTCCTTCCATCTCCGGTAGGCGAAAATCCGCTCGATGAAATTCTCGCGAATCTCCATGTCGCAGAGACGTCCCTCCTCCTCTACCGGAAGGAGAGGAAAACGTTTCACGACCGCATCGGCAAACATGCCACGCCCGCTTTTTACCGGTATCGCGGCGCCGTAGACCTTGACACGGAACAGCCCGGAACTGGGTGAGTCCTTCTTGAAGATGAAACCGCACAGATCCTCCTGTTCCAGCTCTTCCACCTTTTTCCGGCAGAAATCCATCATCTTCTCCGTCAGGTCGATGCGGGTCCTGTTCGTCACCAGACGGGGCTCTGCGGGATTGCCCTCCAGACGCATTGCCTCACGCGGGACGGGAAGGCCGCATCCGACCTCGGGACAGACCGGGAAGAAACTGAAGAACCGTCCAAGGGTGTCGGTAATATAGCGGTCATGCTTGTGCCCTCCGTCATAGCGGACCTTTTCGCCGAGGAGGCAGGAACTGACGCCGATCGTGATGGGATTCGTCATGATTATGAACTCCTTATGCGGAAATGTTATTTTTTCCGTATCACCAGCCCTTCACCGGTGATCGACAAGTCCACGACCACCGTGTCACCCTCAATGAACTTCCCTTCAAGGAGCATGAGAGCCAGCGGGTCCTGAACACGCCGTTGCAGCGTCCTTTTCAGGGGACGGGCTCCGTATGCAGGCTCGTACCCTTCCTGGGCAATGTACTCCCGGGCCTTGTCGGTTATCTCCAGCGTAATCCGTCGTTCCGCCAACCGTGACTGCAACGCCTTGACCTGGATTCCCACGATCCTCTTGATCTGTTCCAGCGGCAGGGCATGGTAGATGACCACTTCGTCCACGCGATTGAGAAACTCGGGCTTGAAGCTCTCCTTGAGTGTCTCAGTCACCATGTTCCGCATGCGGGCATAATCGGTGGCCCCGTACTGCTGGATCCACTGGGAACCCAGGTTGCTGGTCATGATGATGACCGAATTGCGGAAATCAACGGTACGCCCCTGCCCGTCTGTGAGCCGGCCGTCGTCAAGCACCTGGAGCAGCACGTTGAACACCTCTGGATGCGCCTTTTCGATCTCATCGAAGAGAACGATGCTGTAGGGGCGCCGTCGCACGGCTTCGGTAAGCTGTCCCCCCTCCTCGTAACCCACGTATCCCGGAGGCGCACCGATAAGGCGAGCAACGGTATGCTTCTCCTGGTACTCGCTCATGTCGATGCGGACAATAGCCTGATCGTCATCGAACAGGAACGCGGCCAGGGCCCTGGCGGTTTCGGTCTTGCCGACACCGGTAGGTCCCAGGAAGATGAACGATCCGATAGGACGGTTGGGGTCAGAGAGGCCGGAACGGGCGCGCCGGACCGCGTTGGCCACCAGCAGCAGGGCATCGTCCTGGCCGACCACCCTCGACTTCAGGCGTTCCTCCATGCTCACCAGCTTGGCCGACTCGCTCTCCTGAAGACGTGATACCGGGATACCGGTCCACTTCGCCACTACCTCGGCCACCATGTCGCCGTCCACTTCCTCGGCAAGCATCTTGCCTTCCCGTTGCACCTGTTCCAGTTCCCGGTTTTTCTCGGCCATTTCTTTTTCGATGGCCGGAATCTCGCCGTAGCGGATTTCCGCTGTGCGTCCCAGGCTTCCCTCGCGTTCACAGCGCTGGGCCTCCGTTTTCTTCTCCTCCAGGCGGTTTTTCAGGTCGCGCAACGATTTGATGATCTCCTTTTCCTGCTGCCAATGGACCTTGAGCTTCGCGGATTCCGACTTGAGGTCATCCAGCTCGTCGGCCAGCTTGCGGAGACGCTCCTGGGTGGAAAGGTCATTCTCCTTCAGGAGCGCCTGCTTTTCGATCTCCATCTGGATGATGCGGCGTTCGATCTCGTCGATTTCGGTGGGCATGGAATCGATCTCGATCCTCAGCCTTGACGCGGCCTCGTCGATAAGGTCGATGGCCTTGTCGGGGAGGAAGCGGTCGGTGATGTAGCGATCCGAAAGAGTCGCCGCCGCAACGATGGCGCTGTCCTGGATACGGATTCCGTGGAACACCTCGTACTTCTCTTTCAGGCCCCGGAGGATGGAGATGGTGTCCTCTACGCTCGGCTCACCGGTGAAAACCTGCTGAAAACGGCGCTCCAGGGCCGCGTCCTTTTCCACATGCTTGCGGAACTCGTTGAGAGTGGTGGCGCCGATGCAATGGAGTTCCCCCCGCGCAAGGGCGGGCTTGAGCAGGTTCGACGCATCCATCGCCCCTTCCGCCGCTCCGGCACCCACCAGAGTGTGGAGCTCGTCTATGAAGAGGATGATGTTCCCCTCAGACTTGGTCACCTCCTTGATGACCGCCTTGAGCCGCTCCTCGAACTCCCCGCGGAACTTGGTTCCGGCGATGAGCGCCCCCATGTCCAGGGCAACGATCCGCTTGTTCTTCAGGGTCTCCGGCACGTCACCGGAGATGATTCGCTGGGCCAGCCCCTCGACGATGGCGGTCTTGCCCACGCCCGGCTCGCCGATGAGCACCGGGTTGTTCTTGGTCCTGCGGGAGAGCACCTGGATCACCCGCCGAATCTCATCGTCACGGCCGATTACCGGGTCCAGCTTTCCCTTGCGGGCGGCCTCGGTCAGGTCGCGGCTGTATTTAGCCAGGGCCTGGTATTTCTCCTCAGGGTTCTGGTCAGTGACCCGCTCGTCGCCGCGCAGATCCTTGAGTGCCGCGAGAATTGCGTCACGTGAAACCCCGCTGTCCTTGAGGATGGCCGATGCCCTGCACTCCTTTTCCTCGATAAGGCCCAGAAGCAGGTGCTCAGTGGAAACGAACTCGTCGCTCATAGCCTCGGCCTCGCGCTGCGCGGCATCCAGAGCGTGGTGCAGTGCCGGCGACAGGTAGATCTGCACACCGGAACCGGTAGCCTGGGGCAACCGCTTCAGCGTCTCTTCCACCTTGGAGCGGACATGCTGGGTGTTGGCCCCTATTTTCTGCAGGATCGAGCCTGTCAGGCCTCCTTCCTGGTCCAGCAGCGCCAGGAGGAGGTGTTCCGGCTCGATGGAACCGTTCTGGCGTGAGGCAGCCAGTTGCTGCGCCGCGCCCAGCGCTTCCTGCGTTTTTATGGTCATCTTTTCAGGTCTGAGCATGAGTTGTTCCCCCTTCAAGCAGTTATTGGTGCTCTCACAAAAAATCGTCACCCTGGCGAAGGCCGGGGTCCATGGGCTTTACAACCTCTCGAGACGACTGGTTTCCGGATTGTGCCGGAATGACGGAAGACCGCCTTCCAGGAATAGTTGCGACTGTATCATCACTTACTAAGAAGATAGACACGGCAGGGTGCTGCGTCAAGATGACGGAAGCACTATTTCTCCCCTGAACCCTTCATGGCACAGAGGCGAATACGTGCTGCTTGCTTTTCGCGAATTAACCGTTACAATCTTTCCATAAATACCCACTAATTGTTCTCAGGGTTCGAAAACCGGGTAAAAGCCTTCCGTTCGGTGTACCACATCCGACAGGGACGGTTCGCACAAGAAACATTATCAGCAGTGCTATTTTCCGTGAGCTTGTCATTTGGCCAGTTCCGCTGATGAGGAAAGGCTCTTGACACGACAGGGCGCTGTGCTCCTGTCAAAAACAAAAGGAGGAAACAATGAGAGGTGCCGGAATATGTGGAATAGTGACCTGTCTGATGCTCATGTCTGCAGGCGTAGTGTGGGGCGCTGATGCGGCAAAGATCACGCAGCTTGCAGGCAAGGTCCATACCGACCTGCAGCGCATGGTGAAGGTGCAGAAACTGAAGCTGGCCGACGCGGTCACGCAACAGAAAACATTCCTGCTGAGTCAGCCGGACGTCAAGGAAGTCAAGCAGTTGCGGGGCAACAACCTCATGGTCCGTTTCAAGGACGGCAATGAACTCCTCATGCTGCTGGGAGAGGATAGGCTCGGTGCAGGCAGCCCGATACTGGTCGCCGAGTCACAACAGAAGATTCTCAAACCGGAACAGCAGGCGGTTCCAGAACGGCAGATCGATCCTGGCATGATCAGGCCGTTGCCTCCCTGTGCCCCCAAAAGCAACAAGGCATTGATTTTCGACTGCCTGGAGGATGACTACAACGTGGTGTCGCCGAAGATATGGATTCAGGTCAAGTCAGTCCTCGAAGCGCTCGGTTATACGGTGACGACCAAATTGAATAACAATGCCAACCTGGCAAATGCTGCGCTCATCGACAACGGAGAGTATGGTGTCGTTGTCATGCGCGGCCACGGCGGCGATATGGGCGGCGATTTCGGCTTCCTTGTCAGGCCCTGGTATGCCAGCTATCCCCCTGCCAACAGCGGCTTTACCGGAACGATTCGTGCCAGTGCCTACAATCATGCCGCAGGCGCAACCCAGTTCGGGTACGTCATCACCGGCAGCTTCAGTTCCGCCCATTGGGCGGACAAGGCATTTCCCTCTACCATCTTCTTCCTGGAGAGTTGCCATGGCGCCGACCCGGGAGCGCTGCCGGGCATGCCGACCTGGACCACGAATCACGGCGCATCGGTCTGGCTCGGCTGGAACGAGTCGGTCTCCTTCAACTGCGGCGACAACGGCACCGATCTCTTTTTCCAGAACATGAAAGACCAGAAATCAGTAAGTGATGCGGTTGCAGCGGTTTATGCCACGGGGTGCCGTCCTCCCGAACTGGTGGCTTTCCCCGATAGCAGGGGCAGGTGTCAACTGGCAGTTTGGAAATCGGACCCCAATGAGGCTGCTGTGAACAACGCCCGGGACTTCAAGCTGATCAGGCTGGTTTCTGACGGATCCAGGCTCTACTCCACCATCACCTTCTTCGCCGCCCCCGTATTTGACGAGTTCTTTTTCTATGTGGACACCGGCGGAACCACGGCGGCCGAAGTGCTGGTCAGATGCCACCCGGACAACTTCGAAGTGTACACGCAGACGCAGCCCGGACTGTATGGAAACAAGGTACATACCGGCACTCCCGGCAAAAGCGGCAATGACTACAGCATTGTGATTCCGTGGAGCACTTCGTTCGGGACATCGGCTCAGGCGAAAGTCTGGCTCTATGACATGACCGGAAAGGATCGACTGCCCAACAGCGGCAGCGTCACCCTGAAAAAATAACCCATACCCGCAGGACCGGAGAGGGGGCGTTGCCAACCCCCTCTCCCACTGCTTCAGGAGTCGGCCAATGAATAAACTGCTGTCTGTAGCGCTGGGGATCGTGCTTTCAGCCGCCGGGGCATGTGCAAACGATTCAGGCAGGATAACGGACGGAAAAGACGATGGCGTTGCTTCTCCTGAGACCGTGGCCGAGAAGGCCGAAAGTAAGTACGCTGAGTGCCTGAGCCCGGCCGGGGGAGACCGGAAAGCGGCAACTGCATGCACTGCTGCTTATCTGAAAACCATCCCGGGAGTAAAGGATGTTTTGGTGCGCGGCAGCGACAGCCTGTTCGTCATCCTGACCGACGGCAACGAGATCCTGCTGCTGCTCGGGCGCAACCGGCTCTGAAATCCGCACAGCGGGCTCCACTTTCCTAACGTTCATGTCATGAGTCTGCCGTCAGCAAGGAGGACCTCCCGCACGCCGCCTTCCCCGATTGCCGTCAAGGTAGGTCCGTAGAAAACGTAATCTTCGTGAAAAGGCGTGTTGACTGTGCCGCCGAACCCCGAATTGTCGCCCAGCGCAATGTGAATGGTCCCCAGGATTTTTTCCGCTTCCAGAATATTGTCCGGCCGACTGGCCCTCTCGTTGGTGCCTATGCCGAGTTCGGCTATTGAACCGTTGTCGGCACTCTCTGCCAGTTTTTCCTCCAACTCCTTACGGAAGGGTTCATCCCCCCTGATTTCTGTAATCCTTCCATTCTCGACGACAAGTTCCAGCGGAGAAGCCAGCTTGCGCATCGGTGCGTACTCAAGTACCATGACCCCCTTGCTGGTTCCTTCCAGCGGGGCAAGATAGACTTCGCCGGCAGGAAGGTTGCCGAAGCTTCCCGGATGCGTCAGCAGGCCGTCGTCCGCCGCGGCCATCCTCCCTTTTTTGCAGAAATACATCCTGGTGCCGTTGCCGGATTCGACCACAAGTTCTCCAGCCCGGTTGATCCTTTCAGCAAGTTTTTTCGTCCGCTCGGCAAGGAGCATCCAGTCGACACGCATGCACGTGAAGAACATGTCCGGGTCAAAATGGGGCAGACTGGCAAAACGCCCCCCCGCCATGTTGATGAGAGAGCGGAATCGTGTATGGCTCGTGGAGTTGTTTGCCATTGCCACTACAACATCCACCACATCCTCTTTCCGCTCCAGGACTATTTCCCCGGCACGCGTCAACTGGGCAGGCGCTGCCGTTTTCCCCAAGAGTGAAATCAGTATGCCCTCTGAAACCAGCGAATCCACGATCCGGTCACCAAAAGCCTTCCGCCACAGGATCTCCGGCGGTTCGGCGCCCGATGACGACGTCGCAGGAAACGAAAAGAACGTTCCGGAACCGTACGTGTGCAAAGCGAATCTACCAACCTCACTCGCGACTCGCCACAACCGTCGTCGTCTTTCGGCATCGTCAGGAGAAGGGCTTTCATCAGGTCCGATCGTATCGGTGAAGACGAGTATTCTCTCATTGTCTTTCACGCCCATATTGACTTCAAATAACGATGAAAATGCCTGTTCCAGAGTAAACATTACAGGACTCCTCAGGTGCATCCTCTGTTCCTGTGACAACGAAAACAGCGCACCGGTGAATGATGATTTGACATCAGCAGGGATACCTATGTTAGAATCTCCAGGATCTATGAATGTATTCGATACCCTTCGGAGGTGCTAGAAGCCACGGGATTGGCGTCAAGCATGGTTCCTCCTGCCGGGCCGCAAAAAGGAAAACAACGGACAATGATCAAGACCAACAACCTGAAAATCAAGAGTATCACCCCGATAATAGCTCCCATAGACCTGAGGCAGGTATTTCCAGTTTCCGACCAGGACGGCGAATTCATCAACCTCAGCCGCCTGCACATAAAGAATATCCTCAGGGGTCTGGATTCACGGCTGATGGTGGTTGTCGGGCCCTGCTCAATTCATGATCCCGCTGCCGCCATCGAGTATGCCCGGAGGCTCGCCCGATTGGCAGAGAAACTCTCTGACCAGCTCTTTATCGTCATGCGCGTTTATTTCGAGAAGCCCAGGACCACCATCGGCTGGAAAGGCTTGATAAATGACCCCGACATGAACGGGTCACACCTGATCTCAAAAGGTCTGGGAATCGCCAGAAGCCTTCTCTGCACCATTAACGGCATGAAGCTTCCCGTTGCAACCGAGATGCTGGACCCCATTACACCCGAATACCTCGCCGACCTGCTCTGCTGGGGGGCGATAGGCGCCCGCACAACCGAATCGCAGACACACCGGGAAATGGCAAGCGGCCTGTCCTTTCCCGTTGGCTTCAAGAACGGCACTGACGGAAATCTGCAGATCGCCATCGACGCAATGAAATCGGCGCTCCATTCTCATAGTTTCCTGGGCATAAACAAGGAAGGAAAAAGCGCCATCATTCAGACAACCGGCAATCCTGACGTGCATATTGTCCTTCGGGGCGGGTCAAAAAAAGTCAACTATCTGCCCGAAGACATCCGGAAAACAGCCGAGATGATGGAAAAGTCAAACCTTCTGCCGAGTATCATGATTGACTGCAGCCACGGGAACTCGGAGAAAAACCACGAAAAGCAGCCTTTCGTGCTGCAGCAGGTAGTCGAGCAGATCGCCGATGGCCAGGGCATGATATCAGGCGTCATGATCGAAAGCAATCTGGAAGCTGGAAACCAGTCCATTCCCGGAGATCTCGCCCAGATGAAGTATGGAGTTTCCATAACGGATAAATGCATTGATTGGAAAACAACAGAGGAAATACTCAGACAGGCACATGCTCGGCTCGCATCGTGCGGGGGAAGACCGCAGCGTGTTACTTCCCGCTGATTTCGGCCTCAAGCCATACGAGGAAGGGCCCAGGCGCACACACGAACCGCTCAGCCGCCTATTCTGCGCACAGGGTCGAGGACGTTTTTTCTTCGCTCCCGCCCCTTGCACTTGATGCGCCTTATGGGATCGATTCCGACCCTTACCCAACCCTCGGCACGCAGAAAAGACTTTATCCTTCCGGATGTAATGAGCGCATCAAGCCTGCTGGCCGCAACGGTGCCCGTGGACTCATCGGCATACACGACCATTATCTCCCGCATGCTTTCCCCCGGCAAAGTGTAAGCCACTCTTTATTCCCGAGCTTGCTCCCATCATAATAAACAACCCCTGAGATATGCAAGAACAATAGCTATCGGCTCCTGCCGATCTTGTGGCTCATGGCGCCGGCCATTGCAAAGAAATTGAACCTGATGCGATACCCCAAGAGAAAAACCCGTAAAAACCAAAAGAATAATCAATCCATCCAAAGCAGTGGTGGGTGATCCAATACCGCCGCAAAAGACTGTTGTGCCCGGGATTTCGCGCGCAGCATGGCAAACAGGCACCCTATTTTATGCAAAAAATGTGCACCTGTCTTAATCGATTGAATATATTGATGTTATCATTATACAACACAGAGAATCGTTGATAGTGACAAATTTACCGACACCGATTTACCTGATCATCCTCGTATAAATCATCTGGAACAGATGAATCTCTTGCTGACAGTCGCTGGCGTGAGGATGCAGGGGTATTCACGTCACGTGCGGGTACAAACACAAAATGTCACAAAAAAAACTGAGCACCTCAGGTGAAGTACTCAGTTCCATTGAAATCTGGCGTCCCCGAGACGATTCGAACGTCCGACCCCTTCCTTAGGAGGGAAGTGCTCTATCCGGCTGAGCTACGGGGACATAACTGCATGTTTATATATCAGGATCGCGTTTTTCGCAAGGTGTTTTTCGGGCAGAGCAACCTCAAAGCCGATTCAATCTCTTGGCATCAGAAAGAAAGCAGTGAAAAAACCTTTCCCTCCGGAAGGCGCTTGCGTCCGTTGAGAAATGACAGTTCTGCAAGGAAACAGCAGTCAATTATTTCTCCCCCCAGTGCCCCGACCATCTCAACTACTGCCGAGATAGTTCCACCCGTAGCAAGAAGGTCGTCCGCTATCAGAATCCTCTCACCTTTTTTTATCGCGTCAGTATGTATCTCAAGAGAATCGGTGCCATATTCAAGTTCATAACTTTTCTTGAATGTCTCACCCGGGAGTTTTCCCGGCTTCCGCACCAACACCACCCCGGCGCCAAGCTTGTAGGCCAGTGCTGCGCCGATGACAAAGCCGCGGGCTTCCACGCCAACGACCTTGTCAATCCTTTTGCCGACATAACGATGGGAGATGAGATCTACCATCCTCTGATAGGACATGGCATCAGCGAGCAGTGTCGTGATATCTTTAAAAATTATTCCTTTCTTGGGGAAATCGGGAATATCCCTGATAATACTCTTCAGATCTTCCATCATCTGCTCCTGTTCACTCTTGTAGTTCAACCGTGCCCCCCGCATCGCAGGCCTGCAGCATTTTTCTCAATTTGTCCAGCGACTTTGCCTCAATCTGTCGAATCCGCTCCCGGGTGACGCCAAAGCTGCGCCCGATAGTGTCCAGCGTCTGGGGTTCCTTGTCTTCCAGACCGAAACGCATCGTAATGATCCGCTGTTCGTTTTCGGACAGGGTCGCCAGCCACCGCGAAACCAGTTCGAACTTGTTTGTGTCCTCGAGAAGAGCAGCCGGAGAGAGGTTGGATGTATCCTCGATCGTGTCTATGAGGAAATAATCGTTGTTCTCTCCCATCGGCATTTCTATGGAGTAGGTTTTCTTCAGGAGCACCATAAGCCGGCGGACATACCCCGGGTTTATTTCCATGCGTGTCGCCACTTCCTTGACTGACGGTTCCCGGTTGAGTGTCTGCACCAGTTGCCTCGTCACCTTCAGCATCCGGTTTATATCATCGGAAACATGAACGGGAAGCCTGATGATTCTTGACTGGTTCACGAGCGCACGTTCTATGGACTGCCTGATCCACCAGGTTGCATACGTTGAGAAACGGCATTCCTTGGAAAGCTTGAAGCGTTCCACAGCCTTGATGAGACCTATGTTCCCTTCCTCAATCAGGTCAATAAAGGGAAGCCCCCTGTTGATATAGCGTTTGGCGATTTTTACCACGAGGCGCAGGTTGGATTCAATCATCTTGTCACGAGCCGCCTTGTCACCCTGGTCTATTCTGGCAGCCAGACTTCTTTCCTCTTCCGGAGTCAGCAGTGATGTTTTCTGGATTTCCCGAAGATAATGCTTTATTGCATCATCGTAGTGACCGTCATAAAGGACCTTGGCTTCTTCTGCCCCGCCGACTTCCAGCTCTTCAGGTTCGTCGCCGGAGCCATGTTCCAGTTCTTCGACATTATCCGGTTCGTCACTGTCTTCGTGCAGTTTATCGCTCACGTAACCACCCCTTTATGGCTTTATGGAAAGGTTGCCGGTCGAGGAACGATCCCAGACCGACCCATTCATGAAACATAGTCCGACTCCGGCACGCACCGGTGATCACACCTGTTCCTACTCCGATTCCCAACCGAATTTGCCGATCAGCTTGACGAAACGACATCCAATGGAATCCTCGACCGTACACGTGCCCTCATCACTCTTTACAACCCTTACCAGGGTCTGTGACTGCTGGTCCCCAACCGGTATGACCAGCCTGCCACCTACCGCAAGCTGCCCCACAAGCCGTGCGGGTATGTCAGGAGCGCCGGCAGTGACCAGAATGGCATCGAACGGGGCTTCTGCCTCCCAGCCGCACGTTCCGTCATCGATTTTGATGTTCACATTAAGCAACCCCAGGCTGTCCAGAACCTTCCGCGCCTTCAATGCCAGGGGCCGAATCCGTTCCATGGTGCAGACGCGCTCGGCAAGGACAGCCAGTATGGCAGCCTGATATCCTGATCCGGTACCGATTTCCAGCACCTTCTCCTTCCCGTTCAGCTGAAGGAGTTCCGTCATCAGCGCAACCATATATGGCTGGGAAATGGTCTGGCGCTCTCCTATGGGGAGGGGATTATCATTGTATGCCTGTGCCGCCATCGCTTCTTCGACAAACAGATGCCGGGGAATCTTGAGCATGGCTTCTATGACTCGACGATCACTGACGCCACGGGCAATAATCTGGTTTTCCACCATCCTTTTTCTGGCAATGTCAAAATTCATCGAACTCCCGTTCCCGCTCTGCGAAAAGGAATGTATACCAAAACCTGATTGAAAAGTCCAATTTATCCAAAGTCCCATCCTTTCAGGATCGGCACCGAAGAATAATTCGTAAGATCCAGATGAAGCGGCGTAACTGAAATGTGTCCACGCAAAACAGCGTGATAGTCGGACCCGTCCAGGTCAAGGAAAGTCTGTTCGCCACTTCCTATCCAGTAGTATTTTCGCCCTCGGGGATCCAGCTTGTCCACAATGGTCCCATCGTAATGTCTGCGCCCCTGCCTGGTTATCAGGGGCTCCAGCATCATTTCGGCAGGTATGTCCGGTACATTGACATTGAGAAAAGTATCTTCCGGCAATCCACGGTTACCTATGATCGAAGCCAGTCGTGCCGCAAATTCCGCAGCTGCTTTGTAGTTACGGCCTTCCGCGGTGGTAACGAGAGAGACCGCAAAAGCAGGAATGCCCATGAGTGTCGCCTCCATCGCGGCCGACACCGTCCCGGAATAGGTGACGTCGTCACCCATATTCCCGCCCCTGTTGATGCCTGAAACTACAATATCAGGTTTGAATGAAATCAGATTATGGATACCGAGATTGACACAGTCCGTCGGGGTACCGTCGACAGCAAATTTGTTGGGCCCGATTTCATCGGCTCGCAGAGGATGATGCAGCGTCAGCGCGTGGCCGACAGCACTCCTCTCTCTGTCAGGAGCCACTATCGCCACATCGCCGACCCCTTTCATGGCATCTGCCAGGACTTGAAGTCCTTTAGCGTTGATCCCGTCATCGTTGGTGACAAGTATTTTCATGGAATCTGCTATAATTTTCCAGATGGATCCTGAGTGTATGCCAACCGGAACGACACATGTTGCGCGATCGTGATCGCCTTGCATGGCACGTGTGAATTTACAAGATAACGCAACATATAATCTTTTGCAACACGCTACGCTGAGCACGCTTTAACACGTGAATCGAGGTGAATCATTTTCGGACGACCATAGATCCTTTTCACATGATAACGTACTGGGGAATCTGCTCAGAAGGCACGTTAAAGGCCGGATCAACGGCAGTCTTTCCGGATGGGCGCACGTTAGCAATATCTATAGGCACCATAATTGCATAAACAATTACTAAGAAAGGGGTGATACCCATGATGCTGAAAGTGATTTATGACAACGACAAACATGACATGGTCAAGACATATCTGCTCGATAGATTTATCGAAGCGGGAAGGATACGAAAATTCAAACGTTCTGACGGATGGGTAACGGTAGGCGTGGACTTGACCAGAGGCAAGGGTGGCTCTTACAGCGGACCGGAACGGAGGAGCTCTGCAGAATACCCGTCAATGACAATGTGAATATCGCGGGCAATCCTGAAGACTGACAGCCTTTGTAAAGATTTTCGACAAGAGGCTCACGAACACCCAAAGTGACCCCAAGAGAACATAACGCTGCGTCATTACGGGACCGCAGATGTTTCATCCACCAGTTGACACCAGCAACAACTGATCCGAAGTCTCACATTTCCGGCAATAAAGCTTGACGTTCTTCCCCAATTGTAAAACTGGCCGACAAGCACGGTCATGCTGGTAATGGTAACGAATGCGGTTTTTCCTCATTGTCTATTGAAAAGGAGCGTCATGTGACGCTCCTTTTCAAGTCATATGCCAGCAAGCAATTCGGCGATGACGCTCTACCTTGAATCCTCAGTGCAAAAACCTCATCCGTGACATCCCCAGGACAAGCGCTGATACCGCAAAGGTAAAAAAGGTCGGCGGTATCGGAACTGCAGAGGTATCTCCACTGTTTCTGGGATTCGGGGAATCCTGAATCACGAAGTCAATAGCGTTACTGTCAGTATCCAGCGCCGTCAGACGTTCCAGGCTGCGCCCTGCTCCTGGAGCTGCGACTGCCGTACCTTCGACAAAGATATTTTCTGCCGTTCCCCATCCCAGACTGTCCAGAATCAGATTATCGCCGGCGCGCAAAGCGAGACCGCCGCCGCTGTTTGCCAACCCTGCAGCAAAGATGGCATCAGGTGTCCTGCCGACATTTTTACCTGAATGAACCAGGAGAAAATATCCTTGCGACGCAATGACATCATGCTCTGTAAAGCTGTAGAGTGTCGTATCATGCTCACCAGCAGCCGAACGGTATGCCAATCGGATGTCGTCGAGAGCAATTTCCGAACTGCCCGCATTGTAAAGCTCGATAAACTCCGAGCCTGCATCACCGACAGCAGCCGTCTGCACCTCATTCAAGAGCAGTGCATCGGAAACGGCATACACAGTCCGTGAAGACGCCATGACCAAGCCGGTGCAGACCGCAAAAACCGCTATGGCCGAACAAATCCGCACGTCAAACATACCAGCCTCCTTTATCCGGAATCTTGTACGACGGTTGAAAGATGCCATGAGGCTGTTCGTAGCGCCCAGCCTCAAGCCGGTGCTCTGACTTTCCCAAAAACCAGGAAATGACGCGTCATCAGAACGTTTCCGTCCACGCCCCAGACCATACCACCTGTTTAACATTTCGTCAATTGTTTTAATATAATTATATATGATTCATTTTGGAGGGAGATGCAGCCCTGCCTAGCAGGAGCGCTGCATTTCAGGGGAAGAATTGGCTCTCTTCATTTTCGACGTCAGCTCTTCTTTCATCTTGACGTTTTCAATCGCCTTCGATACTCTCTACCGGAAGAGGGTTCAATGCATCGGCGGAATTACATTGGAAACCGGGCATCAGGATCAAAGTCCACGTCATGGCGGTAGTCAACTATGATCAAGGCATATTTGCGCAGTGAAGATACCATAAAGGCTGTTACGGTTGAACTCGACCACCTTGACGCACTTGACACATCGACACTTGTCTGGCTCGACCTGCTCACACCTACCCACGAAGAGAGCATCGCCGTCGAGCGTTCTTTGAAACTGGAACTGCCAACCCGCCAGGAATCCGAAGAAATCGAGTACAGTTCCCGTTACTGGGAGGATGAAAACGGAATATGGATCAACACTTCTTTCCTCGTGAAGGAACAAGACCAGATCAACAGCGAGACCGTGTCATTCATCCTCAAGGAAAAATACCTTGCTACGATCCGGTTCAGCGAACTCCGTATCTTCACTGAATTCTCACGCAAGCTTCGCCTTACCCCACGGGCCTTCCACAATGGCGCGGAAGTTCTGTCCGGCATTCTTGCCATGCGGGTGGATATCGATGCAGACATGATCGAGCATTTGTCTAAAGAAATTGTCGTAATCGGGAGAAGAAATCCCCAGTCTTTCGAACAAGCCGACCAGTTTCTGGAGAGTATAACCTCCTATGAAGACATCAATATTACGTTTCGCGAGAACCTCACCGACAAGCATCGCGTCATATCGTCCCTCCTGAAGAGCTCCATGATATCCGAAAACCAGAAACGGGAGCTTTCCATGATGATGAAGGACGTAAACTCGCTGGTCACTTCAGCGAATTTCAATTTTGAGCGTCTTGATTACCTGCAGAACCTTTTTCTCAACCACTTGAGTATGGAACAGAACAAAGTCATCAAGATATTTACCGTCATGTCGGTAATTTTCCTGCCGCCTACCCTCATCGCCAGCATTTATGGAATGAATTTCAGGTTTCTGCCGGAACTGGAGTGGAAACTGGGATATCCGGTTGCTCTTGGAATGATCATCGTCTCAGCCATCCTTCCGCTCTATATTTTCAGGAAAAAAGGCTGGCTCTGAACACCAGGCCGAGCCTTCATGCCTGACGTTTCAGGAGTCCCCGTGTCACGACAAGTGTAAGGAACAACTGCCCCACAATCAATCCTACCACCCCTTTCCAGCCGCATCGGGACCAGAAACTCCCGCCGACAGTCCCCGAAATACTTGAACCGAGATAGTAACTGAACAGGTAGAGCGCCGAAGCCTGCGCCTTGGCCGTTGCGGCATGAAGGCCGACCCAGCTCGAAGCAACCGTGTGAGCCGCAAAAAAACCGGCAGTAAAAACTGAGACACCGGCAATGATGACAGGAAGCGGTTCCGCAAGCGTGAGCAGCGCACCGGCAGCCATAACACACAGGGATAGCATCACCAGTGTTCTCCGATCAAAACGACTGGCAGATTGCCCCGCAACAGAAGCACTTGCTGAGCCCAGCAGATAGACGAGAAAAACCAGGCTCACGTGACTTTGTGAAAGACTGTAGGGATGAGCCAGGAGGCGAAACGTGATGTAGTTGTAAAGAGTAACAAAGCTTCCCATCGCCGTGAACGATACCGCATACAGACTGAGGAGCAGGGGATCGTGCATCTTCTGCACGAGAGACGTGAACAGGTAGGCGAACCGGAATGGACGTCGGGGCAAATGGGATGGCGGAAGGTTTTTCATGAAGTACAGGCTGAGGATCAGACTGAGGACACCGAAGCTCCCCAGCGCGGCCCGCCACGACCACATATCCGTCATTACAGCGGTGCAGATCCGTCCGGTCATTCCGCCAACCGCATTCCCGCCGATATAGAGCCCCATGGCAGAAGCTATTGCTGAGGGATCCATTTCCTCGCTCAGATATGCCATCGCCACTGCGGGGAGTCCAGCCAGCACCAGGCCCTGGATCAATCGCAGGGCTATCAGCGCCGGATAGCCCTGGCTGAATGCGGTGAAAACTGTCAGAAGCGATGTCAGGAACAGTGCAGCGGTCATCACCTGCTTTCTGCCCCAGCTTTCCGAAATGGTGCTGGCAAAGAGCATGGCGATGGCCATGGTGCCCGTTGCAACCGACAACGGCATGCTGCTCAAAGCTGGAGATACGCCAAACTCTCGTGAAAACTCAGGGAGGAGCGGCTGCACGTCGTACAAGGTTACGAACGTGACGAATCCGGCTGCAAAAAAAGCAAGCCGCGCACGGAGATAGGCGGGTGTGCCGCGGCGTATCTGCCCCAGGCCAGCCCCGACCTCGGTAAGAACCAGTTCGTTCATCGAAGTTTTCATCCCTTCAGGAAATGCTTTAAACTCACCATAGCATCCGGAAATGAATGAAACAACCGGTGATATGTTCCATACCCGCCCTTCCCCGAACTCCCCATCATTGTTCAGGCTGCGTTCGCCCATCTTCTGGCACGAGATATGCTTTTCATCCATGGTCAGACAGCTAATCTTTCGTGTCAGGGCAACGGCGCCCCGGGTACTCACCCCGGGGTTTTTTGTTTGGAAAGGAGTCTGCCATGGAAAAAGAACACCAAAACCAGGTCATTATCGATGACACAACCTTGCGGGATGGTGAACAGACTGCGGGAGTCGTGTTCAGCAGAGCTGAAAAAATCTCCATAGCCCGCATGCTGGATGCCGCAGGTGTTCAGGAAATAGAGTGCGGCATACCCGCCATGGGCAAAGAAGAGATATCGGCTGTTCGTGCACTGGCTGAACTGGGTCTCAATGCCCGCCTCATGACCTGGAACCGTGCCCTCGTGTCAGACATACGAGCAAGCCTTGAATGCGGTGTGACTGCGGTGGACATTTCACTCTCCGTATCCGACATCATGATAGAGCGCAAGCTGCGCAAGTCGCGACAGTGGGTGAAGGAACAGCTCAAAACAGCGCTCGGCTTCGCGAAAGACAACGGACTCTACGTCTCAGTGGGGGGGGCGAGGACGCAAGCCGCGCATTCATGAACTTCCTGATCGACGTGCTCAGCACCTGCCGCTCCCTGGGAGCCGACCGATTCCGGTTCTGCGACACCCTCGGCATCCTCGATCCGTTTTCCATGCATGACAGGATACGCAGGCTCCGTTCTGCCGTCCCTGAAATCGAACTCGAGGCACATACCCATAACGATCTGGGTATGGCCACGGCCAATGCCCTGGCGGCCGTGCATGCCGGTGCCCGTTACGTGAACACAACGGTCAACGGGCTGGGTGAACGGGCCGGCAATGCAGCCCTTGAAGAAGTGGTCATGGCCCTCAAGGTTGCCCGCGGTATTGAGACGGGCATTGACACCCGCCGGTTCCGGCAGCTTTCCCGCTTTGTCGGCACGGCATCCCGACGGCCCGTACCGCCCGGGAAGGCTGTGGTGGGCACACGCATTTTTGCCCACGAATCGGGCATCCATGCCGACGGCGTAATCAAGTGCCCGCAAAACTACGAAGGGTTCGATCCATCAGAGGTGGGACTCCGTCGACACCTGGTAGTCGGAAAACACTCAGGTGCAAACGGTCTCATTGAGCGCTTCCGGAAACTGGGAATTCCCCTGGGAAGAGAGGAAGCACAAGGCCTCCTGCAGGGTGTGCGCACAATGGCAGAGCACCTGAAGCGCCCCCTTTCGGACAACGATCTTCATTCACTGTATTTTGATAAAATGGTTGGAGAATAACCTCTAACCCGAAATGGGAACGATCCATGCTATGCCGGAACGCAAGGCCGATGGTTTGAGTACACCAGTGCAGAGGAGACCTGTTTATGAACCGAATACTGATCTGCGACGATGAACAGACAATAAGAGTCGAACTGAAATCACTACTGAAAAAGCTGCAGTTTGATGAGATCATAGAAGGGAGCGACGGTGACGCAGCCGTCTCGCTGGCCCTGAAATGGTCCCCCGACATTGCCATCCTCGACATTTCGATGCCGAAGAAAGATGGCATCTCAGCAGCCGCCGAAATCAGGAAGCGGTCGAGAATCCCCATAATATTCCTTACCGCAGCCCGCGACCCGGATATCCTCAGGCGAGCGGTCAAGACCGGGGTGGCAGCAGTTCTCACCAAGCCGTTGAGGCCAGACGAACTCTGGCCGGCCATCGAGCTTGCTTTTGCCCATAATGAAGAAATCGAACGGTTGCAGCAGGAAGTCGAGGCTCTGAAGGAGACCATCGAAAGCAGGAAGGTCATCGAGAAAGCAAAAGGTGTACTGATGAAGAAACAGGGGCTCAACGAACCTGAAGCGTTTCGCAGGATGCAGAAACTGGCAATGGACAAGAGAAAGTCCCTACGGCAGATAGCTGATGCAATCCTGCTGATGGAGTAGCTGATCAATTATTAGGCACATATCTGTTTTTATTGCAGACACACTGTGGGCAATCGCCAGATTCCCCTGATAATTCAACCATAATGCATTTGGCACATTCAATGCTATAGCTGTTACAGAACATGATCCAAATACAATGTCCGTATTCATTCACGGCAGGCAACGGCGCCCCGCGACAAACCGCGGGGCGTTTTTCGTCCAACCAGGCAAAGGCGCCTCTGGTTCAACCCGGGGCGCCTTTGCGATTCGCCCCACAGACAAACGAAAGGAAAACTATCATGAGACAGATCGCTATCTACGGCAAAGGCGGCATCGGCAAGTCCACGACGACCCAGAACACGGTGGCAGGCCTGGCATCCCTCGGGAAGAAAGTCATGATCGTCGGCTGCGACCCCAAGGCGGACTCGACCCGCCTGATGCTCCACGCAAAAGCCCAGGCTACGGTCATGGACCTGGTGCGCGAACTGGGGACGGTGGAAGACCTGGAACTGGGAGACGTCCTCAAGGTAGGGTACGGTGACGTAAAATGCGTCGAATCAGGCGGACCTGAACCAGGAGTGGGCTGCGCCGGCCGCGGGGTAATCACCGCCATCAACTTCCTGGAAGAGAACGGCGCCTACACACCGGACCTGGACTTCGTCTTCTACGACGTCCTGGGCGACGTGGTCTGCGGCGGATTCGCCATGCCGATACGCGAAGGCAAAGCGGAAGAGATCTATATCGTCTGCTCCGGCGAGATGATGGCCATGTATGCCGCCAACAACATCGCCAAAGGGATTCTCAAGTATGCCTCGTCCGGCAAAGTCCGGATGGGCGGGCTTATCTGCAATGCCAGGAAGACGGACAAGGAGTATGAGCTGATCGAGGCCCTGGCAGCAAAGCTCGGCACGCAGATGATCCATTTCGTCCCCCGCGACAACCAGGTGCAGAGGGCTGAGCTTCGTCGCATGACCGTCATTGAATATTCCCCAGAGCATCCCCAGGCAAATGAGTACCGGGAACTCGCCCGCAAGATATCAGAGAACAAGATGCTGGTGGTTCCGAAACCGCTCAGCATGGATGAACTTGAAGATCTGCTGATGGAATTCGGCATCATGGAAGCGGATGACGAGAATGTTGGCAAGGCTGAGGCGGCGAAATAATGTGTGATGCCACCATACTTTTTCACCTGCAGCCATCAGCCTTGAGCTTTTTGAAAAGGAGCAGCTACCATGTCCATTGAGATAAAGAAAATCGAAGGCATAACCAGGGAGTCCACCCGGGAAATGATTGACAAAGCACTTGAAGTGTACCCCGAAAAGGGCAAAAAAAAAGCGTGCACCGCACCTGGCGCCGAACGACCAGGCCAGCTGTTCAGCCTGCGTCAAATCAAACCGCAAGACCGTGCCCGGTGTAATGAGCGCCCGCGGCTGCGCCTATGCGGGCGCCAAGGGAGTCGTCTGGGGCCCGATCCGCGACATGGTGCACGTCTCCCACGGCCCGGTCGGTTGCGGCTGGTATTCCTGGGGGACTCGGCGCAACCTGATGTCCGGCATCAACGGCGTCACCAGCTTCGCCATGCAGTTCACCTCCGATTTCCAGGAAAAGGATATCGTCTACGGCGGCGACAAGAAGCTGAAACAGCTGCTGGGCGAGGCACGGGAACTGTTTCCCCTCGCCAAGGGGATTTCGGTCCTCTCCGAATGCCCGGTGGGGCTCATCGGCGACGACATCAACTCGGTAGCCAAACAGTCGTCGGCCGAACTGGACATTCCCATCATCCCGTGCAACTGCGAGGGGTTCCGGGGTGTTTCCCAGTCCCTTGGCCACCATATCTCCAACGACACCATCCGCGACTTCGTCATCGAGACCAGAGAATATCCCGAACCGGTCGGACCCTACGATGTGGCGCTCATCGGCGAATACAACATCGGCGGCGATGCCTGGTCGGTCAAGCCGCTGCTGGAAGAGATCGGGCTGAATGTGAAGGCAGTCTGGACCGGCGACGGCGAAATCGAGAAAATAGCAGCCACCCACCAGGTAAAACTGAACATCATCCACTGCTACCGTTCCATGAACTACATGTGCAAAGTCATGGAGGAGAAGTACGGCATTCCCTGGATGGAGCTCAATTTCTTCGGACCCGCCAAAATCGCGGCGAGCCTGCGCAAGCTTGGCGAGTACTTCGGCGAGGAAATCAGGCAGAAGGTGGATGCAGTCATCGCCAAATACGAGCCCAAGGTGCAGGAGATCATCGAAGAATACCGTCCGCGACTGGAAGGGAAAAAGGTCATGCTCTACGTGGGTGGTCTGCGCCCCCGGCATACGGTCAATGCCTACGAAGAACTGGGAATGTCGGTGGTAGGCTCCGGCTACGAGTTCGCGCACGGTGACGACTACGACCGCACCGCCGCTGAGATGCCCGATGCAACGGTCATCTATGACGACATCTCTGAATACGAGTTCGAGCAGTTTGCCCACGAACTCAAACCGGATCTTGTCGGGAGCGGTATCAAGGAAAAATACCTGTTCCAGAAGATGGGCATCCCTTTCCGCCAGATGCACAGTTGGGACTATTCCGGTCCCTACGAAGGATATGAGGGCTTTTCCGTCTTCGCCCGCGACGTGGACATGGCGGTGAACAGCCCCACCTGGGGCTTGGTGAAGAGCCCGTTCTGACCCATTCGTTTCATAACCCTTCCCGTTCGCCCCTTATCTTGAGGGAAGGAGTTGAAGCCACTGCTCTGCTTGCTCCCCCTCTTAAACTAAGAGGGGGCCGGGGGGAGTCATGATGGTGGGCAATTTCAAAACACACATTCCCCGGGCCGTGGACATATGGGATCCCGGCCGGATGAAGGAGAGATACCATGGCAAACAATCTGGGACTTGCGGTCAAACCCGTGACCGAGCTGTGCGATGACGAGGTAGCACGGGTCTGTGAATGGATAAACAGCGAAGACTACAAAGAAAAAAACTTTGCCCGCCATGCCCTGGTG
Organism: Geobacter sp. UBA5735; assembly: GCA_002419385.1. Lineage (GTDB taxonomy): Bacteria > Desulfobacterota > Desulfuromonadia > Geobacterales > Geobacteraceae > RPRC01. The sequence goes on from DIFZ01000050.1 coordinate 99,552, forward strand.
GTCAACCCGGCTCACGCCTGCCAGCCCCTGGGCGCCGAACTGGCGGCCCACGGCTTCGAGGGGACCCTCCCCTTCGTGCACGGCTCCCAGGGGTGCGCCTCCTACTACCGCAGCACCCTCAACCGGCACTTCCGCGAACCGGCGCCCGCGGTTTCTGACGCAATGACCGAGGACGGCGCGGTTTTCGGCGGCCAGAACAATCTGCACGAAGCCCTGGAAAACGCCCACGCCCTCTACAAGCCGAAGATGATGGCCATTTTCACCTCCTGCATGCCTGAAATCATCGGCGACGACCTGACCGCCTTCATCAAGAACGCGCGGCAGAAAGGTTTCATCCCCAAGGATTTCCCACTGCCCTTTGCCAACACGCCGAGCTTCAACGGCTCCCATGTTCACGGCTACGATGCCATGCTCCTCTCCATCCTCCGGACCCTGACCGAAGGAAAACAGGTGGAGGGGCGCTGCACCGGCAAGCTCAACCTGATAGCGGGGTTTGACTGCAACACCGGCAACTACCGCGAGTACAAGCGTATCCTCACCGAGTTCGGCATACCCTTCACGCTTCTCGGGGATATATCCGACGTGTTCGACTCGCCGCTGGACGGCACTTACCGCATGTATCCCGGGGGCACCAGCCTGGATGAAGCTGCCGACTCCATCAACAGCAAAGCGACTGTGACCCTCGGACCTTATGCTACCGCCAAGACCTACGGCTGGATAAAGGACACCTACTCCGGCAAGCACGTCTCCCTGCCGACGCCATTCGGCGTGGCCAAGACCGACGCCTTTATCATGAAACTGGCGGAACTGTTCGGCAAGCCGGTTCCCGAGTCGATCAAGGCGGAGCGCGGCCGGGCGGTGGACGCCATGACCGATGCCCACCAGTACGTCCACGGTAGGAAGTTCGCGCTGTACGGCGACCCCGACTACCTGCTGGGATATGTTTCTTTCCTGCTGGAGATGGGCGCGAAACCCTGCCACATCCTGTGCAGCAAGGGGAGCAAGAAACTGGAAAAAGAGATACAGGCACTGCTCGATGCATCCCCTTACGGCACGGATGGCAAGATTTACATGAACAAGGACCTCTGGCACTTGCGCAGCCTGGTGATGACCGAGCCGGTGGACGCCCTCATCGGCGACACCCACGGCAAATTCATCACCCGCGACGCCAAGATCCCCCTGTTCCGCTTCGGCTTCCCGGTCTTCGACCGGGTGAACCTGCACCGTTCGCCCCTGGTGGGCTACCAGGGTGTTATCAACATGGTCACGAGCATTTGCAACAAATTTATCGACATCGTCGACGAAACCTGCGACGACAGGCACTTTGAAATGATGCGCTGAACATGAGTTGTTCCCAACGGCCGGAAGGCGGTTTTTGCCGCCTTTCCGGCCGTTGGCGACAGCCTGCACCTGCAGCTGTTTGCCGGTGCCGATGCAGCCAACGGCAGGGGAGAAAAGTCATGTTGCACATAATCCAGAACGACCCGGAAGTCCCTCCAGGCAACATTGTTGACAATCTTGACGTCCCGTACGTGCTGCACCACAGCTACAGCACCAGACGAATGCCGCATCCGGCTGATGTTACGGCGCTCATCGTCCTGGGCGGCGCCATGGGCGCGAACGACGATGAAACACACCCTTTTCTCTCCCCGGTGAAGACCTTCATAAAGCAGTCCGTCCAATCAGGGATTCCCTACCTGGGAATCTGTCTGGGGGGGCAATTGCTGGCGTCGGCACTGGGAGCACGCGTTGCGTCCCATCGCTGGAACGAGCGAGGTATCCATGATGTGATCCTGAACACCAGCGGCAGGCAGGATCCCCTGTTCCGCGGATTCCCGGACCGGTTCCGCACCTTCCAGTGGCACGACGACAGCTTCGATATACCACAGGGCGCCAAACTCCTTGCTGCTTCGGAGGTCTGCCCCCACCAGAGCTTCCGTTTCGGCGCACGGGCCTGGGGGCTTCAGTTCCATCCTGAAGTGACGGAAGAAATCATTCGCGCATGGTGCGCCGCGGAGCATGTCTCACGGGAAAGGACCGAAGAGGAGGTTTCCCGGTTCAATTCAGGGGCTGACAGTTACCTCGGCACTGCGCGGCGCCTGCTCGACAACTTCATCGAGGCTGCAGGTATCGGCAACACTTGATCACCAATTGTGCAGACAGCAACCAATCACAGGCTGACTCAAGGGATCTTCCTTCATCCCGGACCGGGTTGTCTGTTTTTTCATCATATTTATCGGGAAATGAGCACCAATTTTTCCAACAGGCTTCCGGGCGCCTTCCGGACATGCCTAACCACCGGTAGTATCTGACAATTATTTACCCGGCACTATTGGCATAACAGATGCAACTCTTGTGCAAAGACTTTCACTACATGGAATCAGGCAAAGGCGCCGTCATTCTCCAGAATGTGGCGCCTTTGTTTTTCGAGGTGGCTCATGGCACGTCCAGACTACTACGATGCACCAGAATGCGACACCCACCAGGACAAGGGCGCTCCCAGGTTCTGCAAAAAGTCCGAACCGGGGGAAGGAGCGGAACGAAGCTGCGCCTATGACGGCGCCCGCGTGGTGTTGATGCCCATAACCGACGTTATCCACCTGGTTCACGGCCCCATTGCCTGCGCCGGAAATTCCTGGGACAACCGGGGTGCCCGTTCCAGCGGCTCCCAGCTCTACCGCCGCGGCTTCACCACCGAGATGGTCGAGAACGACGTCATTTTCGGCGGTGAAAAAAAACTGTACCGCGCAATCCTCGACCTTGCGGTCCGCTACCCCGAGGCCAAAGCTCTATTCGTCTATGCCACCTGCGTCACCGCCATGACCGGCGACGACATCGAGGCGGTGTGTACGGCAGCCGCCGACAAGGTGGCCGTGCCGGTAATACCGGTAAACACCCCAGGGTTCATCGGCGACAAGAACATCGGCAACCGCCTGGCCGGGGAGGTTCTGTACAAGTACGTCATCGGTACAGCCGAGCCGCTGGTCCTCGGCGACTACCCCATCAACCTGATTGGTGAATACAACATCGCCGGCGACCTCTGGGGCATGCAACCCCTGTTCGACCGCCTGGGCATCCAGGTCCTCTCCTGCATCAGCGGCGACGCCCGCTTCGAGGAGCTGCGTTATGCCCACCGGGCAAAGCTGAACGTGATCATCTGCTCCAAGTCCCTCACCAACCTGGCCAAGAAGATGCAGAAGATCCATGGCATCCCCTACCTGGAAGAGTCGTTCTACGGCATGACCGACACGGCCAAGGCGCTGCGCGACATCGCCCGGGAATTGGACAACGCGGTCAACGGCCTGGAGAAACGGCTCATGCAGGACCGGGTAGAAGCGTTGCTCCAAAAGGAAGAGGCTACGTGCCGCGAACGGATCGCACCCTACCGTGCACGACTGGAGGGAAAGCGTGCGGTGCTCTTCACCGGCGGGGTCAAGACCTGGTCCATGGTCAACGCCTTGGGGGAACTCGGAGTGGAAGTCCTTGCTGCGGGCACCCAGAATTCCACATTGGAAGATTTCTACCGTATGAAGGCACTGATGCACGAAGATGCGAAAATCATCGAGGACACCTCAACCGCGGGCCTGTTGGGAATCATGCGCGAGAAGATGCCGGACCTGATCGTGGCAGGAGGAAAGACCAAGTTCCTGGCATTGAAGACCAAAACCCCCTTCCTTGACATCAACCACGGACGTACCCACCCCTATGCAGGGTACGAGGGGATGGTAACCTTTGCGAAGCAACTCGACCTGACGGTGAACAATCCCATATGGCCGATCCTCAACACCCCGGCGCCATGGGAGAAATCTGATGGGGAGCTGGCTTTGGACGCAGCAGCGGCGACGGGCCACGCTGAAAAAGTGCATGCCGAAGAACTGTCGTCATCCCGGGTCAAGGTACCCGCAAAACCGGCAACCGTGAACCCCCAGAAAAACTCACCGGCTCTGGGCGCCACCCTGGCCTTCCTGGGCATCGACCGGATGCTCGCCCTGCTGCATGGCGCCCAGGGGTGCTCCACTTTCATAAGACTTCAGCTGTCGAGGCATTTCAAGGAGTCCATCGCCCTCAACTCCACGGCCATGAGCGAGGACACCGCCATTTTCGGCGGCTGGGAAAACCTGAAGAAGGGCATCGGGCGGGTCATCGAAAAGTTCAATCCCGGTGTTGTGGGAGTGATGACCTCCGGTCTCACCGAAACCATGGGGGACGATGTACGGAGCGCCATCAGCCAGTTTCGCGAAGAGCAGCCGGAGCATGCACCCGTGCCGGTAATCTGGGCCTCGACGCCGGATTATTGCGGTTCGCTGCAGGAAGGCTACGCTGCTGCAGTCGAGGCCATCCTTTCTACCGTACCGGAAAGGGGAACCACGATCCCCGGCCTGGTGGCCCTGCTGCCCGGATGCCACCTGACCCCGGCAGATGTGGAGGAACTGAAAGAACTCGTCCAGTCATTCGGACTGACCTGCCTGGCAGTTCCCGATATTTCCACAGCCCTGGACGGCCATATCGACGCTGAGGTTTCATCACTCTCCACCGGCGGGATCTCTATCGATGACATCCGCCGCGCCGGAAGAAGCTGCGCCGTCATCTATGCAGGTGATTCTCTCGCCAAAGCAGGCGCCATCATGCGCGATCGCTTCGGTATCCCTGCGTATGGGTTCACCTCGGTGACCGGCCTCGCGGAGACGGACCGGCTCATGGCCGCCCTTTCCGTCATCAGCGGAAAACCGGTTCCCGAGAAGCAGCGTCGGCAACGAAGCAGGCTCATGGACGCAATGGCCGACAGCCACTACCAGTTCGGGAGCAAGAAAGTTGCGCTGGCCCTGGAGTCGGACAACCTGAAGACGCTGGTCCCCTTCCTCCACGGCATGGGATGCGACATACAGGCGGCCCTGTCCGCCACCCGTACCCGCGGCCTGGACGCTCTGCTGTGCGGCAATGTGTCCGTGGGCGATCTGGAGGACCTGGAATCTGCTGCCCGGGGAGCGGACCTGCTGGTGGCCAACTCGAATGGCCGGCAAGCTGCTGCCAGACTGAAAATCGGCGCCCACTTGCGGGCAGGCTTGCCGGTGTTCGACCGCCTCGGCGCCCACCAGAAAATGTGGGTCGGTTACCGCGGCACCATGAACCTGGTGTTCGAAGCTGCCAATCTGTTCCAGTCTCATGCCAGGGAAGCCCAGAAGCTGGCGCACAATTAGTTTCCATCCGGAAACTGCATCGGTGTCGATCCGGAGTTTCCGGATGGCCACCAATGAGAAAACAGGGGATTCGTCTGCAGGCTGAAGAGAGAAGGAGACCTGTTATTTTCAAGAAAGGACACACCATGAAAGTAGCCTTCACCAGCAGTACCGGCGACCGTATCGACCAGCATTTCGGCCAGTGCACGAGTTTCCATGTCTGGGAAATCGGGCCGGAGACAGCGCAGTTGCTGACCACGGTCAGCGCCGTCACCACAGCAGAAGACGAAGAAGACCGCATCACCGCGCGTGCCAACGCCATCAGCGGTTGCTCCATCGTCTACACCATGCAGATCGGCGGTCCCGCCGCCGCCAAACTTGTGGCCCGCAAGATCCACCCCATGAAGACAAACACGGAAATCCCGGTGTGCGATATCATCGGCAAACTCCAGGAAGTGCTGCGGGGAAATCCGCCCCCGTGGCTCAGAAAGGCCTTGAACGCCAGGGATCCGGGCACATTCATGGATGCGGATTAGGACCAGGACTATTTTGCCAGTTTATCATAAAAAAATCGGAGGTATAAGAACATGGGTTACATAACCGCATTACGCAGAAACAAGACTGAATACACCCCGCACTTCATAAAGAACATCGATGAAGAAACCTGCATCGGCTGCGGCCGCTGCTTCAAGGTCTGCGCCCACGAAGTCCTTGCTTTCGAAGAAGTGGACGAGGATGATTCCGCCAAGATGTTCATGAAGGTCGACAACCCCGGCAACTGCATCGGCTGCCAGGCATGCGGCAGAACCTGCGCAAAGAAGTGTTTCTCCTTCGAACCGGTGGTGATGTGATTGCGAGAAGGACCAGCCTGCCGCACCCGCAACGATAGGGAGGACCACATGCTTTTCGCTGTTGCCACGAAAAACGGCCGGGATATCGACCGGCATTTCGGCCATGCCGATCGGTTTGCCATCTTTGAAGTTGACGGAACCGAAGTGAGGCAGATTGGAGAAAGAGCCGTCGACCGCTACTGCAGCGCTGATGAAGACCACCCGCTCCGCGGTCACGTTCTGCAGGACATCGCCGATGCGCTCGAGGGATGCAGGGCCATTGTCTGCGCAAGAATCGGCGCGGCGCCCCGTGAAGAAATGACCCGTCTCGGCTTCGAGGTGTACCCTGCATCGGGCGAAATCAGGGCGACGCTGGTTGAACTGGCGAAACTCTTCTGAACCGTTATCAAGCGAGGCGGTGATCCATGACCGGACAATGCTTCAACCTGTGCAATCTCCCTCCGTGGGTCATCGCCTCGCGGCACTTCAACGAGCACCCGCGCCTGCTGGAAATCCAGGGGGTGCGTCAGGCCAACCGGTTTCTGTTCCGGAAACTGGACACGCTTTCCTCAGCCCATGAGCGGGCAACCGTATTTCACGACTACATGTCGGTGAAATTCCAGCTCCATCACTGGCAGAGCCATACCGGCACCGCCCGCAGGAGCTTGAGGAACAGCTACCTTCGTTTCCTGCGGGGTTGGATGATGGATTCCAACTCGGTGGAGGGAGCCGTCCTGAAGGGATGGGTCGAGAGCCGCATGGGTCTGCCCCCCACTTTTCACAAGGTGCGCATCCCCTGCCTCCATTGCGAAGAATATATGGTCTTCGCTCTGGATCGCACAAAGGGAAGTGCCCGGACAAATGCCATCAATGCCCAGCTCGATCTTCTCTATGAATACTGCCAGTACGAATTGGGAAAAATCACCCCGGCAGATACGTGTCTCACCCTGTTCCGCGGCACCAACGACGCGAACGAGTACGAAACCATCGAATCAATCGGCAAGCGTGACAGAATCGTTCGTCTGAACAACCTGGTATCATTCACCGCCGACGAAGAACGAGCCTGGGAATTCGGCGACACGGTATGGGAGATCAAGGCGCCCTCCTCAAAGATATTCTTTTTCGGCAACCTGCTGCCCACCAGCATTTTGAAGTGCGAAGGGGAGTTCCTGGTCATTGGCAGAGAATACCGGGTCCGAAGGGTCATGTGCACCATATAAACCAGACCTGCCAGGTTTTCAAAACCTGGCAGGTCTAGAACCCCATCGGTGAAAGCCCGACCAGCTTTGTCGCCAGATCGGCGATCTCACGGGCCACGTTTCGGTCGAGTTTCCTGAGCCAGCGTGACGGCAACTGCTCGAAGCCGTAAAAAGCCCCTGCCAACCCCCCGACAATCGCGCCGGTCGTATCCGCATCACCTCCCTGGTTGACTGTTGCGACAATGCACTCCTCGAAATCCCGGCAACGAAAGAAATGGTGGCAGACCGTCTGGAAGGTATCCACCACATACCCGGTCGCCAGCCCATGGTAAGGCTCAAAGCCAAAGGCAGGGTATTCCGCGACCAGACGTTCAACCTCCCTCCGCAGCCGGTATTTTGAACGCCCCTCGATGGCGAACTGCAGCATTCGTCCGTAACAGCGGCAGGCAGCGTCCGAAAGCTGATGGTTGTGCGTCAGATGGGCCTGCTCCCCTGCACAGCGGTCCAGCAGATCGGGCCGGCCTAAGGTGGCCAGAGCCACCGGAACCATGCGCATCAGCGCGCCGTTCCCGCCATCCCACTGATTGGGAGGAGACTCCAGCCTGCCGGTCAGCATGATGTTTCGTATCCCCCGACGGCAGGTGTCACCGATATCGATCGGCCTGGATTTGAGCCAGGCAACGAACTGCCCCGCAACGGCGGCCAGGTCCCAGGACCCGGATCGGCACACGGCGCGCGCGATACAGAGGGACATTTCGGTATCGTCGGTCACCTGCCCCGGCCTGAGACGCAACCAGCCACCTCCCGTCATCTCCCGCAGGACGCCGTATTTTGCCTTGATCTCGCCGGCGGTCATGAACTCCACCGGCGCGCCGAGCGCATCACCCAGGGCAAATCCCAGAAACGACGAACGGGCACTGGAAAGGACTTCATGACGTGCGACTGCGGCAAGGGCGTTTTCATCTCGTGTGGTCATCACAGGTGCCTCTCCCTGCCAGATGCCTGTTCAGATACCATGCCAGAATGTCTGATCCATGACGTTGCCGCCTCAATGGCCATTTCAGCCATGCACGAGCATCATGAGAGCCCCGGGGTACCGGCCAGATCAGCCTTGCTCGCGTCAGCTCCGCCTATTTTTTAATCATTACGCACGAAGCACCGCACTGTGCCGCTGCCTCCGGCATTGTCCGAACCGCTGAAAACAGTGGATAAATGCCGTGTTTTTCCAATCGGCACGTTTCATGATAGGAGAAGATCAAAGCAAACTGATACCACAACGATTTCCATAAATCCGAAGCGTGATTCCTTACGGTCAGCCCGTAACGGATCCATCTTTCCCAGCAAAGGGGCTGGCGTACTGACGCCGGCCCCTTTTCATCTTTTCGACACCAGACAAGCACGGAGGACTCCATGGCAACCACCTGTACGGGCAACAAAAACATTCAGGGACATCCCTGTTTCAGCGGCAACCACAAGCAGAACGGGCGCATGCACCTTGCCGTCGCACCACGCTGCAACATCAAGTGCGGCTACTGCAGCCGCCGCCACGACTGTGCCAATGAATCCCGGCCCGGCGTCACCAGCAGGCTCCTGACACCGGTCGAGGCATTGGAAAAAGTGCGCGAGGTAATGGCAAACCCCATTCTCGGCCCTATAATCAAGGTCGTGGGAATTGCCGGGCCCGGCGACCCGCTGGCGAACGACGAAACCTTCACCACCTTCCAGCTGATCGGGAAAGAGTTCCCCCACCTCGTGAAATGCATGAGCACCAACGGTCTTTTGCTGCCGGAAAAAATCCATGCCCTGGAAAGACTCGGGCTCCACAGCCTGACCGTGACGCTCAATGCATTGGATCCCACTGTCGGCGCCAGGATATACCGGTACATTCGATATCACGGCAAACGATACTCCGGCGCGGAAGCTGCCCGCATACTCGTCGACAACCAGCTGGAAGGCATACGGCTGGCCGCCGCATACGGCATGACCATCAAGGTGAACACTGTGCTCATCCCGGGGCTGAATGGGGATCAGGTGCGTCACATTGCCAGCAGGGTAAAGGATCTCGGAGCAACGGTCATGAATGTGATGCCCGTAATTCCCCAGGCAGAGTTCTCCGGCATAATCCCCCCTACGCCGGAGGAGCTGTCTGCAGTGCAGACCGTCATCGAACAGATCATCAGCCAGTTCAGGCACTGCAGGCGGTGCCGGGCGGATGCAGTCGGGCTGGTAGACGCTGAGAAACAGATCGCAGGCAAAAAATGCGTGGCAACCGCATAATTTTACCCTTTAGAATTTCCGCAAACGTCCGATACATCCTCATGAGGAAAACGTCTCCCCTGAGGGAAACGACAAACGCGGTCAGCAGGCGGATGAACCCCGCATGCAGCCGGAAAATCTGACAAATAAGGAGATTTCTATGGGTTTCTTGGGGTTCGGGAAGAAGCGTACTGTCGTGTCCGGTGCCATGGCTTTCCAATGCAGCGCTGCGTCGCTTTTGGCAGAACTGGAAAAGGTTCGCACAACTCCAACCTTTGTCAGTGCATATGTATCACCTCATATCGACATCGACCAGGTTGCCAGGGTCCTGGCATCACGCTTTCGTGACGTTCCCATGATGATCTGTTCGACCGCCGGCGAACTGCATGCCGATGCAAAAAAACTGTACTGCCCGACGGGCAACAGCTGGGATCGCGTGGTGGTCCAGTGCTTCGATTCTTCGCTGGTAGCTCAGGCAGAAGTTGTCGCTGTCCCACTCGGCTGTGAAGACCTTCGCAGGGGAAGCGTCGATACCGGTCTCAAGGATCGGGTCGCACGAATCGGCAAGGCCATAACAGATCTCAAAGTAACTATGGAAATCGACTATCGCAACACAATGGCATACGTGCTGTTCGACGGCCTGTCTGCCTCCGAATCGTTCTTCATGGAAGCCCTCTATGAGTCGGGGCGCTTCCCCTGCCTGTTCGTCGGCGGCTCAGCCGGAGGGAAATTCGACTTCCGCAACACCTGGCTTCACAACGGGAGAAAAAAGCTCGAAAACCATGCGCTGATCGCATTCATCAAGACTCCTCCCGGGGTACGCTTCGGCATTTTCAAGAGCCAGAATTTCGAGCCGGCAGGAAGCAGTTTCCACGTTCTTTCGGCTTCTGTGGAACAGCGTTACGTAACCCAGGTGGTTGATCGCACCGGGCATGTGAGCAATCTGACGGACGCCCTCTGCGAAACGCTTAACTGCTCTGCGAGCCAGCTTGAGGGAAAACTGGCTGATTACTCATTTGCCATAACCGTGGGCAAGGAATTGTTCGTACGTTCCATATCCCAACTCAATATGGACGCGGGCCGCGTGCATTTCTACTGCGATATCGCTCCGGGAGAGGAGCTGCAACTGGTGCGAAGGACCAGCCTGGTCAGCACTACGGAAAAAGATTTCAGGCAGTTCATGCAGGGCAAGCCCGGCAAACCCGCAGCAGGCATCCTCAATGACTGCATTTTGCGACGCCTTTGCAACGATCGCGAACTGTCGGATATGGGTCGGGTCATGCCGGAAACCGCCATTGCCGGATTTTCCACATTCGGCGAAATTCTCGGCCTGAATCTCAACCAGACCCTCACCGCCGTGTTCTTCTTCCATGTGCCCAAAGGCGAGCAGTTCCGGGATGAATATGTGGACAACTTTGTCGCACACTACGGTGAGTTCAAGGCATTTTTCCTCAGACGGCAGATTTCTAAGCTGAGCGGGTTGACCCAGGTGCTGATCAAACAGATCGAGGACTTCAAGTGCCAGCAGTTCGAGAGCCGTCTCGATGCCTCCGGCCTGGAACCCACCATGGCCAGGCTGTTCTGCGGGCTGAACGACCTCGGGCAGGCCCTGGACGAGGCGCACAGCCACCGGGAATCCATTGCCGGCCAGCTCGAATCGTGCGCAAACGACCTGTACGGATCGGTGGACGACCTGGCATCCCACATCGAGCAACAGGTGCAGGCGATACAGCAGCTCGGTGAGAACGTTTCCGGCCTTACCCAGCAGGCGACCATGTCCGCCGCAAACGCCAGAGAGCTTGCAGATGCCAGCCTCCACATCCAGAGCGTGGTGGAGATCATTGAGCAGATTTCTGACCAGACAAACCTGTTGGCTCTCAATGCCGCCATTGAAGCGGCACGCGCAGGTGAAAGCGGACGCGGGTTTGCGGTGGTTGCCGACGAAGTGCGCAATCTTGCGGAAAAATCGCGGACGAGCGCCATGGAGATCGGCACGAACATCTCGCGTCTGGCCACGGAAATCGGTACCGTTGCCAATGAAATCGAATCCCAGTCCAGTGACGTTGCGCGACTGTCTTCCCTGCTCGGAGTAATCGAGGAATCCAGCGGCAGAACTACGGAAACGGCTGTCCACACCAAAGGCGTGGCAGACACCTTGAAGAACCTTACCAGTGCAAGCCATTGCTGAGGATCGCGAACGCTCTACAGACGTTTCTTGCGGAGATACTTGATATCCTGAAGAATAAACTCCTCCAATACGGCATCGAAATAGCTCCTGCGGCATTCCACATCATCAATGGAACCTGTCCGCAGGAGTCTCAAGAAGCGGCAGCCGCCGAAACAGAGGGGAAGATATGCGCAGTCACGGCACTGGTCCTTCTTCCAGACATCAAGGTTGTGTGACGTGCCATAATCGTTGCAGCCGCTTTCCAGGTGGCCCGCTTCAAGCCCCCGGCACCCGATGAATGCCGGGCATTTATAGAGAACCCCGTCGTAGTTGACAACCAGATTGTCCCGCAACTCGATCATGCAGATCGTCGGCGCAACCCTGGGGGTGAAGAACCCCCGCCGCAGGATCTCTTCCCTGAGGAAGACACTTGCCTCCAGAAGCCACGGTTCATCGTCGGATACGCATCCTTCGGAGAACTCGGGAGAGAGGTGCGTTCCCAGCGTTTTCGAAACCGGCGAAAACAGCACGTGGGATATCCGATCCGGTGTCAAGCCGTTGGCACTCAGCGTGTCCAGGAGTTGCGGAAAGGAGCGGTAGCTTTCCCTCGTGTAATTGCCGCCGATCCCGATTCTGATGAGGTCGCTGACCTCCGACATGTTGCGGATGATTACATCGAAGCTGCCTGTTCCCGAGAGAAATGGACGATAGCGGTCATGGTTTTCCCGAGGGCCGTCCAGGGTGATTCTGGCGCTTATGAGGCCGACCGGAACAAGTTGCGAAACCGCGGCCCGGGTAAGCAGCGTGCCGTTCGTCACCAGAGTGAATTCATAGCGCCGCCCTTCCCGTTCCGCCAGCGACTTCAACGTGCCGGATATGTCCCTGATCCGGTCTGCACTGAGCAGCGGCTCTCCACCGTAGTAATCGACCAGCAGATCCTTGCCCCGGGCCAGATACTCTCCCCCCGCGAACCGGACCAGCAGTTCCCCGGTAGCAGAGCTCATGTAGTGACTCCCCCGTTGCGCGCCTTCATAGCAATAGGTGCACGCCAGGTTGCAGTCCAGATTCATGACAACCGTCAGCACAGCCCTTGAGCTGCGCCGGTTGGCTTCTTCAATGGCAGCCATCATCTCCTGGCGCTCTTCATCGCTGTCGTGAACGAGGAAACCGTTTCGGTCCAGTGTCTCCTGCTCCTTGTCCGTAAGAGATCCATCCTCTATCGCTGCCAACAGTGCTTTCGGCACCAGTAACTTGGCAAAGCTCCGGGTGGAAAACAGCAGCAACCGCCCGGGATTGTCCCGACAGGGGAATATTTTTACATAGCTGGAAAGTCGCATTTTGGCAAAAAAAAGGGGGTCAGACCCGACCCCCTTGGAAATTATGTGTTATTGTGGAAACCTACCCTCTCCACGGCAAATACAGCAGTCCGCAACATCCTGCCCAATCGGGACCGATTGGTTCGTCCGTTCCTTTTTCAAGGACAATGATTTCTTCCCGTTCCATGGTGTACCTCCTCTTTCGGTTTCTCGCGATGGTGCGATGAAGCCAAGGTTCTTCCGCCTACGAAGACAATAAGCGGATCCGTTACCGCGCGCCGGAATTCTGCACAATCGATCGTTCAGGCAATGCACTGCAGGCATCGACACGAGGGCCCCTTTTTAGCATGCACTTATCATGCCATCTAATCACAACCATTGGGATAAAACTATTCAACCAGCAGCCTGTCGGAGTTGTTCATGTTTTCGTTCAGCAATCAGAAATGAAACCGTATGCCCCCTTCCACCCAGCGGCCGGTGTTACGAAAAATGTCTCTGAAATACTGGGCGCCCTTGAAAATATTGCGGGCCGAGAAAAAGATTTCCATCGACTGATATTCGGAGGAATAAATCTTTTTGGCCAGATAGAGATCCCAGGTCATCGAACTGTGCGTTACATATACGTCAGGATTTACGTCCCAGCTAATGAAGTGTCCCTTGAGTGTAGCACGGAAGCTTTTCCTGTCATCGTACTGGATTCCCACATCCCACGTATACTGCGGCATGTTGGGCACTCCGTCTCCTGTCAACCGATCGGTGCTGTCAAGCAGCGCATAGCCGAGAGAAAGAGAGGTATTGTAGAGGGGCATGGTCTTCAGCTCCACCTCGAGCCCTTGACGGCGCTGCTTGCCGACATTCACCCACATCCTGTTATCGTCATCGGGATTGTCAGGAGTGTCATCCGGCAGACTCACCGTATCGATCACATCACTGATATCATGCCGGAACAGGCTGGTTTTGAACCAGAAATAGCGGAAAAACGTCGTTTCCAGCCCCACGACATAGGACCAGATTTTCTCCATTTTCAAGTCTGGGTTGGTAATGATGTTCACTCCGTTGCCGAAAGTTGAGGACAAAAACGGCGTATTGAACCCTCTGGCAACATAGGCCCTCAGTATCGTGTTCTCCGCCGGCGCAAAGGTAACACCCAGACTCGGGCTCCAGAAATCACCGTTGGTGTTGGTGTGATCGAAACGAAGTCCGGGAGTGACTGAAAACTTTCCCAGGGTCAGCGAGTCGTTTACGTAGACCGCCCATTTATCCTGCCGCTGTTTCCCGCCCTCGATGTTGGGGGATTTCAAACGGGCCGTGTCGAAATCGGTCCCGACCACCATTTCATGCAACCGCTGGGTCCATACCAGTTTCGCGCTGCCGCCAAAACCGGCATCGCTCCCTTCCTTCTTCGAATCAATCTCCAACCCGAAGGGTTCTATGATTGTTTTCTGGGACAACACGGTGTCCTGCCAAAGAGCCCTGAGGGAAACATTGAGCGCGAGACCTCTGGCAACCTGGTAATCAAGACCGAGAGTTGTGAAAAGATTTTCATTCTTGCTGTCAATCGTCCCTACCAGCTCAGCACCCAATTCCGGTATCTGCTCACGAAAAGCACCCACCTGCCTGACGCCTCTGGTATACCCGAGTGTGAAAGCAACCACTGCTTTCTCAGAACATGAGTACTTCAGTTTCGTATAGAAATTGCCGCCATGGTAGCCGTTATAGGGCAGCAGGCCATCAGTGAGCATTCCGCCGCCGGAAAGATAGTAACCGAAACCTCCCTTCCCGCCGGAGATCTCCAACCGGTAATCACCGGTATTCCGCTCACCGATGGAAGCGGAAAGCATGCCGCCGAATTCCCGCGTGTCATCAGGCGATCTGGTGATGACATTGATGACTCCGCCAAGGGAGGACCCCCAGGAGGAAGACGCCGGCCCCTTTATGATCTCGATCCGTTCGATGATCTGGACCGGGACCAGCCCCAGATCCGGCGTTGACTCGCTCAGGTTGTTCATGGCGACTCCGTCGATCATGAGGAGCACATGCCACGGCTGGGACCCCTGGATCATGCCGTTCACGTAGCTTCCCGGGCTGCCCTGATCGAACAGTTGCAGCCCGGTGACATAGACGAGGGCGTCCGCAAGGGTATGCGCATTAAGCGCCTTAATATCATCGGCTGTAATGACGGTCACGTTTTCTGCAACCTGAGAAATGGACTTGGGATAGCGGGTCGGAGTGACGATGATGTCATCCTCGTCATAGAACATTTTCAGGGTGGACATGTCCCGTTCGCCTTCTGCAAACCCTCGGTTAACGCCAGAGGGAAGGCAAAAAAACAAAAACAAGAAGAAAGTTGTCTTAAGGAAATATTTATGCATAATCTAAATATATTCTCAGTAAACCATGCTCAGACAAACAACTTCAGGTTGACTTCGTCATTTTAATAAACCCTGGACATGTAACTGAAAAGAATGTGTGGCATACTGATGATAAGTTTACAAATGAAGATCGATTTGTCCATTCAGAGATTACCATGAAATTGCTTTGCATACATTTTTTTGTCATGGTATCCATCATGCTCGCCGGTTCGTCCCATGCATGGGACGTTCTCGTTGTGCAGAATTACCGGACAAAGCCCTATAGCGAAGTGATCCGGGGTTTTAAGGCTGCATCGTCAGCAAGGACTACGGAACTGGTCATGTCGGAAATGAATGGTGCCGAAGCCCTCCGGGAAATTCGGAAACGACGCCCTGACCTCATTCTGGCAATCGGCATGGATTCTCTCCTGACAGTCAAGAAAATCAATGACATACCAATTGTTTACTGCATGGTTCTCAGCCCTGAAACGGTCCTTGGGGATGAAAAGAACATAACCGGCATCAGCATGAACATCCCTCCGGAAAAATATCTCTCAACCCTGTTGAAAGCCTTGCCTCACCTGAAGAAGATCGGTCTCGTCTACAATCCGCGCAAAACAGGCACTATCGTCGACAAAACCCATCCTGCCGCTGAAAAAATGGGGATTCGCCTGACAGCCCTCAAAGCGGAAAGGGCCAGGGACCTGCCGCGCATGCTGGAAAGCCTTCCCGATGGGCTGGACGCATACTGGATGCTTCCTGACAGTACGTTTACAGCCCCGGAAGCCGTGGAAGCCCTGATTTTCTATTCCATGCGCAGCAGGGTGCCGATTTTCACCTTTTCCGAAAAATATCTCCGGATGGGGGCGTTTCTGTCCCTTGACCTCGATGCTTATGAACTGGGAAAACAGGCAGGGGAATTATCTGACAAGGTAAAGTCCGGAGTGGAAGTGGCCGCCATTCCCAGAACTGATGCCGAAATAGCAGTCCCTACGATAAATCGGACCATCGCAGCAAAGCTCGGAATCGTCCTGAACAGCAGTTCCCTGAAAAAATTCCGTTTTCTGAACAAAGAGTAACCATATCCATGAAATTAATGAATTATCTGACATTGCCGGCAAAGAGTTTCACGACCAAGATATTCCTGGCCCTTGCTCTTTCGACGGTCTTCATATCTGTGGCATTCACTGCTTTTTTCATCCATTACGAACGGAAAAACATGATGGAAACGCTGCTCAACAAGGGCGGTCTTTTGGCCAAACAGCTGGCTGAAAGCTCCAGGATCGGGGTTTTTGCCGAAAACACGGCACTTTTGAGCGATCCGATCAACTCTGTAATGAGCGAGAAAGAGTCCCTTGCAGCCAGGATCTTTACCCGCAAGGGAAAACTGCTTGGCAGCAGCACGTCATCCAGCCAGTCCGAAGGAAAGAAAACCGATTTCAAGCCTGACATCAGTGCTGACAACCTGAGCTTGTTGAGAGGCGGACAGCTGCCGTTTCACCGGCAGCGAGGAACACTCATAGAGTTCTGGGCGCCCGTCACATCCGCCAGCATCTACTCTCCGAAGGATGCGCTCGTATTTACTGATGATCCTGAACAAACGCACGATCAAGCGATCGGATACGTTGCAGTCACCCTTGACACCTCCCCGATGGATACGGCCTTCCGCGGTCTCCTGCTGAAAAGCATTGTCATGAGCATGGCATTTCTTGCCGTTGCCCTTGCCATTGCCTACTATTTCGCGAGAAACATCACCAGGCCGCTCAACAGCCTCAAGGGGGGGGTCAACGCCATCGGCGCCGGTAAAGAGACGGCGAGAATGCCCATACAAACCGAAGATGAAATCGGGGAACTCACCAGGGCATTCAACGACATGGCCGAAGCGCTGAGAATGCGCGAAGCCGAAAAAGAGCACCTTGCCGCACAACTGCAGCACGCACAGAAGATGGAAGCGATAGGCCAACTTGCGGGAGGAGTCGCACACGACTTCAACAATATCCTCTGTGCCATCATCGGCTTCGGCGCCCTTCTGGACATATCCATGTCGAAAACTGACCCTTCCCGCCACCATCTGGAACAAATTCTTTCCGCGGCAGACCGGGCGACAAGCCTGGTTCAGGGGCTTCTCGCTTTCAGCAGGAAACAGATCATCAACCCGAAAGCCGTTGACCTCAACGACGTGGTCAGGAATATCGAAAGAATGATCACCAGGGTGGTAAGCGAAGACATCGAACTTTCCATCCGGCTGTCGGAAAAGAAACTGTACGTCTTCGTCGACACCGGCCAGATCGACCAGGTCCTCCTCAACCTCGTCACCAATGCCCGTGATGCAATGCCTCACGGAGGAAAGCTGATCATCGAGACGGACGAGACGCTGCCCAACTCCGAAATCGAAGCGATGGCAGATGTTCTCCCGGGGACGTATTTTGCCCTGCTGAGCGTGTCGGACACAGGGACCGGCATAGAACGTGAAACACAGGAAAAGATATTTGAACCTTTTTTCACGACAAAAGAAGTGGGAAAAGGCACGGGGCTCGGCCTTTCCATGGCATACGGCATAGTCAGGCAGCACAACGGCCATATCACCATGACCAGCGAAATCGGGAAAGGGACATCGTTCCGCATCTACCTGCCGCTTGCTTCATACGAATCCCTCCCCCCCCACCTCATCGAATCGCCGGCAGCCCCCGTGTCCGGAACCGAAACCTTGCTGGTGGTCGAAGACAACCAGGAGGTCAGAAACCTGAACCGACTGGTCCTGGAAACGTTCGGCTACCGGGTGATCGAGGCGGTCGACGGGGAGGAAGCGGTTGCCCGCTTCAGAGAACACCATGATGAAATCGACATGATCGTGATGGATGTCGTCATGCCCAGGCTGAACGGTCGGCAGGCTTATATCGAGATCAGCAAGATCCGTCCAGAGGTAAAAGTTCTTTTCATGAGCGGGTATGCTCCGGATTTCATAGAGTCGAAAGGAATCGCAACAGAGGGCTTCACCTTCATCAACAAACCAGTGGCGCCCATGGATCTGTTGAAGACCATTCGGGAAATCCTTGACTCCTGACAGGAATTCAGGATATTGGATATCTATGCCCACGACGAATAGTAACAGAGCTCTGCGGTACCGCTGGCTTATTTTCTGGATCCTTGCTATCGGCTATATCCTGGTGTTCTTCCATCGCCTCTGTCCGGCGGTCGTAGCCACCGACATCATGAACGATCTGCATGCAGGCGGTGCCCTGATAGGTTTCCTGAGCTCCGCGTATTTCTACCCGTATGCGCTCATGCAGCTGCCGACCGGTCTTCTCTCAGACTCCTGGGGACCCCGCAGAACCATCACGCTGTTCCTCTGCATTGCCTGCGCCGGCTCCGTGCTGCTCGGGCTCAGCCAATCTCCCGCAGGCGCGCTCATCGGAAGGGGTCTGGTCGGACTGGGCGTTTCGACTCTTTTCGTCTGCACCCTGAAAATTCTAGCCGAATGGTTCAGCGTCAGGGAATTCACCGGCATGACCGGCCTTTTGATGGCGATGGGCGGCGTCGGATCGCTCTCCGCCGCGACACCGATGGCCCTGGCAAGCACGTGGCTCGGGTGGAGGCTGTCCTTTGTGGCAGTGGGAGCCGTTACCGGCGTCCTGGCGATTCTCGTGTGGATGTTCGTCAGAGACCGGCCTTCCGACCTCGGATGGCCTTCTCCGGCAGAGCATACCGCTGCTGCGGCACAGTCAGTCAGATTGGCTGCTGGAGTCAGGTACGTGCTGGGCCGGCCGGCATTCTGGCCGCTCGCTGCCTGGTTCTTCTGCAAATATGGAGTTTTTACCGCATTTGCCGGTCTCTGGGGCGGACCGTTCATGATGCACATATACGGCGCCAGCAAGAGCCGATCCGGAGGGATTCTCTCGCTGGTGGCATTGGGAATGATCATCGGCAGCCCATTGATGGGCTATTGTTCCAACAACCTGTTGAAGAGCCGCAAGCCGCTTCTTATTCTGGCAAGCGCGGTTGTTGTCGCAATGACCGCGGCGCTGGCGTTTTTCACCGCAAACCTTTCCCTGACCCTGGTCGGAGCCATCTGTTTCGGTCTCGGCATATTCGCCAGTGCTGTTGCCGTAATCGGATTCACCAGCGCCCGGGAACTCTTCCCGGCGAAGATAGCAGGAACCTGCTTCGGCCTGCTGAATCTATTCCCCTTTGCAGGTGGCGCGCTCCTCCAGCCCCTGCTCGGCTCAATTCTGGAGAAACAGGGGAAAATCGGCCAAGCTTTTACCGTCGAAGGATTCCGTCAGGCTTTCTTTGTGCTGTTTTGTTTTGCAGTGGCTGCCCTTGTTTCCAGCCTTTTCGTCAAAGAGACCTATGGCAGGGCGGCCACTGACTACGAAGGGCCATCCCGTTGAATCGATTTTTCCGTCCGCCGCTACGTGTCCGAACCACCTGGCAGGCCCGGCTCGGATCCCTCCAGAAAAGGTTCATGCAGTTTGACCGGTGTCCCGCGGCGCACCCGCAAGTTCAGCATCTCCACCAACACCGAGAAAGCCATGGCGAAGTAGATGTACCCCTTGGGGATATGCATGTCCAGTCCGTCGCCGATGAGCGCGACTCCTATCAGCAGAAGGAAACTCAGGGCCAGCATCTTTATGGTCGGATGTTTCTCGACGAATGCGCTGATTTTCCCGGAAAACAGCATCATGAAAGCGACTGCGATGACAACTGCCGCAACCATGACCCACAGCTTGTTGGCCATGCCCAATGCCGTGATTATGGAATCAAGCGAAAACACAATGTCCAGCAGCAGGATCTGGACGATCACAGCGCCAAAAGTCGTCCCGACATGAGCTGATGCCACCTTTTCCTCTCCTTCAAGCTTCTCATGTATCTCCATTGTGCTTTTCCAGAGAAGGAACATGCCCCCCGAGAGTAGGATCAAGTCGCGGCCGGAAATCTCGTTGCCGAAAACGACAAGCAGCGGCGAGGTAAGCCCCATCAGCCAGGTGAGTGAAAACAGCAGCGCCACCCGGATGAACATCGCCAGTCCGAGGCCGACAAGACGGGCTTTTTCACGCATGTGCACCGGAAGCTTGCTCGACTGGATCGAGATGAAGATAATGTTGTCAATGCCCAGGACAATTTCCAGGGCGGTCAGGGTCACCAGTGCCATCCAGACCTGAGGGTCGGTCAACCAATCCATGCTTCAATCTCCTTGTAAACAAAAATATCAATCAAGCAGGCTCTCCGGAAGTCCTTCACGACCAGAGAAATGATTCTATATCTACTTGCAGCTGATAGGCAATATCAAACGGAAAGGAAAGCACCATGCCCGGTGTTTAGCCCGTCTCATAAAAGCTGGTGCCCATTGCTGAGGGCAGATATTTTTCCTGTCCATGTCAACCGTTGCTCACCGACCCCGTTTTTTAATGTGAAAGCAGCGTGAAAGGGAAGAGATCCCGCAACAGACACTGAAAAGGAGACCAATAAGATGAGACAAGTGAAACTGGCAATTGCAGCGACCGTGGCATTGGCTGGCCTCATGGGTTTCGGCACCATCGCTTCGGCACTCCCCGGAGACGGTATGGGGCCCGGAGGACCGGGTATGGGGCATGGCAAAGGGATGCACTGCGACAAGCGTGGTGGCCACAGGATGGGCCCCGGCGCCCGTCTCGACATGATGACCGCCCATCTCGGACTGACTCCCGAGCAGCGCTACAAAATTCTGCCGATCCTCGACGAACAGTTCAAGGAAATGAAAGCCGTACGTGCAGACGACAATCTCACCCGTGCTCAGACACGAGAAAAGATGCAGGCAATCCATGCCAAGTGCTTTGACCGGATCAAGGGCATCCTGACCCCGGAACAGCAGAAAAAGGCCGATGAGATGAAAAAGCAGTTCGGCGAGCGTTGCAAACAGCGTCAGGCAAAAATGGGCAAACCGTTGCCTGCCGCGCAGAAATAACCTGACCCTGCAGAAACCCTGAAACAAAAAAGCCCGGATAACGGGCTTTTTTGTTTCAGCAATACGTGTACCCGTTTTTCAACCGCTTCATGCCTAAGGACGTCACGTACAAAATAAACGTTGACTTGTCCTACATTTTTAATTAAATGTCTAGCGACGCTCCATGTGTTTCCTGTTGGACAAGCGCTTCCCCGATTGCCGGATGTGCCTGCCACAGATCGCATGAAGCAATCGGCAATGCCAGGAAACCCGTATGGCTGCTCATCATGTCTTCGAGGATGCCATATGATTTTGCAGTCCAACAACAAGCATGCCACACATGGGAGGATGAAAAATGGGAGATGTCAACAAGGTATGGGACAATCTGAATACTGCGGTAATCGTATCTGACCCTGAATTCAATGTGACCTACGCCAATCAAAGGGCCTATACGCTTTTTGACGAACTGAAGATTGCCGGACTTGAAGTCGGCAAGAACATGGCCGCCTGCCACCAACCGGAAACCATGGTCAAGATGAAAGGCATCTACCAGGATTTCGCCGACAAGAAGATCAAGATCAACCACCTGACCATGGATGGGCCGGAAGGAACACTCACTATCGTCAACGTTCCCTTTTATAATGGGGATGCCCTTGGCGGCGTGGTGGAAATGGTTTTTGAAGGGTCACTTGCATAATAGCTTTCACGCTGACCTGAACCTGCTCCGGTAGCATGCCACAGCTACCGGAGCCGCCGGCAACCATTCCCCCGCGGCCCCTTCCTGATCCACGAAAATTCGATCGTCCGTCTTGCAAATGCTCAGTATTCGTCACATATCGGTAAATTCCTTCCCAGCAACTGTCAGAATCCGGTTCCAGACCACCTGTCCGGCCAGTACCTCGTCCAAGCAGGCGCAGATCACGCGAAACAGGCGATTGGCATGGCGCTCAGCAGCGAACAGAGGTATACTGAAAACACTTTTCGTCACTGAGCCACTACCCGGCTGCTTCCCGTGAAAAGCGCACTCAGAGCCGCAGCGAAAGGACCGGAATTTGACAGAGGCAGACACGTCGCCCTCACGGCAGGAGAACCTGGCTGCAAGACCCGGAATTGCGGCCGGTCATGAGTTTGACCTGGCAATCGTCGGTGGGGGCTTCAGCGGTCTCTGTACCGCCTGGCATCTGCTCACCGATGTGATGCTGCAGCCAACATTCCGTTGCGTCATCATCGAACCTGACGAACGGCTCGGAGCAGGGCTGGCATACCGGACAGAGTCCCCCTGTCACCTGTTGAATGTCCGTGCCAGAGGCATGAGCATCACCGCCGCCGATCCCGGTTCCTTCGCCAGGTGGCTTGCCCGGGCCGCTCCCCAGTACTCCCCTGACGACTTCGTTCCCCGCAGGTTATACCGCCGTTACCTCAAGGACTGTTTTGACCGGGCCGTGGACCAGCAGCCTGCCGGCATGATGACCGTGCTCAGGGACGCAGTCCGTGGTCTGGCCTTGCTGGGCGATTCGCCCGGCTACAGCCTGGACCTCGTTTCAGACGTTGCCGTGAGAGCCCGAGCCGTGGTACTGGCCATCGGCAATCTCCCGCCAGGGCCAACGTTTGACAACGGTCTGCTCTGTTCCCCGTGGTGCAGGCCCTTCGATTTCAACCGCATCGGCATGCTCGCCATAGTCGGCGCAGGACTCACCGCGCTGGACGTTATCCTGGACGCGGAAGCAGCAGGCTACAGGGGGCAGTACAAAGTCATATCGCGCCATGGACTCTTTCCCCTCCCCCACCGGGAACCCTTCGAACCCGTACCTGCAGAGGTTCGCGCGTGGGCGGCAGATCTGGCTGAATCCAGGCCGACGCTTCGCCATGCACTGCGCGCCTTCCAGCTCAAACGAAAGTCGGGGGTTCACTGGGAGCTCCTTGTGGACTCGCTCCGACTGTTCGCTTCGCGCATCTGGAAAAATTTCGACCAGGCTGACAAGCGTCGCTTTTTCCGCCATCTCCGCACCATCTGGAACATTCACCTGCATCGCTCCTGCCAGCACAACATTGCAGTGGTGGCCAGGCTCAAGGCAACCGGCCGACTGGAACAGATCCATGCCCGTGTGATTGCTGTCGAAAAACGTGGCAGCCATTGCGATACGGCGGTACGGCTCGTGCTGCGTCGCGGGACTGATTTCACGCTCGATGCGGATGCGGCGGTCGACGGTACCGGACTCTTTACCACTATTCGCAGGACCGGCTCTGCATTGGTTGCCCATCTCCTTGACGACGGGATGGTGCAACCCGATGATTTCTACCTGGGCTTGAAGGCGACAGAAACAGGGCAGCTTCTGTCGGCTGACGGCAGCGTCAGGAGCGACCTGTTCACAGTCGGTACGCTCCGTCGCGGCGAAGAGCTGGAATGCACCGCTGTCCCCGAGATCAGGAAACAGGTAGCGGTGATGGTTCAGGAAATTTTGAGACTGGTGGGAGATGCACGCAGAGATGAGCCCTGACAGCCTGTCGGGCCAACCGCAGAATGAGATCGGAGTGAACCGGGAACGAGTCTGTTGTTTGAGACAAATTCAGTCGTTGCTCCTTGCAGCATGGAAGGTCGTCAGGATGTATTCTTTACCCTGCAGGGATACCCAAGGGAAGCACAGCCTTTCTTCATATCCGCCATTGCCGCGTCGACGAGCACTTCCAGCGCCGGCCTGTCGGGCCCTACCGCAGTCAGGGTTATGTCCAGTTCAGGCGTTTCACCAGGCATGGTTGCCAGCAGCTTGACATAGACAGCCGGGTGGTCATGGGCCACCCGGCTGAGAACCGGCTCCAGGATGGATTCGTCATTGCAGGTTACCGTCATGGTCATCATTACGGCGCTGCCGCCGCGGAACGTCTCCTGCAGAAAAGGCTGGAGTGAACTGTTGAAGATTCCGCGCAATTCCTTGGGTATGCCGGGCAGGCATATGATGGTGGATTGCCCCGAATGCAACAGGGAGCACGGCGCTGTGCCGACGGTATTGTAGAGCGGGGTAGTCCCGACGGGCAACCAGGCCATCTTTTCCCGGGCCGGAGTCAGCCCGCCCTGGTCAAGAATCCCCTTGTCGAACAAGGCATCGTAACTCGCCTTTATCATGCCGCGTGCCTGCTGATTGAGGCACAGCTCTCTGCCCGCGCACCTGGCGACTGCGGCCAGCGTCAGATCGTCAGCTGTCGGCCCGAGGCCGCCGGAAGTCATGATGACCCGGGTTCCCCGATCCAGGGCTGCACGCAGCGCCGTTGCGATGCCGTCGAGGTCGTCGCGCAGCGCCGTTTGCCGAACCACCAGTCCGCCCATTGCAGTGATTTCCTTGCACAACCAATGACTGTTCGTATCCTGGATTTCACCATTGAGGATTTCATTGCCGATGATGAACACTTCGACGGTTACCGGCTCATGCATGGAAAACTCCTTTCAGACAGTCCGCCCCCCCAAAGGTTCGCGCATCTGCTATTTCATGTTGCCTGTCAGCTGCTTGAAATAGACAACGTTGTCACAGAACTTGAGCCCCGCGTCCAGGGTTATCCTGCGTTCCCTGAAAAGGCGCGCCAGAGCGATGTCAATGGACTCGAAATCCTCAGCTGACTGCTGCAGCATGCTCCGTATCTGGTGGGTTTTCCCCTCCCGGATGAGATTCCTGGACCTGACGCTGCCGATCAGTTTTTCGCAGGCAAGGATGAGACCGGTGCCGTTCGACCGGGGGACCAGGCGCTGGTTGAGGACCACCAGGAAGCTTTCCGCCAGCTGGACCCGAATCTGCTGCTGCTGTTGCGGCGGGAACACATCGATGATCCGTTCTATTGCTGATGTGGCGTTGTTCGAGTGCATCGTGCTGAGGACCAGGTGGCCGGTTTCAGCTGCCTGGAGAGCAATACCGAAGCTTTCCGGATCGCGCATTTCCCCGATCACGATCACATCGGGGGCTTGGCGGAAGACATGGCGCAGTCCTTCATGGAACGAGTCGGTATCCAGGCCCACCTCCCGCTGGTTGACATTGCTCGACTTGTGCTTGTGGAGATACTCGATCGGGTCTTCGATGGTGATGATGTTGCAGCGGCGGTTCCGGTTGATGAGATCCAGGAGCGCGGCAAGGGTGGTCGTCTTGCCGTGCCCGGTCGGTCCGGTGATGAGAATGAGCCCCTGCGTCCGCAGGGCATACTCCTCCAGCCAATGGGGGAGCCCCAGTTCTTCGAGGCCGGGAATAACCTCGTTGATGTGACGTATGGCCAGGGACAGGGAGTGCCGCTGCAGGTAAATGTTGACACGGAACCTGCCGATATCGGGATAGGTGTACGCGAAGTCCAGCTCCATTAGCCTTGCGAAATCTTCCAGCTGCTTTTCCGACATCAGTTCGCATGCGAAGAGCATGGTGTCGTCGGGTGTCAGGAAGTTGGATGAAATCCGTATCAGTTCATTGTTCTTCTTGAGACAGGGGGGGACACCGGCGGACAGGAGCAGATCGGAGGCCTCTTCTTCGACCAGCGTCCGGAAAAGCGCCTTCAATTCGGTCGCTTCGAAATTATGTTTCATCCTACCGGCAAAAGCCTCTATGTCGCTGCCCTTCAGAGGCTCATCCAGCTTTCCGCCCAAGCCCTCGATGTACTGCAGCGCCGATGAAACCTGCAGAGCCGGCATGACGACGGGTTGCACACTCTTGCCGATTATGAACTCAACGTCCTTGATGGCATTCAGGTTGTTCGGATTGACCATGGCGAGAAATACGCTCTTCGCTCCGACGGTTATGGGAAGCACCTCGTATTCTTTCATCTTGGCCACGGGCAGGAGTTTCAGGACCTCCGGTTCAATTTTCAGTGCATACAGATTCGCTGTCGGGAGGCCGAATTGCCTGCCGAGAAGATCCACCAGGTCCTCGATTTTCAGGTAGCCGAGCTCAACGAGCACGGATCCCAGATGCCCTCCCTTCTGGCTCTGGATTTTCAGTGCCTTTCCCAGTTGCGTTTCCGTAATGAGCTGGTAAGCGACAAGGATTTCCCCGATTTTTTTCTGTTTTGTTTCATCGGTAACAAGACGCATTAAGTCCCTCTTTGTGGAATCACTCAAAACACTTCGATTTGAAAATGACCTGTACCTGTGTCTCCAGCGATTGCCCGGCAGCTTGCAGGTAGAGAGCGTCTTCAGTTATGGTAATCTCCCAACTGATTGAACGTTCCAGGAGTTCAGTCAGGCGGCGGATGAAACCCTGATCAACAGTGGCAATGGCAATAGTGGGGACGTCTGAAAGCTGTGCAAGGTACTGGCGCTCCCAGTTGGGCAGCCCGTTGCCAAACGCCAGGAGTGCCACCCTGAGGGCATGGCGGGATGCCTTGATCAGACGCTCCGGCTCCGGAAGCCCGACTTCAACCCACAGGCGAACCCGGCCGTCCGGCCCCTTTGACCAGATATCCGGTTCGTCTCCCGTGCAGATACCTCTGGTGAAGACCAGATCTTCTTCATAAAACAGGGCATACGCCAGCAGACGGGCAACCAGCCGCTCTTCGGTCTCCGACGGGTGTCGGGCCACGGTTGTCTGGATGGTTCTGTAGATCCCCCGGTCGATGTCGGAGAGCTGGATGCTCAGGCGGTAAATGATTGATGGCAGTGCCATGAATTATCCGTGGTGCTTTCCGCTTTCACCTGTGTCGGCAGAAGGTCGCGCAATGAAGCAAAACGTTCACGTCAGTGTGAGGCAGCATCACCCGTGACGCCGAGCGTGCCCATGTAACGCACGATGGTGCTCACGATCTGCTTGGCGGTCTTCTTCACATCTCTCTCGGAAGCATTCTTTTCCAGCACGAATTTTGCCGCGGCAACATAAGGATTCAACGTCACGACGGCCCCCGGGATCCTGCCGGGGTCCTTTTCAGTGCCGAAAAAAATGAATGGCGCATCGGGGTTCACCGAAAGATCGCTGACAGATACATAGAGCTCCATGGCCGTTGCTCCGGCGCCGAAACCGATAGCTGCGCGCACGATGCGCTTCCCGTCGTCAATCTCTGTGAAGACACCGCGAATCAGCCAGCCCTCGTCGGGCAGCGGCGCACCGGGAATGCACCTCCTGGCAACGATCTTCTGCTCGGCGAATCCCTTGACCAGAGAAGTCGACATGAGTTCGACGAGCTGTGCCGCCTTCTCCCGCGGATCATTCCGCTGCGACATGCGCGTCATGACACGCCCGATGACCGGGGGTCCCTGGTTGTCAGCGTTATGCGTTGTGTCATTCCCCAGATCGAAATCCAGGACATAGATGATCGATGGTGCCGAGTCTGGCTGCCGGGACTCATCTGTCCTGCTCTGGACCTTGACTTCTCCGCTGATTTTTTGAGCGATTTCACCGGCACCGGCACCAGCGGAAAGGACTGCAGAAAGAACCAGTGCAACGACAAGAGCCAGTGCACGCTTCGGCACACAGCCAGAATGTGTCATGGGCATCCTTTCTTCGCTTGAACGAGCCTCGCAGGACAACCACACCACAACAATACCACCTCGTTCTTCTCTTTCAAGAGCCGGTCCGCCTGACACTGCTACACAATATCCACTATTTCCAAATCCTCTTCCCCGTTTGCCGTGCGCAGGGATGCTGTCTCGCCGACCCGGAGCCCGATGATGGCACTGGCGATCGGCGACAGGAAGGAAACAAGCCCTGCCGGAGGGGCCGCCTCGTCAACACCCACGATGGTCAGGCGCCGCTCCTCGCCAGGTTGCCGGCCGGCAATGGTCCGCACGATAACCGTCGTACCGAACCGGACCTTATCTCGCGTCTGGCTGGCAGGGTCCACCACTTTCGCGCTCTCTATGCGGCTGATGATCTCCCTGATTCGTTGCGCAAGAGACGCAGCCTGGAGGGTGCGATCTGTTTCATCACTCCCGCCGCTGTTCACAAGCCGGGCACGCTCGGCTTCCAAGCCTGCCAGTTCCTCCCGCAGCATCGCCATGCCGCGAGGGGTGACGTAGTTGGTGGCGCCGGGCGGCAAAGGTGCCCGGCGCGGGACGACAGTCTGGTCGGTCCCGGCGTCATTCTTTATGAAAGCCCTGCTCATTGAGTGCACCTGCAGGCTCTATCAACCAAACCGCACATCATCGCAGTTGCAGCTGCCAAACGAGATTGCTGCAGACTGCTGATGCCCTACCAGAGATCAGGGCCGTCCTTGACCATCCCGGCAATTGTGCGCTTTACACGCAGCAGCAACCGTTCCCACGCGTCGCGGTCCTCTGCGGCAGCGGCTTCGGTGCGGCGGTCTATTTCCTTGTACAGATGGGTCGCAAAGGGTTCCAGCAAAGCGATCGATTCTCTGTCCCCCGCCTCGACTGCCGCATCCAGGGCATCCAGATATTTTTGCGTGGTATTCATGATGACTCCCCTTCTTCTTGCCCGAAATAGTCATTCACCTGCAAAGATTCTACCGCAAAGATTGCGGACTCACCATGAACCATGATGCAAAGCCCTTCCCCACACTTTCCATACCGGTTTCAGTGACAGAGATGAAAAACCTCAGACCATGCCGGCAATTCCGGCACGGATTTCCCGGGCGTCACTGGCGCCGGCCAGCAATTCCGCACAGGATGCATTTGTCTCCATCAGCTTCTTCACGGCAGCTGCAAGGGATATATCACCCAGAAGAACAGCACCCACCAGATGTGAATCGCGGAAGACGAACTGCTGGAAAGTGTCTCCATCATCCTCGAAGACCAGATAACTGGCGTCATCCGGATGGACCAGGCCGATGCTGAAGAGATCGACGCCCAGAACCTTTATGCTGTTGGAGCGGGGAATACCCCCAAAGACGGCATCACCACCCGCAGCATTCATGCCTGCGATCGTTCCCTGGTACTGTGCCGGAGCCCAGGTTCCATAGAGGGTGCCCTGATGCTCGGAGAGGTCTCCGGCGGCGAAAATGCCCGGATCAGAAGTGCGCAGATGCTGGTCCACAACAACCCCGTTGTTGACGTCAAGGCCGGCCATGCGGGCGAGATAGCTGTTGCTGCGTACCCCTGCGGCAATGATCACCAGATCGGCAGGGATGGTTTCCCCTGATTCCAGGACGACGCCCTGCACCGCCTGCATGCCCGCCAGTTCTCTTATGCGGGCACCACAGACCAGATTGATGCCGAGGCCCCTGGCAACAGCTGCGAGACGTTCTCCAACCGCACGGTTGAGCTGGCGGGGCAAGAGCCAGTCGACACCTTCCACGAGCGTCACCCGGACATCCCGGCGGGCCAGGGCCGCGGCAGCCTCCAGACCGAGCACCCCACCACCGATAATCACGCAGCCGGCGCCGGGTCTGCTCTGTTGAAGTATCATTTCAGCATCGCGGCAGGTGCGGAGGGTTGCCACGTTTTCCAGTTCTGCACCGGGAAGGGGCGGGATGCTGGGATGGGCGCCCATGGCAAGGACCAGCCTGTCGTAGCTCTGGGCGGGGTGGCTCTTGAATGCAACCAACCTGGCACTCCGGTCGATTGTCGTTACTTCCGCTCCGTTCAGCATGGTGATTCGTTGTTCGGCATACCATGATTCCGGGTGGACCGGCAGGTCGCTTGCCGTTATTTCCCCTGCCAGGTAGCGCGTCAGGTTGAGGCGGTAATAGGGCAGGTCATCCTCCTGGCAAACCAGCGTGATTGAGGCATCCGGAGCGATTCTGCGGGCAGCTTCCGCAGCCGAGAGGCCTGCTATTCCGCCACCGATGACCACTATGTCTCCGGTCATGGTTGCTTTGCCGCTGTCTTTTTCCTGCTCGGCAACCGGTTCGAACTGCTCCTTGCCTGCGCCACAGACCGTGCAGCATGCGGGAGGGACTTCACCATCGTGGATGAAGTCGCAGTTAATGCAGCGCCATCTGCCGGGCACACTTCCGGCAGGGTTTGACAGGGGCGCAGATGGCTCAAAGAGGTCTGCTTTCGCGCCACAAACCGGGCAGCAATCAGGCAGCGACTCCCCCAGGTGAATATAACCGCATACCCTGCAGCACCAACGTTCGTTCGCCATGATCTCCTCCGAAAGAATGGCCGCTGCCTGATTGGCAGCGGCCTGGTTCATTCCGCGACACTGTCGGTGAAACCGGATCAGTCGATGAGCGTGAAACGCTCCTTGGGAACTCCGCACACCTGGCATTTGTCGGGAGCAGCGTCGTAAACCGTGTTGCCGCAGATTTCGCACACATAAACAGAGCGCGCAGCAAGGTCACCGCCACCCTTCACAGCAGCAGCGGCATTCCGGTACAGCTCGTAGTGGATCTCCTCGACGGCAAGGGCGTTGCGGAAGGAAACTTCTGCCATCATATCCCCCTCTTTCTTAGCCTCTTCGAGGTACGGAGGATACATGTTCTGGAATTCGAAGCCTTCTCCTTCTATCGCTGCCGAGAGGTTTTCGGCAGTGCTCTTGATGCCGCCCATGGCGCGCAAATGAGCATGGGCATGGACGGTTTCAGCATGGGCAGCTGCACGGAACAGCTTGGCGACCTGGGGGTAGCCATCCACCTCAGCCTGTTTGGCAAAGGCAAGATACTTGCGGTTGGCCTGGCTTTCACCGGCAAAGGATTCTGCGAGATTCTCTTTTGTTGACATGGTGTTCCCTCCTGAGGGTTTTTTTGCGGGCTGGTATCAACCCAATAATAGCGTAGTGTTGCGTAACGGCACATTGCTGCTCTTCAGGTTTGGTAATTTATACCACACGATATACTATGTCAACCAATAATTACATCAAACAAACCGGAAGCCATCTTCTCCCGGATCAGGTCGATGGCGTCCCGGGCATTAGCCCGGTGTTCGGCGCCGCCGTTCGATGGCTTCGACCACGTAGGGGAACACGGTCTCGACAACCGTACGGTATCCCTCGGCCGTGGGATGAATGCCGTCCGCGCGGTTCAGGCCCGGATCGCCCGCCACACCCGCGAGGAACAGGGGAATGAGGATCACTCCCTCTGCCCTGGCAATCTCATCGTACGCAGCGGCAACTATTTCATCATACTCCCCTTTGCGTTTCTTCAGGTTCTGCATCCCGGCCAGAACCACGGTTACGCCATGCTCGTTCAGAGCGCGAACGATTTCGTGGATGTTCCGTTTCATATCCAACGGAGAAAGACCGCGAAGGCCATCATTGGTGCCGGTCTGAAGGATGACGATATCCGGCCGTTTCGCGATAATAGCGTCGAGACGCCCGAGAACCTCCCCGCTTTTTTCGCCGTTTACCCCTGCGTTAATCACGCGGTAATCATGACCGGCATCCCGAAGCTTCCGCTCAAGGAGCGCCGGATAGGCCTCTCCCTCAGCAACTCCGAAGCCGGCGGTCAGGCTGTCGCCAACGGCCACTATCGATCCGCATCCGGTTGATGCCTGTTGTGGGCTGGATTTGCCATCGCTGCATTCAGTCGCCATAGTTACTCCGTTTTCCTTGCTTTTGCGGGAGAATGAGCTCAACTCTTCATCCCCGGGTCTGAAAAGTCCTTGTCACCATGAGACGGAAAAACTCCTCCATGGTTTCCTGCACTTCGGCCGAGTCGATAATGCCGAGAGCGCGGGCAATTGCCTCGAAGGTCGCCAGACCTTCAGGATGGCTTTCTCTCCTGACCCCCCAGTCCGTTTTCGCCCCTTCGGGGAGACGCACCATCGTGGCATGCTCCAGTCCGGGGAGACGCCTGCCCATGCGTGCTGCCTGGCGCCAGTTGCCATCCGGGACTACGAGGTTGACAGGCCGAGGATCTCCTGAGAGGAAATCCCGACTCAGGACCGCTGCTTCCTCACCCGGATAGAGCAGCAAAGTCCGGCGCTGGTCGCTGTCGAGATCGCTGAAGTCGAGCGGCTGCTCCAGGTATCCCTGGATACGCAGCTCGCTGTTGATGAGCACAGCCAGTGCCAGCGGACCGGTTGCGGTGGGCTTGCTCCATTCGCGGCGGTGCATCACCAGGATGAGCCGGGTGCCGAGATCGATGCGGGGTGTGGTACTGCAGATGCAGAGGTGCGCGTGCAGCCGGCAGCGAGGACAACGTTCGCTTCGTTTTGATCGGGTACCCATGCCCCACTCTACCACACATCCGTCCGGAATCATATTGCCGTGAATATGGCGACATCATACCCGATTTCATTCGCACGCGACACTGGCGACCTCTTTCAATGGCTTCAATCACCTTGTATTTTGCAGGAAGTTCCGTCGTTGGAGTCGACAATTACTGATTGACCGGTATTAGAGCATTGCCATGATCAAGAAAAACTGTTGATTGCGTCAAAGCTCCGGGTACACATCAATACCGTTCATGTGAACCGGCACTACCTTGAGATCCCAATTGCCCGTGGCGATTTGCTCCTTGAAAGCCTGCGTTCGATAAATGCTTTTTCGAACCGCCGGCCTGTGGTGGCTGGAGAGCCACTCGTGCCTGACGCGAACGTACTCGCTCACCCAGGTTTCCTCTTTGCCGCCCAGTGCAGGCGGGTTCTCCGCGAACCTCTGGCGGAGGAACCAGAGAACCTGGCCGCTGTGGATAAAGGAGTCATATATCACCAGGGCGGACAAAGCCTTGGTGAAACCGTTATCGTCAGCCCAGCGCATGGCCGGGAGAAAATAGACCTGCTCGAAAAACTGGTCCTGGATCGTGCGCATGACTGGGTCGCTTCTGCCGGCGTCGCGCAGCAGTTTCTTGAACTGAGCACTCTCGGTCAGAGGTTCGCTCCCGACCTTGTCGGCATAAGGGACCATAGCAGCACTGCAAGCACCACCGGCGGCAACATACATATGAACCAGCTTGCGAAGGTTGCCGTATTCGGTAGTCTGGGCTCTCCCATAGGTGATCTGCCTGATGTCGTTCGGACCGTCTGCATAGATGGATATCGCGCCGTAGTCTCCATCAGGGCGCCCGCTTTCTATGGTGTTGATCAACCGTTCGATCAGGTTGCGTTGAATGGCTGTCAGGTACATAGCCTATCCTCCTTTGTCGAGTCATTGCAGGTTCAGAAACGTTGATTCGCAGCTTCGGTGGCTGAGACGACGGTTAATCATTGCAAACAATTTCCGCACATCCTCTGCTATGGCAGCGGCAGCCCACACAAGAGCGCCCAATCCTGGACCAGGTCTTTGCCGCCTGATGCAGCGGGTTGCGCTTTGAGCAGATCAGCCAGTTCTTTGAGGTGCTCGATTGCTTTCGCACGGGCCGGGTCGTTTTCCGGCACCGTTGCGTGGTTGTCCAGACGGTCCAGCGCGACCATGAAGTTCCGGTAGGCAGCCAACTGGGCCTGGACCAGGTAGACTTGGACAGGGTGCTGCCTGTCAACACGGGCACGGGCGCTCTGGATGTTGGCCACGGCGCCGTTCTGCCCGACGAGCAGGTCTTGGACTTCGGACAAAGATGGATTGTCGCTGAGGATCTTGTTGTATGCCTGGTCGGTCTTGATCAGTCCGGGCAACGCGGCAAGCAGAGCACGATCACGCGGATAGACCTGGTCCCCGGCATTTTTCTGCGCTTCCGCGGCTGTCGCCAACGCTTTGGAAAACAAGCCCAAACGCCACTGGCTCAATGCCTTCAGCGTCAACGCGGTTCCCCAGAGCCCGTCATCGCGGAGCTTTTTCTCGTCAGCCTTGTCGAGTCTTTCCAGGCTGAGCAGCACGCTGGCGTAACCGTTGCGCGCTACGCTCCAGGTGGCCGGGGCGTCAGAGGCGCTCCCTTCCTGCGGACGAGCCGATTCCAGCCGCAGCGTGTTTTCTGCGGCGGCAGCCTGGTTGAACGCGTCCTGGGCCTCCCTCAACCGGTTCACGCTGGCGCAGCCGCCGACAAGGAAGATCAGCATGGCGGCACAAACCGCGGTGACGACGCGCTGGGATAAGACCTGCCGGAAAGTAGTGTTTCGATGGATCATCGGAGCCTCCTGTTCAAAGCTCGGTCAGGCGGACAATGCCAGATGCAGATCCCTTTCAAATGCGGTCAGATTCAAGGGCTCTCCGGCAGCCAGCATTTCAATCTGCTGTTTGATGAAGTCTGTAAAGCATGCCACCTTCTCAGCATTCAAACGGACTTTCGCGAGCTGGGCAAGGCCAATGCCGACTAGTGCGGTTACAGCCTCGTTCCGCACGACCTGCCACGCTGCCCGGGCTTCGAGGTTGCCGTCGAAAACCGTGCGGAAAACCGCGTCGAGTGCAGCGGCAATGAGCGGCTGTCCCGCCAGGGAACATCCGTCGGGCAGTCGGTCGAGAAATTCCTTGCGCTGACCGATCCTGTGCACGACGGAGCACAGGACCTCGACGGCGGTGGCCGGGGCAAGCCGATTGTCCGCATGAGTGCGCACCACAGCCAGTGCGGCTTCGAGAGCTGTCTTCAGGTTGTCGTTCAGTTGTCCCGCTTCCTTCAAAAGCCAGGTGGGGTTTGCAGCCACTTCGGCGAAAACGGCGTCTGTTACGGCCAGTACATCGGCCCGGCCGAAGCGCAGCTTCCACTTCTGGTTGTCCCCGGGCTTGCGGGAAAGGATGGCAAGTGTGGTGCCGGCGGCCGTGAGCAGGAGATGCTCGTGCGGCTTGTTCGCCAGGTCCGGCCAGAGCAACGCGAGGTTGTCCCCGGTCCTGTCGAGGATCAGCCTTGTCAGCTCCGGCAACAGATCAGGTGTGAAGAGAGTATCAAACGTGCTGAGCTCGGCGGCAATCGAGGAGAGCAGTTTCCGCAGGCCGGCGTTGTTCGACTGGACCAGGATCTCCGGGTGCTCGCCCACAACCGCAAGAGCGCTCTTGACAACGGTCTCGACCCCTTCGCGGCTGAACAGGCGATCCACATGAAGGTCGGCATTGTCCAGTACCAGTCCGAGGACCGATTCACCGACGCAGCTGACGAGCGTCGCCTGCCCTTCCATCTCCAAGCCCAGGAAGCGCTTGGGATTCGCCAGCACAAGTCCGCCGGCGCTGGACAACACGCTGCGAAAGACCAGTTCCGCCCAGTCACCGATGTGCTCTTTTTTGACCAGGTCGGCATCGCCAGCCTGGTCGATGCGGCGGGCGACGTCCGAACTCAACGCCGAGGTGACGACTTTGACCAGCTCCTGCACCTTGGCATCAGCAGACAGCAGCTCGCCATGCCCGGAGATTGTTTCCAGCGCTGCCACGAACAGGCGGCCGGGGATTTCCCCCAGGTGCTCTTCGCTGAACCGTATCTCGCTCATCCCCTGGAAGAAACCTGCAAGCGCCTTGCCCTGACTTGAGTCCTTACTGAGCGCACCAGGAACGTTTGCGAAATAGTTGACGCCGATCTCTATGAACGTGCCTGCAAGCCGTTGAAGAGTCGAGGGATTGGGTTCCGCACCGCGCTGCCACTGGCGGACGGTGATCAGGGCAGCGTACTCGAGGGCTTGGAGAGTGCTTCCGTCAGCAGCCCTGCCGATCTTCCCGGCACGGACAAGGTCGAGGTTGAAGAATTCGACGTGATAACTCAGCAATTGCCCCTCTTCCCCAGGTGTGAGGACCTGCCCCGGTGTATTTCTTTTCTGCAGCAGCCCGGACAACTGCGAATCCGGCGCGACGTGCGCCGCGCCAGGTCCGGCGAAATAGTTTGCGGCCGAGACTGCATCCGGCTGGGAGAAGAAATTCGGTAGCGGCAGGATGAGCGGGCGCCCTTTTGCGGCATCGACGCACGCCTGGCGGATCTGTTGTCCGAGCTTGAGGGAACTGCTGATGGCAACTATCACGAGCGCGGCTGAATCGCTGATCATGGGAGCCTCAGATCTGTTTGAGGAGCAGAGAGCTTAACATTTCATTCCTTGTTTTCAGATTTCCAGGGATTGATCGTATATTCAGTATAGAGTTCAGTCTGCGCGGATTGCCTCCGAAACGATTCCACCGCTGCATCATCGCTTGCCTGGGGTAACCCGGCGTCCGAGAGCACCAGCCTGCCCAGCGTCTTTTCCTTCAGGCGTTCATGCAGCGGTTCGTGAGGCATGCGCCAGCGCATTTCCCGGGCGATTGACCGATCGATGGGAATGAATGCGACCAGCTCCTCGTTGATCATCCGTTCGAGCCCCTTGTCGCGCAACGTTGCGTTGTGGCTGCCATGATGCCCGACCTTGTACAGGACGGTGCGTTCCAGAAGATCCTTTGCCGTGATGTCGCTGGCCTGCCCTGCCCACCTGACCTCATCCCAGGACAGCCAGTTCCCCACCTGTGCATCGCCCGGGAACAGCAATACCTTGTCCCTGGGAGCCAGCTCGATGGCCAGCACCATGCTGGTGTTGTTGGTGTGCGCATCGAGCTTCAGTGCCAGCTCGCCGGCAGCGCCGGTCCAGTCGGCATCAATCGTCCGCCAGGCTTCGCCCTGGTATTTGCTGCACATTTCCTGGATATCAGGTTCATAGGGGCCGCGTTCATAGGCAGTGCTGAAGGGCTTGAAACCTTCTTTTGCCGGGGAGGCGTGCCGCCACATCGGCGCGGAACCGAGTGCAGCGAGATAGAGGCCCAGCGTCCCGGAGGATGCGTCGTCGAGATAGACTTCCGCTGTCCTCCTGGAAGGACTGCTCTTGCGGATGTACGATGCGGTGGCCGGGGGGCCGAGGACATAGAATTTCACTTCAGGAAGGCCATCGAGCGCCAGGGGGCTCCCGCCGGGATCGCAGTAGCGGGGGGCAGTCCAGTGCCCCTTGACCCATTCCAGGGCATCTTCGGTCGTCGCCCGCCCGGTTGCGCCAAGGTCTGAGCCGTAAAAAGAACTCAAGGACATGATGCGGCTGGTGAAAAGAGAAGGCGCGGCAGCCGCTACTGACAGTGCCATGCGCACACCCTGCAAAGCTGCCTTGCGCCGCTCGCGCAACTCTCGTGCCAGCGGGTTGCTCGGATTTTCGGCCCAGGATAGCCAGACCTGGTCCACTGTGAGCTTCTCGAACTCTTTCCGTGCCTGCATGAATCCTGAAACGTGGTCCCAATGCTCGTGGGTGACAACCAGGACGTCAAGGTGCCCCCCGGTCGCCTGGTGGATATCACGCACGACCTTGCGCATGGTATCTTCGGCGTTGCTCGTGCCGAGCAGTACGCCGCAGTCGATGAGCACATACTTCTGGGACTTCCGGTCGGCGCCGAAAGCCAGCAGGAAGCAGTCCCCCAACCCCTGCCGGTACATGCGGACCGTGCAGCCTCCCACAGGCGCTTTGAGTCTGGTCATCACACACCCTCCCCATGGCCCCGATGGAGGAATGAGAACACCTCCTGCACCTCATCGGAACTGGCCGTGTCGAAATAGGTTGCGGCAATCGAAGGCCCGGCGTTCTGCCCGGAAAAATAGTTCCGCTGGCGGTTGTAGCGGTCAGAGCTGTTGATGCTCTTGTAGATGCAATACCGCAAACGGCCGGTCTCCAGATCGATGACGAGCGTGCACCCGCCACGGAACCAGAAATCAGGCTCACTTCCACCGGCCATAAGCGCGTCGTCTATGGTCTTGTCGATGTATCCCGGTCGCTTTTGCGTGATCTCGACCACGGCATCCATGAGAAACTGCCCCTCCCGGCCTGATGGAACTGACCTCGAAGGGGAACCTGTCCAGGTCCAGACCTACGGTTATCCGCTCCTTGTAGCCCCGGCTCGATTCGATTATGTTTTGCGCTATGCCGCGGGCCTGCTGCAGCTGGCTGAAAATCACCTCGCGGTTGCCGCTCATGTTCCAGTCGCGCATCTGGTGGCTGAGATCCCGGCCAAGGTAGACCTGGGGCGCGACATCGGCGATGTTGATGTCCGGGCCTTCCCAGCGGAGGCTCTCCTCGGAAAGGGACCGGGCCTCACGGGGGAATATTCCCCTTCGCCGGAACGCTTCCATGAATGCCACCCGGTAGCCGAGCGAGTCATCGGGCATGATGTCGAAGTCGGCGCTAATGAGTGCCCTGAGGTAATCACCGAAGGTCACGTCGACCGGAGGCAAATAGTCGAGTGCCCGTATGCACATGGTCAGCACGTGTTGCGATGCCTTTTCCGCCTCCCGGGCAAGCCGCGTTACGAGATCTGGATGGATGTCCCCTTCCGGGAGTTTGCCGGTGCCCCCTGTAGCAAGACGGTAGAGGTCAGCCGTGCGCTGACGATAGATGGCGAGGAAAGCATCGAACACCGCCGCGATGAGGATCGCACCGCGTTGGTGCGGCTCTGTGACCTGGTCTATTTCCTCCGGCTTGGGCGTCTGGCCGATTGCGCTTCGCAGTGCCTCGGTACGCCCGATCGCCTTGCCGAACTCCTGGGCCAGTTGCGCCAGCAGGTTACCATGCAACAGGTTTCCCCGGGTGCGCGCCACCTCGAAACGCAGCACCTCCGGCAGGGAAAAGTGCTGGAACAACGCGATGATGTCGGCAAAAGCCTCATGGAACGCGAGAACATCCGGATTGCTCGGCTCGGTGAGCGTGCGGTTCATGCCGTCAAGCAGCGCATGGGCAGTCTCGTGGGCGATCACATCATGGGACAGGCAGGTGAAGACGATCCCGCCCGGCAGATGTTCGGTGGGATCAGCCGGCGAGGACTGGAAATAGCCGAACAGGAGGGCCTTCTTTTGGGGGCTGTAGTAGGCGTTGGCCTCGCGCAGCGCATGGGGGTACATGCGCAGTTGCCGCACAAACTGATCGTTCTCGGGCGCCCACAGGGCCCGCCTGCCCAGAGCGCTCTCGAAATTGCGGATGGTTCTCATCGCGACCGCGTAAACCATCTGCTGGTGGAACTGGGGGTTGCCGTCGGATGGCGGCAGGCCATCCTGGGCAAGCAGGTAGGGGTCGTTGAGGTCGACCGGTTTGTAATACGTTCCGGTTGCGGGGTCGAAATCGATCACCTCCACGTACTCACCGCAGGGGCCGGCAGTCAGAGGGGCATCGCGTTTTTCAGCCTCGGAATACCTGAACAGCTCTTCTCCCCCCCATCTTCCCAGGGTATTTCAATGCGCGTTACCCGGATGGCATGGGTTTCCAGGCTCTGGGCTAGACTGGGGTCTATGGAATAAATCCGCAGGCGGCGGGATGTTGGCTGCGCGATATCGTAGGGCGAACTTGTCCTTGTCTGGGGGCGGCGCATGTCAAGGTTCCTTTCTCACACAGCAGCTTCAGGATAGGGGAACTGCCCCTTTGCCAATGTTGCATCCACGTGTTTGCGCAGTGCCGCATCGCACACTGCGTAACCCCAGTTGATGAGCCGCTGCTGTGTCGTCTTGTCGAGGCGCTTCAGGCGAGTGGCAACAGAAGCCAACGCCATGGTCCGGTCAAAGGGACAGGGCAACGGGTCATGCAGCTGGTAATCGGCGATATCGGTCCGGATTCCCCAATAAGCTCCTTTCCGTTCCGAGTTTGCGTAGGAGTCTATGAGCTGGCGCTTGCGCAGGCTGCGCACCTGGTTATCGACCAGCTCGAGAACCCGGAAGGCGTGCCGCGCCCAATCTTCCTTCGACTCCTCTTCGGGCTGCAGTTTGCCGCCGGCATCACTGACCAGTACAGTGTCATAGCGTTTCCAGACCGTTTCCAGGCCAAGATTGTCGTAGACGCCTCCGTCGGTGAGGACCACCCGCGAAGTGTACGGTTCGCCATGCAGCGCTTCGCCGCAACCCGGCTCAAAGGTGGAGGGGTTCAACTCCATTACCATGGGAGAAAGGATCGGCGGGAACGCAGATGAAGCAGCCACGGCAGCGGCCAATGATATGGCGGGTTTCTTTACTTCTCCGACCAGGTAGTCTCTCATGTAGGGCTTGGAGAACCTCCAGAGAGCCCCCGACTGGACGTTGGTTGCGTTGATCACGAAACGGGGCTTGTCCGGAAGGTCCTGGAGCGTGGCCTTCCCGAAAAGGTGTTTGCGGTACGACTCCTGGATCTTCTCGCTGACGCTGCCCGGCAACAGCACGCCGCCGATGATCCCCCATGCGTCAATGGTTTCCCCGGCCAGACGCCGGACAGGGCCGACAAAGTACTCTTCGAGCCGTGCCCGGTTGGGAGGCTCAGCGACCTGGAGCCGGTCCCAGGCAAGGCCCAACACGGCTGCGGTGATGGACCCTCCAGATACGCTGGAAACACGGTCGAGTTTCCCGAGCCATCCGGCTTCATACAGGCGCCACACGACACCGACATGAAAAACCATTGCCCGGTATCCCCCACCGGACAGGCAGAGCCCGACGCCGGATTTCGGGCCTTCGGCCTCGTCGGCAAGGTATTCGACAGGGTGACTGGAACGTCTCGAAACAGTATCATCAGGCATGTGAATTGCCTCCTTCCCCAGGTAATGACTTCGCGCATTGACTTTCACCTGACTACTTCGCATTCCCCCTGCTCCCAATAGAGTCATACTATAATTATTCTTTCCTAATATCACCCGGACTTGAACAACATTGCAAGCTGACTGACCGAAGCTCGGAAAACAGAGAGTACGTAAAGTATAAATGTACTTACTGACTTGTCTATAGGTTAAGGTATACGGATATGGTAAGAGGTTGAAGCTGAACTGTTTTTGAGGCACTGCAATCGAAACTACAAGGCGTAATTATTAATATTACAAAGGAGAGACAAGGCTTTCAGCTGAATTATTTTTGCCTGGTTCGAATCAACCGTGCATTGAGAAGCATTCCATCAAGACTTTCTTGCACAACATTCAGTGTCAAAGGCTTTTCTTTCTAATTAATAAACGGCAGATAACCTCAATTGAGTCGTTGTGCTATCGGGAAAGTGATTTCATGAAATGGAACGAGGTTCAGGCTGGCCGCCGTTTGACAATCCGGTCAAACGTGGCAAAATAAACGGTGATTTGAATCAGGTCAAACAGCCTGAAAGAGCGGAACAGGTTGCAGGCCGATGAAACTTTACAAATGCCGCACTGGAGGACAGATGAAAACTGCACGATACGGACTCATTGCGCTGTGCCTGGTGGTGCTCTCGGCAATCGCCGTCCCTGCCCAGATAAGCATCGGCATCGGTCTGCCCAATGTGAGTATCGGGATCAACATCCCGCTGTACCCTGATTTGGTGCCGGTACCGGGCTATCCGGTCTACTATGCCCCGCAGGTATCAGCCAACTACTTTTTTTACGACGGCATGTACTGGATCTTTCATAGCGACAACTGGTACGCCAGTTCCTGGTACAACGGTCCCTGGGGGCTTGTGAACCCGGCGTACGTGCCGGTTTTCATCCTCCGTATCCCTGTGCGCTATTATGTGCGGCCGCCCGCGTACTTCCGCGGCTGGCGGTATGATGCCCCCCCCCAATGGGGTCGGCACTGGGGCCCCAACTGGGAGCAGCGTCGCCGTGGATGGGATCAGTGGAACCACGCGTATGTCCCGGCTCGCGCCCCGCTCCCCGCCTACCAGCGACAGTACAAGGGAGACCGCTATCCGCGATTTGAACAGCAGCAGTCGCTGCAAAGGCAGCAGTACCGTCATCAGCCGCGCAACGAGAAAGTCCGCCGCATCTATCAACAGCAGATGGAGCGGAAAACTCCATCGACCGACCAGGGGAGAACAGTGCAGCAGCCCCCGGTGAGGAGTCAGCAACAGCGGGACATCCGGCGTTCGGAGCCGTCTCGGCAGATCGCCCCTGCCCGACCCCAGGCCCAGCAGCGAGGCCCGACTGTCAAGAAACCGCGGCGACCGGCGGAGGTTCAGGCGCCGCGGGAGCAAGGTCGTCAGCAGCGGCAGCAGGATATGGAAAAACAGCGGGGACCGGGAGCGGCCCGAGGTGAAAGTGGCAAGAAAGGCGGTGAGGGAAGACGGGAGCGGGACAAATAACCTTCACCGGGCTTTTTTCATTAGAGAAGACCCTGAGCACTTTGTGGTCCTCAGGGTCTTCAGAGGCTGCTGCTTTGATTATTGCTGTTCTTGAAGGCGTTGCCGGATCGGAACTTTCAGTCCGGTCAACGTTTTCGCTGGCGTTCAGCCTGATCCTCAAGAAATTGTTTGAGCGCCACGGCATTGTTGTACATCTGATCGCTGGCACTGTAGAGCAGCGTAACCGTGCCATGCAAGGCCTCCTCCAGAAGCAGCTTCCAGGATCCGCTGTTTTCCTCAAGTTCGGTGAAATAGCGCTGACTGAATTCCTCCCATTTGGCGGAATCATGACCGAACCACTTACGCAGCGCATCACTGGGCGCGACATTTTTCACCCAGCCATCCATTCTCAGATCCTCTTTCTTCACGCCCCGCGGCCATAGCCGTTCAACGAAGAATCTCCTTCCGTCGCCTGAATCCATCTGTTCGTAAACGCGCTTGATCCGGATCATACACACTCACCACTGAAACCTGCCACTTAATTTTTTCAAACGGTATCAGGGCCGCTTATGGCCTGGACAGAAGTTTGTTGCAGATACCGCAATCCTTGAGGCGCCGGGAAGCAGTGCTACAGAGGCTCCGCCCAGAAATGAACTGATATTCTGCTTTATGGCGTCGAATACGGCAAGTGGCATGTTCTGTTCCATTCGGGATTTCAGGGGACGACGGTATTACTATTGTGCCAGATATTTTACTTTTGACATGCCTGTCTAATTGAAAACCTTGCGGCTAAGAACATCTGGGGCCACATCTCCAAATTACAAATTTGTAATTTGGAGATGTGGCCCCTAAGTCTTTTCGGCTGGAAAGTAGCGGGCTACCTGATAAGATAACCATAGCTGACTCCGCCACCGCGCAGGACTCGATTGCGCAAGAAGAACAACCAGGATGGGACGGGGAGAACGATATGAGTAAAATCAAGTCTATCACTACTCAGAGCGGCAGGCATTTC
This sequence comes from Geobacter sp. UBA5735, assembly GCA_002419385.1. Classification (GTDB taxonomy): domain Bacteria; phylum Desulfobacterota; class Desulfuromonadia; order Geobacterales; family Geobacteraceae; genus RPRC01. The sequence continues at coordinate 142,460 of DIFZ01000050.1, forward strand.
CTTACGGACCGGATCAGGGACGAGGTTGATTTCCGCACGACCGATCAATCCCGCGGTTTTCCGCCACCGCCGGTCCAACAGGCGGCAGCACAGGAAAGCAGGGTTATTCCATTGCCGGACCGGGACACCTGGTCGATCCCCGCATGCGACCTGGTAACCGCCTTCGCCCGGCGCAAAAGCCGTCGCGCGTTCACCAGGGACCCGCTCAGTCTGGACGAACTGGCTTTTCTCCTCTGGGCCACCCAGGGCGTGCGGGGCATCATCCACGAGGCGGCCGTCCTGAGAACGGTCCCGTCAGCCGGATGCCGCCACCCCTTCGAGACCTACCTTGCCATATTAAATGTCGACAGCCTGGAAAGCGGCCTCTACCGTTATCTTCCGCTTAACCATGCCATCGTCCATATGCGCGAAATCGCAAACCTGCCGGAACGCCTGACAGCCGCAACGCGCGGCCAGGAGTTCACCGGCCGCTCAGCCTTGACCTTCGTCTGGGTCGCCATCCCGGAGCGCACGGAGTGGCGCTATGCGGAAGCGTCCTACAAGGTGATCGCGGTTGATGCGGGCCACGTCTGCCAGAATCTTTACCTGGCATGCGAAGCGATCGGGGCGGGCACATGCGCAATTGCCGCATACAACCAGGCACTGGTGGATGAGCTGGTGGGAGTCGACGGCTACGATGAAATCGCCATGTACCTGGCCCCGGTCGGGAAGCTTTCAAAAGAGTGACAGAGAACAACGAGAATATCCGGGGTCACGTCTCAAAAATTCAAATTTTAATTTTGGAGACGTGACCCCTTTGTCTTCTGACCCCTTTGTCTTCCGGCTGTCAGACCAGCAGGTCTTCGTAAAAAGCCCCGAAGGTATTCTGCGGATTCCGGATGTGGATCTCAACCATCCAGATATGTGCCTTGGGGTGAAATGCGATCTCGTGCAGCGGTCCCTCGTAGTGCTCGGCACTGGAATAGTCGCCCAGGCGATGCCCGCCCAGATCCATGTTCAATTCCCAGCCCAGGTCTTTCGCCATTTTCTGTGCGAAGTCATACAACTCGACACCGGTAGCTTTGCCGGCTTTCCACTTGTCGGCAACGGCTTCGAAGATCTTTCTGGCGTCAACCGCGCACCGCTTCATTTCCGGGTTGCTCCCGGTAACGAAGGTGTCGCCGGCGTCTCCTTCGTAGCCATCCCAGATAGGCGCGATATCTATGAAAAAGATATCATCTTCGCCCAGACGTACTCCCGGCACGGAATCGGCGCCAAAGGTTATGGTGGTATTGCTGCCGAAGCGGATATACGGCTTGTGAAATGCCTGTGTCGCCCCCATCTCCTTCAGGGTGTCGACCACCAGTTTGTTGGCATCCTCCTCCAGCATGCCCGCCGTAACCCGGGAAGCAATCAGTTTCACCGCCTGCTGTGCCTTCGCCCTGATTTCCAGCATTTTCTCAACCGAAAAATCCGCTTTGGTTTTCTCCAGTGCTGCCGCGTCTTGGATCGACATACGTAATCTCCTTTTTGTGTGTTGTGGTTGTAACGCTGACGCGGCGGGGGTGCGTCCAGGATAGTAGACATCGCTTCATTTCACCAGCCGACCAAAGTCCCTGCCAAAGCTCACGCAGTTCACCAGACTCTGATCATCGGGGTTCCATAACTCCTTCACTCCGTCAGTGACAAGTGTGAACCCTCCTTCGCGCAGCCGTTCCGTTATCATGGCCACGGACTCGCCGCTCCAGCCATAGGCCCCGAAGGCCGCCGCTTTCTTGTCCTTGAAACCGAGACCTCTGATTTCTTCGAGCAGCCCGGCAATCGCTGATAGAATGCCGCGATTTATGGTCGGAGAACCGACCAGGATCGCCTTTGATTTAAACACTTCGGTGATAATGTCGTTCTTGTCGGTGCGGGCGGCATTGTAAAGCTTGACGGTCACGCCGGGATCCGTCTGAAGGATACCCCCGGCAATCGCTTCGGCCATTCTGCGCGTACCGTCCCACATGGTGTCATAGATGATGGTCACCTGATTTTCCAGGTAATTGGCTGCCCACTCCGCATATTTTGTGACAATCTGCAGCGGGTTGTCCCGCCAGATGACACCGTGGCTGGTGCAGATCATGTCCACCGGCAGTCCGAACCCCACCACTTCCTTGATCTTCCGGTCAACCAGGGCGCTGAAGGGCGTCAGGATATTCGCATAGTACTTAATGCACTCCTGGAACAGTTCCGCCTGGTCGACCAGATCGTTGAACAGATGCTCAGTGGCATAATGCTGTCCGAAGGCATCGTTGCTGAACAGGACATTGTCCCCGGTCAAATAGGAGAACATGCTGTCCGGCCAGTGCAGCATCGGCGCTTCGATGAAAATGAACTCCTGCGAGCCGATATTCAGCCGGTCGCCGGTCTTGACGGTTCTGAAATCCCAGTCCTGATGGTAATGGCCCTTCAGCGACTTGACGGCATTGGCGGTGCAATAGATGGGAGTGTCGGGAATGAGGCGCATCAGCTCCGGCAAGGCACCGCTGTGGTCACTTTCGGCGTGACTTGCGATGATGAAATCAATCTTTTTCAGATCAATTTCTTTTTTCAGGTTCTCGATGAATTCCTTGGCGAAAGGTTTCCACACGGTATCAATCAGCACCGTTTTTTCATCGCGGACAAGATACGAATTGTAGGTGGAACCTCTGCGGGTGGAGTATTCTTCCCCGTGAAATTTCCTGATTTCCCAGTCAACTTTTCCTACCCAGGTGATATGGTCCTTGACGGTAATGCCCATAGAAATCCTCCTCCTGTCATAGCCAGGGAAATCTAGGTCGCTGCCATAAACGCTGGCTACGCGACACCACTGACCGTTCCGTGTTACTTGTACGGCACAAACTTCGAGCGATCGACCCCGCATTTCGGGCATACGCTTGGCGGGCTAGCCTCTTCGTACATATAGCCACAGACAGTACACTGCCAACGTTTTGCTTTCTGCATGGCATTCACCTCCAGAAATCTTTCCACAGCGGCGGAAAAGGAATCCCCCCGATACGGGCAGGAATCCCTTTTCCGGTAGGGTTAGCCGAGAATCGCCTTCAGGTCTTCCTCAGCCGTGGCAATCGGCGCGATATTGAAGTTTTCCACCAGGAAGTTGAGCACGTTGGGGGTGATGAAGGCCGGGAGGCTGGGTCCCAGCTTGATGTTCTTGATTCCCAGGTGCAGCAGCGTCAGCAGGATGACCACCGCCTTCTGCTCGTACCAGGAAAGGACCATGGAGAGCGGCAGGTCGTTCACGCCGCACTCAAAGGCGCCCGCCAGGGCAACGGCTATCTGGATGGCGGAATAGGCGTCGTTGCACTGGCCAACATCCAGGAGCCTGGGGATGCCGCCGATGTCGCCGAAATCCAGCTTGTTAAAGCGGTACTTGCCGCAGGCAAGGGTAAGGATGACGCAGTCCTTGGGTACATTTTCGGCGAATTCCGTGTAGTAGTTACGGCCCGGCTTGGCGCCGTCGCAACCGCCGATGAGGAAGAAGTGCTTCACCGCCCCGCCCTTCACCGCCTCGATGACCTTGTCGGCCACGCCGAGCACCGCGTTGTGGCCGAAGCCCACCAGGATTTCCTTGCCCGGCGCGTCTTCGAAGCCGGGGAGAGACAAGGCCTTGTCAATCACCGGAGAGAAGTCCCAGCCTTCAATGTGCTGGATACCGGGCCAGGCCACCAGGCCCCAGGTGTAAAGGCGGCCGGTGTACGAGTCGGCCGGCTTCTGGATGCAGTTGGTGTTGAAGATGATAGCGCCGGGGAATTCCGGGAATTCGTTGTGCTGGTCCTGCCAGGCCCCGCCGAAGTTTCCCACCAGGTGGGCGTACTTCTTCAGGCCGGGATAGCCGTGGGCAGGCAGCATCTCGCCATGGGTGTAGATATTGACCCTCTTCCCTTCGGTCTGTTTGAGGAGTTCTTCGAGCATGAGGAGGTCGTGTCCGGAGACAAGTATCGCCTTGCCTGCTTTCGTGCCCAATTGCACCGGTGTCGGCACCGGATGGCCGTAGCGCTCCACGTGCCCTTCATTGAGCATGCCCATCACCGTCAGGTTGTGCTTGCCGCATTCCATGGCAAGGCCCACGTAGTCCATGAGACCGAGCGTCGGGTCGGCGGTGGCGGCCAAGGCACGGTGGAAGTATTCATAGACTTCGTCGTTGTGCTTGCCGAGGATCTGGCAGTGGTCGGCGTAGGCGGCCATGCCCTTCAGGCCGTAAATGAGGATTTCGATGGCGGATCGGATGTCGGCGTCACTGTGCAACGCCATGATGCCGTACTGCTCACCCTGCTTCACCAGGTCGGCCGCAGGAACCCAGGCCGCAGGAGCGGCAACTTCCTGTGCCGGCTTTGCCTCATCACCGGTGAAAAATGCCTTCAGCTTACCGAAGAACCCTCCTTCAACTTCTGCGCCGCCGGATGCTTTCAGGTACAGGGCCTTTGCTTTCTCCTTCATCTCGAAGCATTTATTTATTGTTGCTTCGAGGCGCTCCGGATCAAAATCCACGTTGGTAACCGTGGCAAACATCCCTTCCAGCAGGAAGACATCAAGTGTCTGATCCTTGGCGCCAAGCTTCCGCGCCTCGTTTGCATATATGGCCAGACCCTTCAGTCCATACAACAAATTGTCCTGCAGGGCAGCTACCTCCGGTTTCTTCCCGCATACACCCATCACGTCGCAACCGATTCCTTTTGCTGCCTGCTCACACTGATGACAAAACATTATGTGCCCTCCTTTTTCCCTTGTTTTTTAAACACATAGAACAGCTTCCAGTATACATGGCTTTTTCAGATTTTCTCTGCTGGGGAAGTTTATATCAGCTTGACAGAATGACGGCATTGACCTGTATCAAGTTTTAAGGGAAATACGGGGGGAAGGAGATACAACCATTCCTTTCTTGAGCGAAGTGTTATCCTTGGAAAACATTCTCCTGCGGCTCATTACTCCTTCTCTCTCTGGTTTAAGAAGAGCCTTGGGGATGCGTAAACTTCCCCTGGAATGAGACATCCGGGAGACTGCATTCCCATGGATCTATTCTCGACCATGGCCTTGTGCGCCAGCCATCTGCCGACATCGCGCGCTTCGCCGGTGATTTCAGCCGACAGGACCTCCGTCCTGAACCCGAACCCCTCCGCCTTTCCCTTCGCCGAATCGAGAGCCATGCGGTTACCGCCGGTTATCACGTTCGTCGTCTTGGAGAACAGCGGGTTGCCTGGTTTCGGTGTCTCGGGAACTTTCCCCATTTGCCCTGATGCCATCAATTCCATCAAGAATTCGTGGACTCTCCGGTCACCAACAACATCTGAAAGGATGAGAGAAAGGCTGGTCGCCGGATAAACAAATATCAAATTTGGATTTTGGAGACGTGACCCCTTTGCCTTCTGACCCCTTTGCTTCCCTTTTGTCCCTTCGGAGCAAAATTTCCTGTAAACAATAATCCTTGACGAACGTTAGTACATACAACCAAGGGCAACATATTGTAAAGATCCGCACCCATAGGGCG
>DIFZ01000001.1 GCA_002419385.1 Geobacter sp. UBA5735
CCCATATGCTTCCTCATCCCGTCCAGTGTCGGCATGCCTTCTGTGGGTAGGATCACAACACGGATATTCTGTCTTTGAAGATATTTGGCAAACTCCTGCTTTTTCTTAGGGATGAGGTGATTCACCATTACCAGATCCGGCTTTATCGCCGGGACATGGTGCTTCTCCAAATTGTTCCTTGCATAATAAACCACGTGGCCGAGCTGCTCAAGCAGCAGGCCAGCATAAACATGACCAGCCAGATCCCGCCACTTGTGATCAACTGCTATTAGAATTTTAGCCATTTTAATCATCCTGTCTGAACTTTAGAGTTTCGCGAGCCCGTCAGAAAAACCTGTAGCGGCTCCCCCTGGTCTCATGAACCCTGACTATCGATCAAATTCCTCGATGCATATTGCGCTTTTCTTGCGCCTCGCTGCAGGGCAGAGCGGTGGCGCCGAACGGGTGCGAGTGCTTCGTGCACCGCGCCGGTCAGTCCCTCGCCGCGCAGGGAGGACTGCACCGCCACGTTCGATGGAACCGTGTGAGTCAACCATTACGATTCCAAGACGTTTGCTGGAATAGAGTTGTTTTCGAAACGGCTGCTGCTATTGTCCGGGATTGTCATGATGGCATCACCTGCGTTTCCTTCACCATCTGCTCCCACCTGTTTAGAAAGGCATTAAAAAGAAAAGGGTTGGCAGAAATCACCAGCAGTTCATGGTTGGCGCGAAGAGAACCCTGGGAAAGATTCATGCTGCCGAATATGACTTCCCGCTGCTGGCGTGAATCGATAAGAATGAATTTGTTGTGCATGGGGAGTCCTTGGGGGTGACGATAACGACGAAAGACAACATGTCCGTCCAGCAGATTCTCAATCCGACGAGGTACTCGCCGCTCTGTATCATGGGCGAGAATTTCGATGTGAATCCCCCGTTTCGCAAGACGGAGCAGGCATTGTGCGAAAGACTTGTCGTTCATATGGGAGACCGCCATTTGCAGGATCGTCCCAGCCGGCAGCGTCACGAGCTTTCGGCGGATGACGTCGCGCCGCAGCCTGGGGAAAAGATATATTCGGGTGTCCCCTGCCGCATGCACCCTGTTGTTGTGTGGCAGCAGGCGTTCCCATGGACCGTGCAGACCGCCGTGAAGGAAGCTGAGATGGTCACGCAAGGGAAAAACGAGCCGGCTGTCGGTGATCTCCACCAGATGGTTGTGCCCTCTGTCCTGGTCGCCGATTTCCGCCACGACAGACGGATCTTCAGGTGTGTTGCCGGAAGGGTTGAAGGTACCGACAAGGACATGGGGTTCAGGATGACTGAAATAATACAGCTTCAGGTGCAGGCGCGGCCGTTTTCTGCAGAACAGGCTTTCAGGCCAGACGTGTTTCAGTACCCGGCAGTCGCCGGCAAGACCGGCCTTATTCTGCAGCATGTCGAGCACGGGGAAATTGGCCCGGGCAGTGCGGGGTTTCGCTTCAACTGTCAAGCGGACCGTGACTCCCCGTTTCTTGGCTTGCACAAGCGCATCAGCCAGAGCTTCGTCGCGGAAATAATACGTTGCCCAAAATATCTCGCCACCGGAAGGCACGGCAGAGATGCTGGAATTAAGCAGTTCACGCAATGTACGGGGCTGACAATCAGGTCCGCCGAAAAAGATGCGGAATTGAGCATTGCCTGTTGAAGGTGTGGACATGTACATAAGAATCTCATCGGTCAGAATAGCTTATATGCCGGTTCTTTTTCAACTGTTTTTTGCCGGGCAAGCGGTGTTCTCTTCCATTGCAGGTGGTTATCATGTTATACAAAAGGCATATTATCACAAACTTCTTTCCTCAAGAAGTCGAAGGACAATTCTATGCGTCTAATGCTCTACTTTGCCAGGGCCTATCCCCGGCATACCCTGACAATGCTCCTGGCCCAGCTTCTAGCCGGAGTGATGGAGGGGATCAGTCTGACCGCCCTGCTGCCTATGCTCAATCTTGCCGTCAGTGGCAGCAGCGGAAAAGGTACCACGGGGGTCGGCGCAACTGTCACCTCAGCCCTACAGTTTATCGGTATTACGCCGACGGTGGCGACCTTTCTGCTGGTCGTAGTTGCGGGTGTGCTGCTGAAAAGCGGGCTGGTGCTGTTTGCCGACCGTAAGGTGGGCTATACCGTCGCCCGTGTGGCAACGGACCTGCGTCTTACTCTGCTGCGCGCCCTGCTGGGAACCAGGTGGGAGTACTACCTGACCCAGCCCATGGGGGGGCTGACCAACGCGGTCTCCAGCGAGGTCATGCGCGCCTCGTCGGCCTATCTCCAGGGAACTCTGGCGATTACCTACATGGTAACGGCCACCGTCTATATGGTGGTAGCGCTGATGGTGTCCTGGAAGGTGAGCCTTGCCGCCTTCGCCGCCGGCGGCATCTTGATGGCCCTGCTCAACCGTCTGGTGCAGAAAACCAAGAAGGCGGGCAGGCAGGAGACCAGCCTAATGCATTCATTGCTCTCCCGCCTGGCCGACAACCTGCAATCGGTCAAGCCGCTCAAGGCCATGGGGCGGGAACAGCTGGCGGAGCGGATGCTGGAGTCGGATACCGTAAAGCTCAACCACGCCCTGCGTAAACAGGTCTCCAGCAAGGCGGTGTTGAAGAGCCTGCAGGAGCCGATCCTTCTGATTCTGATTGTGGCGGGTCTGTATATCTCCCTGGTGGTGTGGAAACAGCCGCTTCCCCAGGTGATGATGCTGGTCTTCCTGGTGGCCCGCCTCTTCGGCGAACAGAAGAAACTGCAGCAGAAGTTCCAGGAGATGGCTGCCTCCGAGAGCGCGTTCTGGTCTCTGCAGAAAAAGATCGACGATGCCGTACGCCAGAAGGAGCCGGATCTGGGGCGCAGGCAGGTGGTGCTGAAAGAGGGTATCTGTTTCGACCGGGTCAGCTTCAGCTATGATAGCGGTATCAGTGTGCTGAACGATGTCTCCCTGAAGATCCCGGCAGGCTCGTGCGCCGCGGTGATCGGCCCTTCCGGCGCGGGGAAGACCACCCTGGTGGACCTGGTGATCGGCCTGCTGCGTCCCCAGCAGGGGGACGTCATGATCGATGGCGTGCCGATGGCCGAGATGGATGTCAGGTTCTGGCGCGAGCAGATCGGCTACGTTCCCCAGGATACGGTGCTGCTGCACGATTCGATTCTGGCCAACGTCACGCTCGGGGATCCCTCCCTAGGTGAGGCGGAGGCCGAGCGTGCGCTGCGTGCCGCCGGCGCCTGGGACTTCGTCTCATCCATGCCTGAGGGGATGGCTACCGTTGTGGGGGAGCGTGGCTCCAAGCTGTCGGGCGGCCAGCGCCAGCGCATCGCCATTGCCAGGGCGCTGGCCAATCGTCCGTCGCTCTTGATCCTGGACGAAGCGACCAGCGCCCTCGATCCGGAGAGCGAACAGGCGATCTGCAGGACGCTGATGGAGCTGCGCGGCACGGTCACCATGTTTGCCATCTCCCACCAGCCCGCATTGGTAAAAGTCGCGGACCGGATTTACACGATTCGGGAGCAAAAGGTATGCACTGTAGAGCCTGAACCCGGAAAGGTTTCCGGCGATTGACAAGAGGAAGACCTGCCATGAAAATGTTATCACTGAAAATATTACTGTTTTTCTGCCTTGCCGCAATCTTCATGGCTGATGCCGGTTTTGCGTCTGCCACCGCTACTTCTGCACGTCAGGCGTCCCTGCTGAAGGAAAGTCAGGTGTCGAGGGATGCGGGAACGCCACTCTGGCGCAAAGCGTTCACTGAATACGAACGGGGCCGGACCAGCAAAGATGCCCGGCAGCGGAAAGCACACCTGCTCCGCGCGGAACAGTTCGCGAACCAGGCCATAACGGCTTGTCCGAAGGATGACGAAGGGTACAAATGGCTCGCCGTCACCCTGGGTGCGCAGGCTGAAGACGCGAGTGTGAAAACGCAGATCCGGCTTTCACGCCTGGTCAAGGAGAATATCGAGAAGGCCCTCACCCTCGACCCTGCTGACGACATTTCCCTGCTGGTGCTCAGCCGCTGGCATTACAAGGTAGCCTCGCTGCAACCCTGGACACGGGCATTCGTCAGGCTGGTTTACGGAGGTTTGCCCGCGGCCTCGATGGAGAAGTCCGAAAACCTGCTGCTGCGGGCGATTGCGATCAAAGACCGTATCGCGCATCGCTACAGCCTGGCCAAGGTCTACCACCAGATGGGCCGGAAGGAAGCAGCCCTCAAGCAGCTGCAGCTGGCCCTGGCGCTGCCGGTCACCTTTGCCGAGGAAGCCGACGACCGGGAGAAGGCACGGAGGAAACTGTCCAGCTGGAAGTGACACTGAGGAGACAGGGGATATCGGGGGCTTTGCGCCGCCGCACGGCAACCTCATGCGGCACGATCACAACGGCAACCGGGAGAAGACCCGATGAACAATTTTGTTGCGAAATTCGAGCATTTTGCTAGTATCTGAACATCATGACCGTCTTCGAATCCGTACGCAAACGTAGAGATGCCCTCTCGACCCTGTTGAGCGACCCCTGTGAAGAGGTCCGCACCGCTGCAGCCCAGGCACTGGACCGCCTGGAAGGGATCGGCAGCCTGCCGGAGGTCATGGATGCATTGAAAAAAGGCGATGTCGGCATCAAGGTGAGGGCGATCTATGCCCTCGGCAGGATCGGCGGGGAAGAAGTCATTCCAGCTCTCCTCTACTGTGCTTCCCGGCCTGAAGAGGACATCCGGTCGACAGCCGTGGAGGTCCTGGGAACGATCGGCCACCCCAGCGCCCTTCCCGTTCTGCTCGAACGCCTGCAGGACCCCAATTCAGCCATCAGGGCACGGGCCATAACCGCACTCGGAAACTTCGGCAATCCGTCCGTCATTGCCGCGCTCACCCCATTCCTCGACGCAGGAGACGGCCTTATTGAGGCAGAAACCGCCAGATCCCTTGCACGAATGGATGACGGCTCGCTGGAAGGAAAGTTCATCGAGCTTCTCGGCTCCCCCCATCCCGGCACCCGGGAAGCCGCGGCAGAGGCCCTGGGCAGGCTGCGGATCAGGTAGAAAAGCAGCGTCCCACATCCACGTTTTTCAGGATCGGATCGACCGTCGCCACAATGGAAGCGTACCTGGCACCGTCCTTGGCCGCCAGGCTTGCTACCCTCGGCTTGGGCAGCACCTCGCCGTTCGCGTCGAAAATTATCTTTACAGCGGGAATCTCGCTTTCCATGGGATGGGGCCTCACTACGAGGGCGATTTCGTTGTTGTCGAGCCGCACCAGGGTGCCGACAGGATACCTGCCCATCATCTCGCCGAACTTGCTCACATACTCGCTGTTCAGGGATGTCCCGGCCAAGCGGCCCATGATGTCCAGCGCCGGTTTCGGCAGCGTCGGCATGCTGTAGCTCCTCAGCGTGGTTATGGCATCATAGCAGTCGGCAACCGCAACGATGTCGGCCATCGCGCCGAACCCCCTGCCCCTCGCCCATTCCGGGTAACCGGTACGGTTGTACTTGATGTGGTGACCGAGCACCGCATCTGAAACGCAGGGATCGATATCCTTCATCGCCGCGACGATCTCCGCGCCCTTTTCCGCATGCTGCTTCATCACTTCGTATTCGGCATCCGACAGCTTGCCCGGCTTGTTGAGGATTTTCTTGTCAATCCGCGTCTTGCCGATATCATGGAGGAGACCGGCGGTATTGATGTCATGCAGCGTCGTCCGGTCCATCCCCAGGTATGCTGCCAGAGACAGGGACAGGATCCCCACGTTGACCGAATGGTTGAAGGTGTAATTGTCGTAGTCCTTGATCATCGACAAACCGAGCAGCGTGGTATGGTCCTTGATAGTCATGGAAACCATGTTGTCGACGACCGCATTGATCTTGTCACCGGCTGGAATCCTGCCGTTTTCGATCTCCCGCATGGTATCGCGAACCGCATTGAGAGCGTCCTTGTAGGTCTGCGAAGGGGCAGAGCCTTCCAGGTCCGCGGAATCCCCGTAAATCAGCTGGTCGATCCCGAGACGTAAGGTACGGACACCGCTCTCTTCAAGCCTCGCGAAAATCTCTTCCCCCGAAATGTCCCTCACGGCAAGGAGCGAAGCAAACCGGAACAGGTCGTCGGTCGTGACCCCCTCATAGATGGTCAGGCCTTCGATCCTCCTGGACGAGAAACGGTCCGCCAGTTCGGCAACGGCGGAATTCGGCGTAACGAAGATATGCCCTTCGATAAACAGCACCCCTTCCACCACGCCCAGGTGAAGTTCGGGCTTCCGGCGAAGCCTGGCCTCGAAAATGCAGGTCAGTTCCTGCAACGGCTGGCGTACCGCCGGATGGGCCTGGGGATACAGGGTTACGGATTTGATGGATGCGGTCAGCAGCATCGCCGCCCGTTGTGCATCGTTATGGCTGAACTCTGTCATGATTGTCTCCGCGACTCCTCTCCCTTTTTGTTCAGTGTGTCCGCGCATTTCTGCCCGAGTTTCCCGCCACGGGCCGCGGTTTTCTCCAGGAAATCCACGGCCGCGTCTCCACCGAACTGCCCGATGACCTCTATGGCAAGGAGCTTCAGCTCCTCCCAGCAGCCCGGGAGTATGACATGCCGCTTCCGCACCAGGCGGAACAGCGCATCCAGGGCCGAATGGTCCCCGATGCGGCCGACTGCCCTCACCGCATCCCTCTTCAGCGCAAAGGACCCGGCCTTGAACTCCCGTTTGAAAATCAGCTGCAGCAGAGGCGGCAGGGCCTTTGTGGTGCGCCTGATCCCCAGCCAGAGAACCGCCTGTTTCCCCATGACCGGGTCTTTGCCCCGCAGGAGTCCCAGCAGGACTTCAGTGGCCTCCTTGCCCCCGATCATGGCCAGTGCCCGAACGGACTCGATCCTTACGCGGCTGTCCTCATGGGAGAGGTTCCCCACCAGCCCCTTGACAGCGTCACGCGCTCCCATCTCACCCAGAACCGCTGCCGCTGCGCACACTGCACGGCTCCTGGCATCATGCAGCATGGCGACGAGAGGAACCACGGCCGGCTCCCCGATCCGCAGCAAAGCAGTAGCCAATATCTTGCGGTAGTATGGGTTCGCCGTGTCGACAACCCTGCAGAGGACAGCGTCCACGGCGCCTTCCCCCAAGCGGTTGAAAACCATGAAGACGATCTCTTTCAGCATGAAATCCTTGTCTTCCAGATGGTCCAGCAGATGGTCGGCCATCTCGCCGCCGGCAAGCTCGCGAAACACCGCGAGGGCTGTCACGCGCTGGGCCTCGCCGAGCGTCTCCCGGGAGCACTGGTTCAACAGGCGAAGGATGACTCCGAAAAGGGAATCGAAGTTACCCTCTCCCTTCATGGCCTGCCCTTTTGCAGCCACCTTGCGGGACAAGAGCAGATAGCTGTCGGCGTCCGTTTCGTTCTCCATCCGCGTAAGGAGTTCATCAACGGTCAGCTCGTCGAGATCATCAACGGCAGGTTCCTCCAGTCCAGTCCCTTCCCAATCGAAGGCATCCGCGCCGGACGTCCCCGCTCCGTCAGCAGGAGCCCCCTTCTCGTCCAGGCCGCTCATCCGTTTCGTAAAAGCAGCGGAGATATCTATCTCATTGACCATGACGGTTTGGAAGCCCCGTTGCTGAAGCAGCTTGCTTATCCCGCCCTCAGCGAGGATTTTCTGGGGCTCCATCGAAAGCAGGGCCAGGAAACCGGTGAGGTCCGCCAGCGTCAGATCGGGCAGAAAAACCAGACGCTGGATTTCCCGGGCAAAGAGCTCGTCGGCGAAAGCCTTCACCATCCGGGTGTTTTCAACCCGTTCATCACGGCCGTAGACCCTGATACCGCCACGTCCCACGACGAGGGAAAACGCGTCACCTTTCATGAAGCTCACCAGCAGCTGGAAAGCCCGCCGGGGGATTTTGTCCCGCAGGGGGTGCCCATCGGGATAAAAAGCCAGCGCCTTCAACGCTTTGTAAACCTCGACGAGAACCGCTGCCCCCTCGCCGGGACTCGCGGCGTCCCGCTTCTGCGGTGACTGATTGTGGTGGTTTCGCTCCGTCATTTCCTCTCCTGGCAGGAAAGCGGATTTTATACTATTAGAGGTTATTTTTCAAACCCAATTGATCAGATTCATTCCGCCAGCCCGAAACGTTTCTGCGTCTCCGGCGGTGCCTGGTCGTAATGGGAGAATTCCATGCTGAAAGAGCCCCGCCCTTTGGTGGCGCTCCGCAATTCAGTCATGAAACCGAACATCTCTGCCAGCGGCACATTCGCCCTGACGACCTCGACCGCACCACGGGAAGCAACGCCTTCAATCCGTCCGCGCTTTTGCTGCAGGGAACCGAGCACTTTTCCCGTGTAATCGGCAGGCGTGATCAGCTCCAGTGCCATGACAGGTTCGAGCAGGGTCGGCGTGCCCCCCTTGAGCGCGAAGGCCAGAGCCCGATGCGCAGCAGCCCTCAAGCCGATCTCCGTGGTGACTCCCGGTTCGTAGGGCGCCTCCAGGATCCTCACTTCCACATCCGTAACCGGGTATCCTGCCGAACCTCCCGACTGACAGGACTGATCCATGACATCCCCGAGAAGGTCGCGCAACTCCTCGGGAAGAGGCGGCTCCCCCGGAGAGGGAAGGATAACGCGCACACCGTCGCCCCGGGGCAGCGGTGTAGCGCGCACAACGACGGTCCCACCCTGGACTTTTCCATCTATCTCGCGCCTGAAGACCTCTCTGTGCTCCGCGGAACGGCGCAGGGTCTCCCGATACACTACCTGTGGACGGCCGGTCTTGGTTTGCACGCCGAAATCACGGTCGAGCCGGTCGATGATGACCTCCAGGTGAAGCTCACCCATGCCCGTCAGGATGGTTTGACCGGTTTCAGGGTCTTCCCGCACGCGAAAGGTGGGATCTTCCCACTGGAGCTTTTCCAGAGCCCCGGACAGCTTGTCACGGTCTTCCACCCTCCTGGGTTCGACCGCCAGAGACACGACCGGATCGGGAACGGTCAGGCCGGTGAGGATCAGGACATGTCCGGCATCGCACAGGGTATCGCCGGTGAGCACGTCCTTGAGACCGCTCGCCGCAACAATATCGCCGGCTGCCGCCGCTTCTATCCGTTCCCTCTTGTGGGAATGCATCCGGAAGAGGCGGGCGATTTTCTCGGGACATCCCCGCGTACTGTTGAAAACCGTGGCGCCGGCACGGATCTCACCCGCATAGATGCGCAGAAAGGTCAGCTTTCTCCCCTCATCCGACAGAACCTTGAAAGCCAGGGCACACAGCGGAGCCTTTGGATCACAGTGAACCTGCTCCACCCCCCCGTCGTCCAGCCTGGCACCGACGGCCGGATGGACATCGAGAGGTGACGGCAGATAGCTCCCCACTGCATCCAGCAGCGGCTGGATGCCCTTGTTGCGGAGCGCTGCCCCGAGGAAGACCGGGAAGATTCGGGACGAGGCAGTCCCTTGGCGGATGGCGGACCGGAGACGGTCGGGCTCGACCGGCCTTCCTTCGAGAAAATCCACCGCAATGGCATCATCAAAATCGGAGGCGGTCTCGATAAGTGCTTCCCGGGCCGCCCGGACATCCTCCAGGTATGCCGCTGGTACCGGTTGTCGTTCCACGGTCATCCCCTGGTCGGCCGCGGAAAAGCTCAGGGTCTCTTCGTCAATGAGATCTATGATGCCGGCAAAATTTCCTTCGCTGCCTATGGGGAGTTGCAGGAGCACGGGACGGGCCTCGAGTTTCCGTTCTATCTGGCCCAGCACAGCACGGTAATCGGCGCCCACCCGATCCATCTTGTTGATGAAACAGATCCTGGGCACACCGTAACGGTCGGCCTGGCGCCATACCGATTCGCTTTGGGGCTCCACCCCCTCTGCGGCGCTGAAAATGGCAATGGCGCCATCCAGCACCCGCATGCTCCGCTCCACCTCAATGGTGAAATCGATGTGACCCGGCGTATCGATCAGGTTGATCCAGAAGCGCCCCCAGCGACAGGCGGTCGTGGTTGCGGTAATGGTAATGCCGCGCTCCTGCTCCAGGGGCATCCAGTCCATGGTCGCCTGTCCGTCATGGACCTCGCCCATCCTGTGGGTCTCCCCCGTGTAAAAGAGGATCCGCTCCGACACCGTGGTCTTGCCGGCGTCGATATGGGAAATTATGCCGATGTTTCGTAGGGCGTGGAGAGAAGGGCGGTCCATGGAGCCTCACTGAATTGGAAACCTTCCGTATTATACCGGCCGATGGCGTCAAGGCAAGGAAAAAGTAGGCCCGGGAACCTCAGTTCCTCCTTGTATTTGTGGGCAGTTCTGGGCTATTGTCACCCCATGCTTCCATCCGGAAACCACGCGGATCTCGATGAGAAACAAACAGAGCACTATCACATCAGGTATTTTATTGGAGAACAGGAACGATGGCATCACCAGCTGATCAGCGGACAAGAAGCGTTCATGGCAGGAAAAAACCGGGGAGGAGCGGATTTGCCGTATTTCTCGGAGTAATGGCGGTCATCGTATTCCTGACGGTACTCGGTTTCGCCGGATACTTCGCTTACATCCTTGCATCACTGCCAAAGGTAGACCGCCTGACGGATTATAAACCGCCCATAGTGACCCAGGTTTATGGCGATGACGGAACACTGGTAGGGGAGTTCTTCCTGGAGAGGCGCAAAGTCGTCCCTGTGGAGAAAATCCCGAAAAAGCTGATCCAGGCCTTCGTCGCCGCCGAAGACGCTAACTTCTTCCAGCACAAGGGGCTGGATTACCTGGGAATTTTCAGGGCCGTCATCAAGAACCTCATGACCATGAGCAAAAAAGAGGGTGCGTCCACCATAACCCAGCAGGTGGCGAAATCCATGCTCCTCACCCCGGAAAAAAAATTCTCCCGCAAGCTCAAGGATGCGATCCTGGCCAAGAGGATGGAAGAAAAGCTCTCCAAGGACGAAATACTCTACATCTATCTGAACCAGATCTACCTGGGCGCCGGATCATACGGAATCCAGATCGCCGCCGAGACCTATTTCGGCAAGGATGTTGAAAACCTTAACCTTGCCGAGATGGCCATACTGGCGGGCCTCCCCAAGGCCCCGGAAACCTATTCGCCCATCAAGCACCTGGACCGGGCCCGTGAACGGCAGGCATACGTCCTGGCGAGGATGGTCGAAGAAGGCTACATAACCGTAGCCGAAGCCGAGCATGCGCGCGCAACCCCGATCGTCATCACGTCGAAGAAAAAGGTCAACAGCATCCAGTCTGCCTACTTTCTGGAGCACATCCGCATCCAGCTCGAGCAGAAATACGGTGAGGACCTGCTCTACAAGGGCGGAATGAAGATCTACACGACCATGAACCCCGAAATGCAGAAAGCTGCCTACGAGAACGTCGTGAGCGGGCTGAAAGCGGTCGACAAGCGGCAGGGATTCCGCGGACCAGCCAGGTACCTGGGCGAGTCGGAAGTTGAAGAATTCTGCAGGAAGGTCGAGCAGGGCATCGACTCGGCAGACTTGAAGCAGGGCGAAACCTTCCAGGGAGTGGTCGTTGCCGCGAACCAGGCCAAGGGCGTGCTGACGGTGCGCGTCGGCGACCGGACCGGCACGCTCGCCCGCAAGAACATGTCCTGGGCCGGCAGGGTCGTCTTTGCGGAACACTATGGGCTGGGCGGCAGTGCCGGCAGGAAAACCATCCCTCTTGGAGCCGTGATCGATGTCTCGGTGGTGACCCCCGACAAGAACAAACAGAACGCCGTTTTCGAACTTGACCAGGCACCGCTCGCCCAGGCAGCCCTGGTGGCTGTCGACCCCAGAACCGGCGCGGTAAAGGCCATGGTCGGCGGCTATGATTTCCGGCGCAGCCAGTTCAACCGGGTGGTACAGGCACGGAGGAATCCCGGGTCCGCCTTCAAGCCGATCATTTACGCTGCGGCACTGGACAAGGGAATGACGGCTGCCACGATCATCGATGATTCGCCGGTGGAATACGCGGGGAGCGGATCGAAAAGCTGGAAGCCGAAGAATTACGACAACGTCTATCGCGGACCGGTGACCATGCGTCAAGCCCTCACCAACTCCATAAATGTCGTGAGCGTGAAGATTCTGGAAGCCATCGGCGTGGACGCAGCCATCGATTACGCGAAACGGCTCGGCATCACGTCCTCCCTGGCGGCCAACCTGACCCTGGCGCTCGGCTCGTCCAGCGTCACTCCGCTGGAACTCACGTCGGCCTATGCCGTCTTCGCTTCGGGCGGCTTTCGCACCACACCCTCTTTCATAACCAAAGTCGAAGACAGTGAAGGCAGGATCCTTGAGGAGTATGTGACGGTCCCGACTCCGGTCTTTTCCCCGTCCACATCCGCGACTGCAGGCGACATCCCTGCGGTGACACTGTACGGAGACGCAGTGCAGATAACGCCCGCTCCGGTTATTTCGCCGGAAACCTCCTATCTCATAACCAACCTGATGCAAAGCGTCGTTTCCAGCGGCACCGGCCAGCGCGCCAGGGCCCTGGGACGTCCCGTTGCAGGCAAGACCGGGACCACCAACGACATGAAGGATGCCTGGTTCATCGGCTATGTGCCGCAGCTGGTGACGGGTGTCTGGGTGGGATACGACCAGGAGCGGTCGCTCGGAGCAGGAGGATCGGGTGGGCAGGCCGCCGCCCCCATCTGGACCGGCTTCATGCAAAAGGCCCTGGCCACTGTTCCTGTCCTGCCGTTTTCTCCTCCCGGAAACGTCGTCTTTGTGTCCATAAATCCGCGCACCGGCAGGCTGGCAAAGCAGGGAACGCCCGGCAGCGTCACCGAATGCTTCCTGTCAGGCACCGAACCCCACGGGTACGATGAGAAAAAGGAAGAACAGGATGAAGAAGAGCCGGTCAGCGATCAGGTACAGGAGCCTGTCACATGGCGATAATTAACGAGTAATTACAGCTACTTGTGTCGCACTCGGCATGCTTGCGCAGCGCTGGGCGGCGCTTTGCAGAGCAAGCCGCTCGAAAACACCCCGTTTTTGCGGCCTTTTGACCGGCAAAAAAAGTGAAATCCGCGCAAATTAAATCTTGCAAACTGTAATTTTACGTATATATTAAGGGAGAATTTAACCCCATAATTTCAACAGGAGGGCTATTATGACCAAAGCAGAACTCGTGGAAGCCGTGGCAAAATCTTCCAACCTGACCAAAGCGGTAGCGGAAAAGGCAGTAGGGGCATTTATCGATTCGGTAAGCGCAGCCCTTAAAAAAGGAGACCGGGTAACACTCGTCGGTTTCGGCAGTTTTGAAGTGGCCACGAGAAAGGCCAGGGTCGGCAGAAACCCTCAGACCGGCAAGGAAATCAAGATCGCCGCCGCCAAGGTGCCCAAGTTCCGTCCCGGCAAGGCACTGAAGAGCGCCGTAGCTCCGGCCAAGAAGAAATAAGTCCCTCCCGGATCACGCTCCGGGACTGCACCGAGATGTACCAAGCGGCGTGGGATGCCGGTGCCATGCTCTGAATCCTGATTATCTTAGCCCTGTGGTGATCCAGCATGAGCAACCGGACGGGTCGATGCAATCGCTCCGGTTTCCCCCAAGCAGTACCTCCCCGGCCCCGCACCGGGGCCCAGATTGACGGAATCCGAAAAAAGCCCCGCTCTGGCGGGGCTTTTTTTCACCGGCGCCGTAGAATCAGTTCGGTTAGTGCATGCATATGCCTGAAACGTCTCCCTCAATAAAATCCGCAAACGGCAGGGCGAAACGCCTGCTCATCCTGGCGGCCTCAGGCCTGCTCCTCGCCATTGCAGCATTCTATATCCTGCTCCGGCTGACCATCGCCCTGCCTTTCACAGCAGACAAGATATCCGGCTTCCTATCGAAAAAGGCCGGTTGCAGGGTCAGCATATCCGGGGCACGCATTTCGGGAGCCACCCTCACCCTCGAAGGGCTTGCCCTCTGGAATCCGCAGGGGTTCACACGCCATGAGCTGGTCTCCGTTCGCGCCATCTCCCTCTCTCCAGACTGGCTCAGGCTCCTCACCGGGACGACAGGTCTCGCGCGGCTGGAATTCGGGGGCGTGGTGATAAGGCTGGAGAAGAACCAAAACGGCAGGTGGAACTTTTGGGAACTGATCACAAGCCTCGTGAAAAAAAAGCGTCAGCCCACCGGTGACATTACCATTGCACGCCTGACCGTGGACGATCTTTCCCTGATCGTCAACGGCCGCCGATCAGCGTCCATGGGAATGAAAATCAGGAATTTTTCCACCAAGGGCTCCACGGAATCAGGTCTGGCCGTGTCGGCAGAGGATCCGTCAGGCAACCCCATACAGCTGACGGCACAGGGGAAAATGGGGCAGGATCCCTCTTTCAGGCTCGTTCTGGATTCGCCGCGCCTTTCACTGGCATCGATGCAGCTTTCCGGAAAACGGAAACTGCCTGCCGCACTGGCGAATGCCACAGCAGGAATCCGGTTGACGTCAGAATTGCGGGGCTCGCTGGCCAGTGCCAGATTCGACGGCTCCCTAGCCGGAATCTCCCTCCCTGCGGGAGGTAATGCAAGCCCGTTGCAGGGAACCCTCCATGTCTCTCTCCGCTATGACACCGTCAAGGATGAAGCGGGAATTGACACAGGAACCCTGTCCCTGAGCGATTCACCTCCGATCCGCTTTTCAGGCAGCGTGAGCCGCGTCCGCCGCGACGCCCTCTTTGAGCTTCGCGTATCCCGTCACAGCATGCCGCTCGGGAGCCTGGCATTTCTGCTTCCCGAGAGCCTCCGTACTGCGACGGCGCTTGGCGGGACGCTTTCCACCAGCGGCCTCACCATCCGCGGCTCCAGGAAGACGGGCATAACCTCCGGCCGCATGGATCTTGCCGTCAGAAACGCCTCCGCTTCCGGACGTGGACGCGTCTTGCTGGACAATGGCAGCATGGACATGACCATGACGGGAGGTCGTGACGGCTGGGTGTTGGACGGCAGGTTTGCCTCGGCTCCGGGCACGGCTCCTGCAATCATCCAGGCGATCCAGGTGCCGTTCACCGCCCGTTTCTCTCCGCGGATGAAACCCCTGTCAGTCGCTGTGCCCGCCGTTACTGCCCATGTTTTCGGCACGGCCCTGAAAGGAGAGGCGAGCTACCGACAGGGCGCACCCACACCCTGGAACGGAGTCATGACCGCAACTGTCGCCGATATTGCCGTACTGAACAAGCACCTGGCAAAAACCTCTCTCCAGTTCGTCACCGGATCGGGATCTCTTACCGCAAAGGCCACGGGCAGTTCCCTGCAACAGTATGAAGCGCATGCCAGGGCTTCCGCTGACTCGTTGTCGTTCACCTTTTCAGGGCGCACGATTTCCCTCGGCAATGCAGCCGTAACATCACGGCTGCTCAGCAACGGGAGCGGTTTTTCAGCCGATGGCAGTCTGAGGGTCGGCACTGCTATCGTCGACGGCAGGCACTGGGACATGAGTACGGACTATTCGCTGGGAAACAAACGTCTCGAGCTGCGCAACGCGGAACTGCGCGGCAGCGGGACCAGCTTCCGCCTGGCTGAGGCAGCCGTGCTCCTGCCGACCATGCAGAAGAAAGAAAAAGCCGCGGGAATTCCCCTGAGGGGGACGATCAAGGGGCTGGACCTGGTGCACGGTTCCGTATCGGCGCCAGGGATCTCCGGCTCCATTAACTGCCGCTATTACACCGCTGGTTCGAGCAGGCGTCTCATCGGCAGCACCGACGCAGCCATCCCCTCACTCACCGTGCAGGATCGCAAGGCCGGATCCCTCACCGCTCGGCTCGTTTTTTCCGGACAGGATGCCACTGCAACGCTGCAGGGCACATCACTGGGCGGCCCGGTGGCTGGGACGATTCAGGCGAAACCTTTTGCCGGAGACAAGAGCCTGTCCTTTCTCGTGAGGTTTCGCGAACAGCGCCTGGCTGAACTGTCGGGGCTGGCGCCCTCCCGGCAGAGTGTCCTGCTGTCCGGGGGGCTGCTCGATGCAACCCTGGAAGGATCAATGAACGGGAAGTCAGGCCTGCATGCGCAACTGACAGCAACCGGTCGAGACATTTCACTGAAGAATGCCGGCGGCAGGGAAATAACCTCCGGATTGAAGCTGGAACTCCACACCATCGTGAACGGCGAAGATTTCACGCTGCAGGATGCGGTAATCTCGCGGAGCCCGGATATGAGCGCCCGCTTGTCCGGTTGGGTCAAAAGGTTTGCCACCGCGGACCGGAAAGGAAACGTATCCTGCTCTGTTGATACCGTCAGGTTGAATTCGATCCTGGATGCTTTTGCCAATGTCCTCCCGAGGGCCCTCCAGGAAGCTGAAGGGCAGGGCACGCTGGCCATGCGGGGAGACATCAGCCTGGACGGAAAAAATTTCGGGACAGACGGTGAACTGACCATCACCGGAGCATCCCTCGAGATACCTTCCCAAAAAATAGCGGTTGCGGACATTGAGGGCCGGCTGCCCTTCTCTTTCGTTTTTCCGGGACAGGGACACGGCCGTCAATCCGCTCCGGTAAGTTACAGCAAGGACAACTATCAGCGCCTGCTCATGGCCTTCAGAAGTGCCGAGGCAAAGGGAACCCCTTTGCGTATCGGCTCTATCCGCTTCGGGGCTCTGCAGACCGGGAAAGCAGAGGCTTTTGTGAATGCCGCCAGGGGAACGATGGAAATCAACCCCCTGAACGTCGCGCTCTATGGGGGAAGCCTCGTGGGAAAAGGATTCCTCGGCTACGACAACGGGCTTGAATTCAAAGCCGATCTGCTCCTGAACAACCTCAGCCTCCAACAGTTCTGCGCTGCGTTCCAGAAAATCGAAGGGTATATGACCGGCAGAGTCGATGGCGTGATGAGCCTCTACCAGGGCAACAACAAAGTCCGCGGTTTGAACGGCTTCGTCAATCTCTGGACCCGGACCGGAAATGGAGAGAAGATGCTGGTCAGCAAGGAGTTCCTGCAGAAGCTGTCCGGGAAAAAGCTGCGGGGCTTTCTTTTCACCAACGACAGGCGCTACGACAACGGGGAAATAAGCGCTTTCCTGCGGGACGGCTTCCTTACCTTCGAAAAGCTCGACATCTCGCACCGGAATATTCTGGGCATGAAAGACCTGAGCGTAACCGTGGTGCCGGTACAGAACAGGATATCACTCGACCACCTCCTGGAATCCATACGTGAAGCGGCGACAAGGGGCAAGGGCGGAGATGACGATGAAACGAAAGCGCCTGTCCAGACCGACATCAAATGGCTTGATTGAAGCTGAACAACCTGTTTTTTGAGTAAACGGTGTGGTATAGTGATTCGTTACTACATGAAAGGGAGGTAATGATGATGAAGACTCTTGTACGGTGGTTGGCTGCGGGGCTGGTCGGCCTCCTGGCGGCCTGTGCGTTTATCACGGTCAATGTCTATTTCCCCGAAAAGGACGTCAAGCAGGCCTACAAATCCCTGGATGAAATGCTCATGAAGCAGCCTGCGCCGGAACAGGGATCGGACGTGAAGGAGCCGGAACAGAAGGAAAAAGCGCCGGAGCAGAAGCCCGTCAGCTGGCTGCGTTCGCTTCCCACGGTCAGTTTCGTCGCCGAAGCGTGCGCCCAGGACGACCTGGGCACCAGACTTGCCACCGAACTTGCCGGAATCCCGGAAGTACAGAAGGCTTATGAGGAGATGCGGAACAGGCTGACGGAATTGAACGCCCTGCGGGACAGCGGCGCCGCAGGAGAAGCGGCAGACGGAAGCGTGGCGCTGCGCGACCAGTCCAGGGCAAACATTGCCCAACCGGTCATCCAGGCCGAGAACGCCAACCGCAAAACGGTTATCCAGAACATGGCAAAAGCGATCCTGCGCATGAACAAGCAACCCGAAACCAAGGATTCGATGAAGCAGGTGATCGGCAAAGCGGCTGCAACTTTTGCGGAAACCAAGCGTGAAGAAGCCAAGGCAGGCTGGTACATACAGCTGGCAAACGGAAGATGGGTGCAGAAATAGCGGTGCCGGGGCGCCCCGGAGCAGGACAGGATCCGGGGCGCAGCCCTCGTTGCCGGGCAGGTGACCGGCCCTTCAGAATCTCATTTTTCTCCAGACCTCTTTGACCTTGCCGAAGATCCTCGTGGCGCCGTCGATGCGGAAAGGGCGGTACATGGGATTGTCCGGCGCCAGAACCACCTCGTTATCACGGATCCGGTATCTCCTGAGGATCGTCTCCCCCCAGAGGTTGTTCAGCAGCACGATATCCCCGTTATCAAAGACATGACAGGCAGTGAAAATCACCAGGTCCCCGTCCTGGATCGTCGGCGCCATGAAATCTCCGCGGAACAACAGGGCATAGCACCCTTCCTCGACGCCGGGCAGGATAATGCGGTCATGAATATCCTCCTCGGTGATCCCGTCCGGAAACTCGGGCGGCACTCTCTTCAACAGTGCCGTTCGCGAAGCAACGATCCTTTCGACCTCTTCCTGGTCCATCAGCTTGCGCGAAATTTCCCCTACCCCGGTAAAAAGCCATTCCTCGTTTATTTCATACAGATGGCAAAGAGCTATCAGCAGGGTATCGGACGGCAGCTTCTTGCCTCGCTCCACATCGCTCAGGAACCCCTGCACAATCCCCAGGGAAGCAGCGAACGACTGCTGGGTGAGCCCCCTTGAAAGGCGGATCTCCTTGATCCGCCGGCCTACCTCGTAACTGTTGTCATTACTTGTCATCTGCGTTACCGCCGGGAAAAATGACTTCATAGAGCAATCGTGACTCAATGCCCGCACTGTCGAAAACACAGATTGCATCCTGTTTGCCCGCCCCTTCATATCGATAAAATAGCGGAGCTCGGGCAGAATGTCGAAGCAGGCTCTGCCCAAACAATCTCAATCCTCGCGGCCTTTGGTTCGGCTGCGCCTGAACGGAGCAAGTCAGCGTCGAATCATACCGAAGTTTCCCGCCTGAAGCAAAACAAAAAAACACGAATTAAAAACGAGATATAAAAATCCGGCAATCCGAACGCCGGCCATCGTTACAAATGTGCGGGAAAAAAGGTTGAGAGCAGGCTCGCCGAGAAGTCGGCATGCAAGATCATGGAAAGATGTCCAAGTGACTGGAAAATTTTTCTGATCGTTATATAATTTATCGGAAACGACACAGACTCACGCGTCATCAATGGATTCGAAACCAGTGGAAAAGGAGGAGTGACATGGGATTTTTTTCCTGGATCATCATGGGTTTGATCGTCGGCGTGCTCGCGAAGTGGATAATGCCCGGGAAGGACCCCGGCGGATTCATCATTACCATCTTGATCGGCATAGCAGGCGCCTTCGTGGGCGGCTTTGTCGGATCATTACTGGGAATGGGCAACGTGACGGGATTCAACCTGGGAAGTCTCCTGCTGGCTACCGGCGGCGCCCTGCTCCTGCTGTTCCTGTACCGGCTGATAAAGAAACCGTCACCACCAAAACCGTCAGCGTAACAGGGCTTTCCATTTATCGAGAGACCTCCATGATTCCCTCACAAAAAGCCCAAGACTCCTAGAGCCCGTCATTCGTTTTTTCGCGTAAAAAAGCTCTTGATGCCCGGGGAGTTCGCCATCTTCCTGATCATGAAGCCGCAGATCAGGAGGACAATGATCAGGCAGATCACCGGAATCACGATGGCACAAACGGTGAGCAGGGTCGACCCGGCAAGTTCGACAGTGGAGACCATGGAGTTCGTCATGCCGCCCGTGGCTGCGGACGATTTCGCCCGCAGCGCTACCGTGCCCCCTTGTACTATGGCTGAAATTCCGCCACCAGCGATGATCGCCGCTGACCACTTCAGGAATGGGGAAACGTCGCCCATCATGGAAGCCGTGCTGATTGTCCCGGCAGCGACAGCGGCGGGTGTCATGAGCGCATCCAGCATGTTGTCAACCCAGGGTACGTAGTACGCGCAGATTTCCAGCACCGTAGCAGTGGCAAAGGCGATGACCGCCGGCCACGTCCCCAGCCACTGGAAACCTTGCGAGAGCGTGAGGTAGCCTGAAAGTGCCGCCACACCCAGTCCCAGGAGGGGGACGAATACCCTGAACCCGCATGCGGCGCTGAGACCGGTCCCAACGGCAAGACCGATGATGGTTTCCATGGCTTTGCCCCTCCTTGCGGGGATGACGGGTATTCCCGTTCACCTGGTGAATAGTATGCTTTACACGTGAGTCTTCAAATCAAAATTAGCACACTTTGCGATTTCCGCATCAGCTTTTATGGCATTCGACCAAAACCCCGAAAAACCACCCCTTGAATCCCCGTCAAAGGATTTCAAGGCACGGGAGCCCGCATGTTGCCGAAAAACATCGATGAGTTGAATGCAATTCGTGTCGAATGCTTCGCCATGGTCAGGAAGCGAGCGTTATTTTCCGCGGCCGCAGCCACCGTGCCTGCATTTGGTATCGATATCGCATCAGACGTCGGGATCCTCCTCAAGCTTATCCCTGCAATCAACCGCAGATTCGGACTTGCACCTGACCAGGTGGCCGGTTACAGCCCGGCAGTGAAACAGGTCATCTTCCAGGTGATAAAGCGGGCCGGGTTCGCCATGGTCGGAGCCGAGATCACCAGGTCCGTCCTGATGCACGCCCTGAAACACGTGACCGGTCGTGCAGTTACCAGGCAGGCCCTCAAGTTCGTGCCCGTTCTCGGGTGGGGTGCCAACGCCGCGATCGGTTTCTGCGCAATGAAATACGTCGGCAATTCCCATGTCAAAGACTGTTACGCTGTCTGCGCGCAGGCTCTTGAATCACACAGCGAAGGGGTGTCTCGGAAACCGGCGGCGACAAAAGTATCTTACTGTGTACTCCGAAAGCCTCATAATTAACGTTTATCTTGAAGGAGAAATCATAAAAAAAGACGCAAACCCGAAAGCTTACGTCTTTTGCCGTTACATTCTCAGAGGAGGAAACGACTAGAAAGGTATATCGTCGTCGGGGTTGAACGGCGGCTCTTCATATCCTCCGCCCTGCCCGGCAGCCGGCTCTTCAGGAGCTCTGCTCCCTGCGCGCCCCGGACCGTCTCCACGTCCGCTCAGCATCTGCATCTTGTCCGCGACCACTTCGGTAGTGTATCGATCCCTTCCATCCCGGTCCTGCCATTTCCTGGTCTGCAGCCGGCCTTCAATATAGACCGTCTTCCCCTTGGCAAGATATTCGCCGGCGATCTCCGCAAGCCTCCCCCAAAGAGTGACATTGTGCCATTCAGTCCGCTCCTCCCACTCGCCGCTCTTGCTCTTGAACCGTTCGCTGGTAGCAAGGGAAAAACTGGCGACAGCCGTTCCGGAAGCAGTATAGCGAACTTCCGGGTCCTTACCGAGATTACCGATCAGCATGACCTTGTTCAGACTTGCCATATGAAAACTCCTCCTCCAGTGATTGACCAAAAGGTATCGCCGCCGAAACAGGGGAGAATCGGCAACGAATCCACGGAATAGTACATCAATTTCTCCCCGTTCGCAAAGCGAATGTTTGGCAAGCGCCGCAAAGGTCCGCTGGATACGCCGCAATGCCGCCCTGTCAGCGCTTCGATCCGCTGCAACAATTTCTCTTGACATTTGGTTATTTACCAGCTTATATAACGCACCATCGATTCAAGAAAAGTCACCGCTCCGACCCGCCCTCCCTTCAGCCACTGCTACGGGAGCCGTGCTTGCCGGCAGGTCCAATTGCGTAACAAGAAACTTGAGCTGAACCCATCAAGCGCCCATTTCGTCCCCTGCCGCCCCGGCAGGCCTAACGGAACCCGCATTGATACTGGATTGATCGGTATCGGTGCGGGTTTTTTGAACTCAGGACGACAGTCTGACAGTACGGGAGAATGGCCCATGCACTCTCTTCACCGCCTGCCCGAGCAACCCGGCAGCCGGCAGGCATCGGACAAGGAAAAAGAATCGGCAGACGAGTCCATGCTTTCCCCGCTCGACATCCGGGAAATCGATTGGAACCGTATCTGCTGGGAAACGAGAAAACGTAAATCCTCTCCCAGCAGCAATTCGGCCTATTGGGACAATCGGGCGCCGGCCTTTGCCCGAAACTCATCCAAGAGTGACTACTCGGTCTTATTTCTGGGCATGCTCAAGGTCAAACCTCACTGGACGCTCCTGGACGTGGGCTGCGCCGCCGGCACCCTGGCCATTCCCTTGGCAGAGCGGGTGAAGTCGATCACGGCCATTGATATCTCGGGAAACATGCTCGCCCTGCTCAGGGAGCGCTGCGCAAAACTGAACATTTCCACTATCCAGACGGTACTCGGCGCCTGGGAAGATGACTGGAACGCCCTGGGGATCGGTGAACATGACGTGGCACTCGCGTCCCGGTCACTGATTACGGAAGATTTCGAGAGCGCCCTCTCGAAACTGGACAAGGCAGCCCGCAGGCGGGTCTATGTCTCGACCATCGTCGGCGACGGTCCCCATGACCGCCGCATCTACCGGGCGCTGGGCAGGGAGCTGAATCCGGGGCCCGATTACATATACCTTTACAATCTGCTCTACCGTATGGGAATCCGCGCCAATGTAAACTTCATCACCTATCAGGAGCGAAATTCCTATGAAAGCCCCGAAGATGCCCATGCTCACCTGAGTTCCAAGATAGAACTATTCACCCCCCGGGAGGAAAGCATTCTGCAGGCATTCCTGCAGGAGCACCTCATCTTTGAGGAGGGAAAGTGGATCATGTCGTACCCGCGGAAAATCTGCTGGGCAGTCATCTGGTGGGACAAGGAGAAGGCCTGATCGACGCAACGAGGAGATAACGCGCAATAAACAGCAGACCTGCCAGGTTTTTTTGAAACCTGGCAGGTCTCGAACTCAAGGAGAATGATCTGATTCAAAACTCTAAGATATTCTGAATTTCATAACACAATCAATTAATTCGTCTCTCCGACCCGCTGACCCTAAGGCTGCACGGCTATGGGCATCGGGCTGCGGGCGCCGCCGGAAACAGCGTCGCCTCCCGTGCTTGGAAAGGAGTGACCACGAAGGTCTGCAGAGGCCGGCGGGTGTCAATCTCCGTCGGTCTTTTTTTTTGCAGTAACAATCTGATTGCTGAAAGCTATCATCACAAGGAGAACACTCGTCACGTGAAAACAAGTTTTCGGATACCCGGCCTGGTTTTTCTTCTCGTTTTCTCCATTCTGCTCTCTCTCACCCTGGGCAAATACGAGATAACCCTGGGCGAGATCTGCAGATTCCTCATATCCTCCGCCGGGTTGGGCTCGATGGACGAGGCACGGCATTCCCTGCTCTCCAACATCCTGCTGGACATCAGGCTGCCGCGCATCATCGCCGCAGCCCTCATCGGTGCGGCTCTCTCCGCTTCCGGCACCGCATTCCAGGCCATGTTCATCAACCCGCTGGTCTCCCCGGGACTGCTCGGTGTGCTGGCAGGGGCCTCATTCGGGGCGGCACTGGGGATGACCCTCTCCAGCACCTGGTTCGCCGTGCAGTGCGGGGCCTTTCTCTGCGGTTTCCTGGCTGTTCTCATCGCCGTGGGCATTGCAAGGCTCTACCATGGCGACCGGCTGCTGATGCTGATTCTCGGAGGCATCATCAGCGGCGCGCTGTTCACGTCGCTGCTGTCCATCGTCAAATACGTTGCCGACCCCTACAACCAGCTGCCGGCAATCGTCTACTGGCTCATGGGCGGCCTTTCCCTGGCTGACGGCAGGACCGTCGCGCTTGCCTCGATCCCGATCTGCGCGGGGATACTCTTCCTGCTGCTGTTTTCACGCTTCCTCAACATCCTCAGCATGGGTGACGACGAAGCCAAATCCCTGGGCATCAACGTCACGCGTATCCGCATGGCACTGATTTTTTTCGCCACACTGATCAGCGCAACAACCGTTGTCATCGGTGGCCTGATCGGCTGGGTCGGCCTGATCATACCCCACATTGCCCGCATGCTGGTTGGGCCGGACAACAGGATACTGATGCCTGTCGCAGCACTCATCGGGGCCATCTATTTAATCGCTGTGGACGACCTGGCACGGCTGCTTTTCACCGTGGAGATCCCACTTGGAATCGTCACATCTCTCATGGGCATACCATTTTTCATACTGGTACTGAAAAACGCGCGGAAAGGATGGACATAACCATGCTGCTCGTCGCAGAAAACATCAGCTTCGGTTTCCCGGAAAAGCTGGTGCTCAGAAAAATCTCCTTCGATGTGCGCAGGGGTGAAATCATCTCGCTCCTCGGGCCGAACGGAAGCGGAAAAACGACACTGCTGAAGACCTTGCTCGGCCTCTACCCTCTCGACACAGGCCGCGTCCTCTTCCAGGGGCGTGCCATCTCCACCATTCAGCAGAAGGCACTTGCGCGGGACATAGCCTATGTACCCCAGATACACCGCGCATCATTCGCCTACCGGGTGATCGATGTGGTGCTCATGGGCAGGATTCCGCATAAAACCTTCTTTTCCCGCTTTTCCCCGGAGGATATGGATATCGCGCTGGCGGCTCTTGACAAACTTTCCATCCTCCATCTTCGGGACAGGCCCTATACCAGAATCAGCGGCGGAGAGCGCCAGCTCACCCTCATCGCCAGAGCCATGACCCAGGGAGCCACCACGTTCGTCATGGATGAACCGGCTAACGGCCTTGACTACGGCAACCAGATCAAGCTGCTGGAAAGCCTTCTGGATCTTGGAGAAGACGGATACACCTTCATCAAGTCCACCCACTTCCCCGACCATGCTCTCTGGGTGGCGGACCGGGTCATCATGCTCAAGGATGGCTCGATCATCGCGGACGGGACTCCCGACAGCGTCATAACGAGCGAAAACCTGTTCACCCTGTATGGCCGGGAGGTGGATGTCCATTCGCTGCGGGAGAGTTTCAAAGTCTGCATTCCGAGGAAAATCGGCACTTGCAGATGCGCTCATACCTGACAGCACTGCGTATACCTGAATCCGTGACGTCTGAACACCGAGCAAGCAGAATGCCGGGATTCAGACGTCACGGATTCAGATCATGACAAGTTTAAAGGAGGCTTTCATATGCTGATCACCGATGTTCGCGAAACGCTGCAACGATGTATCGATTATCATGGCCATTTTTGCGCAGGTCAATCGCTGGGAGTCCGTCTTGCCAAGAAAGGGCTGGAACTGGCGGCGCCCGAAGACCTGAAAGACCTCATAGTCTTTGTCGAAAACGACCGCTGCATTGCCGACGCAGTGCTCATCGCCACCGGCACACGCCTGGGGCGGAGGAACCTCAAGTACGTGGACTACGGCCGGATGGCCGCGACGTTCATCAACCTGAAAAACAATGTCGCCTGGCGGGTGAGCCTCATCCCCGGCGAAAAGGAAAAGAATTCAGGCCCGGACGCAAAGGAGTATGTCCTGACTGTGCCGGATGAAGAACTGCTCGTCTGGAAAAAGGTCAAGGTCAACCTGAAAAAAGAGGAATTGCCGGGAAAACCCCTGAGGACCGTACCCTGTTCGAAATGCGGGGAAAAGGTTTTTGACGGAAAGGATTTCACGGACCCGGCAACCGGCGAAGGGCCGCTGTGCAAGGCATGCCTGCAGGGCGCCTACTACGAGGAGGCGGAATAGATGTGCCTCGCGGAATCCCCCGTCATCATTCTGAGCGGGCCAGGCCAGAGCGGAAAAACGACCCTTCTTTCCGCACTGGTCTGCCTACTGCGGGAGGAGGGCGTGAAGGTGGCCGGGATTCTGGCGGAGGGTCTGTGGGAAAACGGTGTCCGTAGCGGGTTCAATCTGATTGATCTCTTCGACGACAGTTCCGTCTCTCTTTCCCGCCGCATACCGGACAACGATCTGTGCAACGGCATACCTTTTGAATTTTACGAAGCCGGTCTGGCCGCAGGGATGAGAGCCCTCTCCCTGGAGAGGTGCGCGGGTGCCGATGTGGTGATCGTTGACGAGGTGGGCTTTCTCGAACTTCGGGGAAAAGGCTGGGCATCAGCTCTGCAAACCCTGCTGGAACTTGACGGTTTGGTCCACGTCTGGGCGGTGCGGTGCAAACTCCTTAATACTGTGCGCGCTGTCTGGGGGCTTGAAGCCGCGCGGATCGTATCAGTTGAAGAACCCGACGCCCTTAACCGTTTGAAAATCTCCTGCATGGGCAGACTGATGAAGGCGGTATGAGGAATCTGAAAAGAAAGGCTGTGTCATGGAATCTGTGAAACTGCTTGTCGATTACGGCATAATCTGGCTGCTCGCCCTGCTGAGCGTGGTCGCGGTGGCATGCGCCATCGAGCGTCTGCTTGTCTATCGGCGGATACGTCCAGGTGATTTCTCCGATAAAAAGGAGCTGGAGCTGGAGCTTACCCGCAAGCTGCACGTCATCGCCACCATCGGCAGCAATGCGCCATACCTGGGCCTTCTCGGCACGGTGCTCGGCATCATGCTCACCTTCTACACCATGGGCAACGGGGGATTTATGGACACCGGCAAGATCATGGCCGGCCTCGCACTGGCCCTGAAGGCTACCGCTGTCGGGCTGCTGGTGGCTATCCCGTCGGTGGCTCTCTACAACCTGCTCCTGAGAAAGGCAAAGGTACTCATTCTGCGCTGGGAGATTCTGCATGGAAGAGAAGGGGTTTGATTACATAAACGTCATTCCGTTCGTGGACATCATGCTGGTGCTCCTGACCATCGTGCTGACGACTTCGACGTTCATCGCCACCGGCATAGCAGTCCAGCTTCCCAAGGCTTCACAGAACAGTGAGGAAACCCTGAAGGTCCGGACCATCGAGATTGACAGGAAGGGCACGATATATTTCACCGGCGCTCCGGTCACCATTTCGGCGCTCAGAGAAACCCTGAAGGCTCTGGACAGAAACAGTCCGTTTCTCATCAGGGCTAACCGGGATCTGCAACTCCAGGCCTTCGTGGACGTGCTCGATACGGTGAAGAATTCGGGCTTCCAGAAGGTCAGCCTCCAGACGGAGAGAAAGTGATGACCAGCGGACGAAAAGCAGTTGTGATGTCCATCGTCATTCACGGCATGTTTCTCTGCGGCATGTACAGCGTGGGAAGCACGTTCGCCCAACCCGGAAAGCCGGTAGCAATAGACTTCACTCTCCTCGATTCGCAAGGAGCAGCATCGGAAAACAAGCGACCTGAGACGGAAACAGCCGTAATTCCCCAACCGAAACCGAGAAGCGAATTCAGGGAGAAGCGGGCAGCAAAGAAAATTGAAAAACCCGAGCCGACGCGGGTTGCAGCGTCAAGCAACCAGGAACCGGCAATGGAAGCAGCAGGTCCGGTCCCGGCATCTTCAAAACCGCTTGAAGCGCAACCGAAAGAAGCTGCCCCGCGGGCAACGGGCGGAAACGGGAACCAGGTGAGCGCTGCGCCAGCCAGGACCGCATCCATGGGATCTTCCGGAACCGGCGGGAACAACCCGGGTGAACAGGCGCGCAGCCGGTACACCCGGGAGCATTACGCCTACATCAAGAAGTTGATTGAAAAGAGCCTCTCGTATCCTCCCCGGGCACGGAAGATGGGATGGACGGGTCGGGTCGTGGTGTGCTTCCAGGTCCTGAAAAACGGCCATGTCGACAAGATCCGGATCAAAGACAGTTCAGGGTACGAAATCCTTGACAATAACGTCATTGACACGATCCGCGAAGTCGAACCGTTTCCCCGCCCGCCCGAGTGGGTGGAAATAAACATGCCCATAGTCTACCGGCTCTATTGAACGGAACCGCAAAACCTTCAGCAAAGCAAAGGAGCTCTTCATCATGAGATGATGTGTTTGCCTGAAATATGTTTTCTCCGACCCGTCCGTCCTAAAGCATTTCCGCCATGGACGCCGGGCTGTGGGCGCCGCCGGAAACAGCGCCGCCTCCCGTTATTGGAAAGGAGTGATTTCTGCGGTTTCTACAGGCCGTCGGATACGTATCTCCGACGGCCTTTTTTTCATTAATTCAATGTGAAAGTGAGGGAACAAATGGAAAAAAGTGACACGCTTCACGATGCAATCCTGCGTGAAACAACCGATCGCCTCCACGGTCTTCTGGGAGCGGAAATGGAAGCGATCACAGTGGAGAGGGTAGTGCTCGGGCTCTTCTTTACCGGCGTAAAACTCTCCAACGGACACGGCGGTATCTGTTTCACCCCCATCAAGAGCATTCCCGAGGCAGTTTGCTGCCCCAGCTCGGCAAAAGCCATGCCCGACTCGGGAAGGATGAAGGGTGAAAAAGTGACCTCTCTCTTCGACAACATGCTTGCCGGGAACTCACTGAGGAAAACCATCGGCATTGCAGCACTGAACGCTCTGTCGTCCGCGTACTGGGCCACACAACCGAAGGTTGGATACGAGATACGAACTGGTGTCGATGTCCTCGACAACATAGACCTGCCGGAAGACGCGAACGTTGCGGTGGTGGGCGCCCTCATTCCGTTCGTAAAAGTACTGAAAAAGAGAGGCAAGCCGTTCAGCATCCTGGAACTGGACCCACGAACCCTCAAGCAGGACGAGATGCCCTACTTTGTCCCACCTGAAAAGGCCGCGGAAAAGCTTCCCCTCGCAGACCTGCTGGTCATCACCGGAACCACCCTCATCAACGACACCCTTGCCGGACTGCTCCAATTGAAGAAGCCGGGCGCACGCATCATTGTCGTCGGACCCACAGCCAGCATGCTGCCTGACGCATTTTTCAAGCGGGGCGTCAGTGTGCTGGGCGGCATCACCGTGACGGATCCCGATAGGGTCCTGGATGTGATTTCCGAGGGCGGCTCCGGCTATCACTTTTTCGGCAAAGGCGCAGAGAGAACCGCCATTGAAGCAACCCCGGAAGCACTCAGGGGAGGTCTGTAATAATGAGGGACCTGGTTTCTTTCTGCGTGCTTCTTCTTGCCTTTTGCCCGGCGACACAAAGTCGGGGAGAAGAAGTCGGCAACAAGGTCAACCTGGATGAGGTCGTTATCACGGACAGGAAATCCTCCGGCGTGTTCGAGCCAAAGGAGAGCCAGCCCAATACGGAGAGCACGATAACCAGAGAAGGTCTCGACCGATTCGGCGGCGCAGGACAGATCAACGCTTTCCAGGCCCTCGACGGCCTTCCCTCCGTGAATTTCCAGAGCGCAGACGCGTTCGGCCTCAGCAATAACCGCAGCATTCGGGTAAGGGGGCAGACAAGGGTGGCATCCACGGTTGAAGGAATAAGCCTCCTCAACTACGGACTGAGTCCGGGCGTAAGTGATGCCTGGCTTTTCGACATGGAAAACCTGGAAGGGGTAACGTTGTACAAAGGGGCGGTTGCCGCGGAAAAGAGCCTCGTTCCCTACAACACCGCCGGGACCATGAACCGGACCCTGCTCAGGCCGGACGACCGCTTCGGGGTAACCGTGCGCGACAATTTCGGCACATTCGGCCTGAACAAGATATTCACCCGCATCGACACCGGTCTGCTTCCGACCAAAACGAAGCTGTTCGTATCCTATTCCCATACGGAAGCAGACAAGTGGAAAGGCACCGGGGAAAGCCGCGCCGATATTGCGTCCTTTGGCCTGACACAACAGCTTCCAGCGGGGGCCAAGTTCGAGGTTTTCGGCACCTACAGCGATTCGAAGACCAACTCCTACCGTGCGCTCACCTATGCCCAGGCACGGGATCTGGGAGAATACTACCGCTACGACTTCAACAAGTCGCTCACGGGAATTCCCGGTCAGGACAGCTACTATTACGATTACAACAGGGACAGTTACAGCAACTATGCTTTTTTCGGCAACCTCGAATTCAATCTCCCGTGCAACGGCAAGCTTTCCATCAAGCCTTATTATGCGAATGAAAACGGGTATACCCTGTCAGGTGTCGCCAGAATCCTGGGTAGCCCCGGTGTAAGGAAGTGGGTAATCGAGCACAACAACTATGGAGTGACAGCCCAATATGATACCCCGTTTCTGGGTACCGACTTGACCATCGGCTACTGGTATGCCGTTCAGACCCCCCCGGGGCCGCCCACGGCACAGAAGGTGTACCGGGCGGCCAATGGAGGACTGACTTACGCAGGTTGGGCGGTTCTCGCCGATCCGGTTGGAAATCATGAGTGGAACAGTCCCTATGTTTCCATCGGCAAACAGCTGGGTAGTGTCTACCTGAAAGCAGGAATCAGGTATGTCTCTGAAATGACGCCGTCAATCAACCTGTATTCAACGACCAATGTGCCGGATGTTTCGTACCCGCAAGCACTGAATTACGCAACCATCGACTCCAGAGGAAGCGTGAAGGGCCACACCATGAGCGAATGGCTGCCGAATTTCGGAATCGACTATGCCATTTCGAAACAGATGAATGTCTACTTCAACTATGGAAGAAATTTCGGCCGGCCCTCATTCGATGTATGGACTGTCTACGCAAACAACAGGGCGGCATTCGCCGACAGCGGCCTTACCGCTCAATATGTCTGGGATCAGGTCAAGCCCGAGATCACGGATAATTTCGATTTGGGGGTACGCTACACGGGAAGCAGGGGCCATGTGGCCGGGACATTGTTCGGAATTATCGACAGGGACAAGGGAGTGAATGTCACGGACCCGCTCCTCGGTATCAGATATACGCGCAACATCGCGGAGGCCATCGGGTACGGGGTGGAACTGGAAGCATGCCTTTCGCCCATGGAAAACCTGGATGTCTTTCTGTCCGCGTCATATATCCGCTTCGAATTCACGGACGACATCGTAACCGCTCCCGGTTCAGTGACGAAGGCAAAGGGGAACCAGGTTCCCGATGCGCCGGAGTTCGAAGCCAGGGTAGGCGCAACCTACCGGTTTTACGATTTTTCCTTCTCGCCCGTGCTGCGGTACACGGGAAAACGGTACGGCGACGTGGAGAATAGGGAAAAAATCTCCGATTACGCGGTAGTCGACCTGAATATCCGTTACACGAAAAAAAATATCCTCTGGTGCAAGGTGTTCAGCGCAGGAGTAACTTTCCTCAATCTTTTCGATACACACTACATCGGCATTATCAATGCGTCCGACGACACCCGTCAGGGGAGCGCCTCCTACTATGCCGGCGCCCCCTTTACCGTGGTGGGAAACGTGACGTTCCAGTTCTGACAGACGAAAGGGAAAGGATGAAAGCAATGCAGATGGACGTAAAGAAATTCGACACCATGGCCCGGGAGATTTTTGCGCCCGCATATCCTCTGATTGCGGCCCAGGCCGTTGCGCGGACCGGCATAAGGGAGGGAGTCTGCCTGGACATCGGCTGCGGCGGCGGCTACCTAGGCCTGGAACTGGTGCGGACCACCGGTCTTTTCGTCAAATTTCTCGACCAGTCTCGCGAGATGCTGGACATCGTGCGGGGCAATATCGCTTCGCGCGGATTGGAAGACCGCACCGACATCCTGTCGGGAAGCGCCGAATCCATACCGCTGCCGGACAGCGCGGTGAACCTGGCCGTCAGCCGGGGTTCTATGTTTTTCTGGGACCGGGTGACGGCGTTCCGGGAAATCGAGCGGGTCCTGGCGCCGGGCGGCATGAGCTACATCGGCGGCGGATTCGGTTCCGCGGAGGTGAAGGCAGAGATCGACCGCAAGATGGAGGGGCGATCCCATGACGGCCCTCCGTGGCGGGAGTGGGTGGCGAAAAGGCTCGGTCCCGAGGCGCCCGGTGAGTTCGAAAAAGAATTGCGGAGCGCGGGGATTGAAGACTTCGAGATTGATCGCAGCGAGGACAAGGGCCTCTGGATAATCATAAGGAAACCGGAATGAACAACGTTAATTGCGATATCTGTGAGCGTACCTGCGCCATCCCTTCCGGCGGGACCGGCGCATGCGGTAGATACGGTGAACGGGACGGCGCGGTCGCGGAGTTGTTCCCCGACAGGTACATTGTGGCCTGTCCCATCTCCATCGAGACCATGCCGATCCTCCATTTTCATCCGGGCGCCAGGTTTCTCCAGATCAGTACCACCGGATGCAACTTCGACTGCCCGGGATGCGTCTCCACCGTCATCGTCAGGGAGATGGCCCCGGACAGCTCCGCCCTGCTGAGGTTGACGCCGGAGGAGGTGGTGCAAAGAGCGCGGGATAGCGGTTGCTCGGGAATAGCATTTTTGATGAACGATCCCCTGGCCGGGCTTCCCAGCTTTATCAGGGTGGCTGAGCTTGCCCGCGCCGGGGGGCTGTACGTCGGCTGCTCCACTAACGCCTATTTCACCGAATCATCGCTGTCGAGGCTTCTTCCCCATCTCGATTTTATCAACCTGGGGGTAAAGGGATTTTCAGACCGGGCATACAGGGAGTGCGGCGCGTCCGGCATGGCGCCGGTGCTGAGAAACCTGAAAACCCTCCACGAAAGCGGGGTTCACGTGGAGGTCTCTTGTATTCTTACCAGGGACAATCATGAAGAAATCCGCTCTCTGGCTCGACATGTCTCGGGAATTTCGAAACGGATCCCCTTGCAGGTCATGCGCTTCATCCCCCTAGCAATGGCGGATATCTCACTGGAACCGACCATCCACGAGACGGAAGGGCTGTGCGCGGAACTCAGGGAATTACTGGATTATGTCTACCTGTTCAATTCTCCCGGCACGGAATACCTGCACACCCCTTGCCCGGAATGCGGGGAAATCGCCTTCAAACGGGATTTCTACGGACCGATGGGGGCCAAGCTGATCACGTCGGACGGCACCGGGCCCACTGGAAACGCCTGTCACTCCTGCTCCCGTTCGCTGGACATCGTCGGGCAACCCGCCAGGACCTTTTACCAGGAAGGAGACTTCGAGGGCGGCTATCCCTTCACGCGCGCCCTGGAGATCATCGAGGCGATGCTCATCGCCATGGGCGTATCCGAAAAATCTACGGTTGTGCGGGCATGGGAGAGTTTCCTCTCATCCGGTGACCTGAAGGGCTTTCACAAGGCCATCCAGAACCCGAAGACGTACATCGGGATGGCGCGCCACTTCGGTCGCGTCGCGGGCGTGGCCGAACGGGGCGAGGCGCTTGCCGCCTGCCTGGAACAGCAACTGGCGAGGATTGAGACCGCCCTGGCGCCGGTGTCGTACCGGCCCAGGGTCTACTATGCCATGGGCAAACCGCTTTTCTATATCCGCGGAGGCCGCCTGGAAAATCAACTGGTGGAAACGGCGGGCGGGACAAGCGTCAACCGCCGGCTGGAAGCGAGCGGCCGTCCCGGCCGGAGCCTTTCCGTCGCTCAACTCAACGAACTGGACCCCGAGGTTATCTTCATCTCCGCCTTTATTTCCAATCCGGTTGAAGACTTCCATGCCGAATGCCTCCGCCTGGGGGTGACCGCCAGGGCGGTGCAGACCGGCAGAATCTACACCCATCCCGCTCCGGGGTGGGACTTCGGCAGCCCCCAGTGGATCCTGGGCCTGATGTACATGGCGACAACACTGCACGGAGACCTTTGTCCCTTGGACGTGACGGCGGAAGCGGAGGCCTTTTACCGGCGCTTCTACGACATCGGATTCTCAGCGTCCGAGGTGAACCGTTCCTTCAGCAAGCCGGTGGCAGGCTGGCAATGGAACGAAGGCGGAACAAACTGACTTTTCGATTGTCAACCGAGGCGCCCGCAAAACTCGGAAAAAGAAAATAATCAGTCCGATCCCCCGTCAAGCTCATCTTTACCCATAAGTCTTGTTGAGGCAATGGGACACGTGGTTGGTTTTTCTCCCCCTCTTAAGCTAAGAGGGGGTCGGGGGGAGTTATGAAGAGTAAGATAGTAACCCCTCCTGTCCTCCCCTTACGTAAGGGGAGGAACGCTTTGTAAGCGAAGTCCTTGAAAATCAACCAGTTGCTGACCTTGCGGTGTCCAGGAAAACATGGGTGAGAACATGAGTCCGTCAAGGGAGGGGGAAGTCTTTTGCAAAAGGCTCAACCGAAATCAAAGAAGGAGGAACAATGGTCCGCATACTCCGTAGAGCCCTGTTCCCGGCGTTGATTCTGTTATTAGGCATGGGCGCGTCCGCGGAAGCAAAGAGGAAAATTGTCGACATGGCGGGCAGGAAGGTGGTCGTGCCGGACACGATCCGCGGGGTTGTCATCACCTGCTACGGCGGCGTTACCCATGAGGTGTCCGTCATGGGCGCGGCCGACAGGATCGTCGCCCAGCCTTCCATGCGGCGTTTTCCGAATCTTCTGAAGATGTATCCCCGCTTTGCCGCCACGGAGGATGCAGGCTCTTTTGAAAACGTGAGTGTCGAGAGGATCATGACGCTCAAGCCGGATCTGGTCATCGCCGGCATAACCTCTCCCCGCGCCAACAGGAAGATTGAGAGTCTGGGCATCCCGGTGGTGACAGCCGCGATAGGCCGCGCGGATATTGACGCTCTCCTCAACGAATTCAGGATGATGGGAAAGGTGCTCGGAACGGAAAAGAGGGCCGCCGAGCTGGTTTCCTTCTGGAAAGAGCGTCTGTCGTTCATCCGGAAACGGGTTTCCGGGATTCCCGTCTCGAAGCGGAAAAGGGTCTTTTACATGGGCTCGGAGTCTTCCCTTTCCACGGACGGCCGCCTGTGGTGGGGACAGCATTTTATCTCGGCGGCCGGAGGCATCAATGTGGCCGCGGATATCGGACCGGCGCGGCAGGTTACCGTTGAGCAACTGCTGGTCTGGAATCCGGACGTCATTGTCATGCACACCGACACAGGCCCCTTATCGGCGGGCAGGCCGTTTAAAGACAACCCGAGGATGAGAAACGTTAAGGCCGTCAAGGATAATCGCGTCTACCCGTGTCCGGTGGGGGCGTTCTGGTGGGATCGTCCATCTCCCGAGGCAATCCTGGGGATCTTGTGGCTGGCCAGAACCCTGTATCCGGAACGGATAAAAGGGCTGGATCTGAAAAAGGAAACGGTGTCTTTCTACAAGCGCTTTTATGACTACGGTCTGTCCGGCGGGGAGTATGGATCGTTCTTCTGAAAATACACATAATATGAGTCTCATGCAAAAGTCAAGGGAGGGGGTGTGCCACTTGGGGCTTATCCAAAATATTAGAATTACAAATAACTAAGGAAAGGATTGGTGAACATGATCAGGAAAGTCAGGATTGAAGAGGCCGTCGGTATGGCTCTGGGCCATGACGTTGCGCGGGTGGTTCCCGGAGAAACCGGGGTGCTCCCCTTCCGGCGCGGATATGTCGTGCGGGCGGAGGACATACCTCAGTTCCTGGATATCGGCAAGGAGCATATCTATGTGGTCGAATCCGAGGAAAGCGAGGTCCATGAGAATGAAGCGGCGGGGAGGATCGCCCGCGCTACGGTCGGGGAGGGGCTGGAATTCGACGCTCCGGCAGGCGGGGCCGCGCGCATAAAAGCCAAACATACCGGCGTGCTCAAGATAAATGTCCCGCTTCTCGATGAGGTGAATACCATGGGCTCTTTCGCCATCGGAACCCGCCACAACTGGACGGTATGCACGGAGGGTCAGCCCGTGGCCGTGGCCAAGACCATGCCCCTGTATATCGCCGAGGAAAAACTGGCCGGCTTGGAGGAGATGTGCGGCAGCCGGGGGAAGATACTGGAACTGCTGCCGTTCCGTCTGAAAACGGCGGGCGCGGTGATAACCGGAAGCGAGGTTTTCAAGGGAAGGATCAGGGACAGGTTCGCCGAAGTCATTGCGGGAAAGGTGGCTCGGTTCGGCGCGTTTCTCGTACAAACGGAGGTTGTGCCCGATGATATCGCCGCCATTGCCTCCGCTGTCAGGGAGATGCGCGCGGCGGGGTGCGAGGTGATATTTGCCTGCAGCGGCATGTCCGTCGACCCCGACGACGTCACCATGGATGGAATCCGTCAATCCGGCGCCGAGGTCATCATGGAGGGCGTACCGATGATGCCCGGCGCCATACTGGGCCTGGCTATGCTGCAGGACGTTCCCGTTATCGGCACGCCGGCCGGCGCGCTCCGCGGCAGCCTCACCGCCCTGGACGGCGTCCTTCCCATGATCTTCGCCGGGATGCGCCCTGACGCCGTCGATATCGCGAAAATGGGACACGGGGGCTTCTGTCTGGGAAAATATGCTTTCTGAGATACCGCGGGCACTTATCGCATCCATCCACTACCAGCGAGATTTCCTGAAATATTTCAGGCATCCATTGTGCCACCCGGATGAGTTCCACGCAAGACCCGATTCGTGCGGCTTCAGCCTCGCAAAGAGAAAAGGAAGTCCCCAGAGTCTTCGCAAAGCCAAGCTGCATCTATGCAGCAAAACATAATCTCAGAACCTTCGAGGGACATGGCGGGAGATGCATCTTTCCCGGAATATCAAATTCGTTTCACACCGTGTCTTTCCTTCGGGAAAGTGAACTTCAACGACGAGGAGGATAGCATTTGTCATGAAAATGATTCGAGCTGCTGCACTTCTGTCCTGCATCGCTGTGTCAATGTCTGCCGCGGCACAGGCTGGAGAGAAAAAAGGCACCGAGGGTTACGAAAGCTATTCCATGGGAGAGGTGTATATCACCGATGAAAAGCCACCCGTAGCAAAGGAGGCTTCATTAACCCACGAAATTACCGAAGATCAAATGAAGGCAACCAACAGCCGCACCGTCGCCGAGGCGCTCACGTACGTGCCGGGCATGACCGTCATCACCAACGGCAGGAACGAGCCGATGGTCTCTATCCACGGTTTTTTCGATCAGCAGAGGATAGTGGTGCTCATTGACGGTGTCCCTTACTATGAAACCACTCGCGGATACCTCGACCTGAACCAGTTTTCCACGGACAACGTGGCAAAGATCGAGGTCACCAAGGGCGCGGCTTCGGTCCTCTACGGCGCGAATGCCGAAGGCGGGATCATCAACATCATCACCAAGAAGGGGATAGATAAGCCGTATTTCTCCGTCAACGCCGAGGGCGGGGACGTGGACTATTTCAAGACCTCGGTATCCCACGGCATGAAGAAAGGCATCTTCAACTACTGGCTCAATTACGAGCACAGCCAGGCCCATGGCTGGAGGATGTCCGACGGTTACCGGCCGGTCATCGGCAGCAGCAGGGACAACAGCACGGGAACCACGATCAGCGGGGTCTTCGAAGGCGGCGGCACCCGCAACCATTCCGACTACACCAAGGACAGCGTCTGGGCCAAGTTCGGCATCGAACCGTCCCCCGGCTCCGAGTATTATCTCAACTTCCACTATATTACGAGAGACAAGCCGATCCCGTGCAACACGCTCTCGGTAAGACGTTTCACTGCCCGGCCTGCCTTTACCAACTTTTTCGGATTCAATCGCTATGATGACTGGGGCATCGATCTGAGCGGCCAGCAGAAACTGGGTGACAAAATAACCATGAAGGGAAAGCTGTTCTATCATAATCATGCCGACGCGATGGACTCCTATTCCGACTGGACATACGACACCATTGTCGCCAGGAGCGCCTATTATGATTACATGATAGGCGGTTCACTCATCATGCAGTGGCGGCCAGCTTCCTGGAACACGGTAAGCCTGTCCCTGAACTATCGGGGCGACTCGCACAAGCAACGG
Organism: Geobacter sp. UBA5735; assembly: GCA_002419385.1. Taxonomy (GTDB): domain Bacteria; phylum Desulfobacterota; class Desulfuromonadia; order Geobacterales; family Geobacteraceae; genus RPRC01. The sequence continues at coordinate 37,341 of DIFZ01000001.1, forward strand.
GACGACAACTACCTGCCGTTCGAGGAATATTTCGCCTTTACCGGGTCGGTGGGTTTTGAAAATGAAATGACGCTGTCAAAGAATTTCTCTGTGGTTCTGGGCGGGAGCTTTGACTGGTTCAAGGTAACCGATGCCAACAGGAACAACACCGATCGCGCCACAGGGGACTTCATCAGCCAGACTTCCCGGCCCAGGGGTGACACCACGGACAGCTTCAACCCGATGATCGGGGCCACTTACCTCTTTCCTGACAAGACGAAGCTGTTCGCCTCCGTTGCCCGCAAAACCCGCTTCCCGACCCTGCGGCAACTCTACGCCGACACCACCGACCAGAGCCGCAGTTATGAGTTGAAACCCGAAATCTCCATCAATTCCACCATAGGGGTTTCCCGCTCCTTCGGCGATTCCATGTGGGGGCAACTGGCGTTCTTCTACCACGACATTTCCGACATGATCGTTCAGGCGGAAAGAGGTCCCTACGACCCCTACGAGAATCTCGGCAGTGTCCAACTCTACGGTATCGAGGCGGCAACCGAGTTCTACCCGTTGACGGGCCTGGTGCTGAAGCTGGGCTACAACTTCAACCACGCGTCCGACCAGACCGACGGCAGGGCGACCGACCACGTTGCGAATGTACCTGTGCACAAGCTGGACATGGGCGCCCAGTACACCGTCCCGTACACCGGAACCCGGTTGGACCTCAATGGCATCCTGCTCAGCACGATGTACACCCAACTGCCCACACCGACCAGGCCGACAACGGAAACCCAGAGCGTTTCGGGCTATTTCATCCTGAATGCGCGGGTCACCCAGCCATTCCTGAAACACTACGAGGCATACATCGCGTTCAACAATGCCTTTGACCGGAACTATGAAGACGGATATGGACTCCCGGCGCGCGGACGCAACATCTTCGGCGGGATAACGGCGAAATTCTGAAAAAAAACCATGGTTGACCTGAAGGAGACCTGCCAGGTTTTCGAAACCTGGCAGGTCTTTGGCAACCGGCAGGGCTCCATGATGATGAACAGGGCACTGGAGATGGAGAATCCTATGAAGAAAACCGACAGCGGGGGACGACCTTTCCTTTCATTCGCGTTGGCTCTTCTCACTTTCTGCGTGGCAACAAGCGTCGGCGCCAAAGAAATAACCGACATGTTCGGCAAGCGTTTTCCCCTGCCGGACTACCCGCGAAAAGTGTACAGCGCGTCGCCGCCCACTACCTGGCTGCTGTACGCCATCGACCCGACCATGCTTGCAGGCCTCAATTTCCCGATCAAGGAAAAAGACAGCGGTTTTCTGCACAGGCATGTGCTCCGCCTGCCGCTCATCGGCGGTACCTTCGGCGAAGCATCGACCCCGAACATGGAGATGCTGCTGCGGGTGAACCCGGAACTGGTAGTCGTGTCCAATGACGAAACACCGCTGAGCCGGAAGGTTAACCAGGGCATGAAGATGCTGAAAAAACCGGTCCTTGAAATGACCCTCGACAGTCTCGGCGATTATCCCGAAGCGTTTCTCCGCATGGGTCGCATACTGGGGAGAGAAGAGCGTGCAAAAAAACTGGGCGGCTTTTGCCGTGCGTCGCTTGCACACGCGGCGGCTTTTTCCCGCGCCATTCCGCATGACAAAAGGATTCCGGTCTATTACGCCGAGGGTGCGGACGGACTTGCCACGGAGTGCGACAATTCGCGGCACAGCGAACTCATCAGACTGGCCGGCGGAATGAATGTGCATCGCTGCAAGGCCAAAGACCTCTTCGGCATGGAAAAGGTATCGCTTGAACAGGTGATCATTTACAATCCCGCAGTGATCCTGGCTATGGACAAGGGTTTTTACCGGAGAGTATGGAGCGATCCCCGGTGGCGGAGAATCCGGGCCGTGAGGAACAGGAGGGTCTACCTCATTCCGAATCAACCCATCAACTGGTTCGACCGTCCCCCCTCATTCATGCGCTTCATCGGACTCAAATGGGTAATGAAGTGCCTCTATCCCAATGATTACCGTGTCGATATCGTCAATGAAGCACGGGAGTTCTACCGGCTGTTCCTGGGAGTCGAGATAACGGACAAGGAGATGCGGAAAGTGATCTCAGGTTCACCGTAGCACATGGAAGACATGGCAGGCCCGGGAACCGCGACCGCAAAAAACACTTGCAGCGTCATATAGCATAATATATAACGTAGAGGTCAGACAATTCGCTATCGCTCCGACCTGCCTTCCCTACGGCACATGCTAGGGGGAGGCAGGCAGCGGGCGACGCCGGAAACAGCGTCGCCTCCCGTGTTTGGAAAGGAGTAAACATTGCGGTGCCAGGCGGCCGACGGGTGTTTATCTCCGTCGGCCGCTTCATTTTGGAGCACACTCTGACACTCGGAATGAACACCATGGACAAATTGACAAGCATCATCTGCGAATCGCTGGAACAAGGAGAAGACGTGGTCATGGCCACGATCGTTGATTCATCCGGCAAGACCCGTCTGGCAGGAGCACGGATGTTGTTGCGCCGTAACGGATCGACGCACGGAAGCATTGGCGGCGGCTTTTTCGAAGCCGAGGTCCAGGCAGCCATGGCCCGACTCTTTGCTGGGGACAAACCCGAAATCCGGACAATTCGGCATTCCGGAGAAAACGTCACGTCATTGCATGCTCCCTGCGGCAGCGGCACTGCGGCGGTCATCGAACATCTGGCCGCTAACCGGCACAACCGGAAAATTTTCCGGCAACTGCTCGAAGCCCTGCAAAAAAACCATACGTGCTGCCTCGTCACTCCCCTGGCCGGGGAAAAAGGAAAAGAACCCGGGTTCACGAAAAAACTGCGCCATTGCAACGAACCATTGCCGGCAGCCGATGAGCCAGACAATCCGTTCCCCTATCCCGCATTGAAGGAGAAGCTGGCATCGGTCACTGTCCCGGTCATTGAGAATATCGGAAACCGGGAATTCTTTCTCAACCCCTGGAGGGTCCCGGAAACCGTATACCTTTGCGGAGCAGGGCATGTGGCGCAGGAAGTTGCGGAACTGGCCGGCAAATCCGGATTCAGGGTCATTGTGATGGACGACAGGGAAAAATATGCCAACCGTGACAGGTTCCCGTCCGTTCAGAGCGTGGTTGCGCTGGAATCATTCGACAACTGTTTCCAGGGGCTGGCGGTCAATAACGACAGTTACGTGATAATCGCCACCCGCGGCCACCGCTGTGAAAACACCCTCGTAAAGCAGGCGCTGAAGACGCGCGCAGGATATATCGGCCTTATCGGCAGCCTCAGAAAACGCAATACCCTTTTCGCGGAACTGGCCGTGGAAGGCTTCAGCAACGATGACCTCCTGCGGGTCTACTGCCCCACCGGGATGAGCATCCTTGCCGAGACTCCGATAGAGATTGCCGTAAGCATCGTTGCCCAGCTTGTTTTCATCCGCGCCAGGAAAACCCATGCCCGCAAAAAGTCCTTCACGCTTCACGTGGCAACCTCATACCAGCAGATGTGCCGGCCAGAAGCTGAAGGTGAGGGAATTCGGGCGATCCCCTGAAAACGGCCCGGGGGAGACGCCGGCTTACACGGCAGGAGTCCGGCCGAACCGGAAAAGGCGAGTTGCTAAAAGAAGAACTCGCATCGCGCACGAAAGACATGTTTCGCCCTTTCACTACAACATCGGAACGGAGGAGAGGTAAATGAGAAAAACAGTACTGTTTCTGGCATCGTTACTGACGGCGGCCGTGTTCCTGGTGGGGCCGGTCCCGTACGGCACGGCCAGCGCGGCCCAGAAGAGCGTTATCCAGGTTTCGGCCGCCATCAGTCTCAAGGATGCCCTCGCCGACCTGGAAAAAGTGTATGCCAGGAAAGCGCCGAACGTAACAATCCAGTTCAATCTCGCTTCATCAGGCATGCTGCAGAAACAGATAGAAGAAGGAGCGCCGGTTGACCTGTTCATCTCCGCGGGCAAGAAACAGATGGACGAACTGGCCGCAAAAAAACTGATAGCGGCAGATACGCGCTCCGATCTCCTGGGAAACGAATTGGTGCTCATCGTAGCTCACGAGAAAAAAGGCGTCGTAAGAACCTTTGCCGACCTCGCCGACAAGGCGCAGTCAGTAAGCATCGGACAGCCCGAAACCGTGCCTGCCGGGAAATACGGCAGGGAAACCCTGACCTACCTGAAACTCTGGGACAAAGTGAATACGAAGATCATGTTCGCCAAGGATGTCCGCCAGGTACTGGCCTACGTGGAATCAGGCAATGTGGACGCAGGGCTCGTCTATCGGTCAGACGCCCGGCACATGAAAAGCGCAGCGATTGCAAGCGTTGCCCCCAAAGCCAGCCACTCGCCGATCGTCTACCCGATGGCGGTCGTCACTGGCTCGAAGAACAAGGCCGAAACCGCCCGGTTCTTGGAATTCCTGAAGAGCGCGGCTGCTGCAAAGGTCTTTGCTGCTCACGGGTTCATCCCCCTTGCCGCGCCACGAAAATAAGCACCCATTTCCCTTCACTGCCCTCCCCATCCACGGGGAGGGCAGTTCTTTGCGCCCCGCAAACCTATTAATTTATTTGACTCCCTTGTGTAAAAGAAGTAATTTACGCACGATACAATCAGGAGAGTCCACATGCTGCGGGCACTATTTTTTCTGTTCCTATTCGTTCCATTAACACTGTTCATAATCATAACCGGAGTACCCATCACCTTTCTGGACCCGACGGGAAAATTCCTCCACTTTTACAGCAAGCTCTGGGCCAAGACGGGCCTGTTCATTGCAGGAGTGAAGGTCCAGGTACACGGGGCAGACAAGGTCCCCTCCGGGATTCCCTTGATCTTCATGGGCAACCATCAGAGCAATTTCGACATCCTGGCCCTCTATTCGGGTCTGCCGCACCATTTCAGCTGGATTGCGAAACAGGAACTTTTCCGTATCCCCCTGTTCGGCTATGCCATGAAACGGGCCGGCTATCTTCCCCTGGACCGCAGCGACGGCAGGAAGGCCCTGAAAACCATGGATTATGCGGCAAAAAAGATCAGGAGCGGCGTCAGCGTCATCGTTTTCCCGGAAGGGACCCGTTCCATGGACGGTAAGCTCCTCCCCTTCAAGCGGGGTGGGTTCCTGCTTGCCGCTCGGGCCGGCGTGCCCATCGTGCCCGTTACCATCTCCGGGAGCGCACAGGTAAACCCGCCAAAGCGGCTGGAAGTCCGGAAAGGCACCGTTTCGCTCCGCTTCGGCGATCCCGTCCCGACCGAAGGAGCAACCGGCAAACGGCGTGACGAACTGATTTCCAGGGTCAGGGAAGCCATCGAAGCCGGCTTCGAGGATTGATCGATGTTTTCCGCCGCTGCACTGATAGTCGTCGGCATCGGCCTGACCGGCTGGGGGGTTGCCTCCGCCCACCGGCTGAAGAGCCCGCTCGACCTGCTGGGGGCACTGGGCGCACTGGCCGGCGTGATCCTCGGGCTGACAGGCACAGTACTGATAACGGTGCCCGGCTTTTTTCGGGGATAGAAGTCACCGTGGCCACGGCACGATCCATAACCCTCACTACCCTACTCGTCGTGGTGATCTCCTTGTCCCTTCTCTGGATCAACATCCTCCAGCGCCAGCATGAGCAGTTCGAGCGGGGTCGTGCCGCATGGAAACGCGGAGACATGATCGCAGCCGTCGCAGGTTACGAATCCGCCATCCACCTGTACACACCCGGCAGCCCGGTGGTGGAAAAAGCTGCTGCCGGGCTCTGGGAAATCGGCGCAGCCATGGAGCGGAAGGGAGACAGTATCCGGGCGCTCATCGCCTACCGCTCGCTCCGGAGCTCTTTCTTTGCGGTCCGCAGCCTCACCCAACCGGGAAAAGACTGGATCGCGCGCAGTGACGAGAGAATTGCGGCACTTGCCGGCAGGAAGAAGGTATCAGAAGAGCCATGACCACAAATGCAACTGAAAAGAGCGGCCTCAGAATCATCCCCCTGGGGGGGTTGGGGGAGATCGGCCTGAACATGACCGTCTACGAGTCAGGCGAAGACATCATCATCATCGACTGCGGCCTCATGTTCCCAGAACCTTCCATGCTCGGCATCGACCTGGTGATACCCGACATTTCCTATCTGCGGGACCGGATCGACCGGATACGGGGAATCTTCCTCACCCATGGCCATGAAGACCACATCGGTGCGCTCCCCTATGTGCTTCAGGATATGAATCCGCCCATTATCGGCACCGCACTGACCCTCGGCTTCGTCAGAGAGAAGCTGAAGGAATACGGCCTGGATACCCAGGTCGATCTGCGGATCGCCAAACCCCGGGACACCATAACCCTGGGTGCCTTCACCGTAGAACTCATCCGGGTGACCCATTCCATAGTGGACGGCTGCGGCTTCGCGATCCGCTCTCCGGAAGGAGTGGTGATCCACACCGGCGACTTCAAGCTGGACCAGACCCCGGTAGACGGCGAACTGACCGACCTCTCGACCCTTGCCCGCTACGGGGAGGAAGGGGTCCTGGCGCTCCTGTCCGATTCCACCAACATAGAGCGCGAAGGATTCACCCTCTCGGAACGGCTCGTTGGTGAAGCGTTCGACGAGATCTTCCCCCTGTGCCCCGGGAGGATCATCGTGGCGGCATTTTCCAGCAACATCCACCGGGTGCAGCAGGTGGTGGACGCAGCGGCGCGCTGCGGCCGCAAGGTGCTGCTCAACGGACGCTCCATGCTGGCAAACGTCCAGATTGCGCGCGAGCTGGGCTACCTGAACATCCCCGACGCCATCCTGATGGACCTGAAGGAACTACCGCGGCTGCCCAAGGAAGAGGTCTGCATGATCACCACCGGCTCCCAGGGCGAGCCCATGAGCGCCCTGACCCGGATCGCCATGGACGACCACAAGCAGATCAGGCTGGAAAAGGGAGACACGGTCATCCTCTCCTCCCGGTTCATTCCCGGGAACGAGAAGACGATTTCCGACCTGATCAACCACCTCTACCGGCGCGGAGCAGAGGTTTACCACGAGAAAGTTTCCGAAGTCCACGTATCGGGCCATGCCAGCCAGGAAGAACTGAAGTTGATGATCAACCTGGTTCGCCCCCGTTTCTTCGTCCCCATACACGGCGAATACCGGCACCTGGTGAAGCATCTGCAACTTGCCAGGAAAGTCGGCATCGACGAGGAGCGGTGCATCCTTGCGGTGAACGGCGACATCATTTCCTTTGCCGGCGGTGTCGGCGCCATCACCGGCGCCGCCGAATCGGGACGGGTGTTCGTGGACGGCAAGGGTATCGGCGATGTGGGGGAGATCGTCCTGAAAGACCGCAGGCACCTGTCTGAAGACGGCATGGTCGTGGTCATCATCGCCATCAACCAGGCAAACGGGGAGATCATCTATGGGCCGGACATCGTTTCCCGCGGCTTTGTCTTCGAAGACGAAAGCCAGGAATACCTGGACGAAACCAGGAAAATCGTTCTTGATACCCTGGCCGGCGTCAATCTGGAGGTCATGGCAGACCTGAACGAGGTGAAGATGGAAGTCCGCAGGATCCTCCGGCGGTTCTTCAACAAGACCATCGAACGGCGGCCGGTCATTCTGCCGCTGATTCTGGAAATGTAACGAAAGGCGGGCACGAGGCACAAGGCACAGGGCAAACGGAAAAGAGCCCGGCAGGGTAATTCGTGGCAAGAACACAGATCGTCGTTCCCAGCAGCAGGTTAAGCACCACGCGCAAAAACGGCAAAAAAATACCCTTTGCCATTTGCCATTTGCCCTTTGCCCTTTGCCCTTTGCCCTTTGCCCTTTGCCATTTGCCCTTTGCCCTTTGCCCTTTGCCCTTTGCCCTTTGCACAGGTACACGCACATGAACTCTGAAAGAAAAACTAAACTCATCCAGGAAATCAAGGGTATTGCGCTCGGCGCCGCAGGTCTGTTCATCCTTATCGCCCTCCTTTCCTTCAACAGTGACGACCTGTCATTCAATACATACTCCGCCGGGGCGGATGTGCACAACTTCGGGGGAAAACTGGGATCCTATTTCTCCGAACTGCTCCTGCAGCTCTTCGGCCTCGCAGCATATGCCATCCCCATAGCACTCCTGTTTGTCGCCTATCGGCTGCTTCGCTTCAAAGAGCTCAGATGGCGCGGTTACAAGGGCGCGGCTTTTCTCGTATTCCTGGTTTCGCTTGCCACACTGTTCGCGTTTGATATCGAAACCACCTCCTTCCTGGGGCAGACAGTACAGACCGGGGGCGCCATCGGCTTCAAGATCGCGACCCTGCTGAAAACATACCTGGGACTCCCGGGTGCGCTGCTCTTCGTCCTCCCGGTCCTGGCTGCCGCCATCATGATCCTGTCACGCTTTTCCTTCGTCCTGTTCGCCGGATGGGGTCTTGCCGCGCTCAGGAGCCGGTGGGCCAATTACCGGGAGAAGCAGGCCCTCAACCGGGAGCTCCGCGACCGGAACGTGCCGGGAGTGGCAAGGCCTTCTCCCCAGATCCGACCGGCAGCGGTCACCCCTCCCCCGCCGCTGCCCGTTGCCAGGGCGGAAAAGAAAAAAGACGACGCAAAAGCCGCGCCGGTGCAGGAAGCATTTGAATTCGCCAGGACGGAAGGCCCCTATCGCACCCCGCCCCTGTCGCTCCTGGATACCCCCCCCCAGACCCGGCGTCAGGTTGACCGGGAACTCCTCACCATGAACGCCCGGCTGCTGGAGAAAAAACTGCTGGATTTCAATGTGGATGGCGAAGTGGTGGAGATATGCCCCGGCCCGGTCATCACCATGTTCGAATACGCGCCCGGCCCCGGCATCAAGGTCAACCGCATCGCCAGCCTTGCCGATGACCTCTCCATGGCGCTCCAGGCGCTTTCGATCCGCATCGTTGCCCCCATCCCCGGCAAGGGAGTCGTGGGGATCGAGATACCGAACCGCGAGCGGGAAATGGTTTTCCTCAGGGAGATATTCGCCGCGGAAGAGTTCCATCGCGGCAAGATGAAGCTTCCCATGGCCCTGGGCAAGGACATCGCCGGCGCGCCGGTGGTGACCGACCTGGCCCGCATGCCCCACCTGCTGGTGGCAGGCGCGACCGGCTCGGGGAAATCGGTTTCCATCAACACCATGGTCCTTTCCCTCCTCTACACCTCGACGCCCCAAGACGTGCGGATCATCATGGTCGACCCGAAAATGCTGGAACTCTCCATCTACGAAGGTATTCCGCACCTGCTCCTGCCGGTGGTGACCAATCCCAAGAAAGCCGCCCTGGCTCTCAAGTGGGCGGTGAAGGAGATGGAACGGCGCTATCGGCTCCTGAGCGACAAGGGTGTGCGCAACATCGACTCCTACAACAAAAAGCTGGAGAAGGAAGCCCAGGGTGAAGACATCGTCGAAGGGGACGTGATCGTCATGGACGAGGTGGTCGAAGCGCCCGACGAGACGCACGAAACGGGATTCCAGCCGCCGCTGGCACAGGAAGAGGAACTGGAGCACGGCCACCTGCCGTACCTCGTCATCGTCGTCGACGAACTGGCCGACCTCATGATGGTGGCCGGCCGGGAAGTGGAAGAGTCAATCGCCCGGCTCGCCCAGATGGCCCGTGCCGCAGGCATTCACCTGATCCTCGCCACGCAGCGGCCGTCGGTGGATGTCATCACGGGACTGATCAAGGCCAACTTCCCGGCCCGCCTGTCGTTCCAGGTTTCCTCCAAGATAGACTCCAGGACCATCCTGGACTGCAACGGCGCGGAGAATCTGCTCGGCGCCGGGGACATGCTCTTCCTCCCCCCGGGGACGGCCAAGCTGCAGCGCATCCACGGCGCCTTCGTTGCCGATTCCGAGGTCCAGCGGGTAGCCGATTTCCTCAAGAAGCAGGGCAAGCCCGTCTATGACAAGGCCATTCTGGAAATGAAGCATACCGACGAAAAAGAAGCTGAAGACGAGATGGTGGACGAGCGTTACGACGATGCCGTCGCCCTGGTCGCCGAGATGCGCCAGGCCTCCATCTCCATGATCCAGCGCCGGCTGCGCATCGGCTACAACCGAGCGGCGCGCATCATCGAGCGCATGGAGCAGGAAGGCATCGTCGGACCTTCCGACGGCACCAGCCGGCCGCGCGAGGTATTCATTAACAGGTTGTAGGGGCGGGTTTTCAACACGCCCGTGTTCAACCCGCCCGTTCAAATTGCGAAGCAGCCAGATGGAATAAACAAGGGCGGGTTAAAAACCCGCCCCTACGTGGTCCCGCACCGATCCGATAAATCTCCATGACTCATTCAAAAGCGACGACGCGCCACAAAAAAAGATACAACGCCTTTTCAGACGAGCTGAAGCGGGTCTTCGGCTGCCGGGTCCACCGCATCTCGGTTGATGCGGGCTTCACCTGCCCCAACCGGGACGGCGCCCTGGGTACGGATGGCTGCATCTATTGCGGCGGCAAGGGTTCGGGCGCCCACGGCATCCTGCCCGGCGCATCGGTCATTTCCCAGATTGAGGCAGGCAAGGAAATCATGGCCCGCAAGTACAAGGCTAAGCGCTACATCGCCTATTTCCAGGCCTTTTCCAACACTTATGCGCCGCTGGAACGCCTGCGCGCACTCTACGACGAAGCGTTGGATGTCCGCGACGTGGTCGGCCTGATCGTCGGCACGCGGCCCGACTGCCTGCCGTCGGAAACGATTTCCCTTCTGGCCGGATACAGCCGGCGCACCTACTTCTGGCTCGAACTGGGGCTGCAATCCCCGCTGGACAGAACCCTGAAGTTCCTGAAAAGGGGCCACGATTTCGCTGCGTTCGAAAAAGCCATCCGGTCATGCCGCGCTGAAGGGATCCGGGTCTGCGCCCATGTCATCCTCGGCCTGCCGGGTGAAACGCGGGAAGAGATGCTCGCAACGGCAGCCGTTCTGAACGAACTGGGAATCGACGGGATCAAGATCCATCTGCTGCATGTGATGAAGGACACCCCCCTGGAAACTCTCTTCCGGCAGGGTGAAGTGAGGATGCTGGACAGGGATGATTATGTGGGTCTGGTGTGCGACTTCCTCGAGCGGCTCAGCCCGGGAGTATCCATCCAGCGGCTCACCGGCGACGGCGGCCATGACCACCTGGTCGCGCCCCTGTGGTCGCTGAAGAAATTCGAAGTCCTGAACGCCATCGATTTCGAGCTGGAGCGGAGAGGCTCCCGCCAGGGCAGCGCCCTGTCATGACCGGAAGCTTCACGAACGGCTACTCCCGCTCCCGCGCAACAGTTCAATGCTGAAAAAAGGTCATGTGCTGAAAACTGTGGTATGATACAGGGTCTTTGCAGCACTACTCAACGCACAATTGCCTCCGGAGTTCCCATGTCACGATTCCCGATTCAACGCCGTGCCGTCCGTTTCGCACTGACGATCGCAACGATCTTCATCTTGTCCGCATGCGCGACCACGCCGAAACCGGCGTCGATTCCCAGCACCGCGCCCAAGGGCGCCGTCCAGACCCTCCAATCCGAGGTCACCCTGTCTCTCAAGTCCGCAGGGAAAAGCATGGGCGGCCGCGGGTACCTTGCCTTCAGGCAGCCGGATCGCTTCCACCTGGTCGTGCTTTCCCCTTTCGGCACAACCGTTATGGAGATTTACCTGTCCGGGGACCGGATAACCTGCCTGGTCCCGTCCAGGCAGACCGCCTACCAGGGCAACCTGTCGGAACTTCCCGACCGGAATGCGCTTCGGGCGTGGGGACTGGTTCACTGGGTAGTCGACCAGCCACCAGCCGACGCAGCCGTGCCGGGCACCCATGAATATCTGACATCTGACGGCAAACGGGAGATTCTCTCCTTTGACGAACGCGGGTTGCTGACGGGCAAGATCAATGCTGACGGTGACAGGGTAGCATACGGCGAATACCATGACCGCAACGGAGTAGCCTTTCCTTCAACTATCGTAATGGCCAATTCACGTGGTGATACGGTGAAAATGCTTTTCAGCGAGCCGGATATCAATACGCCGCTGGATGATGCTGTTCTTACCCCCAATCTGGACGGAATGGAAACACTGCCGCTGTCGGAATTCAAGGGAATGTAGCGCATCAGGGCCCGAATCATTTCCAGATGAAGCGGTCCAATGCCCACCTGCCGCCGCCGGTGACGACCAGTGCCAGCGCCATGCCGAGCAGGGCGATGTTGTATTCCGTTCCGTGCCCTCTCCCTGCAGCGCAGAACCAGTTGAGGAAGAATCCATTGGCCCAGTGGACCTTGTAGATGGCAACCGCCATGGTGACACTGATGCCGACCGCGGAAAGACGGGTGAGCAGACCTGCCAGGATTCCCAGCCCGCCGCCGAATTCCGCGATGATCGCCAGGAGTGTCAGGATGGGGGGTATGCCCATGTGAACTTCGAAATTTTTCAGGGTCGCGGTCAGCCCTGCTCCACCGAACAGGCCCAACAGCTTCTGGGAACCATGGGCAACGAATACCATCCCCAGAGGGACTCGTAGAAACAGCACTGCAAGTGAATCCAGGGTTGAATCAGAAGAACTTCTCGCCATCTGTGGCCTCCACTGATACGGGGTTTGTTGGTTTTGCCGGTTTGAGCCGGTCGCTGCATCGTGCGGTTTCCTATGCGGTCGGGCCAATCAGGGCAACAGCAGAATCAACCGGTCTCGTTGCAGTACAGCCGGCCCATCTCCCGAACGGACCGTGCCGCTTCGGCCCGGAGTTCCGGCGGGGAGAGGATCTCTGCGTGGCAACCATACGACAGGACCCAGGAGAGGATTTCCATGGTTCCCCCCGCTGCGAACGAAACCACGATATCGCCGTTTGCCCATTCCTCCACCTTCTGGGAGGAATGCCAGATCCGGTCCCGCACGGTATGGGCGACTGCAGGCGAAAATTTCACCCTGACGTGTACCGAAGACTCTTCCACGATTCCGAAGGAGTGCCTGAGGTGCTCCTCGGGCCGATACTCCCGGGGCAGCTCGAAACGCTCCGTTTCCTTTGTGACTTCGCAGATGCGTTCGAGGGAAAAGGTGCGGAGCGCCTGCCGGTTATGGGCGTACCCGAGGAGATACAAACCTCCCTTGTGGAAAACCAGGGTATAGGGGTCGACCAGATAGGAAGACGGCTCGCTCTTCCCCGGCACCCGGTAGACCATGGTCACCCGGTTCTGGTAAATGAGGGCGTCGCGCAGCACCGTGAGCTGTCCCCGTGAATGGCTGTAATCCCTTCTCCCCTGCAGCAGTGGAAGTGAAACACTGGCGATACGCTCCATGTGGGCAGCATAGCGGGGCGGCAGGACAGAGTTCACCTTGCGGAAGATGGACTCCATGTCGCCATGGAAGGGTGTCCCCCGGAGCAGGTCCAGCTGTGAGCGGAGAAAGGACAGGGTCATCAGTTCCTGGAGGGTGAAGCTGATGGGCGGGATATCCTTGAAGCGGGTCAGGAACCGGTAAACCTTGCGATTGTTCACACGCTCCGAAACCAGGGGGTAGCCCGCTTCGTGAATGGCATTGAGGTCCCGGTGAATGGTGCGGCGGTTCACCGCGGTCTCTTCGGCCAGGTCCTCGATGGTGACGCCATGGCGCGCTTCTATGAGGCGGATGATGTCATGCACCCTGCCGGCCTGGGAATACTTCTTTTTCGTTTTTTCCCGGACCACGCCCCAAACCTCCAGATGAAACGGTTCTTATCGGGAAGGAATAGTACCCCATGTCGGGAAAAGTTGGAAGAAAAAATAAGGCGGGCACAGGGCAAAAGGCACAAGGGCAAAGGCAAAAAAACGGCTATTTTACTGAAACCCGGTCCTGACTTCCGGATTCCAAAAGGAACATTATGCAGTTTGACACAATCGTGGTTCTCGGGCCCACTGCATCGGGCAAGACCGGACTGGCAGTAAAACTGGCCAGGGAGCTGGGCGGTGAAATCATTTCAGCCGACTCCCGGCAGGTCTATCGCGGGATGGACATCGGCACCGGCAAGGACCTGGATGAATACGGCGCTGTTCCCTATCACCTGATCGATATTCTCGATCCGGGTGAAGAATGCAACGTTTTCCTTTTCCAGCTGCTTTGTTTCGATGCTATGGAGCAGATACGCAGCCGCGGCAAACTCCCGGTCATTGCAGGTGGAACCGGGCTGTACCTGGATTCCGTCCTCAGGGGATACCGCCTGGTGGAGGTCCCTCCGAATCCGGAATTGCGCACCCGGCTCGCCTTCATGTCCAGCGATCAGCTCGTGGCCCGGCTCCATGCCTCCAGGCCCCGCCTCCACAACACGACCGACCTGATGGAACGGGACCGCCTCGCCCGCGCCATCGAAATCGCAGAATACGAACTGTCACACGAACCGGAGCCCCTCCCTCCCCTCCATCCCCTGATCCTGGGAATCCGGCGGGAACGCAGCGTTGTGCGGGAGATGATCACCAGACGGCTCAAGGCCAGGCTGGAAAACGGTCTGATCGAGGAGGTCGAACGGCTCCAACGGGAGGGGATCAGCTATGAAACCCTGGAATCCTACGGCCTGGAATACCGCTTTGTCGCACGCTTCCTCAAAGGGGAATTGAACCGCAACGACCTGTTTCAGAAGCTCAACAGCGCCATACATGACTTTGCCAAGCGCCAGGAGACCTGGTTCCGCAGGATGGAGCGGCAGGGAGTCGCCATCACCTGGCTCGATGGGGCGGGAAATCCCCTGGAAAATGCATTGGACATCTTCCGTACCGGGCAGGAAACGCCGACAGGAATATCATGCAGCTCTCGCAGGATATGAACAGTTCACCACGTTAGCAAGCAGGCCGGATGCAGCACTTACGGAGCGGTTTTTCGACCGCCTGAGGCAGCGGGTCGGGAATTTTTTGCACACCTGCTGCATAAAATATCACCTGTACCGTCAAAAAACGTTACCCGAAAAGGGTTACGGCATGGTGATTTTGAGGTGCACGCAGAAGCAGGCACAGCGGTTATTGGCACGGGAATGCCCAGATTTCAATACGCTACCCCACCCATAGACAAAATTGGCATACCAAATGCATAAAAAGATCGAGCTCAATAACTCCCCGCTAACGCCATGACAGCACGTAGCTCAATCCTTCCCTTTGAAGCCGCATCCGGTGCCGGATGCGGTTTTTTTTATCCTCCAGAGCACGAAAACAGGGGAGCCATCGCCGCCATCTCAGGCGAAATGCATTTCCTGTCGGTTTGCCGGGAGAAAAATAAGTATCCAACAGGCTCTGTTGACGAACTGTTGAATACCTTGTGGAAGAGTCCCCGAAGAGATATTTCACACTGGGTGAATAGCTGATTGCCTACATTTTGGGCACAACTCAAACGAAGCAATTTCGGGATGTTACACGTTTTGCCTGCAGTTTCAGAGACTTGACACCAGGGTGCCGGGAAGGTCAGGCGATCTTTCCCGGCAGATAGTCCTCCCGAACGGGCGAAAAAACCTCAACAGCAACGGAGCATTCCAGGATCTCAGCGCCATGTTCGACAGTGCCGGGAATGCACCAGCTGTCTCCTTTTTCCGCTTCGAAGACATGGTCCCCGATTGTCAGCCGTATCCTGCCTTCGATCAGGTACCCTGTCTGTTCATGCGCGTGGGAATGTTTCGGCAGAATGTTGCCTGCCTCCATCCTGAATTCCGTGAACAGGGTCTTTTCGCCGAAGACTAAAGTTTTCATGCATATCCCCGATAGTAGTTCTTTATATCCGTTGCCATGAGCTTTGCAAAACACAGTTTATCCCTTTCCGTTGCCATGAAAGTGCGTTTTCTGCGAGATGTTGCCCAGCAGGTTGCATCAAGGGTGCATTATTGAGAATCGAGTCTGTAGGACATTACAAAAGAGCCATAATCATGCCCGGGGAGTTTTATGTCTCGTCGAAGCCCATTGTGATCTCGACCCTGCTCGGCTCATGCGTTTCGGCATGCCTGTATGACAAGAAGAAGAAGATCATCGGTATGAATCACTTTCTCATCAGCGGAGACACCTTTCCCTCGGGCACTGACCTCTGCCTTTCAGAAGCGGGACGCTACGGCATTCACGCCATGGAACTGCTCATCAATGAAATGATGAAACAGGGAGCCCGTCGCGACAACCTCCGCACCAAGGTCTTTGGCGGGAGTTCGCTCACCAGGCTGCGGTCGGACTCCGTGTACCGTGTCGGTGAAAACAACTGCCGTTTCGTAGTCGAATTCCTGAACCTTGAAAAAATACCCATTGCTGCCCGGGATCTGGGGGGAACACGCGCCAGGGTGGTGCACTTCTGTCACGGAGACTACTCGGTATACGTGCGAAGGATACGCTCAGACCACAATGCCAACCTGGCGAAGCGCGACCGGCAATGCTGGACGGATGCGCTGAAACGGCAGGAAAGTGCCCAGGCTACGGTCGACCTCTGGGATTGACGCGCTTCCGCGGCGCCTTCACCGGAAAACCAGGGCACTCCTCTTCAGGTCCCAGCACGCTAAGCAACTTTCGATCCCGACGCCATTCCCACGAACCTGGTTATAAAACCGTTCAACCCGTGCCCGAACAGAGCATATTTTTTCATCTGTTCAACATTGGCACTGCCTGCGCTGTGGTAGGTGAACCGGTAGACGGAGCCATTGTTGTACTTGATCGTAATCGAGTCGTCGTTGATTTCGTAGGCAAGAATCGGGGAGTCGCCCGCTTGATTCTCGTAGAATGCCATGGTTGCCTCCTTTCAGACGATAGGTTGAACAGCCAGCCAGTCCGACACCATGTTACCCCTCCACCGACACCCATCAGGCATGAAACCATGAACAGGCAGCATGCTCCAGGGCCGGTCCCCTACTACCTCTTATCGCCGAGATTTTCACGATGTCAAGGGTTGAAGCTGCATTCCCTGAGCTCGCCCCCGGGCAGCGGCTTCAGAGAATTTTACTATTGACCAATGCTTTCCAAAGCATTAGTATTCCCACTAACGAATCATTCGGGCGCGTAGCTTAGCTGGTAGAGCAGGCGACTCTTAATCGTCAGGTCCACGGTTCGAATCCGTGCGCGCCCACCACGCAAATACAAGGCTTTGCAATGCTCATTGCAAAGCTTTTCGTGCTTTCAGGCGAGCTTTCTCGAAAGAGCCTCCCTCTGGCACGAGAGCCGGAATATCCACCCACTTCGTGTACACTTGCAGGAAGGGAAGGGTGGCGGTCATGGCAAGCTGTGCCTGTTCAGCAGCAGAAAGGGTTTCCCATGCGTTTCGGCTTGTGTTGCATCTTCGCCAACGAACCTGTCCGGTTCAGGACCACCACGGCCAGGAAACTGTCCACGCTTCCCCGGCGGGAACAGCTGACGCACGTTTCCCTGATCTGCCGGGAAAACTCGTCAAACCTCCTCCTGGCTCTTCGCACAGCGCAGCGGATGGGCATCGGCGCTTTCCGCATCCTCACTCCCCTCTTTCCCCGTTTCACCCATCCGGATGTGGGATACGGCCTTGACGAATTGCCCGATGCCGCGGCCATTCGCGAGCTTCTCAGGGAAGTGCGCTCGTTTCGGGACCTGCACGACATGCGGCTCAGCTTCCATCCGGACCAGTTCGTCACGCTATCCTCCACCAGTGACCAGGTGGCCAGGAAGTCCGTAGCAGAACTGGAATACCAGGGATTGCTGGCCGAACTGGTCGGAGCCGAAGTCATCAACATTCATGGGGGCGGCAAACAGGGCGGTAAAGAAGAGGCGCCGAATCGATTGAAGATGAACTTTCCGCTGCTCTCGAACCGCGTCAGAAACCGCCTGACCCTGGAAAACGACGACGTCACCTACACGGTCCGGGACCTGCTGCCGGTCTGCGAAGAACTCGGCATTCCCCTTGTCTACGATGTGCATCACCACCGCTGCAACCCCGACGGCCTGACGGTCGCAGAGGCAACCCGCCTGACCGTGGCCGCATGGCAGCGTTTCGGGCGGGAACCGTGGTGCCACATTTCATCGCCGAAAAACGGATGGGCGGGCAAAGGCCGCAGGCCGCACGCTGATTACATCGATCCGGAGGATTTCCCGGACTTTTGGCGGAAACTGGACATGACCGTCGATGTGGAAGCAAAAGCGAAAGAGCTTGCGGTGCTGCGGCTCATGGATGATCTGGATTAAGTGACTGACGGGAAAGGGGAGCTCGGCCGCCCGTTTCTGCTCCTGTGCCTGCTTGCATCCACGGAACCCCCTGCTAGAATGAAAGCCAGCGTGCACCCAGGGAAGGGCATCAAGCTGCAGGACCCCGTCTTCAGGCAGGAGAAGCATGGCGCAACGTGCCGGGAGGGGAACCTTGCACTGCCGAGCGTTTCCCGATGCACCGACAACAAGCGGCTGATCGGCCTCCCCGAACCATACAGCCGGTGGTAACGACCCGGCAGAAGGGGGACCTGCAGGAATGCTGACAGCATCAAAGACCCGCCAGGATTACCGGCCCGTAATCATCACGGTCGGCATAACGCTCATTTTGTGGCTGGGAAGCAAGTGGTACGTTCAGGACTGGTTCGACAACCCCTGGAAATATCCTGCCAAAGCGGCTTCGCTCACTGCCACCGTCATGATGTGCTGGTGCATCGTGCTCGCTACGAGAGCCCGCTGCATCGAAGGCTATTTCAACGGTTTGGACAAGGTTTACCAGATCCACAAGCGGCTGGGGAAATGGTCGTTTTTCATCATCCTGCTCCATCCCCTGTTCCTGTATCTGGACAGGCTGCCCGACGTGGCCGCTTTTCTTCGCAGGCTGTGGCTCCTGCCCCACGAAGGAAACCGTTACCTCCTGGGCCACAATCTCGGCATCGCGGCTCTGATCCTGATGTCCTGCCTTGTCGGCCTTACCCTGTGGATCAAACTCCCCTACCATCTCTGGAAGAAAAGCCATGAATGGTTCGGGCTCATTCTCCTCGTCGTCATCACCCATATCGTCGCGGTCAACCGGGACATTGCCGCCTATCCTTTCCTGGCAGCCTGGATGTACAGCCTCCTCGGCCTGGCAGCGGTCTCCTTTGTTTACATCCGTTTCCTGTACCGCTTCCTCGGTCCGCGCTTCAACTATCTCGTGGACACCGTCGAGCGGCAGGGGGACATACTGGAGATCACCTTCTCTCCCGAGCGGGAAAAGATGGACTTCAAGCCAAGCCAGTTCGTGTATCTCGTCATCCGCAAGCACGGCATAACTTCCGAACCCCACCCTTACTCCATCGCGTGCGGCTACAACCTGGAATCACGCTTCAAGCTGGGCATCAAGCAAGCCGGCGACCACACCCGGAGCCTCGACCTCCTGGAACAGGGCGACCAGGTGACGGTCTACGGGCCCTACGGACGTTTCAGCGAACGGTTCCTCGACGCTGAACGGGACTGCGTATTCATCGGCGGCGGCATCGGCATCACACCCTTCCTCGGCATGTGGCATGTCGCGCTGCACTCAGAGGAGCGCATATCAGCAGCGCACGGCGGTGAAAAGCTCACGAGGACTCACCCGGAGAGCATCAACACCTGGAAAAGCCCCCTTGTCGCCCTGTTTTACGTCTGCGTGACGGAAGACCAGGCAAGCTTCGACAACGATATCAAACACGAAGTGATCCTCAGCCAGTTCCATGGTTTCACCGCGTTCGAGGAGCGCGGCCACTCCTACGAACTCTATCTTGCTTCCCGCCAGGGGCTCATCTCCGCGGAATACATCCACCACCGCGTCAAAGGCGGTGTGAAGGAGCGGAACATTTTCCTCTGCGGGCCTTCTCCCATGGTCGATGCGCTTATAATGCAGTTCTCCGAACTGGGCATCGGGAAAGATCAGATCATCACCGAAGATTTCAATCTCCTGTAGCAATCCCCTCAATCGGGAGCCATACCAAAAAGGCCGATATGCGAGGGAACCACCCATGGACGCCTGCAAGCGCAAAGAGCCACTCGGTGAGGGGTCCTGTAACGAAAAAACGCCCTGTCTCCCGGAGACAGGGCGTTCATTGCTTGAATGGTGGGCGATACTGGGATTGAACCAGTGACTTCTACCGTGTGAAGGTAGCACTCTCCCGCTGAGTTAATCGCCCGCGTATCTATCTTGAATAGCAAAACCTCTCCCCACTGTCAAGACCAAGATTCCCTTTTCCCGTTTTCTTCGGTTGCCACCCCGCCGGCGTTTGTGGTATAAAATGGTCACAAGTTATCAGAACAACGGGCAGAAACCGCTCCAACAGGCACTGTGAGAAACCGGAACCAGATGATCAATCCGCTACGTTTCATGACGAATATCCTCAAGCAGCTCGCTACTGCTGCCGCTTCGCGTCTGCGGGCATCCCGCCTTCCGACCCTGGCGCTCCTGCTGCTGCTGATGCCCATGCCATCCTTCTCCGCGACCCAGGGTCCCGCCATCCTGGCGGCGCCCCCCCTCGGGGAACGGTGGTTCGGCATCTACTTCAACGGGGAACGGACCGGATTCGTGCGCACGGACACACGTGAAGTTGCGGACGGATACCTCATCGAAAGCGACAGTTCCGTGAAGATGTCGGGAATGGGCTTTTCCCGCGAGGCATCGGTACGGGAAAGCTACATCGTCAACCGCGATCTTTCGCTCCGCTCCCTGGACGTCTCCCAGACCATCGACGGCAGCCCCATGAGGCTGACCGGGGAAGTTACCAACTCCACCATCAAGGTCACAACCGAGTCCGGCGGCAGGAAAAAGACGAAAAACCTGGCTAGGAAAGGCCCGGTTTTCCCGCCGGCCGTCCTGAACCTGCTCCCCCTGTTCCGCGGCACGCCAGCGGGGAAAAAACTGCGGGTTTCCATGCTGGACGTTGAAGCAGTTGCTGTCAAGAACGTCAACTTCACTGTTGTGGGCAGCGAAACGCTCCAGGGGACGCCTGCACTCCACCTGCGCAACGATCTGTACCCCTTCGTGGGCAACGATATCTGGGTCGACGCTCACGGCAACACCCTGAAGGAATCGGTGCGGGACGGCTGGATCGAAACGCGTGCGGAAGAGGAAAAGGACGCCCGAGGCTATCTCGCCGACACCGCCCTTTCCAAGAAGGACATGATCCTCGATTTCAGCCTCGTGCCGCTGGACCGGCCGATCGACAAGCCTGCCGATCTCAAGCGGATGGAGCTTGAGCTGTCCGGATTCCCGGAAAACATCCCCCTTGTCTCGAGCCCGGTGCAGAAGGTGGAGCGAGCCGGCGGAAGCAAGCTCAAGGTCATCGTCGACACTACGTTGCTCCCGGCAAAAGCAGGCCAGGACCAGGGCCAGGAACCGGATATGCAGAAGTTTCTCGAGGCGACCGGCCGGATTCTCGCCACTGACCCCGAGATCATCCGCCGCCGGCAGGAGATCCTCGGGAATACCGCAAATGGCCGCGCTGCTGTGGAAAAGCTCGTCCGCTGGGTCGCCGGATACGTCGAGGACACCATTACGGACAGCCAGACCCCCCTTGAGACGCTGGAGAAAAAGACCGGCAACTGCCAGTCCCATTCCCGCCTCTATGTTTCGCTTGCCCGGTCCGCGGGCATACCGACCCGCTTCGTTTCCGGCATCGTCTACGCGGAAGGCAAGGGATTCCTCTATCATAGCTGGGCCGAAAGCTACGTCGGGTTCTGGTTGCCGGTCGACCCCACCTTCGGGGAAGTGCCGGCTAATGCAACCCACATAAAGCTCTCCGAGGGAGACTCTCCCGACGACATGGCACCCCTTGCCGGAATCATTGGCAGAATAAAAGCTCACATTATCAGGCTCGACTACTGAGTCAGCATGAAACAGGGGCCATGGCTGCATGTTTGAATTCTTCAATATGCGGCAATGGCCCCTTCACTAACTTCGGAAGGACTGACAATGGATTATAAAGAAACCTTGAACCTGCCGGTTACCGACTTTCCCATGAAGGCCAATCTCACACAGAAAGAAGTGGAGATTATGGGAAAATGGGATAGTATGGGACTCTATGACAAAATGACTGACACAGGCAAGGACAAGCCGAAATACATACTCCATGACGGCCCTCCCTATGCCAACGGTCATATCCACATCGGCCATGCCCTCAACAAGATCCTGAAGGATATCGTCCTGAAATGCAAACGCATGAGCGGCTTCGAAGCGCCCTACATCCCGGGATGGGACTGCCACGGGCTGCCCATCGAACTGCAGGTTGAGAAGAATCTGGGTTCGAAAAAGCACCAGATCACCAAAACCGAAATGCGCAAACTGTGCCGCGAGTATGCGGCAAAATTCGTGCAGGTGCAGCGTAAGGAGTTCGAGCGCCTGGGCATCATGGGAGAATGGGATAACCCGTATCTCACCATGGACTACCTCTATGAAGGGATCACCGCCCGCGAGTTGGCGACCTTCGCCGAAAACGGCGGTCTCTACAAGGGCAAGAAGCCGGTCCACTGGTGCTCTTCCTGTGTGACTGCGCTGGCTGAGGCCGAGGTCGAGTACGCCGACCACAAATCCCCTTCGATCTACGTTAAGTTCCCCCTGAGGGACGACATATCCGCTGCGGTGCCGGAGCTGGCCGGGAAAACGGTATCCGTGGTCATCTGGACCACCACGCCCTGGACGCTGCCCGCCAACCTGGCCATATCCATCCATCCTGAATTCGAGTATGTCGCCTTCGACACCGGCAGCGGCGTCCTGATCGTTGCGGCCGGTCTGCTTGACGCCTTCCGCAAGGGGACAGGCGTCACCGGTGAAGTGATTGCAACCTTCAAAGCGGACGCGCTGGAAAAGAAAAACTGCGGCCATCCCTTCTACGACCGGAATTCGGTCATTCTCTTGGGTGAACACGTGACCCTGGAGGCAGGCACCGGCTGCGTCCACACGGCGCCCGGCCACGGCCAGGACGACTACGAGATGGGGCTGCGCTTCGGCCTGGATATCTACAACCCGGTCGACAACCGGGGCAGGTTCATCGAGAACGTGGAATTCTTCGCCGGTCAGCAGGTGTTCGAAGCCAACAAGAGCGTCATCGAGAAGCTGGCCGAAACCGGCATGCTCCTTGGTGTCAGCGAAATCAGCCATTCCTATCCCCACTGCTGGCGCTGCAAGAAGCCCATCATCTTCCGCGCTACCGAACAGTGGTTCATCAGCATGAAATCCAACGAGCTGCGTGCCAGGGCATTGGAGGAAATCAACCGGGTCAGCTGGATCCCCCACTGGGGCAGAGACCGGATCTACGGCATGGTGGAAGGCCGGCCCGACTGGTGCATCTCCCGCCAGCGCTCCTGGGGCGTGCCCATCACCGCGTTCCTCTGCCAGTCATGCGGCGAGGCCCTTGCCGATGCAACCGTGATGCGCCATGTGGCGGACCTTTTCGCCGAGCACGGCTCCGATGTCTGGTACGAGCGGGACGCAGCGGCTCTCCTGCCGCCGGGGACGAAATGCCCGGCCTGCGGCAGCTCGAACCTGGAAAAGGAACTGGACATCCTGGATGTGTGGTTCGACTCCGGCGTTTCGCACGCCGCGGTGCTGGAAACGCGCGACAATCTCAGCTCCCCCGCTGACATGTACCTGGAAGGCAGCGACCAGCACAGGGGCTGGTTCCACTCCTCCCTGCTGGTGGGAGTCGGCACGAGGGGCACGGCGCCCTACAGGAATGTCCTGACCCACGGTTTCGTGCTGGACGGCTCCGGCCACAAGATGAGCAAGTCCATGGGCAACGTGGTGGCGCCCGAAGACGTGATCAAGAAGTTCGGCGCCGACATCCTGCGCCTGTGGACCGCGGCCCAGGATTACCGGGACGATACCCGCATCTCCCCGGAGATCCTCAACCGGGTTTCGGAGGCCTATCGCCGCATCCGCAACACCTGCCGCTACATCCTGGGCAACATCAGCGATTTCAACCCTGCCACCGACTCGGTGCCCTACGCGCAGATGCCCGAGCTGGACCGCTGGGCGCTGCACCAGATGGAAACCCTCAAGGAGCGGATCCTCAGGGCGTACGAGGAGTACGAGTTCCACATCATTTACCAGATGGTGAACGCCTTCTGCAGCGTCGAGATGAGCGCGTTCTATCTCGATATCCTCAAAGACCGGCTCTATTCGAGCCGCAGCGACTCCCTGAAGCGGCGGAGCGCCCAGACCGCCCTGCACCAGATCCTTGACACGCTGGTGAAACTGGTGGCCCCGGTCCTCTCCTTCACCGCTGACGAGGTATGGTGGCACATGCCCGGCCGCGACCGGGACAGTGTCCATCTCGCCGACTTCCCTGCCTCCGCCCCCGAGCTCAAGGATGACAAGCTGGTCGAGCGGTGGGACACCATCATCAAGGTCCGCGGCGATGTCTCCAAGGCGCTTGAGTTGGCGCGCGTGCAGAAAATCATCGGCCATTCGCTGGATGCCTCGGTGACCCTGGCCGCCCCTGCCGAACTGCTGGGTTTCCTGCGGGAATACGCAGCCGAACTGAAGAGCGTCTTCATTGTCTCGAAAGTGGTTCTGGCTGAGGAGATACCGGGCGAAGCCGTTGCCGCCGAAGGTGTAGCCGGGCTGAAAATCCTGGTGGAAGCCGCGCCGGGAGCAAAGTGCGAACGCTGCTGGTGCTATGACGAGGAGATCGGCAGGGACAGCGCCCACCCGACCATCTGCCCGAAATGCATCGAGGCGGTGGCATGAACAACAGGTATGCCTTTCTTGCAGCCGTCGCCCTGCCGGTAATCATCCTCGACCAGCTCACCAAGCTGCTGATCGTCCGGAATTTGGGCATGAACAATCTGATCACGGTGATCGACAATTTCTTCGACATCGTCCATGCCCGCAACCAGGGAGCGGCTTTCGGCATCCTGCGCGACAGCAGTATCCGCTTGCCGTTCCTGATCTCCGTTTCCCTGGTGGCTGTGGTTGTGGTCTTCATCGTGTATCGGAAGCTCCGTCCCGATCAGAAACTGGCCGCTGCCTCGCTCGCACTGGTCCTGGCGGGCGCGGTCGGCAATCTGATCGACCGGGCTCGGCTGGGGGAGGTCATCGATTTTCTCTCGGTCCACTGGTACCAGCACGCCTGGCCCGCCTTCAACGTGGCTGATTCAGCGATCTGCATAGGGGTCGGCCTGATGGCCATCGACATGTATCGGGAAGAGAAGAAGAAGAGGCATTAGGCAAAGGGCAAAAGGCAAAAGGTTTAAAGACTGAAGGCTGAAGGTTGAAGGTAAAAAGAAAAAAGTGATAGGAAAGAAATCCTTTTCCCTATCACTTTTTTTCTGTGCTCCGCTGTCCGCTATACTTTAAAGTACTCCCTGTACCATGCCACAAACCTGCCGATTCCCTCCTCGATGGAGGTACATGGCGTGAATCCGACATCCGCCATCAGGTCATCCACGTCGGCACAGGTGGCCGGCACATCCCCCGGCTGGATCGGCATCAGGTTCATGACAGCCTTCTTGCCCAGCTTCTCCTCCAGCACTTCTATGAAGCGCAAGAGCTCCACCGGGGTGTTGTTGCCGATATTGTAGACGCGGTTCGGCGCGTAACTGGTCCCCGGATCAGGGGCATTCCCGCTCCAATCGGGCTTGGGTGCGGCGATTCTGTCCGTGACCCTGACTACCCCTTCAACGATGTCGTCGATATAGGTAAAGTCGCGTCGCATCCGGCCCTTGTTGTAGACATCGATCGGTTTGCCCTCGAGGATCGCCTTGGTAAAGATGAACAGGGCCATGTCGGGGCGGCCCCACGGACCGTAGACGGTAAAGAAGCGCAGCCCTGTGCACGGGAGGCCGTAGAGGCTCGCATAGGTATGGGCCATCAGTTCGTTGGCCTTCTTGGTTGCCGCATAGAGGGAAACCGGATGATCCACGTTGTGGTGGATCGAGAAAGGCATGGTCGTGTTGGCGCCGTACACCGAACTGGACGAAGCGTAGACAAGGTGCTTCACGCCGTTGTGACGGCATCCCTCCAGGATGTTCATGAATCCGGTGATGTTGCTGTCAATATAGGCGTGGGGGTTTACGATCGAGTAGCGGACGCCGGCCTGTGCAGCCAGATGGATCACCTTCTCGAAATCCCCGCTTGCGAAGAGATCGGCCATCAGCTTCCGGTCCGCCAGGTCTCCCCTTATGAACGAGAAGCCTTCCCTTCCATTAAGCAGCTTCAATCTCGCTTCCTTCAGCGAGACATCATAGTAGTCGTTCACGCTGTCGAAGCCGACAACCTCATCTCCACGGTCGAGCAGACGTTGCGCAACATGGGATCCGATGAAGCCCGCCGTACCGGTTACGAATATTTTTGCCATAAAAAACCTCAGAATTCAGGAGTCAGGAGTCAGGAGTCAGGAGTCAGGATAGAATATCACCGAAAACAAGGTTGTTTCGAATTCGTGACGTTTTCTCCCTTTTGCCTTTTGCCCTTTGCCTCGTGCCCTTTGCCCTTTGCCTCGTGCCCTTTGCCTTTTGCCTCGTGCCTTGTGCCTATTGCCTGTTCAACATGATGAACCCCATCTGCCGCCCGGTCTCTCCCTTGTCGCGGCGATAGGAGAAAAACAGGTCCTTCTCGCAGGAAACGCACAATGTGCTCACTTCAATGTTCTCCCCGGCGATCCCTGCCCGAATCAGCTGCTGCCGGTTTGCCCCGGCCAGATCAAGGCGCCATTTGCCGTTACCGGCAGGCTCGGCGAACGATTCAAAATCCTGGCCGCTCCTGCGGAAGGCATCCGCGACAGGCTCGTCGACCTCGTAACAGCATGAGCCGATAGTCGGACCGATGGCTGCCAGGATATCACGCGGCCGGCTGTCGAACAGGTTGACCATGGCCTCGACCCCCTTCTGGGCTATCCCTGTCACAGTCCCTTTCCAGCCGGCATGAAGCGCAGCAGCGATTCGACGCACCGGATCCAGGAGCAGCACGGGAGCGCAGTCCGCGACGCAAATGCCGACCATGATTCCCGGCTGGTTCGTCACAATGCCGTCGCATTCAAGCTTGAGAAAATGGGAGAAGTCCGGGTTCGGCTGGTCCAGGAGCAGCAGGTCGTTCCCATGGACCTGGGTCACGGTGACGAGTGTTTCGACACGGGCGCCGAAGGCACGGGCCAGGATGCTCCGGTTCCCCTCGACGTTATGGGAGGAATCGAGGGTAGAAAGCCCCAGGTTGAGAGAATTATAGGGCGGACGGGACACCCCTTCATGACGTGTGGTAAAACCCTGTTCCGAGACTCCCCGGGCAGCAAAAAGCTTCGATGCCACATAGTGGACCCTGCCGCATTTTCGAATTTCCACAAAAACTCCTTTAAAAGAAAACCGGTTTTAAGTGTTAAGTTTTAAGTTTTAAGTTTTAAGTTTTAAGTGTTAAGTTTTAAGTTTTAAGTTCAAGTTTCATTGGTTATTTGTGTTCCGTTACATATTACAGAATAACAACATAAGTATGATTACACCACCACATAGTAATGGCTTTTGATTCTCATACTTAAAACCTAAAACTTAAAACTTAAAACTCATATTTTATTCTTTTCCAGATATTCCAGTATCTGCGCCATATCATCGGGCAACGGTGATGAAAACTCAAGGTACTCCCCCGTAACAGGGTGAATGAAACCAAGCGTTCGGGCATGGAGCGCCTGGCGCCCGAGACGGCGGATCATGGCGCAGAGTTCGGTGTCCCTGAGTTGGGAAATACGCCCACCGCTGCCATAGACCGGGTCGCCAAGGAGCGGGAAACCGGCCTCGGAAAGATGGACCCTGATCTGGTGGGTACGGCCCGTTTCCAGGCGGAGCTCCAGGGCCGAAACAGCGCCATAGCGGCCGGTGACCTTCCAGTGCGTTACCGCCCGTTTGCCGCTGCGCGCAGTTCCCGACATCCGTTTCCTGTCCACCGGATGCCGGCCGATATCCCCCTCGATGGTGCCCCTGTCCTTCACCGGCGAACCGTACACGAAGGCCACATAGACACGCTTGATGGTGTGTTCCTTGAATTGTCGCGCCAAACCTACATGGGAACGATCATTCTTGGCCGCAACGATGACGCCGGTGGTATCCTTGTCGATCCGGTGCACGATTCCCGGTCGGATTTCGCCTCCCACACCCGAAAGATCGCGACAATGACCCAGCAGGGCGTTGACGAGCGTGCCGGCAGGGTTGCCGGCCCCTGGATGGACGGACATTCCGGCCGGTTTGTCGACCACGATAAGATCACCGTCCTCATAAAGGACCGACAGGGGTATCTTTTCAGCAAGCGGGGCAGCCGGAAGCGGCGGGGGTATCTCCATGACGATGGCCTCTCCCCCCTTCAGTTTCAGGGACGGCTTGGGCATCCCGCCGTTTACGGTCACACAGCCGCTTTCGATGAGGCGCTGCACGGCTGATCGTGTCACATCGGGAACCCGGTCAGTGATAAACTGATCGAGCCGTTCAGGCGACTCTGCAGCATGATAGGTCAACTCGATTCTCTTCACGGGACTCCACCTGCCACCGGTAACCGTCAGCACCCTCCCTTGGGCGCTCGCCGCCAAACGGCAAGGGCGCGACCAGGAAAACCGCGCCCACCACAATCTCTCTTCCTCTTGACTGATGTAGCTGGGAGGTTAGCCAAAAACCGTCGGAATGTCAATGTCCTTTACCCTGTCTGCTCCGGGTTGCATGCTTGAGGCTGAAAAGTGCGGCGGGCCTCCACGGGCGGCTGAAGGTTATCTGTCACGCACTGTTTTGGCGGATTGCATGGCGAGTCAAGTCATTTCCCATTGCGTTGCGGAACAGGTCTGGGTAGGATAAGTCTTTTACCGGAATTATTTCCATGACATGAAGAAACAGGACAAAGGAGCAGTTTCATGATTTTGAAGAATGTGGTCAGTGCGGACCTTGCCGGAAAGCGTCTCGACGAAGGCGCCGCACAGCTGTTCCCGACACTGTCCAAAAGCCGCATACGCAAAATCATCGACGTGGGGGGATGCAGCGTCAACAACGCCATGGTGCGGGTCGCATCACGCAAACTGCAGGATGGAGACGAAATAATCCTGGGAGTAATGGAGCCGGAACGCTTCCAGGACCTGGTATTCACACCAGCTGACATCCTCTATGAAGACCACGATGTCCTGGCCATAAGCAAGCCGGTCGGGATCAACTCCCAGCGCACTCCGTACCAGTTGAAAGGAACCGTCGAATACGCCATCGGGGTCTATCTGAGAAGCGAAGGTATTGAGGAACCGGTAAGGATAGTCCACCGGCTGGACCGGGGAACTTCGGGGCTGATGCTGTTCCCGAAAAACCGCACGTCGGCCGCCCGCTTGTCTTCCCAGCTGCACGACGGGGAGGTCGAAAAACGCTACCTGGCCCTGGTTAAGGGAGTACCGCCACAGAGCGGGTGGCTTGTCGACGCGCCCATAGCAAAGATCGCACCCTCGCGGTATGGCGTCGCCACACCGGGGAAGGGAGCGCAGACGGAATTCCGTGTTGTCGCAGCAGGGGCTGATGCGGCGTTGCTGGAGGCCAGGCCCCTTACGGGAAGGACCCACCAGATCAGGGTACACCTGGAGTATGACGCGCTGCCCATCATGGGGGACCGGGTCTACGGCGGGGCGAAGGCATGCCGGATGATGCTCCACTGCCTGGCCATGTCGTTCCTGGACGGCCACGGAAGCCGCGTGTCCGTTTCAGCTCCGCCGGACAGCGTTTTTCTGGAAGTATGCAGGGAATTCGGCATCGACACTGAAACGGAGATCTTCCGGAAAGGGACGGTTATCTGAGCTTCAATGCCGTCAGCAACATTCCCAGGTACTTGTTGAGAAAGTGCTCCCGCGGCAGGGATGATATGGCCGGGTATTTCCTGATGCCGAGCCGCTCCAGTTCTGCCTTGATCCCGGAGTTGGCTTCCCGCAGCAGGCCGTCGCGGAAGACGCGGATCGCGTCCTCCCTGCGCCCCTCGAGGAGGCGGATCCGGCCCAGATTCAAGTAGTGCGCTGAATACCAGGGTTCTTCGTCGATCGCTTCACAGCACAGGGCTTCGGCACGCCGGTAATCCTGCAGCTCCTTGGCAACGCAGTAGGCAAAATGGGACAGGATCTCCGGACTTTCGTCCCGCTCCGCCGCTGCCTGGAGGCGCTGCAGCGCCAGAGCGGTATTGCCTGCGTCAAGCGCGGCCATGCCTTCTTTCAAAAGCGTCGCTGATTGATGTTCCATGGAGGGCTCTTTCTCAGGGTTTTGAAAAGCGTATACGGTATTCTTCGGCAAACTGCCGCCCGACTTGAGAAGGTCCGGCACTTAATCCGCGGATTCAGCTGAAAGCTCCTTTTTTCGCTGACGCAGCGCGGCAAAAAAGGAACTGAGCAGTCGGGAGCATTCATTGCTCCGGACACCGGACGTCAGTGAAACGCGATGGTTGAGCCGCGGATCATCGGACAGGTCGTAGAGGGAACCTGCCGCCCCGCCCTTCGGGTCATGGCAGCCGAACACCACCCGCTCCAGCCGGGAGAGCAGAATGGCGCCCATGCACATCGGACACGGCTCGAGGGTGACATACAGGGTGGCTCCGAGCAGGCGCCAGCTGCCGGTCTTGCGGGCCGCCTTGCGGATCGCCGTCATCTCGGCGTGGGAAGTGGGGTCAAGGCTGGTTTCCCTCAGGTTGTGGCCGCGGCCGAGCACCTTTCCAGCCCGAACCACGATCGCACCGATGGGAACCTCGCCCCGTGCTTCGGCCTTCCCGGCCTCACCGATGGCGACCCCCATCCAGTAGTTGTCGTCTTTGACCAGCTTCATTGGCAACCCTCTGAATCCTAGGCGGAATTCCAGCCCCCCGGGCAACAGGGGTTTGCAGCAGCTTCATTACTATCGGTCATTTTGGCAGTCCCTGTCAATGCTGAGCCGACAAAAACGCCACGACACCGCGGGTGACGCCATGCCCGCAGAAGCGAGGGACCCCCTCATGAAACTACACGATATTTCCGTTCAATTGGCACAGCACACCCCCTGCTATCCCGGAGACCCGCAGGTCATTGTGGAATCAGCGCTTTCGCTGGAAAACGGGGATGGCGCCCATGTCTCCCGCATCACCCTCGGCAGCCATTCAGGGACACACCTCGACGCTCCCCGTCATGTGCTGGGCGACGCGCCGCCGATGTCATCCCTGCCCCTTTCCCTGTTCATCGGCAAGGCGCTGGTGGCCGACGTGCGGAACCGCAATGAAATCGGCCCCGGAGACCTGAAAGACCTCCCCCTGTCAGGCGTACGGCGTCTGCTGCTGAAAACCGACAATTCCCGCCTGTGGAAGACCCGCCGATTCTGTCCGCAGCATGTCTCCCTGACCGAGGCGGGAGCAGTCCACCTGCTGGAAACAGACATCGAACTTGTCGGCATCGATTACCTCTCCATCGAAGGGCACGGCGGCAGCGGAATCATTCACCGGATGCTGCTGGAAAAGGGTATCGTGATCCTTGAAGGGTTGGACCTCTCCCGTGTCGATGCGGGAAGGTACGAACTGATCTGCCTCCCCCTGAAGACTGCTGCAGAGGATGGAGCTCCGGCACGCGCAATCCTCAGGGAGCTTGATGGAAATGGGCGGATGGCGGATGGCGGGTAGCTACCCGCTGTTCACTGACCAAGTGGCGAACCGTTGAGGATTGATTATAATAGATGAAGAGAGGCGGTAAATTCCGTACCGAAAGGAGCATTGCCATGGCACGTCTTTCCAATAAATCCGGCGTTGACGAAAAGGGCCAGAGAACTCCGCGCAGCACCGATGTCTACATGCCGAAGGAAGGCATGAAGGAAGTTTCATACTGCCGCAAATGCGGCGTGATATACCGACAGAAGCGCTGGATGATGGACCCGGATGAACTTGCCAGGATCAAGAGCGATCCAGCGTCAGGGAAAATCATCTGCCCGGCGTGCCTGCGGATGCAGGACGGCGTGCCGGGAGGGTTCCTCACCCTGGCCGGCGAATATCTCCGTCAGCATGAAGTCGAAATTCTCGAACTGATCAAAAACACTGAAGCAAAGGCCAGACTGAAGAATCCTCTCGGACGGATCATGGAAATCCGCCAGGAAGGGGACGTGCTCACCATACTCACCACTGAGGAAAAGATTGCCCAGAAACTGGGGCGGGACATGTTCAAAGCCCATCGCGGAGAGCTCCGCTTCCACTGGAGCCACGGCGACAACGCAGTACGGGTGGAGTGGTCGCGCTCCTGACGCCATTACATTGCACTGAAGATGATCAGTAAAAGGCGGCCGTTCCGGCCGCTTTTTGTATTCGACGCGCCACGAGAATTAACCGTTGCAATGAAGTGGCGAAAGGCTTAAAAATACCGAGGTGGGCGCCGAGTTTCGGATCGAAGTGTGATAGCGACCCGCTCGACACTGCATGGAGGGGAACGTGGCGACAAACGGAGAGATCCCCGGCAAAGGGAGTGAACCAGAGAAGAGGGCAGACAGCGGCAACGTCCGTGAATGGCTCGACATGTTCTCCGAAATGATGGCGGTTTTCCCCTGTCCGGTCTATTTCAAGGATATCAGGGGAAGATACCGGGCATTCAACGCTGCCTTCGAAAAATTCCTGGGGCTCTCCTCCGAAGAGATCAGGGGGAAACGGCTCTGCCAGGTAACGAAAACCGGGAGTTCCAAACATCTGGAAGAGATGGACCGCGCCCTGTTCAGAAACGGTTCGGGCTGGCAGTGTTTCCAGACCGGACACACAGATCCATCCGGCAAGGAATGGAGCGTCATAGTCAACAAGGCAATGCTGACCCTCCATGGCGAGGTCAGGGGTCTTGTGGGAGTAATCACGGATGTTACCGAACTGGAGGCTACCAAAAAGGAGCTTTACGAATCCAGGAATATACTCCAGAACGTGTTCGAAGCCATTCCCGACCTGCTGACCGTACATGACCGCGATCTGCGCATCGTAAAGAGCAACTGGCATGGCAGCTATGAATATGTCACGAAAGATTTGCGTACAGGCCAGCCATACTGCTATGACGCCTATTACCCCGGACAGGGCAAACCGTGCGAGCCGTGCAATGTGCTCGACGTGTTCACGACAAACCTTCCCAGCCTGAAGGAAAAATACAATCCCCGGATCGGCTACATGGAATCCCACGCGTTTCCGGTTTTTGACGAGTCCGGGAATACCGTCATGGTTGCGGAATACGTCCGCAGCATCAACGAACGGAAGTTGGCGGAAATGGCCCTCAGCGAAGCAATCCAGCGCCTGAACGCCGTTATTGCGGCGTCACCGCTGCCCATCATCGCCATGGACATCAAGGGACACGTCATGCTGTGGAATCCGGCAGCGGAGAAGACCTTCGGCTGGAAAAACGAGGAAGTGATACAGAAACAGTATCCCCTGTTCCCTCACCGGAGGAAATTGGAAATACACAATCTTTTCGAGCGGTTGAGCAACGACGAAATCATCCATGGGGAAGAAGTCCTCAGGAGATGCAAAGACGGGTCACCCATCACCCTCAGCCGACACAACGCGCCCCTGCGGGACACGTCAGGGCGCATCACCGGCACCATGGCCGTCCTGGAAGACATTACCGAGAGAAAACAGGCGGAAAACGAGCTCAAGGAATCGGAATCCAACTACCGGGCCATTTTCGACGGGACCAATGATGCGATATTCGTTCTTGACGCGGAAAACGGGTCGATCATCGACGTGAACAGGAAGATGTGCGAGATGTACGGCTGCAGCCGGGAAGAGGCCCTCAGCATGGATGTGCATGCGTTCAGTTCCGGGCATGAGCCGTACACGCAGAGCTTTGCCAACGACTATGTACGGAAAGCAGCGATGGGGGAAAGCCAGTTGTTCGAATGGCTGGCCCGTCGCATGGACGCGTCTCTCTTTTGGGTGGAAGTCAATATAAAGAAGATCAATCTGGGCGGCAAGACCCGCGCGCTCGCCTCGGTGCGCGACATAACGGAACGCAAGATGGCGGAAGAAGCCCAGCGGGAAAGCGAAGAGCGTTTCCGCAGGATCTTCGAGGAGCATGAAGACGCGGCCATGATCATCTGTCCGGAGACCCTGGTAATAATCGACGTCAACCCGGTGCTGGCAAGGCTTTACGGCTTTCCTGCCAGAAGACTCCAGCGGGAAGGTCCGTGCCTCTTCCTGCGGCAGCCGGAACTGGACAGGATCAGCCAGGCCCTTCAGGGAATCACTGACGCCGAAACCATCCACATCGAACTGCTGGCAACCTTCAGCAAATCCGGAGACAGGGTCCTGACCTCCTTCAAGGCGAAGCTGATCAAAGCACGGGGGGTGGCATACGCCTACTGCACCTTCCGTGACATCACGGAACGCCTCAGGATCCGTGAAGAAACGAAAAAAATGCAGACCAAGCTGATGCAGACCAACAAGATGGCCGCACTGGGAACCCTTTCTTCAGGGATAGCCCACGAGATCAACAACCCGACCAACTTCATCCTCTCCAATGCCCGCATGCTCCATGATGCGTGGCAGGACCTCGACCTGATTCTGGCCGAGTTCGGCCAGGACCTGGAGGAGTATTCCATCGGCGGCTTCCATTTTCGCGAAGCCCGGCAGATCCTCCCCAGGCTCCTGGATGGGATCATCGACGGCTCGCACCGCATCAGGAACATACTGACCGGTCTGCGGGAATTCGCCCGCGAGGAGAAAACCCCCCCCAATCAGAAGGTGGACATCAACACTGTCCTGGAAAAATCATTCGCCATACTTCAGAATCAGATCAGGCAACATACCAATCATTTTCATAGTTCCAGCGAACCCGACCTTCACCAGGTCAGGGGCAGCCTCCAGCAGCTCGAGCAGGTCGTCATCAATCTGACCATGAATGCCCTGCAATCCCTGCCGAGCAAGGAGTTTGGAGTCTACATTTCCACTTTCCGTGACAAAGCCGCGAAAAGTGTGGTAGTGAAAATCCGGGATCAGGGAATCGGCATGCCTCCTGAAGTCGTGAAGCGCATTTTCGACCCGTTCTTCACTACCAGGCTGGAAAGCGGCGGCACCGGGCTTGGACTATCCATCTGCTACTCCATCATCAAGGAGCACCTGGGCACGATAGAAGTGGAATCGGAACCGGGCAAAGGAACCAGCGTCTATGTCCGGATTCCAACCTACCGACACAGAGAGAGCACATATGAACAACACTGCGAAACGTGATATTCCGTCCATTCTGCTTGTGGATGACGAGGAACAGATACTGTTTTCATCGTCCACACTGCTGCGCCGTGCGGCTATCCGGAACGTGCAAACCGTTTCCGACAGCAGGGAGGTGCTGCCCCTCCTGGCCGGAGAGAATGTGGGAACCATTGTCCTTGACCTGTTCATGCCCCACGTTTCCGGGAAAGAACTCCTGGTCGAGCTGTGCCGCGACTATCCCCACATCCCGGTAATTGTCATGACAGCCGCGGATGACCTGGAAACCGCCGTCGATTGCATGAAAATGGGCGCCTTCGATTACCTGCTGAAACCGGTGGAAAACGCCCGCTTCATTTCCAGCGTCACCAAGGCCCTGGAAATCTTCACCCTGAAGAACCAGGTGGCCCTGCTGGAACATCACCTGTTCAACGACAGGGTCGAGCAGCCGTCAGCCTTCAAGGCCATTGTCACTGCCAGCAAAAAAATGCAGACGGTCTTCCAGTACTGCGAGGTCATCGGGAAATCCCGGCAGCCCGTTCTGATAACCGGAGAAACGGGAACGGGAAAGGAACTTGTCGCCAGAGCGGTACACGCCGTGAGCGGGCTCTCCGGTAAATTCGTTCCGGTTAACGTGGCCGGCCTGGACGACAACCTGTTCACCGACACCCTTTTCGGCCACCGGAAAGGCGCGTACACAGGGGCGGAAGAGACGCGCAGAGGGTTGATCGAATCCGCGGCTGACGGCACCCTGTTCCTGGACGAAATAGGAGACCTGTCCGAATCTTCCCAGGTCAAACTCCTGCGCCTGCTCCAGGAACAGGAATACTACTCCATCGGCTCCGATATCCCGAAAAAGAGCTCCGCCAGGATCATCGCCTCCACCAACCGGGATATGCGTGCAGAGGTTTCCCGGGGTACTTTTCGCCGCGATCTCTACTACCGGATCTGCGCACATAGAGTTGTCATCCCGCCACTAAGGGAGCGCTCCGAGGATATACCGCTCCTCGTGGAATATTTTCTTCAATCCGCGTCGAAGAAACTCGGCAAAAGGCGTCCAAGCCCGCCTCCCCAACTGTTCGCACTCCTTTCGATCTACCCCTTTCCCGGAAATGTCCGCGAATTGGAAGCAATGGTTTTCGATGCAGTAGCCCGGCATACATCCGGGGTACTATCCATGACAAGTTTCAGGGAGGCGATAGGTCGGGAAAACACTGCCAGTTCACTCCCCGCACGTGAAACAGTGGCAACCGGTGCCCATCCTTTCCAGTTTCCGGGGAATATCCCCACCCTCAAGGATGCGGAAACCCTTCTCCTGAACGAAGCCCTGAAACGCTCCGGGGGAAATCAGGGAATCGCCGCCTCTCTCCTGGGGATTTCCCGTTCCGCCCTCAACAAAAGGCTCAGAAAAACAGATTGATCCGGTCTTCCATAATGAAAAAGCCTGTGCAGCAATGCACACCTGTGAAAAGGCTCACACCTCCCTTAAACCCGCTCCCAATTGCATCAGGACTGCTCTCCAATCCTTCCCAAGGTAATTTTCCTCACATCACTCCCAAGAACAGGATTTAGCGACCAGGCCATAACTCTCTACAATAATACAACTATTTTCCAATCGTCACTCCGGCACACTCCGTGCTCCAGCATAAGCACTATCTGATGGAACAGGATGTCCGTTTCCCAGGCCTCCCGCTCGTCGGGAAAACCACTTTTCCAAGGAGGAAAACATGACAATGCCATTAGGACCAGTCCGGTATCTCGTGCCCCCTATTTCGCTGATAGGGTGTGGAACAGCTAAAGCTGTTGGTGATTATCTGAAGACCTTGGGAGCCAAAAAAGCCCTGATCGTTACCGATAAAGGCCTGTCGAAGATCGGCGTGGCCGCCACAATCAAGAACTATATCGAAGATGCCGGCTTGCAGGCCGTCATTTTTGACGGTGCGGAGCCCAACCCGACCGACTTGAATGTGGCTGACGGCGTCAAAGCTTATCAGGAGAACGGCTGCGACTCCATTGTATCGCTCGGCGGCGGAAGCTCCCATGACACCGGCAAGGGGGTCGGCATCGTAGCCACCAATGGCGGCAAAATCAAAGATTTCCAGGGAATCGACACGGTAAAGAAACCCATGCCGCCTTTGGTCGCCATCAACACCACTGCAGGCACCGGTAGCGAAGTGACACCCGCGGCGGTCATCACCAACACGGAAAACCACGTGAAAATGGTTGTCTGGAGCATCAACGTGTCGGCCAACGTGGCCATTGACGACCCGGAACTGATGATCGGAATGCCCCCGGCCCTGACGGCGGCAACAGGGATGGATGCCCTCACCCACGCGGTGGAAGCCTATGTATCTCTGGGCCACAACCCGAGAGCCGATGCCCTTGCCCTGAAGGCCATCGAGATGATTGCCAAATACCTGCGCAAGGCCGTTGCCAACGGCCAGAATATCGAGGCACGCACCGGCATGGCGTATGCACAAACCCTTGCCGGCGAGGCATTCTCCAGCGCGGGCCTGGGGATCGCCCACTCCCTTGCCCACCAGCCAGGCAGCTTCATCGGCCTGCCGCACGGAGTCTGCAACGCAATATTCCTGCCTCTGGTTTGCGAGTTCAACATGAATGCCTGCTTGGAGCGGTACGCTGACATTGCCGTTGCCATGGGAGAGGACATCGTCGGCATGACGACCAGAGACGCTGCCCTGACGGGGATCGACGCTATCCGGACCCTGTCCGCCGATATCGGTATCCCGGCGGGTCTCGCGCAACTGGGGATGAAGGAAGAGGATATCCCGAAAATGGCCGAATGGGCACTGAAGGAAGTCTGCACGCCCACCAATCCCCGGATCACGACCTTGCAGGACATGGTTGACCTCTACAAGAAAGCGCTGTAACGCATAGCACTGCAGGGCACTCGAGAGTGAGTGCCCTGCCCCAGTTCCTTATCTATTCTGGAGGAAAAACTCATGGCTCTTGCGGAGCAGGTATTCGAGTTTTACATTCCATCAATTTCACGCATGGGCATAGGCGCGGTAAAGGAAGTTGGAGCAAAGGCAACATATCTGGGCGGCACCAGGGCGTTGCTGGTTACCGACAAGGGCCTCTCCAAATCGGGAATGGCAGACCAGATAAAGAAGCTGCTTGAAGATGCGGGTATACAGACAACCATCTTCGACGGTGCCGAGCCAAACCCTACCGATCTCGATGTCCGGGAAGGGCTGAAGGCATACCAGGCCAACAAGTGCGACATAATCGTCACCCTGGGCGGCAGCTCCCACGACACGGGCAAGGGCATCGGCATCGTGGCCAGCAACGGCGGAGACATACGCGAATATGCCGGGATCGACACGGTTGCCAAACCGTTGCCGCCCCTTATCGCAATCAACACCACCGCAGGCACGGCCAGCGAAATGACCCGTTTCGCCGTTATCACCAACACCGATACCCACGTGAAAATGATCTTCGCCACACCGCGCATCACCCCGACCATCGCCATCAACGACCCCGTCCTGATGGTGGGGATGCCGCCGGCGCTGACCGCAGCCACCGGCATGGACGCACTCACCCACGCCGTCGAAGCCTATGTGGCCGCGCTGATGAACCCGGTTACCGACGCCTGCGCTCTTGCTGCCATAAAGCTGGTGGCCGACTGGCTTCCGGCAGCTGTTGCCAACGGCGACAATATGGAAGCCCGCGACAAGATGGCCTATGCCGAGTTCCTGGCCGGCATGGCCTTCAACAATGCCGGCATCGGCATCGTCCATGCCATGGCACACCAGCCGGGGGCGCTCCTCAACAAGCCCCACGGCGTATGCAACGCCATTCTGCTGCCGCACGGGTGCGCCTTCAACCTGATCGCCATGCCGAAGCGTTTTGCGGAGATAGCGGCAGCCATGGGCGTCAACACGGCCGGCCTCACGTCCATGGAAGCAGCGGAAAAATGCGTGGAAGCCATCCGCAAGCTGTCGAAGCTTGTTGGAATCCCGGCGGGACTGGCCGAGATCGGGGTCAAGGAAAGCGACATCCCGGCATTGTCCGACAATGCCATCAAGGACATCTGCTGCCTGTTCAACCCGCGGAAGATAACCATCGACGATATCCGCAGGATCTACAAGGAAGCGCTGTAAGCTGGGCTATTGCGTATCGTGGACTGCGGGGGGGCGGAAGATCGGTTCCTCCTGCCAGTCCGAAGACACTACCCTATGGTCATCAAACATGGAATGGCGGAGGAAACCATATGAAAAAACTTTTGATTGCAGCGGTGATAGGCCTGCTGCTTGCCAGACCTGACGTTTCGCAGGCCGCTGCGTACGCGAGGGACTACATCCCCATGCCGCCCGGCACGTCCCTGTTCTGTTTCTACTACAACCATGTCAGCGCCAACACGCTCTACCAGGACGGACACAAAGTCGGCAATGATTTCAACCAGACGGCAAATGTCGGCTTGCTCAGGTACGTCTATTACGTCAATGCAGGGAAGGCCCTGCTGGGCGACGGCGGCCTGACCATCGACCCGCAGTTCATCGTGCCGCTCGTCGACATCAACCTGAGCGGTGACTATGAAGCGCTGAACAACGACCACGACATCTCCACCACCGGTTTCGGCGACCCCATAATCCTGGCAACCTTCTGGTTCGTCAACGACCCGAAAAACAAGTTCTGGGTGGGCTTCACACCCTGGATCACCCTGCCGGTCGGCCAGTACGACAAGCACAGGCTCGTGAGTCCGGGCAGCAACCGCTGGGCATTCAAGCCGGAAATCGGCGTGGTGAAAGGCCTCGGGGACAAGGCGTACCTGGATCTCATCCTGGGCGGGGAATTCTACACCGACAACGACGACTACCTGGGTGACAGCACGCTGAAACAAGACCCCACCATCCAGGCGGAAGCCCACCTGAGTTACGACATCAGCAAGCAGTGGGCCATTTCACTGGACTACTACTACGTCTATGGCGGCGAAACCAAGGTCGACGGTACGTGGCAGAACAACAAGCAAAGCAACCACGGGCTGGGCCTCACCCTGTTCTGGCTGATCGGCAGCAACAACCAGCTGCTGGTCTCCTACCGGGACGACTTCTCGGTCAGAAGCGGCGCGGGGACCAACACCGTCGGCGTCCGCTGGGCTTACTTCTTCTGACGAACCGAGCCGCGAGCAGAATGCTGCAACCCTGTTCAAAGGCCGTTTACCGGAGATCCTCCTTCTCACCATGGGGGCGCTGTATGCGCCCCATTTTTTCGACAGACGCCGGTTATGGAACCGGAACAGCAATCGTCATGAAACTGCCTGCTCCATGTACTGTGCAAGCTGATCAGCAACTTCCCGTGAAATAGTGGTGAATTTGATGCCGACGCCGCGCTGGCTCAACGGTCCCGCCGGTTCACTGACATAGATGACCTCTCCCGACAGCATAAGGGGCTCCCCGGAAGGCCCCAACCAGAGCGCTATGTCCAGCGGCACCCCGATATGGAATACGTCGCTGTCGGTTCTAACGAGCATACCGCCTTCACCGAGAGTGGCAGTCCTGGTTTCGATCCTCCGCCCACCGGCCACGAGCACGACATCTTTCGAAATGTTGAGGCGAATCGCCCTTCGCTTGGCCGCAAAGGGGAGGTTTCGCTGCAGCATCTGGTGAACCTCTCCGACCGTCATCGGCTTGGTAAGGTAATCAGCGCAACCTGCTTGCACGGCCTGCCTGATTTTCCCGCTCGTACCATCAGTTGAAACGATAATTATCGGTATGTCTGCCGTGCAATGATCTTTTTTAAGTTTTTCACACAGATCCAGGCCGCTGTGGTTGGGGAAATACATCTCCGAAATGACCAGGTCGGGCTGATACGCCTTGATGAGCGCAAACCCGGCTTCGATGTCAGGAGCATGTTCCGTTTCATAACCGAGTGCGGAAATCACGCGGCCGAGGTACCGGGAAAAAGTTTCCGCTGAATCAATAATCGCAATCTTGCTCATTCTCGTATCGCTTCCCCTTTTCATGGAGTTCGTGCAACCGGCCTTCCTCAGTTAAGGGAGAGCATCAAGCAGCCGTCATACTATACCACATCAGCCCCGATCAGTCTCACCGATCTCGGGCACAGCCGATCCGCCCGGATCTGCGTACACGTTCCCTTGGCCAGGCAATGCGGCGCATCACTTCTCCAGAACGTGCTTTTCCAGAACGAAGCAGGTGAATACGCCGGAGAAAACCTTTGTCCCGGCTTCGTCGGCACCTTCCACATCGACACGCCTGCGCTTGCCGCCGACCTCGGTTACCCTGGCTTCGAGGATAACGGCATCACCGCATTTCGAAGGTTTCAGGAACCTGACCTCAGCGGACCCGAGCACAACATTCGGATCGTTGACCGCCGCCATTGCCGCAAAGTCAGCAGCACCGAAAATGAAACCGCCATGGACAAGCTGGTGGTCGTCTGCAACCATTTCGGGGGTAGTGTCGAGCTTTACGACAGCCGCACCCTCCTCGATAGAGACCAGTTGCCCGCAAAGTGATTGGTTTATTGCCAGGTGTGTAGTAAGATTCATTTTTTCGCCTCCTTTCGGGATGTCAAGTTCCGGAAAAAGCCAAGAGTGCCGGTGGTAATCGGTGACGTGAACAGCGCGTGAGGTGTGCAGCCCGACGGCACCATACCATTTCTGAGGAATTCTTGGAAGTGCATCAGGCTCGAGCAGCATCTTTTCTTCCCACCATCCAGCAAAAACATTGTATCCTCTGGTTTCTCAAAATGCGGTCACTGTTTTTCAAGCTCAACAGATGCCGAAGGGACAGCGGTGCTCATGGTAGTCAACCGGGTGCCGGACTATGCCGCCCCATGACTTTTCAACGGCGCTGATCCGCCGTTTCCGGCTGCACGCGCTTCCGGCGAGCATCCTTACCGCCTATTCTCTCAAAAGTACCGAGATGATTGTTGAAAATCTTCTTTATCCCATATGACGTCACGAAACGCTCAAGAGATTGGGAATCATCCGTGATCCGGACGCATTGTACCTTCACCTTCGATTCCCGTCCCTGCCCTCCATTCCGCTGATCGGTTATTTCACCCTTGAGCAGCCCGTTGCGAATGGCGTTTTCGATTGCCTGTTCGTCCCAAATTGTCAAAGTCAGCCTGTCGCTATCGATAAATCCGTACATTACAAAGATATACCCGTCAAAGCTCTCTTCAGTCTGCACTGCCGATGTGATGTTGAGAAAGCATTCACCGTCAATAAATGATGGGAACGCTATGAATGCCCCAGTATCCAGAGATCCATCACTTCTGTGTTCGACAAACCGGATCTCCGTGTACCTGCCCTCCCCTTTCCCGATGTGGAGATAGGTCCTGCCATTGTCATCACTCAACAACCATGCACCGGACAGCCTTTCATCAAACTTCGGGTTGTCGGGATCGGATAGTGGATGCAGTGATGTTGTCGGACAACACCCGGAAAGCATGCATGTCAGTGCCACGAGCACGATGACTATGCAGTGCCTGATGCTTGAATCATGAATCATGGAAACTCCCCTCGATACGGAGAATAGGGCGAAAACCAGAACTCCGTATTCATTGTATCCTCTCTTTTCGAACTTGCCAGCCGCCGACCTGGCGAGCTTTCAGGCTGTTCCGAGGGAATTGGCAACAGCATGCGTGTCGAACCGGAGTTTCCGGATGAACACCACCTGGATATTTTTTCCGAAGAGCTCACTGAAATTTCCCGCATCGGTTGTATTGCTATTTCAGCACACAGCGATATTCTAATGAGAGAGGCGGCTGCAGAAAAACACCCTTCCGCGAGAGTTGTCCCGGCCTGGCAAAGCCTGCGGAATCACCTCAGAAATGGTTTCGCATGATTTTAGCGAGGAGGTTTGTGACAGCCACTATGGAAAACCTTGAGGAAAAAAGATCATTCGGCCGCAAAAACATTTGCAAGGCGGTCACGTTAGAGATGAGCATGGCCAATTACGGCCAGGGGGAATGCATCCTGAAACCGGGTTAGGGGTCGATATAAGCCAGGGGGGGATAGGCTTGATCACGGAGTGCCTGCTCGAGGAAGGCAATCTCCTGAAGCTCTATTTTCCGGTCGCCGAAACGAAAACGAACCTCCCCGTCTACGCACAGGTGATGTGGGCGAAGCCCGCCAACGGAAAGTTCAGGGCTGGCTTGAGTTTCTGGGACAAACCTGCCTGGAGGAAATCCCAGCGGTAATGTTTTGCGCCGCCAGGACCGGAAGCGTGATCGTGACGGAACACGCACATTTCTGACAAACACTTGCTCAACAGTTCCGTGCGTCCAATGCTTCGCGCACTTTGGCGGCCAACCCTTGCATGGTAAAGGGTTTCTGGATGAAATGGACTCCTTCGCCAAGCACTCCCCGGCTGGTGATGACGTCTGAGGTGTAACCGGACATGAACAGGCAGGAGAGGTTGGGGTATACTGCCTGGAGTCTTTGCGCAAGATCACAACCGTTCATCTTTGGCATTATGACATCGGTTATCAGCAGGGGAATCTCCCCCCCGTATTCCTCGGCCAAGTGGATTGCATCGTCCGGAGAACCCACCGGCAGCACCGCATATCCGAAACTCTCAAGTATAGCCTTGCCCATCTCCAACAGCTCAGGCTGATCCTCCACGAGCAGTATGGTCTCATCGCCGCCCGCGGCAGGTTCGTAAACACGCTCCCGAACTGCCACTTCAGCGTCTGCGTGCCGGGGCAGATAGATCTTGAAGGTCGTCCCATGGCCTGGCTCGCTGTAGACATTTATGAAACCGTTATTTTGATTGACTATGCCATAGACAGTGGCCAGACCCAAGCCAGTGCCCTTACCTATCTCCTTGGTGGTGAAAAAGGGGTCGAAGATTTTGCCGAGCGTATCTTTTCCCATGCCGCACCCGTCATCGCTGACCGCCAGCATGGCAAATTCACCGGCAACAAAGCCGGCATGCTCGGCGCAGAAATTCTGATCGAAATGGGCATTTGACGTTTCGATGGTTATGTTCCCCACTCCCGTGATGGCGTCCCGCGCATTGACGCACAGGTTGGCCATTATCTGGTCCAGTTGCGAGGGGTCGATCTTGACAGGCCACACACCGGTTCCCCCTTTCCATGCCAGGTCGATATCCTCCCCGATCAACCGCTGCAGCAACTTGAGCATTCCTTCCACGGTCTCGTTCAGGTCGAGCACCTTGGGAGCTATTGCCTGTTTCCGGGCAAAAGCAAGCAGTTGCCGGGTCAGATCAGCAGATCGTTCGGCTGCGGCATGGATTTCAAGCAAGTCGGAGTAGAAGGGCTGGCTCGGTTCGAGCTTCATGAGGGCCAGTTCCGCGTGTCCCAGAATGACGCTCAGCATGTTGTTGAAGTCGTGGGCCACACCGCCCGCCAATCGCCCGACCGATTCCATCTTCTGTGCCTGCTGGAGCTGTGTATGCAGCTTCTCCCGCTCCTCTTCGGCCCGCTTCCGTTCAGTGATATCAAAGATGACTGCCAGGAAGAGGCGCTCGTCGTCCGCATTCACCAGCTGCAAATGGACTTCGACAGGGTAAAGGCTGCCGTCGGCACGGCGATGGACGGTCTCGAACGTCAGTGATTCCTGCTCATCGGTCAACAAAGGCTCAATCATCGCCCGAAACGTTGCCTCGCTCAATTG
The DNA here is from genome assembly GCA_002419385.1 of Geobacter sp. UBA5735. Taxonomy (GTDB): domain Bacteria; phylum Desulfobacterota; class Desulfuromonadia; order Geobacterales; family Geobacteraceae; genus RPRC01. The sequence continues at coordinate 81,885 of DIFZ01000001.1, forward strand.
GGGTTTCAGGTCGAGGGGCGTCATTGCCACTATCTCCCCGAGCGTGTACTGGAGATTCTTCAACGCTCCCTGGTTGGCATGGCGAAACGTGAACGTCTGCGAATCGAAAATAAAGATTTCGTTCAAACTCCTTTCGATGATGTCGGCAAGCCGACGCCTCTCAGCCTCGGCCCGCTTGCTCCCGGTGATGTCCGTGGCAACGCCGTCCCAGACAACGCGTCCGTCGGACTCCCGTCGGGGCCTGGAGCACATCCGCAACCAGCGCCAGGCGCCATCAGGGAGAAGCATGCGCAGCTCGATGGTGAAGTCGGCCAGGTTTCTGAGGCTGTTCATTTCCGCGGCCTGCAGCGCGGCGAGTTGATCCGCGGAAATCTGGCCGTGCAGCACACCGGCATCACCAATGACATCTCCTGCTTTGACGCTGTGAAGCCTTTCCACTCCAGAGCTGAGGTAGAGAAACCGGGGTTTTCCGTCCGCGTCATGGGTGTATTGGTACACGTAGCTGTCCGGAAGATTATCCCCGAGCAGGCGAAGTTGCTCCTCGATGCGACGCTGTGCTGCCCTGGCTCTTTCCCGCGCTCCCAGTTCGGTTTGCAGCAGGACCCACAAGAGGGCAGCCGTGACCAGCACAAAGGCCCAGCCTTTGTAGATGGACAATTGGGTGTGCGTGGCGGTATCCAGCGGCAGCAAATCCAGCAGACGATCGGACAGGAAAATCCATAAACCGGCGAAGAGGACGTAAGGGAGAACGATGCGGAGAATGGCGCCTGCAATGTGCCTTTCTTCGGCAGAAAGGGGTCTTTCGCAACGTACCATTGTTCCAAGGCCTCCGTGCGCTTTAAAGACAGCTCCAGCTCCAAAAATTTACACAGCCGTGCGGGCAGAATGCCGGGGTTCAGCGCCTCTGACGTCGCCAGATAACTGTTGCTCCGACAGGCTGCAACATTCCGGCGGTATTGGTGGAGTTTGGCAACCACTTTACCAGAAAATCCATGATACTCAATGGCTGCCCTCAGTTTTACCCCGGAAAGATTTCCGGGATAGCAGGCTGCCTTCAAGCCAGGAGGTTATGACATTTCTCAAGGAATGGCTGACGAATCACATTCAGGGTGACGACAAGGGGTATGGGCCTTTTCTGAACAGCAAAGAGGTCAGGTAGAGTCTTTTCAGTCTGAGAGGGCGCACGGCGAGGCAAGAAAACCAGGACGCGGGATGTGCTCTCTATGAAGGTAAAGATCGGGGGAAAAGCCATTCCCTCCACAAATGGGCGCCTGAATCAAAAAGCGCCCAAACCGAGAAGGAGGATCTTCGGAAATAAGCTAAAAAAAGGTGCCCATTTAACTGGGCACCCTATGATACATGACTTGATAGATGGCTAGAAGCTAAAGCGTAAGCCACCCATGATATTGCTGTTCAAATATTGTATATTGACTCCATCTTTGCTGAAATCAGAAGGAGCATGTTGGAATCGATAGGAAATATCAAGTGCTACGTGTTTATTCAGATTGTAGGAGGCCCCAACAATCAATTGATACCCAAACTCATTCTGATCTTCTGAGTAGCCTTCTGATTCAATCTCTCCATTTAAAAGACCTAACCCTGCACCGACATAATAAGTGAGATTCCTGGTGGCTCTATAGTCGTAAAAAGCATTAACCATATAGCTCATAACAGTCATATCTGTATCATCAATACCAACACTCCCGCCTGGGCCATATATCCTGTCCATATCATTATTCTTATAACCAAACTCAAATTCTAACCTAAAGGGTTGTACAAAACTATAACCTGCACTAACGCTAAAACTATAGCCTTCTTCGTATTCAGCTTCAGCTTCCCCAACACCACTTACAGAGATGTCTCCGTCATGCAGGATACTTAACCCGCCTGCAACGCCAATATACGGACCAGCTGCAAAAGCCGATGTGGTTGAAGCCATCAAGAATAGCGCAGCCAATAATACTTTGATTTTCATGATTTTCCTCCATCGCAAATAAAATTTAGCAAGTGCCGATTATACGCTTGAGTTACTCATTGTCAATAAGATATTGGCAATCTAAACTGTGGGTATGTAATACTTTTACCCCTAACCGTGCTCCAAGCAGAAAAAGAACACCTTTACGACAAGGATGCTATCACGTTCTTATTTTATCGGGAAGATTCTAGAAAATATCAGTATCTTCCGGTTAGGTTTTT
>DIFZ01000031.1 GCA_002419385.1 Geobacter sp. UBA5735
ATATCAAATAACCTTCCTGCATCTGGTAGTGCATGGTGTTCTCCCTTGACTATTACGGACACAACTGTCGCGAAATTTTCGAATTCAGCGGCACATTATAATATCAATTTATTAAAGTCAACACATATGATAGAAATCAAATGTTGCACTGCATGGCTTGGTTTCGCAATATGGTTACTCGGAAGATGGCACGGTCAAAACTGAGAGGAAAGATGAACGGGGAACGGTGGATGGGTAAGTTGCGACCGGAAGTACAGGAACGAGATGGGATGTCACGTCATCTGCACTTCCCGCATTACCAGGTCGGCAAGGCACTCGATGAACAGCGGGCGTGTGTTGAGGGCAGGGGCGCGGCGGAAATGCACGATACCCTTGTGTTTCGCCAAATCGGCATAAGTGACGTCAATCTCATAGAGCGTTTCGATGTGGTCACTGACGAAGGAGATGGGGACGACGAGGATGTTACGGCAGCCGTCTGCCGCAAGCCGCGCGATGGTCTCTTCGGTGGACGGCTCCAGCCATTTCACCGGCCCGGCCTTGGACTGGAAGGCAAGTTCATGCCGCGTGCCGGGAAAACGCTCCATGACGAGGCGCACCGTTTCCTCCACCTGGGAAAGGTAGGGATCACCGCCTTCGATGAAGGAGACGGGAAGGGAATGGGCGGAAAAGAGCAGGGTTGTTTCTTCACCGGGGGGAAAGCCCGTAAGCCCTTCCGCTACCGATTCGGCCAGTGCCCCGACGAACAGGGGCTGATCATGGTAGCTCTCGATATATGAAACATTGAACCCCACCCCGGACAGCGAGAGCACCCTTCGCAGCTCATTGAACCCGGAACCGGTCGTGGCCCGTGAATAGTGGGGATAGAGGGGCAGGACGACAATGCGGGCCATTCCTGCCCTCTTCACCGCTGCCAGTGCCTCGATGGTGGAAGGGTGCCAGTAGCGCATGGCCGTGAAACAGCGTAAACCGTCGCCGAGCCTCTCCTCCAGCGCCGCTGCCTGTGCTTCGGTCAGTTCGCGGATGGGGGATTTTCCGCCGATCCGTTCGTAGCAGGACTCCACTTTCGGCGCCCGCCTCCGTGCAATGAACCGTGCAAGGGCGGGCTGGAAAAACGCCGGGCCGAGCCGGATGATGTCCCGGTCGGAAAACAGGGTGCACAGAAACGGCTCCACGGCGTCGAGGGAATCGGGCCCCCCCATCTGGAGCAACAGGACAGCGGTTTTATCAGACATGGATGAGCTCTTCCAGAGCGGGCAAGGTGTTGAAGAGTCCGCTTCGCTCAAGCGTTGGCGGCCCCTCGTAACTTTCTCCCTGTTTTTTCACTTCAACCCATTAACCCTTCTTACGCTTCAACGCATCTGCGACAGCCGTTGTACGCATTCCACCATGAAGGCAGCGTTTTCCGGCGGCACGTCAGGCAGGATACCATGGCCCAGGTTGAAGATATGGCCGGGTCTCCCGCCGTTTTCCTGCAGGATCCTGCGCACCTCCGCTTCGATGATCTGCGTCGTCCCGTAGAGCACCGTGGGATCCAGGTTCCCCTGAACGGCAAATCCGGGGCCAAGCATGTCCCGGGCCGAACCCAGGTTGATCTGCCAGTCCAGGCCGAGGACGTCGCCGCCGGCCCTCTTGACCATGTCCAGCATCGATCCGGCGCCCTTGACGAAATGGATAACGGGCACGCCTTTCCCCCTGACACCGGCAATCACCCTGGTCGAATAGGGAAGGGCATACCGCTCGTAATCGCTCGGCGAAAGTATCCCTCCCCAGGTGTCGAAGATCTGCACGGCCTGCCCGCCCGCAGCCACCTGAGCATTCAGGTAGGCGATCAGCATGCCGGAAACCTTTTCCATGAGCGCATGATAGACCTCGGGAGCGCGATACATCATCTTCTTGAGGATCGGATACGCCCTGGAGCCTTTCCCTTCGACCATGTAGCAGGCAAGGGTGAAGGGTGCGCCGCCGAAGCCGATCAACGGGACGCGATCCGCCAGTTCCCGACGCAGAATGCGGATCGTTTCCAGGACATAGGGAACGTCCTCGTCCATCTCGGGCAACCGGAGGTTCTTCACATCTGCCATACTGCGGACAGGGTTCCCGAAGACCGGGCCGGGAACGAAATCCAGCTCCAGTCCCATCGGCTCCAGCGGTGTCAGGATATCGGAAAAGAGGATGGCTGCGTCAACGCCCAGGATGTCCACCGGCTGCATGGTAACTTCCGCAGCCAGCTCCGGGTTCTTGCAGAGCTCCAGGAACGAGTGCCGGGCGCGCAGCCTCCGGTACTCGGGCAGATAGCGTCCTGCCTGGCGCATGATCCACACCGGCGTGCGATCGACCGGCAGGCCCCGGCAGGCATCGAGGAAACGGGTGTTCATCAAATCAGCTCCTTGAAGGACAGACCTGCCAGGTTTTTGAAACCTGGCAGGTCTCGGGGATAGACATTAGTTCTCCCGCAGTCGCAACGGTACGTAATTGCAGAACGGCTCCTCGGCCATGTAGTCGCCGTATACCGCCTCGGCCCTGGCCCGGCACCCCCCGCAGACATGCAGATATTCGCACTGGCCGCACTTGCCCTTGTACGCGCCGAAATCCCTGAGCTCCCTGAACAGGGGGGAATGCTCCCAGATTTCCCGGAACGGGGTTTCCCTGACGTTGCCGGCACTGCGGGGAAAGTACGAGCAGGGCTTGACGTTGCCGAAACAGTCGATGAGGCAGATGGATTGGGCGGCAATGCAGCCTTTGCCGCCGCCGGTGGAAAAGGACAGGGAGCGCCGCTCGTACTCCACACCCTCAGCCTTTGCCATCTGGGGCACGATCCGGTAATAGTGGGGAGCACAGGTCGGGCGCATCAGTATTTCATCCTCGTTCTTTTCCTGGTGATAGTGCCACGTGAGGATCTCCTCGTAGTCTTCCCGGGAAATCAGCTCACTCATGATCTCCTCGCCCCGGCCGGTGGGAACGATCATGAACAGATACCAGGCAACGGCGCCCAGCGCCTTTGCCAGCCGGAAGACATGGGGGATGTCAGCCTGGTTTCTCCGGGTGAAGGACGAATTTATGAGGAATTTCAGGCCGTTTTTCCTGAAGATCTCCGCGGCCCGGATCACGCCGTCGAAGGCCCCCGGGCACTGGCGGAAATCGTCGTGAACGGTGGCGGATGAGCCGTCAAGCGACAGCGAGACCATCCGGATGCCGCTCTCGTGCATGCGGTGGCACGTTTCGTCGGTAACCAGCGCGCCATTGGTGGCCATGCACATCCTGAGCCCCAGGGACGTCCCGTGAGATGCCAGCTCGAATATATCGGAACGGAGCAGGGGCTCGCCGCCGGACAGGACCACGACCGGTTTGCAATAGTCGGCAATGTCGCTGAGCAGACGCTTTCCCTCGTCAGTGGTGAAGTCGCCGGCGGATGACGACATGTCCGCAGAACAGCGGCAGTGGACACACCGCAGATTGCACTGCCGCGTGACTTCCCAGGCCAGCCATTTTGGCGTGAATGTTTCCGGCAAGCGGCATTCCCCTTCCTGCGTCACAGGATACCCTGCTCATCAACCGACAAGACGGCACAACAGTGTATCACAAAACGGTGTTCCTGATCTCGCGTGTTCTGGCAACAACATCTGCGACCACTCGTTCTGTCCCTTTCCCACTGACACAGGACCTGCAGGACTGGAACAGCTCCTCGGCCAGTCCGTCGAGCAGAAGCCACCGCGCCATGTCCATGACCGGCATTGCATCCACCAGATCGGTCCCGAGCCATTCAGCTATCCCTCCCAGCACCTGCTGGGCCGCTTCCGCGCCGCACTGGTCAAGCACCCGAAGGAAACGCTCGCCCCAGTCGACAATATCATCGGCCAGGGTTGCGAAGCGCCCGTCCTGATCCACGCCCCTGGCATCGAATTCAGACATGCCGCTTCTTCACCCCTCTATTTTCCTGTTGAAAATCCATACCGCGGCAGCAAATGCAAGCGCAGACGTGACGACCGCTATGCTGAAATACCGGTAATCCATGACACCCTGCAGCAAAGCGATCCTGGCGCCTTCGAAAATGGCCGTAGTCGGCAGCAGTTGCACGACGGCCAACGCTGCCGACGGATATGAAGACAGGGGGAAAAAAATGCCGGAGAGAAAAATGAGCGGCACTATGACCACGCTCTGTATCCTGCCTATATTCTCCGGTTTGTCGACGATCGTGCCGCAGATGGTGCCGATGCAGGAGAATATCATGGAACCTGAGGCGATGAAGAAAAGATAGACCAGGAGATGACCCGCGGGAAAGCGGAAGGGGGTCAACAGGAAAATCACCACCGCTACCACGACCCCTTTCACCGCTCCCTGGGAGAAACCGGATACTATCTTGCCGATAATGATATCATACACCGTAATCGGGTTGACCCGATACTCCTCTATCGTGTGCTGCACTTTTCGATGGAACCACATGCTCCAGGCGCTTTCGTCGAAAGCAGCGCTGACGGCTGTCATGGAAATGAGGCCGGGGGCAATGAACAGGGCGTACGGGATGCCGTCAACATCGCTTATGTACCCCTTCAGGCCGACGCCGAAGGCCAGGTAAAGCGTAATGGGGTAGGCGACAACCGCCAGCAGCTCGGAAAACAGGCTGCGCCGCAGCACCCGCATGTCGCGGCCCCAGATGGTAAAGGCTCCTCGGAACATGATCACATCACCATTTCTTTGCTATACATGCTTTGCCCTTGTCCTGCATATGAATCGTACACGTGATGATAAATTCGCTCACACTTCAGTTCGTAAACATCCTTACTGTATGCCCTGGGCAGAAATTCGTCCAGGGCAATTTCTATAAGCTGACGCATCGCGGCACGGCTCTGCTCCCGCTTGCGCCAATCGATGACAAGCTCCTCCCGCTTCGCCCCCGTCGCCAAAGCCAGTTCATCCCCGATAAGCGTCATCTCCCGTTGCCAGTGAGACTTCACCTTTTCGTACATCCGCACGGCGGTCAGCTTGTCGATGGCGATGAACATACCAAAGCGTGCTCCAGTTTCTTGTGGGAAGCCTTCAATTCAATGAAGACCAGCGGCAGGCCGTTCACGAACCCGACCAGGTCGCAGCGGCGCTTGTACATTTCGCCGGTCACCCAGAATTGGGAGGCAAGCAGGAAGTCGTTGTCCCCCGGTGTCTGCCAATCGATAATCCTGACCGTTTCGGTTACCCGCTCGGCCTTGGCGTTCTCGAAAGTTACCTTGACGCCGTTTTTCAGCGACTGGTAAATCTCACGGTTGGCCTGCACCGGAGTCATCAGGCTGCGGTCGCGGGTGAGTTCGTCGATTGCGAGGGTGAGGACTTCGACAGGAAGTGCGGGATTCAGCCGTTCCAGCGCCGGACGCAGCCGGGCGGCGAGTACCCCCTCGCTGCTCGTTTCACGACCAAGTGTGCCGGAATATCCGAAGGACTCGTGGAAACAGTTCACGGTATCCCATTCGAGCGTCTCGAAGAGGGCAATGGCGGGTTGTTCCACGAGGGTGTCTTCGGAGTAGGATTTGGTCATCTTCTCTCCCAGATAGTTCTTGCATTCAAACCATGCTTCAGCGTAAATATTGAAGCATGGGCTGGGAACTGCATAGCGGGTCCTGGCCTTCTCCCCTGTTAGCCGCGAAAGCTCACGTCATGCGTGGGCTTGAGCTACCTCAGCCTAGCGGAAACGGGGATTTTTCAAAGGTACCTCCCTGATGCCAAGAGCCCATAGGGCTCTCCCTGCTGGGGTAGTTTGGGAGGTCAGATAGCTCATCTACCATGTGTAGAAGCGAGTAACGATGCCGTCCCAAAAGGGCGGCATCAGCTGTTTAGCGACTTCTACCCATTTTCCCCGTTACTCAAGTCGGCAGTTTGCCAACGGCCCGGTACCCCTGCTGGGGATGATTGGGATGAGCTGGATGGCGTGGCTCCAGAACGCCGCGTTTCACCATCGGTATAACATAATGGTTACGAATGCTGTCCGGTTCACGCTTCAATAAAGCCGCTAATGTTCGGAGTGGTATGTAATCATTGGCACACAACTCCAAAATAACTGTTTCCATAAGTATTTTTGCAACTTTAGGCTTCTCGCAAACCTGCTCTGCAATGGCCGAAAGCTTCGCGTAATGTTCGGAGCACGGCTCGTAATGTTCGGAGCTGGCAATGTAATGTTCGGAGCTAGCTCCGAACAAATCCACTTCTGGTGCACTTCCGAGCTGATACCTGGTGCCACGGCCGTGTCCTGAACTTTTAAGCCATCCCTTATCCGTAAAAGTTTTCAGGCAGTCGCCAATTTCTCGGGAGTGCTCATGCCTGTATTGCTGAATATCGGCATTGGTCACCATTCCGAAACGATGCGCCAGCACCAAAACGATGCGGCCCAATTCCGAAAGAGTACTATACTCAGCCCCAACTATCCCTTTCAATTCACTTTCGACATTTTCAGGAATCATGCTGATCATTGGCAGAGCAACTGCCGTCATTTCAAGATCAAGCTTTTCTGACACGAGCGGCCTGATCCAGGCTTGCTCGCGCCAGGCCCGGAGGATTTTCTGGAATCCCGAACCCGCCTTTTCACCAAGCCCCAGCATCTGAAACAATCTTTGCAGATGTGGATTTCTTGGATCGCTGGCACCCCCTTCGTAAAGGCGAGCCAAAGGAATACGTAATCGTCCTGGATTTGTGAAAAGAAACGCATCGGGTCTCTTGATCACCACAATAGAGCGGGAAGAAAAATGATCGGCATGCACAAGCGTATTAACCAGCGCTTCGCGCAGCGCCTCGTGCACGTGGGTTTCACCACGACGGACCGTATGCTTATCCAATTGAAACGGAAGATCGAGGTTGTTGATCAGGCGGTTGTAGACGCGGAAATAAAAATTGAACAGATTCGGCTCCCACGTGCCATCAATGGTCAGCCGGTACGTCCAGCGCCGGTCGGGATCGTTGGAAAGTTGTTCTTGATAATCGAGATGATAGTGGGGCAATGCCTCCAGAATGCTTCGCTCCTTGCCGAACATCAGCAGTCCGGCAATGGTCAGCCCTTCGCGGCCGCTTTTTCGGTCACGGTGCCAGCCGCCAAGCCGGAACAGCAACTCCATGTCATCAAAGGCCAGAAAAGGATGATCCGGCTCACGCGAAGCAAAACGCTGCCGAAAAGCCCGCAACGTCTCGGTATCAAGGTCGGTCAAACCGAAATTGTCCAGAATCATCTGATCCTGCGGCGAGTTATCGGCATCCCGCAGCATCTGCCTCACTTCCTCTTCCGTGCAGCGATAGTCTCCCTCGAAATTGCGCTTGTAGGTACCAAGCATCGGATTACCGTTGATATACACCGGGCGGTGACTCCGATGGGCGCGGGGGATGTGGATGATCACAACATTTCGGGAATCGACGTCAAGAAATTGAACATCCGATGATGAACAAACCGGATAGCTGATTTTCTGGGCATTGTTGTGCCCGTCCCAAAAGGTCTTCAGGAGCCCGTCAGGATTTGCGACACCTTCGACTTCCAGATCTTTGGAAACGCCAAGAATCAGATAGCCACCATCAGTGTTGGCAAAAGCCGACAGTGATTCCCATAGCGACTTGGGCAGACCACCCTTGGCCGATTTGAATTCGGTATCCTGATCTTCACCGATGTCTATCTTGCTCAGCAACTCTTCAAGATTCAAATACTACCTCCTCAGCCCCAGAACGCGCCGGTTTCGTTCTTCTCCACTTCATCAAGCAGCTTTTCGATGTCCCGGTGGTAGGGCAGCGGCGGATAGGGTTTCCATCGATCATTGCGGTCAGCCCAGAACAGTTGCCAGGTTTCGGTCTTATGGTCCTTCTTGAACCGGGCAACTTTCATGGAGGTCCACTTGGTCGGATCGTTCCAGACCGGCCGGACTTCAAAAAGACTCACCTCATCGCCGCGAATCTGGAACTCCACCCGTAACTCGTTTCGGTATTGAGGCGGGATCTTCTTTTCGCAATAATCGGTGAATATTTTTTCGATTCGTTTCTTTTCGAACTCTGACAAGGCCATGGATTATCCTCAAATCCCCCTCAATCCCCCTTTCGCAAAGGGGGAAGAAAAAACGGAAGTCGTGTAGTTACCCCCCTTTGCGAAAGGGGGGAGCTAACTGCGGAGGAGCTCTCAAGTCCCCCTTTAAGAAAGGGGGATTTAGGGGGATTTGTTTTTTCGGGATTTGCCTTCCCCTTGTCAAAAAACCACAACGTACACGGCAGCGTCACGGTTTAAAAAAAGTTCGACCCGATGGCGACCATCACGTCCACCACGCCGCTCTGGATAAGCTGGCGGGGGATCTCAAGCTCGCTCCCCCGGGCATCGCTGTCCGAGTTGGCCATGACGAAGTCGAAGCGACCCAGGCTCTCGAGGATGTCCTCGTAGTAATTGTTCCCCTGCTTGACGTCGCCGGAGATGCCGTGCACCGCCAGGTTCATCCGGCAGAGCCGGACCGTCTCGGGGAGATAGAGCACCCCTTTGGCGTGGTAGTCGGTCTTGCCTATGGTGCGCCGACCGCTCCCTTTTCCCTCCAGAGCCTTCTTAGACTGTGCGAACCTGACATCAGCATATTTGAGGAAGATCAGCCCCAGCACCGGGACCGAGTATTCCGATGATTTCAGCTCCGAATTGGCCCGCAGCTCGTCGGCAGCGGACCAGAGTTTCTTTTCCAGTTCAATCAGCAGATCTCGCGGCATCTGCAAATTCACCCCATAACATTGTATTTTTCACTCCCGCACTTTCTTCCCCGTCAGCTGGATGAATACATCCTCCAGTGTCGGTTCCTCCAGGCAGATCTTTCTGATGTCGTTGCTGCCGATCTGATCCATGAGCGGCTTGAGGCTTTCCTCGTCCTTCAGCTCCAGCGTGAAGCTGCTGCCGTTCCGCTGCAGCACATCGACGAAGGGCAGGGTGCGCAGCAGCTCATCATAGCGGTCTTCATTGGCGCGGAATTGCAGCTGATAGCGGTGCGAATGGGCAAACGCCTCCTTGAGCTCCGCGGAAGTGCCGTCCACCAGCGCCTTGCCGTGGTCCATGATAACGATCCGGTCGCACAGGGTATCGGCCTCGTCCAGGTAATGGGTGGTCAGAAAGATGGTCATGCTGGACCGGAGCGACTGGATGTACTCCCATACGGCCCTCCGTGACTGGGGATCGAGTCCGGTGGTGGGCTCATCGAGAAAAAGAACCCGCGGCTGGTGCACCAGCGCCCGGATGACCACAAGCCTTCGCTGCATTCCGCCGGAATAGGTGTCCGGGAAATCGTGCTGCCTTCCGGCCAGGCCGGTAATTTCCAGGAGTTCTTCTATCCTGGGATTGTAGTCGCGCGCCTGCATGCCGTGCATTCGCGCGTGGAGCACCAGGTTTTCCCGCGCCGTCAGATACCGGTCAAGATTGTTTTCCTGGGGGACGACACCGATCACCCTGCGCACTGACCGGGCGTGGTCGAGGATGTCGTAACCTTCCACGCGGGCCGTTCCGGATGTCGGTCGCAGGAGGGTCGTCACTATCCTGATGAGCGTGGTCTTGCCCGCGCCATTGGGGCCGAGGAGGCCGAATATGGTACCGGCCTGGACATCGAGGGAGAAGCCGTCCACCGCCCGCAGCCCGTTATAGGTCTTGATGATGCCCCGGAGGGAAATTGCCGTTGTCATTTGCTCTCGGTATCAGGGGCTGACTGTGGCAACGTGAAAAAGAACGCGGCCCCCTTTCCACGCTCCCCTTGCGCCCAGATGCTTCCGCTATGGCGGTCCAGTATTCTTTTCACCGTGGCCAGGCCGATCCCGTGCCCTGGAAACTCTTCCAGGTCATGGAGCCGCTGGAACGGCACGAAGAGCCGTTCGGCCCCTTCCATGGAAAACCCTATGCCGTTATCGCGAATGAAGTAAACCTTCGCCCCGTCCGTCTCCTTCAAACCGAACTCTATGATGGGGCGCGCCTGTCTTCCAGTGTATTTCCAGGCGTTTCCCATGAGGTTCTCCAGTGCGATCTTTATGAGACGCCGGTCCCCGACGGCCAGGATGCCCGGCTCCACGATAATGTCGATCCGGCGCTCGGGCTCCCGCTGTCGCAACTCTGCGGCTATAAGCGTCACCATCCTGCTCAGATCTATCGTCTCCCGATGAATCTCGCTCCGGGGAAGGGATGAGAGCCTGAGAATCGCGTCGATCAGCTGTCCCATGCGCTGTCCGGCATTCCTGATCCGCTCCAGGAAGTAGCGCCCGGTGTCATCCAGCCGGTCCGCATAGCGGTCCTTGAGCTCGCGGATAAAACCTTCCAGGATCATGAGCGGCGTGTGCAGATCGTGTGATACGGAATAGCTGAACGATTCCAGCTCCTGATTTGCGGCCTCGAGCTGGGCGGTCCGTTCCGCGACCCGTTGTTCCAGATCGGCGTTCAATCTGCGGATCTCTTCTTCGGCCCGCCAGCGCTTTTCCTCGATTCCTATGGCCCCGGCCAATATGCCCAGCAGCTTTTCGTCCTCTTCGGTCGGAACGTGATCTTCCTGATAGACAACGCAGAGCACACCCACGTTCTGCCCGCCAAAGGTCACCGGTTTGCCGACATAGGTCTTGAGCCCGTAGTGAAGGACATTGGGATCGGTTCCGGCATAGCCGGTTTCCGGCAGGTTCCTGACGACACGGAGTGTGTCTGCTTCACTTCGTATCATGTCATAGCAGATATGTCCTTCCGGTTTGTCCCTGGTCACAAAATCAGGCGGCGTGTTCCAGCCGCCGACCACGCAGAGCATACCATCCTCAACCCGGCTGTAAAGTGCGCAGACTGCGCCCAGATGTTCACCGCACAGCGCTACGAGCCGGTTGATGTTCTCCTGGGTGTCGGCGCCAAAGGCAAGGAACGTTTCATTGAGCCTCGACAGCCGCTCCTCGGTCCGCTTGCGATCGGTTATGTCGCGAATATGCTCTATCACCAGCACTACCCGCCCTTCATCATCAAACAGCGGATAGGCATGTATCTCCACATAACCGATCCGGGGATTGCGCTTTTCCACAAAGACCGGCTTGCCCGTTCTGAAAACGTCCAGGACATGGCATACTTCGCATGGCGCCCCTTGGTCCGGATAAAAAGCTTCATAGCAGAACGGGTGCCCTGCCCGGCAGTCCGGGGAAACATAGCCGTATCCGCCGTGCCAGTTACTGAAAAGTATGCGTCTATCGCGGTCGTGCACGGACAGGAAATCTGGAATCGTCTCGATTATCCGGTGGATCAGTTCCTCAGACTTGTTGAGGGTTTTCTCTATCCGTTTCTGTGCTGAAATGTCAATGGCAACGCCTGCAACACCGCTTATGGCGCCTGCAGGGTCAATGATCGGCTCGATGGAAAGATCAAGCATGAGATCGTCACTGTCGTGATGGAGCTGGATCTCCTGCCGGACACCACGGCCTTCAATCATCACCATCAGCTTGATCCGGGTGAGCTCCGCAGCCGTCGCCGGATCGAACAGTTCCGCGTCGGTCCTGCCCACAACCTCGCTGGCCGGCAATCCGGGCAGGGGATTGCAGATCCAGGTATACCTCAGGTCCCGGTCCTGATGAAAAAGCGACAGGGGCGCGTTCTTCAGGGTACTCCGAAAATAATCCTCGTATTCCCTGCGAATATCTTCGCGTCGTCGGCTTATGCCTTCTCTATGCTTTTTCACTGGAATCTTCTCCGTTCTCGAAAACCAGGTGAAAAACCGCCATCAATTTTTTCCCGGACCTTTCAGCGCAAGGGGAAACAGCACGGTGAAGGTGCTTCCCCTGCCGACCTCACTCTCGACCCAGATGAATCCTCGGTGGGCATCCATGACCTTGCGGCAGAAAGCAAGACCGAGCCCGCTCCCCTTGGTCTTTCCTTCACGCCGGTGTTTGGCCTGCACGAACTTGTCGAAAATCGTTCCCAGTGCCTCCCTTGGTATGCCAACGCCGGTGTCGCTGATCCTGACCGCCAGGAAACGTCCCCCCCAGCCTGAACCATCGTCAAAGGCATAGGTCCCCGGCGGCACAGTGCGCAACAACGAGGTAACATTGTCCGCCAATTCCGCGGATATGCCGATCCTTCCTCCCTCCTGGGTGAACTTGAAGGCATTGGACAGGAGATTGCCGAACAGTCGCACGACCTTGCTTCTGTCAACAGCCAAAACGGGAAGGTTTGCCGGCAGATCAAGCTTCAGCTCGATCCCGGAACGTTCGGCAAGGGTTCGGAAAGAGAGAGCCGTCTTCCTGATCAGTGCTCCCATATCTTCCCGGGTGAAGCTAAGCGTCATCTTTCCGGACTCGAAGCGGTAAACATCAAGGAGCGTGTCGATCATCTCGACCATTTCCCCACAGCTCTCGGTCGCCGATTCCAGATACTCCTTCTGTTCTTCGTTGACCGGCCCCAAGCGTTCTTCCCGGACAAGGTCGACGGATCCGACCACTGCGGTAAGGGGAGTCTTCAGATCATGGGTCAGCATGCCGACGAACTCTTCCCGTTCTTTCTCCAGCGCCTTGAGATGAGATATGTCGCGGAGAATCTCCACGCTGCCCAGAAGATTTCCCGATGCGCCGAAAAGCGGCGTCGCACTGGAAAGGACCGGCACCGTCCGAGTGCGCACCGTGATGTTGTAAGTCGTGTCAAGACAGGGTGAATGGGTGCGCAGGACAACCATGCATGGTAAGGCCGACTGCGGGATGTCCGCCCGTATGAGGGACTGCACCGGCATCCCCAGCGGAGCTCCCGGAGCAAGTCCGAGAGCTGCTTCAGTGGCCCTGTTAACACTGATGACGCGCCCTTCGCAATCAACGGCCACCAGCATGTCCGCCATTCCGCCGAGAATGGCCTCCATCTTTTTCCGCTGCTCCTCCAGTTGCTCCTGCAGCCGGAGATTCTCTTTCCGTGTCCTGTTGAATTCCAGGGTCCGCTCGATCTTCTTCAACAGATCCTCGCTGGAAAAGGGCTTGGCAATATAATCGAGAGCACCCTTTTTCATGCTTTCCACCGCCACATCCTCATTTCCGTGGGCGGTCATCATGATCACCGCCGTCTCATGCAGGGCGGGGCCCAGATGCTCCAGGACGCGAATGCCGTCAAGCTTGGGAAGTTTGATATCGAGCAGGATCAGGGAGAAGCTCTCTCTGTCAACGATCTCCAGCGCCTCGACGCCATCCCTCGCCCTGGTGGTTTCATATCCCGCATCTTCCAGTTGCAGCTTCAGGATAAGCGCAATATCCGCTTCGTCATCTACAATGAGTATTCTGTGTTTCATACCGGTTCCTCGCTTATGGGGATCGAAATACTGAAAACATTTCCCCCCCCGTTGCCCGCCTGGTAGAAGATCCTGCCATGGTGCCGTTCAATGATCTCACGGCAGATGACCAGCCCCAACCCCGAGTCCCGCCGTTCACCGTCGCCCACTCTCTGGAATTGAAAGAAATTCTGGAACAGTTTGCCGCGGGCTCCCCGCTCGATGACCGTGCCGCGATCATGCACGGATAACCTGACGAAACAGCCTTCCCGTGCCCCGCGGACCATGATGGATTTCCCTGCCGGAGAGTTCTGCACGGCATTGGAAAGGAGATTCGTCAGCACCTGTATGAGCCGTTCCTGGTCGCCCAGCACATTGGGCAGGCTCTCGGCACAATCATGAGCGATATCCACACCGTGTTCCGCGGCAAAGCCCGCAACCTCTTCGATGGCCGAAGACACAAGGCCGCCGACCTTCAGGGGTTTGAACTGGAGGTCGATCCTGCCCGATTCCAATCGGGAGATATCCAGGATATCCGTTATCAGCCGGACGAGCCGGTTGGTGTTCCGGAAACAGACTTCCAGCAGTTCCCGTTCCGTATCCTGCAATCCTGAAACCCTGCCCAGGATCAGTTGGAGAGAGCCTTTCATTGAGGTGAGCGGCGTCTTCAGCTCGTGGGACACGGTAGATATGAATTCCGCCTTCATCCGGGAAATTTCCTCTTCATGGGTGACATCCCTTACCGACATGACAATTCCGGCAAACTCCCAGAGCTGGTCAAGCAGGGGCGAAAGGCTCACCCGCAGCTTCTTCCTGCCTATGGACACATCCTTTTCACCGCCTGCCAGAAGGTCCCCGGTGCGCATGTCGCGAATACTCAGGATGAGTTGATGGAATCCTCCCTTCACATCTATTTCATCAACCGAGCGGCCGATCATCTTGTACGGCGCAATGCCGAAGATCTTCTGTGCCGCTGAATTGAAAACAATCACCCGATTGTCGCGGTCAGTAACGACCATCCCTTCCGCCATGCTCGCGAGTATCGCCTCGAGCCTGCCCTTTTCCATCTGCAGTTCGGCGGTTCTTTCAAGAACCTTTGTCTCAAGGAGCTGGTTCATCTCGTGCAGGCAGCTGTTCAACACCTCGAGATCGAAGGTTTTGCTGTTGATGGTTCTGTTTCGGTCCTGCAGAGCTTCAGCCATACTGTTGAAAGATTGCGCCAGCAGGCTGAATTCATCGTTCCCGGTCACGTGGACCCGGTAATCCAGGTTGCCCGACTCGATACACGTAACTCCCAATGACAGTTCCCGCAAAGGTTTGGAGAGGTTGCGCGACACCACAAAGGCGATGCCGAAGGCTAGCAGAATACCGAAAACCCCTGCTGCTACCATACCGCTCAGGTATTGGCCGCGCATCTTGTTGAAATATTCCTTGGATATGGCAACAGAGAGAGAGCCGACAAATTCTCCTCTCAGATTCCGTATCGGCTCAAAAGCGGCCTGGTAGGGAAGGTTGCCGATCCTGACCTCTCCCCGGTAAATACCGCCCGTTTCCAGCACGGGGATGATCTCCGCCCTGCTTGAAGCGGGGAGAAAGAACTTTTCGCCGCCGTCACCGGTAACGTTCAGGCTGCTCGTCGTGACCGCAACTTCAAGCTCATGGCCGATGGTCTTCCGAATCTGATAAGGAATGACAATGTCCCTCGAAATGGCGACCCCTGCCACAAGGGCTCCTGCAGCCTCGCCGCCGTCATCCGTCACCGGAATGACGACAGTTGTCACCAGGGCGTCGGAACCGCGGTCGATGCCCTGACCCTGGTCAGTGCTTCGTTCCGGGATGAGGAGACCGGGTGGCACCTTTTCATAGGAAATGACCGTCTCCCGCTTTCGTGCAGCCTCCTTGACAAGGTAGTCCAGATTGTGCCGGTATCCGCTGCCCCATTTTCCGAAACTCGCCAGCACATTGCCGCCGGGATCAACAAAGTCCGCGAACTGCAGAAAGGGCAGAGCCTTCACTATGCCGAGCAATACTCCCGTCAGTTCGTCGGTATCTCGCTGTTGCAGATAGTGCTTCACTTTCGGGCGTGAAAGGGGGACGAGAAGAGATGATGCTATCTGGTTGGCGCCTGCATGGAAATGATAGCGGACAAAGCCGAGGTTGGTTTCCAGGTCCCGGGTTATCTTTTCATCGAGGGATGCCTCGAGCTGCCTGATGGTGAGAAACATGAGGATGACATAGGAAACAAGGATGGCGAGGAGGATGGAGAGAAACAGCTTCACGCGTATGGAGAGCCGAAGATTCATGGTCGATACCATGACGAAGACAAGGCGGCGGGAACAACCCGCCGCCGTTCGCCTGGGTTAACCTCCCGGTTGACTGTCTGTTGATTACCCGAATTCCACGCCTTCCTCTTTAAGGTTCCGGGTCATCAGGTCCAATACTGCCTGCCGGGGCGACTTGTCTTCATACAGAACCCGGTAAACCTGTTCGGTGATCGGCATCTCCACCCCGAGCCGCTGTGCCAGCAGATACGTGGATTCAGCCGTCTTGACCCCTTCGGCAACCATGCGCATCCCGGCAAGTATCTCGGCCAGCTTCATTCCTTCACCAAGTTTCATCCCGACTGTTCGATTCCTTGACAGATCTCCCGTACACGTCAGTACCAGGTCTCCCATGCCGGCCAGTCCCGCAAATGTGGCAGCCTGCCCTCCCATGGAAAGCCCCAGTCGCGCCATTTCCGCAAGACCCCTGGTTATGAGCGCAGCCCTTGGATTGTATCCAAGGCCCAGGCCGTCGGAAATCCCCGCAGCTATGGCAATGACATTCTTGATCGAACCGCCCAGTTCCACGCCGATCATGTCGTTGTTGGTATAGACCCGGAAACAGGGGGTCGAAAAAGCCTCCTGCACGCTGCAGGCAACTGCCTGGTCGGGAGAGGCCGCGACAACCGCTGTCGGCATGTCGAGCGCCACTTCTTTCGCAAAACTGGGACCGGACAGTACGGAAAACCTGGAGAACAGCTCCGGAGGCAGCAGTTCCGAGAAAACCTGGGATATGGTCATCAGGGTATCCAGCTCGATGCCTTTGGCCGCATTGACCAGCAGGGCGCCTTGGCTGAGAAAGGGGAGCGCCCCTTTGATCACCCCTCTGACAACCTGTGTGGGAGAAACGAAGAGAACGAGCTCTTTTCCCGCGGCCGCAACCTGGAGAGAGTTCGTATAGTTCAGGCTTTCAGTCAGGGTGATTCCCGGAAGAAAGGCGGAATTGACTCGAGTAACAGTCATTTCCCGTACCAGATCTTCCTCATACGCCCAGAGAGTCACCTCGTGGCCCTTCCTGGCAAGCAGGTTGGCCAGCGTTGTCCCCCAGCTTCCGGCTCCGATCACCCCGATAGTGAGCATCATTCCCTCCCGTAATCCCCGCCTTCCGGCGGAGAAAGCGGCGTCACCCGCGTCAGTCCGCTTCAATCCCGTCAGAGCCGGCCTCTGGAGCCGGCTCATCAACAGGCTCTTCCCCATCGTCACTTTCATCTTTCTCGGCAAGCCGGGCCACTGCGACGATTCTCTCCTGCTCCTCGGTGACCATCAGGCGCACACCCTGGGTATTACGGCCGATCACGGAAAAACCGGCCACGGGCATGCGGATGATCTTGCCCTGGTCGGTGATGAGCATCATGTCGTTTTCGTCCGTCACCTGGTTGATATCGACCACATATCCGTTCCGCTCCGTGGTCTTGATGGTGATGATACCTTTGCCTCCGCGGCTTTGCAAGCGGTATTCGTCAAGATTCGTCCTCTTCCCGAAGCCGTTTTCCGTCACGGTGAAGATGGTTGAGGAAGCGGCGTTCGGATTGATGATCTCCATCCCGATTACCACGTCGTCATCTATCAGGGTCATTCCCCGCACACCGCGTGAAACACGCCCCATGGGGCGCGCATCAGCTTCATGGAAACGTATGGATTTGCCGTGGCGGGAGGCAAGCAGCACGTCCTGTCGTCCGTCGGTGATGGCAACGCCTATCAGTTTGTCATCCTCGTCCAGATTGACCGCGATGATCCCGCCGCTCCTGATGTTGGCATATTCCTTGAGCGGGCTCTTCTTTACCACTCCCCGGCGGGTGGCCATGATCAGGTTACGATCGTCTTCGAAACCCTTGATTGAGAGGATGGCGGCTATATTCTCTTCTGACTGGAGGTTCAGGAGATTGACGATGGCCTTGCCGCGGGTTGCCCTGCCTCCCTCGGGTATCTCGTAGACCTTGAGAAGATAGACCCGTCCCGTATCGGTGAAAAACATCATGAAGTCCTTGCTGGAAGCAATGAACAGATGTTCAACGAAATCCTCCTCTTTGGTCTTCATGCCCGATTTTCCCTTGCCGCCCCGACGCTGTGCCCGATACTGGGAGACCGCTGTCCGCTTTATGTAACCGGTATGGGAAACGGTGACCACCACGTCCTCCTCGACAATGGTGTCCTCAAGAGAAATCTCAGCGGTCTGGTCGACGATCTCGGTCCGCCGCTCGTCACCGAACTTCTCCTTGACCTCGGTAAGTTCACCCACGATGATCTTGAGGATTTCCACTTCCGAAGCGAGAATTTCCTTCAGGCGGGCGATGTAGGTGAGGATGTCGGCATATTCCTGGAGTATCTTCTCCCGTTCCAGTCCGGTAAGCCGCTGCAGGCGCATCTCCAGGATCGCCTGGGCCTGCTTGTCCGACAGGTGGACGCTCGGGGCAAAGACAGAGCCGGGAATCCCCAGCTTGTGCAGGTAGTCGGGGTCGGAAAAGCTCCCTGCCATGAGCCCCGCCTTGGCTTCCTCGGGGTTCGTCGATGCCCGGATCAGTTCGATCACCGCGTCCAGCCAGTCCAGGGCGATCTTGAGACCTTCCAGGATATGGGCTCTGGCCTCGGCCTTTTTCAGTTCGAAGATGGTGCGGCGGGTGACGATCTCGCGACGGTGATCGACGAAGTGCACCATTGCGTCGCGCAGAGTCAGCACCCTGGGCCGCCCCCCGACGATTGCCAGCATGTTGATGCCGAAAGAACACTGCATCTGGGTCTGTTTGTAGAGGTGGTTGAGAATCACCTGCGGATTCTCGTCCCTCTTCAGGTCGATCACGATACGCATGCCGTCCCGGTCCGATTCGTCGCGCAGGTCGGCGATCCCCTCGAGCTTCTTTTCCCGCACCAGTTCGGCAATCTTGGCAACGAGGTTGGCCTTGTTCACCTGGTAGGGAATTTCAGTGACGATGATGGACTGCCGCTCGGTCTTTTTCTGGGTCTCGATGAAGACCCGCGCCCGCATCTGGACGATGCCGCGACCGGTCCGGTAGGCCTGGAGGATTCCCTCGCGGCCATAGATGAAACCGCCCGTGGGAAAGTCCGGTCCCGGTACGAGGGATATGAGCTCGTCCAGTTCAATGACGGGGTTGCGGATCAGGGCAATGATGCCTTCGATGACCTCGGACAGGTTGTGGGGCGGTATGTTGGTTGCCATGCCGACGGCAATGCCGGCCGAGCCGTTGACCAGCAGGTTCGGGAACTTCGCCGGCAGGACCAGCGGCTCCTGGAGCGACCCGTCGTAGTTCTCCCCCATGTCCACGGTTTCCTTGTCCAGATCTTCCAGAAGTTCGTGGGCGAGCCGCGACATGCGGATCTCCGTGTAACGCATGGCAGCCGGAGAATCGCCGTCAACCGAACCGAAATTTCCCTGTCCATTCACGAGCGGATAGCGCAGGGAAAAATTCTGCGCCATGCGGACGATGGTGTCATAGGCAGCGGTGTCGCCATGAGGGTGATACTTGCCGATCACGTCACCGACCACGCGGGCCGATTTCTTGAACGGCTTGTTCCAGTCGTTCCCCATGTCGTACATGGCGTAGAGGCAGCGCCGGTGTACCGGTTTGAGCCCGTCCCGCACGTCGGGAAGGGCACGGCCGATGATGACGCTCATGGCATAATCCATGTACGAGCGTTTCATCTCGTCTTCGATGTTGATGGAGGTTTTGTTGATGGTGGTTTCGAGCATTACAACCTCTTATAAGGCCAACGGCCCATGGTATAAAGTCAAAGGTTCTGAGAGCCCCTTTTGCCTCGTGCCCTGTGCCGTGCGCCTGTTTTTTTAAATATCCAGATTCGATACGTTCAAAGCATTCTGTTCGATGAAATCCCTCCTCGGCTCCACCTGGTCACCCATGAGGACGGTGAAGACGTTGTCCGCCTCAACGGCGTCCTCGATCTTCACCTGGAGGAGCGTCCGGTTGGAGGGTTCCATGGTCGTCTCCCAGAGCTGCTCCGGGTTCATCTCGCCCAAGCCTTTGTAGCGCTGTATGCTGAGGCCTTTCTTGGCACTTTCCATAAAGAAGGAAAGGAGATCCAGGCCGATGGTGGTCGAAAACAGCTCTTTGCCTTCGCTTGAAACCACGGCGCGCCCGGTGCCGAAAATATCCCTGACCTTCCTGAAGCTTTCTGCCAGGAGGCCGTACTCGTAAGAACTGATGATATCCACAGTATGGCTGTCAATGGCAATCCGCAGATTGCCGAGCCGGATGATGATCCGTCCGTCTTCCAGCACCTTGCAGTCCGCACCCTCATAAACTTCCGCGACATTGACCATCTTCGGCGCCAGACATTCCAGGTCTTCGATGCCCCCCGCGACACGGAGCCGCAGCAGAACCCTCACCAGATCCTCGTTGATCCCCTTGCGCACGACCTTGTCCAGCAGCGTGCGGTACTCGACCAGCTGCCTGATCAAAGGGATGATCTGTTTCCCCGTGTACGTCTTTGAACCATCCTCCAGAAACAGGGTGGTGTCTTCGGTTCCCTCTTCCAGCAGGTAATTCTGCAGGGCTGCCTCGTTCCTGAGATAGAGCTCCTTCTTGCCGCGCTTCACCTTGAAGAGGGGCGGCTGGGCGATGTAGAGATGGCCCCGTTCCACGATCTGCGGCATCTGGCGGAAAAAGAAGGTGAGCAGCAGGGTAAGGATGTGCGAGCCGTCCACGTCAGCGTCAGTCATGACGATGATGCGGTGATAGCGCAACTTGGCCACATCGAAGTCGTCCTTGCCGATCCCGGTCCCCAGAGCCGTGATGAGCGTGCCGATTTCCTGCGAAGACAGCATCTTGTCGAAACGGGCCTTCTCCACGTTGAGGATCTTTCCCTTCAGGGGCAGGATTGCCTGGAACTTGCGGTCCCTGCCCTGTTTGGCGCTGCCGCCCGCCGAATCACCCTCGACCAGGTAGAGTTCGCATTGCGCCGGATCGCGCTCCTGGCAGTCGGCCAGTTTTCCCGGAAGGTTGGAAATGTCGAGCGCACCCTTTCTGCGGGTGAGTTCCCTGGCCTTCCGGGCGGCTTCCCGCGCCCGTGCCGCATCGATGGACTTCTCCAGGATTTTCTTGGCAATGGAGGGGTTCTCTTCCAGGAAAACGGCAAGTTTCTCGTTCATGAGAGACTCCACGTATCCCTTTATCTCCGAATTGCCCAGCTTGGTCTTGGTCTGTCCCTCAAACTGTGGCTGGGGGATCTTTACCGAAATGACCGCGGTCAGCCCTTCCCTGAGATCTTCACCCGAAATGGACACCTTGACGTTCTTCAGCAGGTTGTTGGCTGACGCATAGGTGTTCATGGTCCTGGTAAGGGCGGCACGGAATCCGATCAGATGGGTACCGCCTTCGTGAGTATTGATGTTGTTGGCAAAGGAGAACACTTTTTCGTCATAGGAATCGTTGTACTGGAGAGCAAGCTCCATGTCCACGCCGCCCTTTTCGCCCCGGATATAGATGGGCTTCGGATGAAGGGGCGTGCGGTTGCGGTTCAGGTATTCAACGAAGGAGACTATTCCCCCTTCGTAGAGGAATTCATGGCGTTTTCCTTCCTCTCTTTCATCGGTGATGGTGATCTTGACGCCCGCGTTGAGGAAAGCGAGCTCACGCAGCCGCTGGGAAAGGACATCGAAAGAGAATTCGGTCGTTTCGAAAATGTCTCCATCCGGGAGAAATCTTATTTTTGTGCCTCTTTTCTTGGTTTCACCGGCAACCGCAAGAGGCCCCTGGGGTTCCCCCCGGCGGTAGGACTGCTGGAATAGCTTTCCATCCCGTCGTATTTCCAGTTCCAGCTGCGAGGAAAGCGCATTGACGACCGAGACGCCGACACCGTGCAGGCCGCCCGAAACCTTGTATGACGTGTTGTCGAACTTGCCCCCTGCGTGAAGAACCGTGAGCACGACTTCCGCAGCTGACCGGCCTTCAGTCGGATGGATGTCGGTGGGTATGCCCCGCCCGTTGTCCACCACGGAAACCGAACCGTCCAGATGGATGGTTACGTTCACTTCGTTGCAGAATCCGGCAAGCGCTTCGTCGATGGAATTGTCCACCACCTCGTACACGAGATGATGAAGTCCCTGCGCCGACGTTGCACCGATATACATGGCAGGGCGTTTCCGCACCGCTGACAGGCCTTCGAGAACCTTGATCTTGTCGGCGCCGTAATCACTTGATATTTTGTCAGACATTCTATACCTCTGTCAGTACTCTCCCGTTGCTTACGGGAAAGGTGGTGTAGGATCCTATGCCTCCCAGTCTTATGTTGTCAAGGCTGGTGGTGGTTATGAAAACCTGCATCTCCCGTTCTTTCAGGAACGCCATGAAATTGCCGTTGCGGTCCCGGTCCAGTTCCGAGGTCATGTCATCCAGCAGGAGAACGGGAGGAGTGCCCCATTTTTTCTTCAAATATTCGATTTCAGCCATCTTGAGAGCCAGGACGAAGCTCCTCTGTTCGCCCTGGGAGCCGTGATGGTTCAACGGCTTGCCGTTGAGGATGAATTCCAGGTCGTCCCGATGGGGACCCGCAAGGGTCGTCCCCCTGCGGAACTCGTCGTCAGCCATGCTTTCAAACACGCCCAGCAGACTGTCGCGCACATCGATCAGGGTGTGCTCCCTGGTAGAAACCCGGGAACGGTAGCTGATGTCTGCTTTTTCACCCTGCCCTGCAATGCCGGTATACAGTTCCCGCAGCAAACCGGCAATTTCTGCAACAAAGAAGTCTCTCTTTTTCATCAGGAGAGCGCCCGCTTCCGCCAATTGCCTGGTCCAGACTCCAAGGCCGTCCTTCTCACCCCTTTTCAGCAGCGAATTCCTGTTTTTGAGGATCTTGAAATAGTCGTGGTGGATCGCCAGATAGCCCGTGTCACCACTGAATATGGCCCGGTCGAGATACCTGCGGCGTGCTTCAGGCAATCCCCTCACCATGGATATGTCTTCCGGAGAAAACACCACCATGTTGAGATTGCCGAAAAAATCGGCAGGCCGCACAACCGGTTTGCGATCCACGAACGCCCTCTTGCCGGAATCCTTGATGGACAGGGATATCTCGCGGGTAATGCCGTCGCGCCGGACCCAGCCTTTGAGAAGAGAATAGGGAACCCCGTAGGAAACCAGATCGCTGTTCCGGGTCATGCGGAATGATTTCATCGTCCCCAGGAGATAGATGGATTCCAGCAGGTTTGTTTTTCCCTGGGCATTGTTTCCCACGATGATGTTGAAACGTTCGTGGGGTGAAAGCTCGGCTTCCCGTATATTTCTGAAAGAGTGGATCTGTAGTTTGATCAACTTCATGGAATACAGCTTCCGCAGAAAAAAGGCCGCTCCGCCGAGAGGCCTTTCAGAGGGATCCGGGTAACGGCCATTCCCTCTGTCATACCCTCATCGGCATGATGACGGAAAGGAAGCCCTTGTCCTGATGAGGCCTGATTATCGCAGGTGACAGTCCATCCTTCAATTCCAGATCCACGAGGTCTTCATCTATGACGGACAGAGCGTCAATGAGATAGCGGGCATTGAATCGAACGGAAATGAGCGGACCGTTATAGGAAATCTCCAGGCTTTCACGCGCATCCCCAAGTTCGGGATTGCTTGCCGATAGTTCCATGGATCCGTCAGACAGTTCCATCATGATGCCTTTGAATTTCTCGCTGGACAGTATTGACATCCTCCGCAACGAATGAAAGAAGTCATTCCGGTTGACCGTGATCCGCTTGTCGTTGTCCTGGGGCATGACACGGGTGTAATCGGGAAAGAATCCATCAACAAGGCGCATCAGTACGACCGTGTCCTTCTTTTTCACGACGGCGCTGTTGTCAAGGAACGTGATCAGAATTTCGCCATCATCGTCTTCGGTCATCTTTTTCAGTTCGAAAATGCCCTTTTTGGGAAAGATGACCCCGTTTTTCAGATCCTGGGAGTCGACGGGGGAAATGGCCCGTTCAGAGATGGCGAGCCGGTGACCGTCAGTGGCAACCATGCGGAGCAGAACCCCGGATTCTTCTTCCAGCGCTTTGACGAATATGCCGTTGAGATTGTATTTGGTTTCGTCATGGCAGATGGCTAAAGATGTGGTTTCCACCATCTGTCTGACCATAGTGCTGTCGAACCTGATGAACGTGCTGTCGTTTATTGCCGGGAAAAATGGAAATTCCTCGGGCGAGAGGCCGACAAGGTTGAAATGTGCCTTGCCGCAACGAAGGTCGATCCAGTCGTTTTCCTTGGTGGAAAAGAGAATTTCCTGTTCCGGGAGTTCTTTGATGATTTCATAGAGTTTTTTCGCGGAAACGGTTATTTTGCCTTCGCCCGTCACGGTTGCGGGATAGGAGCTTTTCATGCCGACTTCCAGGTCGGTGACGATAAGGTCGATTTTCTCGGCACGGGCGTCGATGAGAACGTTGGACAGGATTGGCATGGTTTTGCGGTTCTCGATAATGCCCTGCACGCGTTGCAGTGCTTTGAGGAATGTTTCTTTGGCGATGGCGAATTCCATGTGGCCCCCACTTATACCGGAAAGATAATACTAATTGTTTTTATAAAAAATACAGTAGTAAGAAGTAGACAGGTGTTGAACTGTTGAAAGTCCTAAAAAATGTTTGTAATGCCGTATGGTTGTCCTGTTGAAAACCGTGTTGGCCCATGAGCGGTGTTTGAGCCGGAATAAACAGGCTGCTTTTTTTTCCACAGGATCCGGAGTTTTCCCACAGCTTTTTCCGGCTTATTCCAACAACCCTCTCCTCAGGGTTTCAACGGTATTCTTCACGTCGGAATCAGACGAAACGAGTTTGGTGATCTTCTTGAAAGAATGAATAATGGTTGAATGATCTTTGCCGCCGAATTTGTCGCCGATTTCGGGATAGGAAGCTTTGGTCAGTTCCCGGCAGAGGAAAATGGCTATCTGTCTGGGAATAACGAGTGTTTTCAGACGCTTGTCCGATTTGAGGTCGGAAACCCTGAGGCCGAAATAGTCGGCGACGAACTTCTGGATCATTTCTACGCTGATCTCGCGGTTTTTTTCTACAATTATGTCCTTCAGCACTTCGCGGGCCATGGAGAGGGTGATCTCGTTACCGGTCAGGCTCGCATAAGCGCCAAGGCGAATCAGCATGCCTTCGAGCTCGCGTACGTTGGTCGTGGAACTTGAGGCAAGGAAAAGCGCGACATCGTCCGGCAGATGAATCGTATCGGTTTCTGATTTTTTCTTCAGAATTGCAACCTTGGTTTCGATGTCCGGGGGTTGTATGTCAGCGATCAGACCCCATTCGAATCGGGATCTGAGCCGTTCTTCCAGACCTGCCATGTCCTTCGGAAACTTGTCCGACGTCACCACGATCTGCTTGTGTGATTCATGGAGTGCGTTGAACGTGTGGAAAAACTCTTCCTGGGTTGCTTCCTTGCCGGCCATGAACTGGATGTCATCGATCAGCAGGACGTCCATGCTCCTGAATTTGTTTCTGAACTCTTCCATTTTCTTGTAACGGATGCAGTTGATCATCTCGTTCATGAATTTTTCAGAGGTGTACAGGCAGATGCGAGCTGCCGGGTTCACGCCCAGAATATGGTTGCCGATCGCGGTAAGAAGGTGCGTTTTGCCGAGGCCGACGCCACCATAGATGAAGAGCGGATTATAGTTGGTAGCCGGCTTGTTTGCCACTGCTTGTGCTGCTGCGTGGGCAAACTGGTTGCCTGCTCCGCAAACGAAGGTTTCGAATGAATATTTGGGGTTGAGATTGGAACAGTAATCAAGGCTGTTCCTGGAATCAGGTGGTGGTGCGGCATCTGACTGCGGTCTGACGTCCGACGCCTCAGTCGGAACCTCAGGCGCTATTCTCGGTGATATGCGTATTTCAACGGCCATTTTTGTCTTGAGCAGGGCAGAAAGGGCTTCCTCAATCATGGCGAGATAGTTTTCCCGAACCATTTCCCTGAAAAAATTGTTCGGGGCCTCCAGATAGAGCAGGTTTTCGCCCGCATCAATGAACTTGAGCGGTTGAATCCATGTGGTGAAGGTATGGGGGGTGAGGACCTTCTCCATATTGGAAAGTACATCATTCCATACTTTTTCCATAGAAAACATTCTCGCGCCCAGGTAGGTTGTAAACAGGTTTTTCAACAGATGTTGATAAGTTTAGGAAATGAGATATATCAATAAGTTAATTCGCAAAATGAGCGTATAAAACGGCATTTTTAACTGTAACTAGAAGTTTGAACAGTACCAGAGAACCCCCTAATTTGCAAGGCTATTTTTTCCGGGCCACGGAAAATTGGGCTTGACAAAAGAAGGTGGTTGGGATTAAAAATATCAGTTCGCATTACTTCTTTATTTTTTGTCAAAAAAGGAGTTCGTACCTATGAAGAGAACATATCAGCCGAGCAACATTTCCCGCAAGAGAACCCATGGGTTTCTTGTCCGCATGTCGACCAAGAACGGCAGGCTCGTAATCAAGAGAAGACGTGCCAAGGGCCGTAAAAAGCTTTCTGTCCAGATAGCCTGCAAGTAGGTGATGTGGACACTTCCTTTTCCCGCTGCGAGAGGGTCAGGAAAAGACGTGACTATCTTCGCATAGCAGATTCCGGTCATAAACGTTCTACTTCCCATTTCATCATTCTCTGGCAGCCGGGTGCGTGCGAACATGCAAGGTTAGGAGTCACCGTAAGCCGGAAAGTTGGCATAGCGGTGGTGCGCAATCGCGTCAAGAGGCTGCTCAGGGAGTTTTTCAGGCTCCACAAGGACCTGTTCATCATCGCCGATTTCAACATCATCGGTAAACGGGGAGCCGAACGGCTCTCTTACCAAGGCATATGCCGAGAGCTGGACAAAGCGCTGCAGTCCATTCGGAACCAGACATGTTCAAGCGGTTGCTGATCACGGTACTCGTCGGTTATCAGAACTATCTTTCCCCCTTCCTGGGAAATGCCTGTCGTTTCTATCCCACCTGTTCGCAGTATTCCAAGCAATCGTTGGAAAAATACGGTCTGTTGAGGGGCATTGCCCTAACCTGCGCACGGCTGATAAAGTGCCATCCGTTTCATCCGGGGGGATACGATCCCGTACCCTAGCCTCCAGGAGTTTACATGGAAAAGCGTGCATTACTGGCAGTAGTACTTTCACTTGGTTTTTTTTATCTTTATTCGCTGCTGTTTCCCGCACCGGAGACGAAGAAGGATGTGCCTCCTGTACAGCAGAGTGCATCGTCCACCAGGGTTGACCGTCCTGTTTCACCGCCAGCGGTTCTACCGGTTGTCCAACCGGATTCAAAAGCATCTCCGCCCCGGGAAGTTGCGGTGGAGACGGATCTTTTTACCGCCATCTTTTCAACCCAAGGCGCGGGGATAAAGAAACTCGTACTGAAAAAGCACCGTGAAACCGCTGACAGGAACGGCAAGCCCGTTTCCCTGGTTTCTTCGCTGAACCCGGATCAGTATTACCTGCGAACAGCAGCTGCAGGTCTGTCTCTGGACCCCGGCGCGATCTATGCCACCGGCACACGTTCGCTCAAGTTAAGCGGCGACGAGAAGCAGCGGATCGACTTCGTGTGGAAATCTCCACAAGGTGTTACCGTTACGAAGAGTTATGTGTTCACCGGCAACAGGTATGAGGTTGGCCTTGAGAACAGGATTGAAAACCAGAGTACCGAAAAGCGCAACATCAGCCTCAATCTCCTGGTGCCCCACCAGGCAGACGTAGCAGCCAAAGAGGGAAGATTCGAGGTCAATGCCGCCGTTACCTTCGCGGACGGGAGTTTTTCATCGAAGCCGGCAAAAGACCTGGTGGAGAAACCTGCAAAGTATTCGCAAAATGTTGCGTGGACCGGCTACGCTGACAAGTATTTCATGACCGCCATCATGGCCGAATCAGGCAGCATCGCTTCGGTTGCCATGCAGAAAGCCGCATCCGGCAATCTGGAAACAACCATTGCATCCGGAGATCGGGAGCTCGCCGCCGGGCAAACCACAACCCTGTCCTACCGCCTTTTCTTCGGACCGAAAGACCTGGATATTCTGAAGTCGCAAGGGGCGGGCCTTGAGCAGGCCCTCGATCTTGGATGGTTTTCCGCGATTGCAAAGCCGCTTCTCTATGTGCTGAAATACTTTTACAAGTACACCCACAATTACGGTATTGCCATTATCATCATTACCGTGATCATCAAACTGCTGTTTTTCCCCTTGACCCACAAGAGCTACAAGTCAATGAAGGACATGCAGAAGCTGCAGCCGAAGATGGCCGAATTGAAGGAAAAACACAAGGACGATCGGGATGGAATGAATCGTGCGATGATGGAGCTGTATCGCACCCACAAGGTCAACCCTCTGGGGGGATGCCTTCCCATGGTGATCCAGATACCCGTGTTTTTCGCGCTCTACAAAGCTTTGATGTTTTCCATCGAACTGCGTCACGCTCCGTTCATGCTCTGGATTACGGATCTTTCGGCCAGGGACCCCTACTATGTGACCCCCATCATCATGGGGGCGACAATGTTCATTCAGCAGAAAATGACCCCATCGACCATGGACCCGATGCAGGCTAAGGTGATGCTGGCGCTTCCCGTCGTGTTCACCTTCATGTTTTTGAACTTCCCTTCAGGGTTGGTCATTTACTGGCTGGTAAACAACGTTCTGACCATCGCGCAACAGATGTACATAAACAGGATTACCAGCGACTAGTCAGGCTGTGGGGGGCAGGAGAGGAAATGTATCGCAAGGACACGATTACTGCCATCGCGACGCCCGTTGGTGAGGGAGGCATCGGCATTGTCAGGGTAAGTGGTGTGGGAGCGGCCGAGATTGCTGACCGCATATTTCGCGCACGGGGAAGCGGTGGCTTGCAGAGCCACCGCTTTTATTATGGCGACATCATCGACCCCTCGAGCGGCTTCCTGCTGGATGAGGCCATGGTGGTGATCATGCTGGCGCCCCGATCATACACCAGGGAAGATGTCCTCGAAATCCAGTGCCATGGCGGCTATCTGGTCGTGCGAAAGGTTCTCGAACTGGTCCTGAGCCAGGGTGCCCGGCTGGCCGAACCGGGCGAATTTACCAAGCGTGCGTTTCTGAACGGGCGGATCGACCTGTTGCAGGCTGAGGCGGTGATAGAATTGATCCGCAGCAAAACCGAAGCTGCGCTGGCAATCGCACAGCATCAGCGCGAAGGAGTGCTGTCGGGGAGAATTGCTGCTGCAAAGGAAGGCCTGTTCAAATCACTGGCACTGATTGAGGCTTACATAGATTTCCCCGAAGACGATATCGACTTGCCCGACAACTGTGAGATCCGCTCAGCGGTCAGTGAATGCTTTGCCCGCATCGATGAGCTGCTCGACGGCTTCAGTGAGGGCAGGGTGCTGAGGGAAGGCGTATCGGTTCTCATTGCGGGAAAGCCGAATGTTGGAAAGTCAAGCCTCTTGAATACTCTTCTCCGGGAAAAAAGGGCAATTGTCACCTCAGTGCCCGGGACTACGCGCGACATAATTGAGGAGGTTGTAAATATCAAAGGGTTGCCGGTGACTCTTCTCGATACCGCGGGTATCCGCGAGACCGGGGACGAAGTCGAGCAGGAAGGGATGCGGCTGACCCTGGAGAAGATCCCGCTAGCCGACCTGATACTGTTCGTTGTAGACGGTTCGATGCCATTCGATGATGAGGATAGGCTAATAAAAGACGCCGTCTCCGGTTGCTCTGTACTTCTGGTAGTGAACAAGAGCGACCTTCCGGTTGTTGTCGAGGTTCCTCAGGAACTCGCCGCGAACAAGACCGTGCGCATATCAACGAAGTCGGGAGAAGGCATCGACTGTCTGCGCGAAGCACTGTTTGCAACGTTCATCCGCGAGGGAGTGCTGGAAGGCCGGGATTATGCGGCCCTTTCTCAGGTACGGCACCGGGATGCGCTGGAGAGGGCCAGGGGGCACCTTCTTTCATTTCTGCAAGGATTCGGGACAGGAGTCGGGCTCGAGTTTGTAGCCCTTGATCTCAGGGAAGCTTTGGGCGCTTTGGGTGAGGTGACCGGCGAAACAACTCCCGATGCTATCCTCGACGAGATATTTTCCCGGTTCTGTATCGGAAAATAGACAACGTTTCACGTGGAACACTGCTTCCAAAGGCCCGTTTTGCAGCCATTAAGAGGCTCCATCGATATTTTGAAGGCCGAGCGGAGCTGGTCTCGAACCCCATTCAGTGCATCGTTGACGTGGGGCTCGTCCCTCGTTTCACAAATTTTTGAGGTGAGCTGAATGCATAAGGAATCAACGTGGTAGTTTACGAGAAGAAGTATGACATTATCGTGGTCGGCGCAGGACATGCGGGGTGCGAAGCGGCTCTTGCGGGGGCACGCCTGGGTTGCGAAACCCTGCTCCTTTCCATCAATCTGGATGCCATAGCCCTCATGTCCTGCAACCCTTCCATCGGTGGTTTGGCAAAGGGCCACCTGGTGCGGGAGATCGATGCTCTCGGCGGGGAGATGGGGAAGATCATTGATGCCACGGGAATTCAGTTTCGTACCCTCAACACACGAAAAGGCCCGGCTGTGCGGGCTTCGCGTGCCCAGGCCGACAAGCAGCGCTACAGGCTGCGCATGAAACAGGTGTTGGAGTTGCAGGACAATCTGTCCATGAAGCAGGGCGAGGTTACCGGTCTCTATGTTAAAGAAGGCGTTGCCCTGGGTGTTGACACGAAGGTTGGAGTGCGGTTTCTCGGCCGGACGGTAATCCTGACCACGGGGACATTCCTTCGCGGCCTCATACATGTGGGCCTTACCAGTTACGCCGGTGGAAGGGCTGGCGACCTTCCCGCGGAGAGTCTGTCCGCTTCTCTTCTCGAACAGGGGTTTGACGTTGGCAGGCTGAAAACGGGAACCCCTGCAAGGCTGGACGGGCGAACCATCGATTTCAGCCGTCTCGAGATCCAGCACGGGGATAATCCTCCGCTGCCTTTTTCTTTTTCGACCGACAGGATCGACAGGCCCCAACTGCCGTGCCATATTGCCTACACGAACGAGAGAACCCACGACATCATCCGCGCCAACCTGGATCGTTCACCGCTCTACGGCGGCCTGATTGAAGGCATCGGACCGCGATACTGCCCGTCAATAGAAGACAAGGTCGTCCGTTTTCCCGACAAGGAAAGACATCAGTCCTTTCTGGAGCCGGAGGGGCTGGATACGGTTGAAATCTACCCCAGCGGGCTTTCCACGTCGCTCCCGATCGATGTTCAGTTTGCGCTCTACAGATCCATCGAAGGGCTCGAATCCGTCGAAGTCATGCGTCCCGCTTATGCCATCGAGTATGACTACGTCGACCCCATACAGATTCATTCTTCGCTGGAAACAAAACGCGTGTGCAATCTCTACCATGCAGGACAGATAAATGGCACGTCCGGATACGAAGAGGCGGCAGCGCAGGGGCTGATGGCAGGCATTAACGCAGCTCTGCGCACAAAGGGAAAAGCCCCCCTGATTCTCGGCCGGGGTGATGCTTACATCGGCGTGCTCATTGACGATCTGGTTACACTGGGCACCCGTGAACCTTATCGCATGTTCACTTCACGGGCCGAGTTCCGCCTCCTGCTGCGGGAGGACAATGCCGACCTCAGGCTCCGTGAAAAAGGTCACGAAATCGGCCTTGTCAGGGAAGAAGACTTTGACCGTTTCTGCAGAAAGCGGCAGATGATTGCTGATGAACTGGAAAGGATCCGCTCAACACGGCTCCTCCCTTCTGGCACAGACAGCTCTTTTCTGGAAGAATTCGGCCTTGTTGACCTTCACAATGGACTAAGCTACGAGCAGTTGCTGCGCAGGACCGAATTTACTTACCAGGAACTGATGCGCATTGACTCGACTGCTGCCGGACTGCCGCACGACGTGCGGGAGCAGGTCGAAATACAGGTCAAGTATGAAGGATATATAAAGAGACAGTTGGAGCAGATAGAGCGCTCTGTCAGGCTGGAAAACAGCAGGATACCCGAAGATTTCGATTATGCTGCCCTAGCGGGTCTTTCCAGCGAAGTTCGGGAAAAGCTGCTTCGCTTCAGACCTGATACCCTGGGCCAGGCATCGAGAATACCGGGGGTTACACCTGCTGCAGTCTCCATTCTTGCTGTGGCGATCAAGACGGGACGGGCCAGATGACCGAAGAGGTCGGCAGCCTGTTGTGCAGATGCGCCGAGGAACTGAAGCTGGCGTTACCTGATGAGCAACTTTCTTCCTTCCTTGTTTTGATGGCTGAACTCAGGAAATGGAACAGCAAGTTCAATCTTACTTCCATCAAAAAAGAAGCAGACATTACCCTGAAGCATTTCGTGGATTCCCTGCTGCTGCTATCTGTTGTCAGGTCACCGGGGAAACTGCTGGATATCGGCTCGGGAGGGGGATTCCCTTCGCTTCCGCTCAAAATCATGCTTCCGGAATTGGGAATGGTTTCTGTTGACGCTGTGGAAAAGAAAATCATGTTCCAGCGGCATATGGCTCGCCTGCTTGGTTTTCAAACGTTCAGCGCGCTCCATTCGAGGGTGGAGCGTTTGCCCGGGAAGTATCTCGGAGAGTTCGACTGGATCGTAACGCGTGCATTTTCCGATCTGACGACCTTCGCTTCGTTGGGGCTTCCCTACTTAAAAAAGAACGGCAGCATGATTGCGATGAAAGGCAAAAGGGGGGCAGAAGAGGTGCGGGCCGCAGAGGGTGCGCTTGAGGAACAAGGCATAAAGGTATGCTCATGTCTTCATGAGAGACTCCCTCTATCGGGAGATGAGCGGTACCTGGTCGTGATGCAACGACATAACGCCGGAAATTGAAGGCATATACATTCAATTAGTTGCATATGTCAGATTTTGCCCCTGACTTTCTTTCAGAAAGGTTTTTAGTCGAAAGAAGGCATGCAGGTCTATGTTCGCCGAATAAAGCCGCTGGAAACGAAATAAGGAAGCAGCTTTTTCGCTACACGCTGTGTATATTTTTCATCAAGCAGGACTGATTCCGTCGGCAGTGCGGAAAAAATTCTGAGTCTCACCACATTGCGTGAGCAGGGGTATTGTCTTATGGAGTGTAGAGTCTACTACGAGGATACTGATGCAGGGGGAGTTGTCTATCATGCCCGATATCTCGGTTTTCTGGAGCGTGCCAGAACTGAGTTTTTCAGGATGCGGGGAGTTTCGGTGGGAGAACTGGCCAGCCGAGGGTTCGTGTTCCCGGTGGTCAGGCTTGAAATCGATTACCGGGCTCCAGCCGTGCTCGACGACCTGGTGTGGGTCAACACCGAGGTGCTCGATGCCGGCAAGACTTCTTTCACGATGGGACAGCAAGTGGTCCGCTCGGTGGACGGCAAACTGCTTGCCGCGGCAAAGGTTACCCTGGTCTGCGTGGGCCCGGGAATGAAGCCTAAGCGGTTGCCGGAAGAATTGGTTTCGCTGCTCAGCGAGTGACGAACAATGCGGGGTGATGTCGTGGGTTTGAATCACGAAGCACTTCGTGCGGCATGTTTCGAGGCTGCACGGAAGTCAATGGCAGACATCCGTCCGACGGATGTGGCAAAAATTACCAGGCTGGCTGAAACGTTCTACAAACACTCACTGCACCATGTCGGCCGCCTGAAGGATCAGGGACGTGACCCTGAGATTCTTGAACGGGCCGTGGTCTATCTGGCCCATACCCATGCAATATCCCCCATGCATGACTCTACCGAGTGGTTCATGTTTATGCTCCGCGCGCTGCTGGAACTGGCCTGCCCGGAAACCGGGCAGAATACTGAGACGATCCGTTTCCTTTCTGATCTGGAAGACGGTATCAGTGCCGCGCGCGAATCTGTTGTGACTGCGGCGCACTGACCCCTGTACTGTGGCGGAAACGGACTGCGGGAAAAGGCACCCGAACGGGAAAACGGAAGAAGCGGCTTGCCCCGGTGCTGCACGTGGACCGTCCGTGGTGTTTCAGTGGTGGAATTTTCCGGTCCGCCCCTTATGAGATGGGGACGGAGACCGGTGGCATTCAAAGCATTGTTCATCCTGAAGCTTTCGCACTTCAAGTTTTGAGGCAGGTTTTTCCTTTGCAGGGACATTGTACTGCTCGGTCTGGAAATACTCCCGGTCCCGTTCATCGCTGAGATTGGGCGCTTTGTAGGCAACCGTCCAGTTTGCACTGATGGGGACGCTATGACACTGGTCGCATCCTCCCGGTGGCGGGATTGCCTTCCACGCAGTCATCATGGCACAGCCGGCAACGGCAACTGCAACTGCAAAGAGTCCAATGACACTATTATTAGTCATTCCCCACCTCGTGGTTATTGAATAGTGCAGCCGGGAGCCTGCTCGTACTGGTAAAAGCATATCACAAATCCGGTGAGTGCGCCATCGCCCAACAGCAAGGCTTTTCTGCCAGGGCGTAACTACCGTTTCCTGATGCGGAACCCGCAGCATTGTTCAACAGCCAAAAGGAATCCTTCATCCGGCCGTCACTCCGCCCATCAGGGAGTTTGCTCGTGTCCCTGCAGGGGAAGGGAAGATACCGGGAATTGTACTACTTGGTGCCGGATGACCGCAGCTGTCCCGGGACGATTGCCGCAAGGGGCGGCGAAAGGGGGAAATGTCACGTGGAAACCAGAAACAGAACGATGCTGTTCAAGGGCCTTGTGGTTGACGTTGAACAGGTGGAGGTCAGGATAGGTTCGAAAGGATGGCATGTGTTTCAGGTAGTGCGCCATCCAGGGGGTGTTGGCGTATTGCCGCTCCATAACGACGGTACGGTTACCCTGATCAGACAGCTTCGCCCAGCTGTGGACCGCTTTCTCCTGGAGATTCCCGCCGGCCGCATTGACCCGGGAGAAGATCCCCTCCATTGCGGCGCCAGGGAGCTTGTCGAAGAAACCGGGCTCCTGGCCTCCCGCATGGAATCCCTCGGTGTTGTCCATTCGTCACCCGGCGTCTTCGACGAAAAGATTCATCTCTTTCTTGCCACAGGGCTGGTTCAGGGGGACGCAGATCCGGAACACTATGAAGAGATTGAAGTGGTTCGCGTTCCCCTGGAAGAGGCCCTGAGAATGGCGGTAGCTGGAGGTATTACTGACAGCAAGACCATGGTCAGCCTGTTTCGGGCGTTTCACGTGCAGCAAGGAATGTCGGCAGCGGCGCCCTGAAACCAGGTTAGTGGTGCATGAGCTGCCAGAGCGGACCGGTTGTCATCGGTGAATCGGGAGGGCGAATTTTATTCCTTCTAAATATTTTTGCAATTTGTTAAAATATGAGAAATTGAATGCATTGACTGCGCTCTGTTGCCCGGATCCATGGGGACCATCCGGATTGCTGTTGACTGGTTGCGGTCTGCAAGGGATCATTGATGCATGAACTATCCATAACACAAGGCGTAGTCGATATCTGTGAGAGCAGCGCTGACGGCAGGCGTATCACGGCAGTTGTGCTGGAGATCGGCCAATTGAGCGGTGTCATTCCCGAGGCGGTAGAGTTCTGCTTCCAGGCGTGTACGCGCGGCACCCTGCTCGAAGGAGCCCGACTCATACTAGAAAGGGTGCCGGCGCGCGGGCGGTGCGAGGAGTGTGCCGGCGAATTTCACCTTGGGACATACTATGAGCCGTGCCCGGCCTGCGGCAGTTACCGGGTCACCATCCTTTCCGGCGAGGAATTGCGGGTTAAAGAACTGGAGGTAGACTGAAGTCATGTGCACAACATGCGGTTGCAACCACGAAGACACTCACCATGACCACGAGCACCAGCATCACGACCAAGATCACCACCATGCTCACAGTCATTCCCATCACCACGACCACCCTGCGAAGGATTCCCTGGCGGAGAAGACTATTGCGGTCGAAGCTGACATCCTTTCCAAGAACAACCGGCTCGCGCGGGAAAACCGGGATCTTTTTTTCCGGAAAGGGGTCTTCGTTCTGAACCTGGTGAGTTCGCCCGGTTCGGGTAAAACCTCCATTCTGGAGCGGACTCTGACGGACATGAAGGAGAGCTGCCGCTGTGCCGTCATCGAGGGCGATCAGCAGACCGATAACGACGCCGTGCGGATTTCCGCCACCGGTGTGCCGGTGAAGCAGGTCAACACGGGCGCCGGCTGCCACCTGGACGCTCACATGGTGTGTCATGCCGTGGATGCCTTCGATCTTGACGACCTGGATGTCCTCATGATCGAAAACGTGGGGAATCTGGTCTGCCCGGCCTCGTTCGACCTCGGTGAGCATCACAAGGTGGTGGTCCTGAGCGTGACCGAGGGTGAGGACAAACCGTTGAAATATCCTGCCATGTTTCACAATGCCGACGTGATGCTCCTGAACAAGGTCGACCTGCTTCCCCATGTGGATTTCGATGCCGCGAAATGCAAGGAAATGGCACGCCGGGTCAACCCCGACATAGTGATTTTCGACGTGTCGAGCAAGACCGGGGAAGGCATGGAAGCCTGGTATCAGTGGATTGCCTCCCGGACCAGGAAGGGATGATGTTCCACAGGAACCATCCGGGGTGATACAACGATCAGACGTGTACGGGTTACAATCGAGGGCATAGTCCAAGGAGTAGGCTTTCGTCCATTCGTATATCGGCTTGCAAAGGCTCATTGCATAGCGGGATGGGTGCGCAATACGCCTGCCGGTGTCGTGCTGGAGGCCCAGGGTGAGGCGGGAGACGTCTCCGGGTTCCTTGCAGATATGCCGCACAAGGCGCCGCCGCTGGCTGTGTTGAGCGCTGTGAGGCTTGATGAACTGCCCCCTGCCCAAGGGTGCGGCTTTGAAATCCTTGAAAGCATCGGGGGATCAAGCTCCATCCAGATAGCTCCCGACAGCGATGTCTGTCCGGACTGCCTCCGCGAACTGTTTGACCCGGGGGACAGACGCTTCCGCTATCCTTTTATAAACTGCACAAATTGCGGACCACGCTATTCAATCATTAAAGGTGTCCCCTATGACCGGCCGTTGACGACCATGGCCGCTTTCCCCCTTTGCACCGAGTGCCGTGCGGAGTATGAAGACCCGGCGAACCGGCGTTTCCATGCCCAACCGGTTGCCTGTCCGGTTTGCGGGCCCCGCATGCAACTTGTTGATTCGTCCGGAAGAGAGGTGCCCGGCGACCCGTTGCAGATGGCAGTCGCCAGGCTGAAGGAAGGAAAGATCATTGCCGTCAAGGGTCTCGGCGGTTACCATCTGGCAGTTGATGCGTGCTCCGAACCGGCGGTCCGGGAGCTGCGGCTGCGGAAGAAGAGAGACGAGAAGCCCTTTGCAGTCATGTCGCCAGATCTGGCAGAGGTTGCCCGGTATGCCGTGTTCGATGCTACCGAACAACGGCTCCTGGAGGGGCCCGAGCATCCCATCGTGCTGTTGCGCAAAAGAGAGGGCAATTCCATTGCCCCCTCAGTTGCGCCAGCGAACGGCTATCTTGGGATAATGCTTCCCTATACACCGCTCCACCATCTCCTCCTGAGGGGAAACTTCCTTGCGCTGGTCATGACGAGCGGCAACCTTTCTGACGAACCCATTGTCTATCTGGATGACGAAGCACAGGACCGGCTGGCCGATATCGCCGACTTTTTTCTGCTGCATAACCGGGATATTCATATACGTACCGACGATTCGGTGATCCGGGTCTTCCGCGGTAATCCTCTGTTTCTGCGTCGTTCGCGGGGATACGTACCGCGTGCCGTGGTCCTGCCTTCACCCCAGAAGCGGGTTCTGGCGGTCGGTGCTGAGCTGAAGGGCGCCGTATGCCTCACACGACACGACAGGGCCTTTCTCAGCCAGCATATCGGTGACCTGCAGAACGAGGCGGTCCTCCGGTCCCTGGAGGAAACCGTCCGACACCTGGAGCAGGTACTTCAGCTCCAGCCGGAAGTTGTGGCTTTTGATCTTCATCCGGACTACCTGTCATCCATCTATGCCAGGGAAATTCCCGATCTGCCGAAGGTCGGGGTCCAGCATCATCACGCGCACCTTGCATCCTGCATGGCGGAAAATGGCCTGGAAGGGGAGGTCATCGGCGTTATTTTCGACGGTACCGGCTTCGGCACCGACGGTACCGTCTGGGGGGGAGAATTCCTGCTTGGCGGCTATTGCTCATTCACAAGGTGTGGGCACTTCGGTCAGGTTCCGCTGCCGGGCGGCGACGCAGCAGTACGGGAGCCCTTCCGCATGGCACTGTCGTACCTCTACGCGACTTATGGAGATTCACTGTTCCAGGTTTCCCTTCCCTTCATGGGGGAAATCTCCACGGGTGACCGCACACTGTTTCGTGCCATGCTGCAGAAACGGCTCAATTCGCCGCTTACCTCAAGTTGCGGCAGGCTCTTCGATGCTGTTGCCGCACTTATCGGTGTGCGGAGCAGGGTATCTTACGAGGGACAGGCGGCAATTGAGCTGGAGGCGCTTGCCGAAAGAGGCGAGGCGAATGGCGTCTATCCCTTTCTGGTCCACGGAAGAGAAGGGGCACAGGTAATCGATTTCCGCCCAGTGATCCGCGCGCTGGTAGCCGATACGGCTGCCGGGATCGACAAGGCGGACATGGCCAGGAAGTTTCATGACACCGTTGCCGCTGCGGTTGTGGACGCTTGCACCGCTATCCGGTGCGAAACGGGTGTGGGACGTGTCGTCTTGTCGGGAGGCGTTTTCCAGAACAGGCTTCTCAGCGAGGGGGTATTCGACCTTCTCACCGGGAGCGGTTTCAACGTCTATGTTCAGCGGCTTGCGCCGCCCAATGACGGCGGCTTGGCCCTGGGCCAGGCTATCATAGCGGGAAGGAGTAGGTAAGCGATGTGTCTTGCGGTCCCAATGCAGGTAATCAGCGTCGAAGGCGATACCATGGTCGCGGAGATTGATGGCGTCCGGCGTGAAGCGAGCCTTTTGATGTTGAACGAAGAGGTGAAGGTGGGTGACTTTGTGCTGATCCATGCAGGGTTCGCCATAAGCAGGCTCGATGAGGATGAGGCGCTCGAGACCATTGAGCTGATGCGGGAGTGCCTGGCTCTTGGTCAGGATACGCAATGAACAGGGCGGTTCTTGAAGAATTCCGCAACCGTGATATCGTCAGGGGCTTGACACAGCTGATCGGGAAACTGGCGTCCGGCCTTAGCGAGCCGATGACATTCATGGAAGTGTGCGGAACCCATACCATGGCCATCTACCAGTACGGCATCAGGAGCATCCTCCCGCCCCAGGTGAGGCTCATATCCGGCCCGGGCTGCCCGGTCTGCGTAACACCCATCGGATACGTCGACAAGGCAGTGGCATATGCGCGGCGACCCGATACGATCATTGCCACGTTCGGCGATATGGTTCGCGTGCCGGGTTCTTCTTCAAACCTCCTCGAGGAACGGGCCAAGGGTTCTGATATACGGGTCGTCTATTCTCCGCTCGATGCCGTTTCGCTTGCCGAGAGGAATCCGGGAAAACGGGTGATCTTTCTCGGTGTCGGATTCGAGACCACGGCCCCGACCATTGCCGGAACAATCATGACCGCCCATGCCAGGGGTTTGGACAATTTCTTCGTCCTGGCATCCCACAAGACCATCCCGATCCCGATGCAGGTTTTGTCGTGCGACCCGGATCTGGGGATCGACGGGTTTCTCTGTCCTGCTCACGTCAGTGCCATTATCGGTGCTGATGCGTACCGGTTTCTTGCCGAGGGTCACGGCATGCCATGCGTGGTGACCGGTTTCGAGCCTGCTGACGTCCTGCAGGGCGTGGCGATGCTGGTGAGCCAGGTGATTGAAGGCCGGAGTGAGGTGGAAAACCAGTACCGGCGCTTTGTCACCCGGGAGGGGAACCGGAAGGCCCGGGAACTCCTCGACAAAGTGTTCACCCCGGCCGATGCGGTCTGGCGGGGCTTGGGCACCATCCCCGGGAGCGGGCTGGTCATCGGCGAAGAGTTTTCCTGCTTTAATGCGGAAAAAGCGCTGCCGATCGAGGTGGAAGAACCCAGGGAGCCGGAGGGATGCCGCTGCGGCGAGGTGTTGAAAGGAAAGATCGCTCCGACGGAGTGCGCGCTGTTCGGCACTGCCTGCACACCTGAGGATCCTGTGGGTGCCTGCATGGTGTCATCGGAGGGAAGTTGCGCCGCAGCGTACAAATACGGGCAATAGGAAAAAGGCGCAAGGCACAGGGCTCTCGGCGCTAGGGCAATCACATCATCCCAGGGGGATCTTTTCTGCGAGCTCTCGCAGCGGGTTCCGGGCCGCTAGTGTTGAGCCTGTTTTACCGTTGCCTTATGCCCTGTGCCTGTTTGAATAGGGATACTTTGCAACAAATGCATCCAAATTGACATTGTTTGATCAACCTTGCGAGGACGATATGGATACAGATCTGATACTTCTCGGACACGGCAGTGGCGGGAGGCTTTCCCATCAGTTGCTGGACGAGCTCATCATCCCCACGCTTTCGGGAATTCCCACATCCGGCCAGAATGATTCGGCTGTCCTTGAGCATGATGGACGAAGACTTGCATTTACCACGGATTCCTACGTGGTCGACCCGATCTTTTTCCCGGGGGGCAACATCGGCGACCTGGCAGTGAACGGCACGGTCAACGACCTCGCCATGGTGGGGGCCGAGCCGCTTGCCATAAGCGTGGGAATTATTCTGGAGGAGGGGTTCAGCCGGAGCGAGTTGGGCATGATCTTGCGTTCCATGCGGCAGGCAGCCGATCAGGCCGGGGTTTCCATCGTTGCCGGTGACACCAAAGTGGTTCCACGGGGTAAGGCGGACCGCATTTTTATCAACACTTCAGGCATTGGCGTGCTTCGCCACTCCCTGCAGATCGGCGGGGCCAATGCCCAAGTCGGCGACAAAATTCTCATCAACGGCACTCTCGGTGACCATGGGATCGCGGTGATGGCCAAACGGGAAGGCCTGGAACTGGAAACGGACATCCGGAGCGACTGTGCGGCACTGAACGGGCTCGTCGCCGAGCTTCTGGATGAGGGTGAATCTATCCGCGTATTGCGGGACCCGACACGGGGAGGTGTGGCGACGACACTGAAAGAGATTGCCATTCAGTCGGATGTGTCCATAACGCTTGACGAGTCGGCGCTTCCACTGAAGGGTGCGGTTCGGGGGGTGTGCGCGGTGCTGGGGCTTGATCCCCTCTACGTGGCCAACGAGGGAAAAGTCCTTGTTTTCGTTTCACCTGATGCCGCCGAACGGACCCTGGCAAGGATGAGGATGCACCCATTGGGAAAGGATGCCGCAGTTATCGGCGAGGTGACCTCGACCGGTGGCGGCAGGGTCCGGATGGAGACCGTAACGGGTGGCATGCGGGCGGTGGAGATGCTTGCCGGAGAGCAGCTTCCCCGGATATGCTGAGTGTCACGTGCGAATACAGTACCACTACAGGTGCCTGAAAGGAGACGAGGGAATGGCCGTCTGGAAATGCACGTCCTGCGGATTTACGAAAGAAGGTCGCTGCAAGCCTCAGAAGTGTCCCCAATGCCAGGAAAAGGGATCATTTGCAAAAAAATGACGTTCCTCTGCTGCACAGAAAATCCTGACAGGCGTTTCTTCGGCATGCCGGCTGTCCCAGCGGAATGACGAATAGGCGAAGTTCAGGATTTTTTTTGTGCTTTTCCCGCCTGATACCTTGACCATCGACTGACAGTCTGCAGTGCACGAGATGTGAATACGTGATTCGTCAGCAGCATGTGGTAAAATTAATTCAAGTTTTCATCAAAATATGCGATAACATGGTGAGTGACGCTCTCCAGATCCAGGCCGGATTATGCTGCTGTTTCTGGCACAGATGTGTTGCGCCCGGTACCCGGGATGTTCGAATGCATGGTTTCTCGATAACCAGTTGACCGCCACGGCCATGCCAAGGCAATGCTGGAAAGGAATGTAGTGATGCCGGTTCAG
The DNA here is from genome assembly GCA_002419385.1 of Geobacter sp. UBA5735. Classification (GTDB taxonomy): domain Bacteria; phylum Desulfobacterota; class Desulfuromonadia; order Geobacterales; family Geobacteraceae; genus RPRC01. The sequence goes on from DIFZ01000031.1 coordinate 41,367, forward strand.
ACCAGTACGGCAGAGATACGCCAGCGGATTCTGCTGCTGAAGGAAGTGCCGGCGCTGCCGTTGATCGCCCAGAGAATCCTCTGCATGTCGGTCGATTCCGATGTTACCGAACTTGCCGATATGATTGAAAAGGAACCGTGCATTGCAGCCCGGATCATCGGTGTGGCCAATTCGGTCTATTTCGGCTGGCCGGGCGGCGTGCGAACCATATACGATGCGGTTTACAAAGTGCTCGGTATCAAGCTGGTCAAAAGCCTCGCCATAGGAATTGCCATAGGCGGCGCATTCGATGTGAAGAAATGCAGAGGCTTCCGTCCTGAGAAATACTGGTTCAGCGCGATTGTCACCGCCCAGATGTCCCAGGCATTCCTGCCGTCGGTTATCAGACCCCTGCGGGGCGACCTGGAGAACGTCCACGTGAACGGGCTGCTGCATAATTTCGGACTTCCTGTACTTGCTCACCTGTTTCCCGTCGAATTGGCCAGAGCCTTCGACCCGTCATCTCAGGAAAATCAGCAATCCACCACGGAACGTATCCGGTCGGTTCTGGGTATAGACCAGAATCAGGCAGGAGGCTGGCTTGCCCGTAAGTGGCACCTTCCCCGTGATATAGTCTGTGCCATGGAGCACCATAAAGACACCGGTTACCGGGGGGATTTCTGGCCGATCGTGCTCCTCGTGGGTTACTGCGAGCGCCAGGCGAAACGGTTCTTTCAGCGGGAGAGCATGCTTCAGGAACCGGAGATCGAGGCGCTGCTCGGCATCAATGGAGCAACAGTGGAAAAAATGGGCTATAGGATCGAATGCCAGATTGATGATATCCATTCCATGGCGTCGCTCATTGCCACGGGAGGGTAGAAATGGAGTCCCGTTTGCCCCAGGAAGCATTCAGTGAGTTGAATAAACGGATTGTCAGTCTGCTCGATTCCTTTTCGGCGCTCAGCATCTTAAGTTCCATCGATGTCCGGAACCTGGACCTGGAAACACTGCTGTACAAGGCGTTACGGGGGCTGATGGAGAACCTGGACATGGAGCGCTGTTCCGTTTTCCTGCTTCATGATGACCGGTTGCTGAACTGCGTCGGCCTGGACTGGAATGATTTGCTGGAAGACAGGAATGAACCATTTGCCGGGGACAGGGAATCCGAAGCGTTGCAGGCATCCGTTGGCGAGGGCATCATGGGGCTGGCGGTGAAAACGGGAAAGCTCCAGCACAGCCATGACTGCTCGAATGACCCGCGTTACAAGGTTTTTCCGGGCCACGATATCGGTTCCCTCATCAGTGTGCCCATCTTCCAGCTCGGCGGTGATGTTCTCGGTGTGCTCAACATATCCCACTCGCTTCCCGGATTCTTCAATGAATGGCATGAACGGCTGCTCCAGGTATTCTGCAATTGTCTCGGGCAGATAATCGTCACGAACCGTCTTGTGACGCAGATGGACGGGGAAATAGAGAAAAGGACCGTTCAGCTGCGCAGGGCTCTGGAGGAAACGCGGTCAGCTGCGCGCGGTCTCCGGGAAAGCGAAAACCGCCTCAAGCTGGTCATGGAAGGGAGCAATGACGGCTTCTGGGACTGGTCCCTTCTTTCAGGCGAGATCAGACTGAGCGCCCGCTGTGCTGACATCCTGGGATACACCACAGACGAGTTGGGCCGGTTGTTCAGCGAGGGCAAGGTCCTGATGCACGGGGATGATCGGCGGGAGGTCATGGAATTGCTTACCGTCCATCTGACAGGGGCGGCTGCCCAGTATACCGCCGAATACCGGATGCTGACCAGTGCCGGCGACTGGAAATGGCTCCTGGACCGAGGCAAAGTGGTTGAATGGGATACGGAGGGAAGGCCGCTGCGGATTGCCGGTACGACGAGTGATGTGACCGATCGGAAACGGGCCGAGGAAGAGAAGCGGCACCTGGAAAGCCAGCTGCATCATTCCCAGAAAATGGAGGCGATCGGTCAGCTGGCCGGAGGTGTGGCCCACGAGTTCAACAACATCATGACGGCCATTATCGGCTATGGTCACCTCCTGATGATGAAAACCGAGGAGGAAAGCCAGCTGAGGCATTTTGCCTCACAGATCCTCACATCCGCGGAGAGGGCCGCGGGGCTTACCCGAAGCCTTCTCACCTTCAGCCGCAAACAGATAGCCAACCTGCACCATGTCAACGTAAACGAGACCATTGAAAAGACCGGCAAGCTCCTTTCCCGCCTGATCAGGGAAGATGTGGAGTTCAAAACCGAGCTTTGTTCCCAGCCCCTCAACATACTTGCAGACGACGGCCAGATCGAACAGGTGCTGGTGAATCTCGTTACCAACGCACGGGATGCTCTGCCCCATGGCGGAGGCGTAACTATCAGCACCGGAACGGTTTTTCTGGACGGGGAATTCATCGGCGCCTTTGGCTACGGCACACCCGGCTTGTATGCGCGCATTTCCGTACAGGACACCGGTGTGGGCATAGATGAACCTACTTTGGAAAAAATCTTTGAGCCATTCTTTACGACAAAGGAACCGGGCAAGGGAACAGGTCTGGGGCTGGCTATAGTCTACGGGATAATCAAGCAGCTGAACGGTTATATCACGGTTACCAGCGTTCCGGGAAAAGGTTCTGATTTCACGATCTATTTTCCCCTTATCAGAGAGGCGGAGCAGAAGCCCGAACATACCGCCCTGCCGCTTCTGAAAACCGGAACAGAGACGGTCCTGGTCGCGGAGGACGATGACGATGTGCGACGTCTTGACCGCGAACTGCTCGAGGAATGCGGGTACACTGTGATTGAAGCTGAAAACGGCAGGCAGGCATTGGATCTTTTCCTGAAGCACCAGAGCGAAATCGATATGGTGATCTTCGATGTGATAATGCCCAAGATGAACGGTCGGGAGGTCTACGAAGAAATCAGCCGGGTCCAGCCCGACATAAAGGTACTTTTCATGAGCGGCTATGCTGGCGATATCTTGAATGACAAATGCGGCATCGACAAGGAGTTCGATTTCGTCGCCAAGCCCATATCCCCCGAAGAGTTGCTGACCAGGGTCCGCGAGATTCTGGACCGGCCTTCAGTCTGAACCTGCCCGTTACAGGGCTGATTCAGACGAAGCCGAACCCGCTGTTTCACTCTGCTTCAGGCCCACCCGGACCAAGGAAATGCGTCAACCTTTCCAGCGAAGCGTTGATTACCTGTTCTTTGCGTATTCCTGCCCTGTGGATCATGACCAGCGCTTCGTCGAATACCCCAACTCCCTGAGCGATATGGGCATCACTGCCAATGGCCACCAATGCGTCTGATCCGGCAATGAGTTCAGCAAGATTCTCACAGTTGGGCCTGCTTCCCCTGCGGCTCATGGAAAGGGAAGAATTGTTGATTTCAAGTGCGGTTCCCGAGGCAGCGGCGCCTTGTACGAGATCGTGGAATGAAACCGGGAATTCGGGGTTGCCGGAATGCGCCACGGCTTTGATAAACCTGTTTTCCATGGCATTGAGGACTGCGTCGGTATTTGCCGAAATTCCCCTGTTGTCAAAACCGCAGCCTGCATGGAAACCGGCCAGGACGAAATCCAGTTTTGCCAGGTACGAGTCCGGGAGATCGACCGAGCCGTCCCTCGCGATGATATTGGCCTCTGCGCCACGCAGTATCCGTACTCCGCAGATTACCGGCGGAATGAATCGCATCGCGCCGAAATGATAGAGGTGGGGCCCGCCAGGCAGGGCAGGGCCGTGGTCGGTAATGGCAACGGCTTTCAAACCTCTGCGGCGGGCGGCTCGCGCGATCTCGTTGATGGTGGAGTAGGCATGGCCGGAGGCAACAGTATGGACATGAAGATCGGCTAGAATTTTCATCAGCCTACTATTCCATGGCCAAATGCAAAAGTCAATGAAGGTGCAGAACGAGGCAACCTGCACGGGCAGGTTTCGGCTTGCAAAAAACTATTACTGGTTTCCATCCGGAAACGAATCATGGAGAGAGAAATGAACTATCACGTTGCAACGGACGAGCCGTTTCTGTACCCCTGCCCGGTTCTCGTTCTCGGTTGTTTCGAGGAAAAGCTCGACGGTCCGTGCAGTGCGAAATTGGACACTGTCCTTGATGGCGCTGTGAGCGCGCTGCTTCGCACAAAGGAGTTCACCGGCAAACTGAACAGCGCAAAGGTTATCCACACTCTTGGCAGGATGGCTGCTGAACGGGTTCTTCTGGTCGGGCTCGGCAAGGAGAGGGACTTCGTACCCGACAGGATGAGGCAGGCCGCCGGGACGGCAGCCAGGGTTCTTCGCGCGTCATCCCAGCGCGCTGTGGCTTTTGTCCTCCCTGAAGGGGCTGCTCTGCTGCAGCATGCGGCGGAAGGCTATGCCTTGGGCGATTACACTTTTGAGCAGTACAAGTCGGAGCCGGAGAAGCTTGACAGGGTGGAAACCGTTACCTTCCTCCTGCCGGATGGCGCGGATAGTGGAGATGCCGGATGTGTGGCAGCTGATGCGAAGCGGGTCTGTGAAGCGGTCCGTTTCACCCGTGATCTGGTAGCGCAGCCGGGCAATGTGGCAACGCCCGCCTTTCTGGCTGAGAAGTCCCATGAAATGGCTGCCCGCTTCGGCGTCGAGTGCCATGTCTGGGAACGGGACGAGATCGAACGCCGCGGCATGCATGCGCTGCTGGCGGTGGCTCGCGGCTCCCGACAGCAACCGCGCTTCATCACCCTCGACTACCGGGGCGCTGACGAGAAAAACAGACCGGTTGTGCTGGTTGGCAAGGGCATTACGTTTGACTCTGGCGGCATCTCCCTGAAACCGAGAGAGGGAATGGAGCGGATGAAGGACGACATGGCCGGCGCTGCTGCGGTCATGGGGATTGTTATGGCCGCAGCCTCTCTCAAGCTGCCGCTCAATGTTGTCGGCCTCATCCCGGCAGCTGAAAATCTGCCCGGCGGGAATGCCAGCAAACCGGGGGATGTGATCCGTTCCATGTCGGGCAAGACAGTAGAGATCGTCAATACAGATGCCGAGGGGAGACTCGTCCTGTGCGACGCCCTTCATCATGCCCTGAGCTTCAGACCGGCGGCAGTCATTGATCTTGCCACCCTGACCGGAGCCTGTGTGGTTGCACTTGGCAGCCTGGCCACCGGCATGATGGGGAATGACGAAGGCCTGAAAAGGGCGCTGAGGAGGTCCGGAGAGGCAACGGGAGAGCGGGTGTGGGAACTGCCCCTCTGGGAGGAATACGGCGAGGTCATGAAGAGTGATATCGCGGACCTGAAGAATGCCGGCGGTCCGGCGGCAGGTACCATTACCGCGGCGTGGTTCCTGAAAAACTTTGCAGGTTCCGCGAAATGGGTACACCTGGACATTGCCGGCACTGCCTGGGAGGAAAAGGGGCGACATTACCTGCCGAAGGGAGCAACGGGAATTGGCGTCCGCCTTCTCGTCCACTACTTGAGGGGTCTCTGTTGAAACGAGTCCCCGAACCGTTGCAAAACTGCAGCGTGCAGCCGTCTGTTGCGGAGTGCGGTGCTCATGGTGCAACTCTCTGCTCGCTGGTATGTTGGAATTCCTTTCCGAACGTCGTGCATCATGCATTCCAAAAATGTTCGTGATATGTCTGCTCAGGGGGCATGACCGATGACCGGCTGGTTTGCCTGTGCGCTGGCTGCGCTTCTGCTCATGGGAACGCAGCGTTTTCTCTACAAGGTCGCTGCCGAGCGCTCTTGCGACACCATGGTGACGACCTTCTCGTTCATGGCCACGGTGACCGTCATCAGTGCCCTGGCGTTCTTCACCGGCGGTACCGGAGTTGGGGATGTCCGGTTGCTGTTTCTGATAGGGCTTGCCAACAGTCTGGCATTCCTTACTGCGACCTCTACCCACATTGAAGCGCTGAAAAGGCTTCCGGCCGCAACGGTGTATCCTCTTGTCAGACTGGATGCGGTTCTGGTTGTCATCATCTCTTTACTCTTCTTCAACGAGCGGCTGGCCGGCTCCCAGGGGATCGGGGTCATTGTCGCGGTTGGTGCGGCAGTCCTGGTCGCACGTGACCGCAATCGTGGCCAGGCAGGCTTTTCACCATGCCGTGGAGGTTTCCTGTTCGTTGCCATCGCAATTCTGGCCGGGACAGCCGCCGCTGTATCCAGTCGATTTGCCGTGCTGCATACCGACAAGACGGCCTTCATGACAGTATCGTACGGATTGTCAACACTCTGTGCCCTGTTTACCGGAAGCATCCGCCGAACCGGTGCGGGTCGAAATCTTCGCCCCGCATTGTTCATAGGAGTTTCCATGGGGATTCTCAATGTGGTTGGTTATTACGCCTATCTGGAAGGTCTGTCCCGCGGACCCCTCTCCCTTGTGACCGTAATAACCGGCATGCATTTTGTCGTTGCGGTTATCTTTTCGCTGATCGTCTACCGTGAGCGGCTGACGCCGGCACGTTTCGCCGGAATTGTTCTTGCCGTGCTGTCTCTCATACTTATTCGGAGCTGAGACTTTTTCCATTCAAGCAACAGGGCTGGAGAAGGTGAAGGGGCGGGAAACCGTTCTTTCAATCACGGTTCACGCCCCTTCACAGACATGCTGCCGTTGCGGCAGCTTTTAAGGAAGGGAGGCGAGGTTCGGAATGCTACCGGGTTGTCTGGCTGTGCGTCAGGTCCGGCAGTGCCCGGCCGTCGGCCTCAATCATGGATGGGTCCCCGGTTTGGGGTTCTGGTCGAGAGTGGAAGCGGGCTGCTCCACGCTCTGCGGCTCCTTGCTCATTTCTTTGCCCGGTTCGGAGCTTGCGGGAGAATCCACCTTTCGTATGCCGTTACTGTCGATTTTCACTTTGTCACCGACATGAACGTCCCCCACATATTGTGCGGACAACAGAAATTCCTTGCTGTTGTCGTTTATTGACTGAAGCGTGACGTTTCCACTTTCGATCTTGGTGACGACTGCTTCATCGCCAAGTGCCGAATATGCGGCTTTTACGGGATCGGTCATCTCTGTTGACCACGCCATGACGGCGAAGCCGAAAAAGAACATCAGGCAAAGACCTGCGATTATACTGTGAAATAGTCTCATTTCTTACCTCCGTAACATTGGTTGACTTCCCGGATTCCTGAAAGATCAGAAGCGGGCTGTGGCCCGCCCCAGTGGTGCGGTATGTAGTGGTCTATCACCCCCATTTCATGGTTTGATGCCGGAAACGCACGCTGTCGGAATGCCACGTCGGCATAGGGACAGACAATTACTAGCAGATTGCACTGAACGGAACAATCCGCCGGACGGTTATTTATTTATACAGATAAACGAGTGACTGAACGGGAAGTATTGCGGAAGCTCATGTGCCCGGACTCAGGTGGAAATGTTTGGCGCCAGACGTCCGGGATGAGGCGGTGGCCTTACTCCGGGGGGGGCTGGCTGCCAAGAACGGTCGGCAGGATATTTTCGTTAAAAATCAGGGTACTGGAAGATTATCCCGACGGTTTGGCGCGTAGAGGGGGAACGGTGTTGATGTGCCGGCGTCCTATGTGGAACTGTCACTCGAACGGGTTACATAGGTGCGTTAAACCGCTGTCCTTTCCGACGGCATTCCAGTTTGCATGCCCCTGATTACCTGCTAGAACATAAGTAGGGTTCAAGAGATGGAAATCTGTCGCGAAGGGGGAAGCTTGCCATGGACGAGAGATTGAGAAGAGCCGCACGGAGCCTGGAAGGTCTCTCCCTCGGAGATGCATTCGGCGAACTGTTCTTCTGTTTTTCCGCCGAACATGCCACGTTACAGGATCTTCCCCCGTCAAACTGGCGGTGGACCGACGACACCCACATGGCCCTGTCGATCGTGGAAATTCTCGGACGGTGCGGGCGAATAGACCAGGATGCATTGGCAGAGGCTTTCGCACGTCGCTATCTGGAGGAACCGAATCGCGGATATGGGGGAGGCGCGCGACGCCTGCTGGCCCAGGTTGCAACGGGGGCAGACTGGCGGGTGGTCTCTCCCCTTGGCGCCTTTTTTGCCGACGACCCTGAGCGGGCCGCCCATGAAGCGCGGCTGTCCGCAGTGGTTACCCATTTCCATCCCGAGGGCCAGGCCGGGGCTGTGGGGGTAGCCGTTGCCACGGTTTTTGCCGCTGCCGTCCCGCATCTGGACGGCGCTGCGTTCATCGAGGAGGTTATTCGGCTTGTGCCGGAAGGCCTGACCCGGCAACGGCTTCGGCTGTCCCTTGACATCCCTGCCGGCGAGATTTCCCGGGCGGTTCATCTGCTTGGCTCGGGCAGCGAGGTAACGGCCCAGGACACCGTTCCTTTTTGCGTCTGGAACGCGGCACACAACCTGGATTCTTATGATGCGGCTCTCTGGGCTACTGCAAGAGGGCATGGAGATTGCGACACTACCTGCGCTATTGTCGGCGGCATAGTGGCAATGTCAGCACCGGGGTTGCCCGCGGGCTGGCTGGAGCGGCGCGAGCGACTGCCGGAACTGTTCGGCAGAGGGGTCGGGCTTCATACCTGCAAAAAGGAGCCTGAAAGATGAAACTCACGCTTTCCCTGGCCCAGATGGAAGTTGTCTCCGGCCGGCCCGAGGAGAACCTTTTCACGGCGGAATCGCTGGTTGCCGAAGCCGCGGCCAGGGGAAGCGACCTGGTCTGTTTCCCTGAAATGTGGACCACCGGCTTCCACTGGGATGCAATCGGTCAACGTGCTGCCGAACATGGAGAAACCATCGATCGTGTCGCAGTGATGGCCAAGCGCCACCGCATCTGGATAAACGGCTCCATGCCTGCCCTCGACGGAGAAGGAAAGACCGCCAATACGTCAGTGCTGATTTCTCCGGCAGGCGAGGTGACGGCGCTCTACCGCAAGATCCACCTGTTCAGCCAGATGGGCGAGAGCAACCACCTGGTGTCGGGGAATTGTCCGGTCCTGGCAGCTACGCCATGGGGTTCCGCAGGTCTTGCTGTCTGCTATGACATACGCTTCCCGGAGCTGTTTCGAAACTATGCGCTCCGGGGTGCGTGCCTGACGATCTGCCCCTCCGCGTTTCCCCATCCGCGGCTGGAACACTGGAGGATACTCATCCGCGCGCGTGCCATCGAGAACCAGATGTTTTTCATCGCCGTGAACAGGTCAGGCAGGGAGGATCTGGGTCCGGACGGCATGGTGAACTATTTCGGCCATTCGACCCTTGTGGACCCCTGGGGAGACACGGTCATTGAAGCCGGGGAAGAGGCTGCGTTGCTGACCGCGGAAATCGACATGGAGCTGGTCGCCGAAGTCAGGTCGGGCATGCAGGTCTTGCGCGACCGCCGTCCCGAACTCTATGGCCAGCTGTAAGGTTTTTCTACAGAGAAGGGCTGTTACCGCTTGCCATTATGGCGATCAGATGGTATGCAAGGAGAGAAGCATCACTGCAGAGTTTCTCTGCCCTGAATCCGTGACGCTTTCACGCCTTCGCCTGCGCGGAACGCCTCGGTTTTTTGCCTTCGCGTGGGGTGAACCGGCCCGACGACATAACCCGGAGTTTGCTGGTTGGAATTCAACTGATAGCGGCACCATGACTGTCACCACGAAAAAGGAGACCATCACATGTATTGCAGAAACTGTGGTAAAGAAATCGAATCCCAGGCCGTTGTTTGTCCGTCGTGCGGTGTCCCCCCCATGCTGGAAAAGAAATTCTGCCAGGCATGCGGCGAGGTAACCCAGCCGAACCAGACAATGTGCACCAAGTGCGGAGTGGCGCTCGTGGCGAAGACACAGGTGTCCGAGACAAAAAATAAAATGGCGGCCGGCTTGCTGGGGATCTTCCTCGGCTGTTTCGGTATCCACAAGTTTTACCTGGGCTACAACAAGGAAGCCATCATCATGCTGGCCATCTCGCTCGGGGCAGGCCTCGTCACCTGCGGAGCAGCCACCGGCGTGATGTCCGTTATCGGCTTGATCGAGGGCATCATCTATCTGACCAAGCCTGACGAGGAGTTCGAGCAGCTTTACATCCAGGGTCACAAGGGGTGGTTCTAGGCGAGCCGAACCGTACCATGAAAGCGGCGGCGCAATTATCTATCGGCAAGAGGGTGACTGATATGAAGATTACTCTGCTTCTGGTTTTACTGGCAGTGTTCGGTTGCGTCAGGATTCCCGATGGTGTCACCGCGGTCAAAGGATTTGATGTCCAGCGTTACCTGGGCACCTGGTATGAGATAGCAAGACTCGACCACTCTTTCGAAAGGGGACTGGTCAACGTAACGGCAACCTACAGCATGAACAGGGATGGCAGCCTGCGCGTGGTGAACCGGGGCTTCGATCCGAAGCTCGGGCAGTGGAAGGAAGCAGTCGGCAAGGCTCATTTTGTTTCCGGCGCCGATGAGGGCCGGCTGAAGGTTTCCTTCTTCGGGCCGTTCTATGGTGGCTACAACATAATCGGCATCGACGAGATAAATTACTCGTACGTACTCATTTGCGGCAACAGCAGGGACTACCTGTGGATCCTGGCAAGACAGCCGCAGCTTCCGGATACGGTCACGGAGTCCCTTGTCCAACAGGCGAAAAGGCTCGGTTTTCCCACCAGTGCCTTGCTGTTTGTGCAGCAGAAAAACACCGTCGGCCGTGATCATCCCGGGGACGACTTGTAACATTGGAAAGAGTTCCCCACCGTGGTTTCCTGGCCGGGAGTTGTGCTCGTGCCGGGTGGTGATAGAATTGTAACGCTAGGTTATCGACGGGCCTGCGGTCGTGCTGAAACACCGGGAGAACTGGCTATGAAGGTGCTGATAGTGAGTGCGGACAACTTTGAGGATTCGGAACTCCTGGCGCCCTACTACCGTTTCCTGGAAGAAGGCTATGCAGTGGATATCGCATCCATGACCCGGGGGAAGATCATCGGCAAGCATGGCTATGAAGTCTATGCGAACAAGTCGTTGCACGATGTGGACCCAGACGGTTACGATCTGCTCCTCCTGCCGGGAGGCAAGGCTCCGGAGGCGATCAGGAAGCAACCGGCGGCGCTCGAGATAGCCAGGCGCTTTTTCGCTGCCGGCAGACCGGTTGCCGCGATCTGCCATGGCCCCCAACTCCTCATAACCGCTGGTCTTCTGAACGGACGGCGCGCAACCTGCTACAAAGCGGTGGTTGCCGAGATGAAGGTAGCCGGGGTGCTGTACGAGGATGCGGAAGTCGTTGTTGACGGGAATCTCGTGACATCGCGCCAGCCGTCGGATATTCCGGTTTTCATGCGGGAGATAATGAAGATGTTGCGGCGGTGACGGCAGGCCGGGGAACGACGTGAAACGGGTATCGCGCCGAATGAATGCAAAAAGGGGGTGAAGCCATGGGCTCCATCCCCTTTTTGCATTCGGGCGAAGATGGTGACGCTACTTCGCTACGGTTTTGGCCAGTTCGAGAGCCACATCCTTGTAAGGGTTGGCGTACAGGATGATCAGGCAGATGACCAGGACATAGATGGCCAGGGATTCGATCATGGCCAGACCGATCATCATGGTCGTCAGGAGCTTGCCGTAAACGCCCGGGTTGCGCGACGTTCCGTCCAGTGCGCCCTTGATGGCGTGTCCCATGCCGATGCCGGGGCCGACGACGCCCAGACCCATGCCGATACCTGCTGCGAGAATACAGATGGTTACAAATAACATCCGCTGCTACCTCCTTCTTTTTTGAATTCTCCTAAACAGTATAGGAAGCTGAATCGTGTTCGATATGTCGCGGGTGCTGCTCCGTTTGCCATGCATCCTGCCAGAAGACCCTTGACGTTTTTCAACACCCTGCTAATGAGCCTCTTCCAGGGCTCCCTGTATGTAGATCGTTGACAGGAGCATGAAGACGAAGGTCTGAAGGAATGCGACCAGCACACCCATGAGCATCATCGGCAACGGCACCAGGAACGGTACCAGGCCGAAGAATATCAGCAGGATCAGCTCATGGCCGTTCATGTTGCCGAAGAGTCGGAAGGAAAGGGAGAGCGGCCGGCTCAGGTGGCCGATGATCTCGACGAAGAACATGAAGGGGGCCAGCCACCAGACCGGTCCGAAGAAATGCCTGATGTACTTGAAGCCATGGTTCCGGACCCCGACCACGTGGGTTGAAAGGAACACAATGACCGCACAGGCCGCGGTCGTGTTGAGGTTTGCCGTCGGGGGATAGAAGCCCGGGATGAGGCCGATCAGGTTCGAGGTGAGGATGAAAAAGGCAAGAGTCGCAATCAGGGGGAAAAACTGCCTGCCCTTTTCACCCATATTCTCCACAACCACATTTTCGATCCCGCCGATGCAGACCTCCATGAAATTCTGCAGTTTGCCGGGAACTGTTTTGATCGCTCCTCTTACAATCAGGGAGAGCGCGACGAGAATCACGGTAACGAACCACGCATGGACGATGGCATCTATGCCTGCCTCGCTCGTGTACTTGGTGAGAGGCGACAGCAGTTCGCGGAAGAACTGCAGAAAGAGATATGGATGGACCATGGTGTGCTAACCTCCGTTAAGGGTTGCCATAGAGACGGCCATGGCGACAATGGCAATTACCACGACCGATAGTCCCAGCAACAGACCGAATATGCTGATTTTTGTATACAGTATGAGCAGTGAGACGATCACAGCGATAATGAGCAATCGTATCAGATATCTCGACTGGGCGAACCTGACTGCCTGCCGTGCCGGGAGCTGCATCGCACGTTGCAGGATGTTGTACAGCCAATGGCAGTTGGCGATCGCCACGAGCCCGCCGACGGCGACTCCGGCAGCGAACTGCCCCGAGACTGCAATCAGCCCGGTAACCGCGAAAAGGACCGTGAGGGCTGAGCTGCAGACTGTCAGGATGGTGAAGATATTATTTTCGTCGATCTTCACCCTGCTCACTGTTCCTTATTTCTTTTCCGATAATTATGAAGATGTTGCGAAAAGCCGCAACGATCCCGATCAGCAGAAAGATGAAGAAGAACCATGGTTTCGTGCCCAGCCACTGGTCGAGCTTCAGCCCGATCAGGATGCCGATGGCGATGGCCAGAACCACCGCAAATCCCAGGCTGGAAACCACGCTGAGCGTTTTCAGCAGTCTTTTTTTCTCCTCATCCATGAACCTTATCCTTGTAGCACAGCAAAAGTAAAAAAAGCAACCCAATTTTTCATGCCGCTAAAATTTTGAATGCCCTGGCTGCTGCGTCGATGGTGCGGTCGATATCCTCGTCCGAATGGGCTCCGGAAACGAAAACGGTTTCGAACTGGGAAGGGGCCAGGTAGACGCCCTGGTCCAGCATGGCGCGGAAGTACCTGCCGAATGCGGCCGTGTCGCATCCGGCCGCGGCGGTCCAGTTGCTGATTTCACTGCTGGCGAAGAAGGTGCACAACATGCTTCCCACCCGGGCTGAACAGACGGGAACACCGGCATCCGCGGCCGCCCGGCTGAGGCCGGCCGAGAGCCGGGCGCTTTTTGCCTCGAGATCCCGGTAGAATCCTTCTTCCCTGAGAAGGCTCAGCGTGGCGATACCGGCAGTCATGGCCAGAGGGTTGCCCGAGAGGGTTCCTGCCTGGTACACCCCCCCTGCCGGGGACAGGAGTTCCATGATGTCCTTCCGGCCGCCGAAGGCTCCGACGGGCAGTCCGCCGCCGATGATCTTGCCCAGTGTGGTCATGTCGGGAATGACGCCGTAGAGTTCCTGAGCGCCGCCGTAGGCGACCCGGAATCCGGTCATGACTTCATCGAAGATGAGGATGATCCCTTCACGGTCGCAGATGCGTCGAAGCGCTTCGAGAAAACCCTGTTGCGGCGCTATGGTTCCCATGTTTCCGGCGACCGGCTCGATGATGATGCACGCGACAGTTCCTTTGTTGTGAGCGACGAGTGCTTCGACCGAGTCCGGATCGTTGTATTCGGCGATCAGGGTATGGCGGGCAAAGTCGGCGGGTACTCCGGGAGAGTCCGGCACGCCGAACGTGGCGGCTCCGGAGCCTGCCCTGACCAGCAGGGAATCGGCGTGGCCGTGGTAGCAGCCGGCGAACTTGATGACGGCGTCCCGTCGCGTATAGGCCCGGGCAAGGCGGATGGCGCTCATGGTCGCCTCGGTTCCGGAGCTTACCATGCGGACCATTTCGATGGAGGGCACGGCATCAACGACCATTTCCGCCAGCTGTATCTCCAGTTCGGAAGGCGCGCCGAAACTGCTGCCCTTCTCCAAGGCGGAGCTGACGGCCCGTACCACGTTCGGGTGGCAATGGCCAACGATCATGGGGCCCCAGGATCCGACATAATCGGTGTATTCGTTGCCGTCCGCGTCACAGATCCTGGAACCGGCAGCGCGTTCGATGAACAGAGGTTCTCCGCCCACGGACCTGAATGCCCGCACCGGGCTGTTCACTCCGCCCGGCATGAGGGTGGTGGCTTTGCGGAATAACTGGGATGATCGGTCTTGGTTCATGATGTCACCTGAAAGCGGCCTTGGTTGGTGGATACAATCAGGATTCGAGGTATTCCCGGGCGTACCGGACGTAATTCTCCGCCGATCTGCCGAGTCGGTCCACTTCCTGTTGGGTGAGGTCGCGTTTGTAGCGGGCGGGTGAGCCCATCCAGAGGGTTCGGGGAGGAATTACCGTGCCTTCGGTAACCAGGGAACGGGCGCCTACCAGGGCCTGTGCACCCACGAGAGCGCGATCCATCACGATGGCCTGCATGCCGATGAAGGCGCCGTTTTCAATTGTGCAGCCATGGAGGGTCACGCTGTGGGCCACGGTCACGTCGCTGCCGATAAGCAGCGGCGCGCCGGGGTCGTCTGCATGTTTCCGGTGCGTGACGTGCAGCAGGGAAAGGTCCTGGATGTTGGTCCTGTCACCGATCCGGATATGGTTGACATCGCCGCGCACGACCGTATTGAACCAGACACTGCTTCCGGCCCCGATGGCAACATCGCCGATCACTACGGCCGTTTCCGCGATATAGGCGGAATGGTCGATTTTCGGATGGACACCCTTGAAGGGACGTATCACGGGATCTCCCCTTTGGCGCGTCTCAGTCTCGCGGAACTGCCAGCATCCGGTCCAGCGCCCGTTTGGCGGGTATCCTGATATCCTCTTCAACCCGCACTTCGGGCGCCATGGTCCGGAGGGAAGCAAGGATGTCTTCGAGGGAGATCAGTTTCATGTTGGGGCAGATGAGTCCCGGCGAGGCGAGGATGAACTCCTTGTCCGAGTTTTCCTTTTTGAGGCGGTACAGGATCCCTGCCTCGGTGCCGATGATGAAGCGCTTCGCCGGGCTCGTGCGGCAGTAGTCGTACATGCCGCTGGTGGAGCATGCGTGGTCCGCCAGGTCGGAAACCGCCGGGCTGCACTCCGGATGGCAGATGAACAGGGCGTCCGGGTAATCCGCTTTGAGCCGGGTGACGTCTTCGGCCCGCAATCGTTCATGGGTCGGGCAGAAGCCGTCCCAGAAATGAAATTTCTTGTTCGAGGTCTTGGCGACAAAGCGGCCAAGGTTGCGGTCGGGGGTGAATATCAGCTCGTCTTCGGCCAGGGAAGACACGACCCGTCCGGCATTTGCCGATGTGCAGCAGATGTCGGTATGGGCCTTTACTGCTGCTGATGAGTTTACATAGGTGACCACCGGTACACCAGGGAAGCGCTTCTTCATCTCGATGAGCCCTTCGACCGTGATCATGTCTGCCATGGGGCATCCCGCGTCGAGCCTGGGCAGCAGCACTTTCTTGTCCGGTGACAGGATCGATGCGGACTCAGCCATGAAATGCACACCGCAGAATACGATGACTTCGGCCGAAGTCTTTGCCGCCTCTATGGAGAGGGCCAGGGAATCACCGGTAATATCCGCGATTTCCTGTACCTCGTCGCGCATGTAATTGTGGGCCAGCAGCACAGCATTTCGTTCTTTCAGCAGCTCGCGGATTTCGTTCTTGATGTCGTGTTGATCCATACCTCTTCCGTTTCCCCGTCGTTCCGTGTATTTGGCGCCGGAAACATTCAACTAAGGCAGACGCGCCGGCAAGGGGGGCAAAGATTTGCAGTCTGGCAGATAGTAGCCAATGTTCCCTGGTATGTCAAACAGTTTGCACGGCCAGCGGGCATGGACGAACTGTTTTGCCGTACCATTCCAGGCAACAGGAACCTTCCTTGACACGCTACGGCAAAACCTCTATCATTGCTGGCAGGAGCGGGGCTGCAGGCCCCGGAAACCGGCAGCGGCATTCAGGTCCGATCCGGTACTTGATGCCGTTAAGGCGAGGATACCCTATGTTCGGCATCAGCATGCCCGCATTGATCGTCATCATGGTGATAGCGCTCATCGTTATCGGGCCCCAGAAGCTTCCCGAGCTGGCACGCTCCCTGGGCCGATTTCTGGCCGAATTCAAGCGGGCCGCCGATGATTTCAAGCAGACTGTCGATGACGAGAGCAGGATTCACGAAGAGAGCATGGCGGTGAAAACGGATGGGGGCGCCGGGACCGGAGCCGTGCCTGTCGAAGGCAACCGGGCGGAAAAGTCTGGGGAACAGCAAGGCTGATGCAGTGAATATGTCGTGATCATATGAAAAAAGGCGGGTTTCCCCGCCTTTTTTTGTTCCGTCGCCGCTGCTTGCTACAATGTTTTCAAGAGCTGCTGCGCCTTTTTCGCCTCCCCTGAACGGGGGTAGACCTCCTGGAGTTCCTTCAGGACGTAACGGGCATTCTTTTTGTCGCCAAGTGCCTTGAATGACATGGCCTGCTTCAGCATGGCGCCGGGGGCCTTGTCCTTTTTGGGGAAGTTCCTGATGACTTCCTGGTAGGCCAGCACTGCCTGCTCGTACTTTTTTTCGCCATAGTAGCTTTCACCGATCCAGAACAGGGCATTGGCTTTCAGCTCATGCTTGGGATACTTTTCCGCGAAAAGGGCGAACGCGTCCCGTGACTTCTGCATGTCGCCGGACTTGAACAGACTGAGTCCGTTTTCGTAGATACTTTCCGGGGTTTCCGCTGCCGGTGCCCCTTTACTGTCAGCGGCGGCGCCGAGCCTCTTTTCCAGCTTCATCATCCGGTCTTCCAGAGCTGCCAGCCGACGTTCCGCTTCTTCCCGCTGAAAGGCTTTCTCTTCCGCAGGTTTCTGTACCTGAAGCTTCAGGTCGTCCAGTTTGCCGGACAGCTCCTGGATGTCGACGCGGATGGTGTCCTGGGTTGCCTGGAGATCGGCAGCTCCCTTGCGCAGGTTTTTTACGGTCGTCTGGAGTTCATCCTTGGTTTCCTGGCGGATTTCCCCCATGTCCTTTTCCAGTCGCGAGATCCGGTTTTTCAGGTCGTAGCTGTCGCGCTGGACGCTTTCCACGTCACCTCTGCTGGCGCATCCGGCGGCCAGGCACAGAAACATGAACGGAATCATACGTCGTAGTGACCGCACAGGCATTCCTCTCCTCCTTGCGTACCTAAGGCAAAGGAGCCGTCTCCGGCCCCTTTGCCAACAAATGTTGTCCGTTTTCGCGTCATCCGGAAACAAAGGATCGACACGAATGCGGTTTCCAATTCGGAAACTACTTCTGGATGATGAAATCAACCCGCCTGTTCTTGGCCCACGCGGCTTCATCATGGCCCTGGTCGGCAGGTTTTTCTTCGCCGTAGCTGATCACGCTGAGGCGGTCCTGCGGGACGCCGAGGGTCAGCAGGTAGTTCAACGCGGCCTTGGCGCGTTTTTCACCGAGAGCGAGGTTGTATTCGTCAGATCCCCGCTCGTCGCAGTGACCTTCGAGGCGGACCTTGCCGCCAGCCTGTTTCTGAATATGTTGGGCGTTTTGCTCCAGAATTGCCCGTGCGTCCTCTGTGAGGACAAATGAGTCGAAATCGAAATAGATGGTTTCGAAGGCCGTGACATCCTTCAAACTTTCATCCGTAACAGTGGTGTCTTTCGCAGCCTGCTGGTCCTGGACCGGCGTGGAGGTTTCCGCAGGCGGTGTGGCAGTCTGGGCAAGGGGTTGATCCTGTTTCACCACTTCTTTTTTGGCGCAGCCCGCGGCGGCGATACCGCAGCAAAGCAAGAACGCGATTCCGATAGTTCTGGTTTTCATCTTTTCCTCCTCACTGAAATTTGGTTACTGTCAAAGACTTCCTCACC
>DIFZ01000017.1:0-10833 GCA_002419385.1 Geobacter sp. UBA5735
GCAACAAAAACTTCCAACTGTTTCAAATTCATGCGCAGACCCTTGAAATAACGTGACGTTTGTTTTCATAGACAGCAACGAGATTCGGCTACTCATAGCATGTTTTTGTCAAGCGGGAAAGCTTCTCTTCATGTCCGGTACGGATAGTCCGCCGGGTTCGTCGGATCATTACGGCTGCAATACAAACAAGGCCCGCCAGCGGTACGTCAAAGTGAAAACAGTGCCCCTTGAACAGCCTCAATCGTTTTACCGATTGCAGACAGAGTGCGAGCAAAAAACGATTCCGTAGCGATGATTTTTTACGACGCCTGCTTTCCCTTGGATCTCGCTCGTCCGGCTGGGGACGCAACCCTCTGAAGCCTTGAGGGTCTGGGGTTGACAGCCGTCAACAGCACATGATACCGTCGAGTCAAAGGCTCACCAGATGCCACCTGCCGCTGCCGCCGCTCTGTTCCGTTTATTCAAGTAACAATCCAGTTTGCTGGAGGTACAATGCAAACCCTAGATCTCCGCGGTGTCTCCTGTCCGACAAATTTTATCAAAATCAAACTTGCCCTGGAAATGTTCGATCCCGGGGAAACGGTCGAAATCCTGCTGGATGATGGAGAACCGGCAAAGAATGTCCCGTCGAGCCTCACGGCCGAAGGCCACAGACTCCTGGGGCTGGAAAAGAAGGACGACTATTACGTCCTGAGGGTGGAAAACAGCCCCCGCCACAGCGGCCCGATGGATTCGGTCAAAGACTATTCCTCCACCAGGATCAGCCGCGAGGGCGCCGAACCGGCAACGGACCCGGTGATGGTCGAAGAAACCATCGAGCTGATCGTAAACGGCAGCAAACTTTCCTCCATCGTGACAACCCCGGACCTTCACAAGGAACTTGCCGTCGGCTACCTGATGACCGAAGGCGCCATCAAAGGCAGGAGCGACCTTGAAAGCATTGAAGAAAAGGGCAACTGGGTGCTCCTGCAGATACGGTCCTTTGAGCACTTCAACCTCTGGCATGAAATCAGGTCTTCCGGCTGCGTCGGCATCAACTGGGACTCGCGTGACGAAGACGTCCACCTGCCGCTCGCACAGATCTTCAGCAGCAAAATCCTGCTGGAAAGCATGAAATACCTCTACGACGAGGTCCAAAACCGGACCGGAGGTGCCCACACCGCAAGCCTGGTGGACGCAAACGGCAGGCTGATGTACAAGGCGCTGGACATCGGTCGGCACAACGCCATCGACAAGGTAGTCGGCATGGCGGTGCTCAATGGTGACGACCTGTCGAAGATGTTCCTGGTCTCGTCGGGCCGACAGCCGGCCGGCATGGTCATGAAAGCGGCCCGGGCCGGCATCCCGCTGGTCATCTCCAAGGCGGCTCCGATCAGTTCCGGCATCGACAGCGCGCGCCGCTCGAATGTGACCTTGTGCTGCTTTGCAACGTCGGAGAAAATGAAGGTATTTTCGGTGCCTGAAAGGATAGAAATCTGAAATACGCTGGGGAAGGGGGAGATGCTCATGGGCAGGTACCCATGGCGCGCAAGCGGGCAGGGATGTCCCATTTCTTCATAAGAGTGGCAACGGCAGGGGGGACTAGTTCTTCCCAGAGTTCATTCCGCGCCATCCGGCGACGAATATCAGAGGCACTGAGACCCTTCTGGTCGGCAGAAACCTCCCTGAGAACATGGGTCGCCAGTCCGAGCGCTGTGAAGTATTCCAGCTTCCGCTTCCCCCAATCGTCATAGATGGAGAGGAAAAACAGCGCGTCGAGGGGAAGATAGTATTTATAGAGTTCCGGCATGTTGATGGGAAACGGGACCACTGAATAGCGCGACGGCTCGATATCTGCCTGGTCGAGAACAGCGCGCACCATGACATAGCGTTCGAAATAGCTAAGCGGGTTGGCGGCCGGGTTGCTCCGCTTCGGGTCCGCAGATTCATCCTTTGTCAGGAGCGGATCAGGGTTGGTGATCCCCACCACCAAATGTCGACAGAGCGCCGCCCCGGCAAGAAGATAGACCAGATGGTCGTTATGGAGAACCTGGAAACGGCCATGTATGACCCCTGTTTCGGCACGCTGAATCGGTTCATTCATCATGGTCGCGCCCCTTTCCGTTCTCCGCCGAGCGGCACGGTTTTTCAACGGGAGGGAAAACTCCGGCAAGCAGCTCCAGGAATTGACACACCTCCCCCTGATTTCTCAAATAGTACTCCGCCTCCGTGCTCCCGCCCACGGCAACCGCTATCCCGGTTTCCCGCACGGAGCGAAACCCGTCTTCGTCACTACTGTCATCACCCAGGTAGACGGGGATCCGTCCCTTGCCCACCCCCTCCATCAGCCGCAGCACCGCATCCCCCTTGCTGAAGGCACCAAGGGGCCGTATCTCAAAGACTTTTCTCCCCTCGGAGACCAGTAGCGTATCCGCGTAGTTTCGCGTTATTTCCTGGAATGACGCCAGAAACTGCTCCAGGCAAACCGGTTCGACTTTCCTGAAATGGATACTGGCGGTGACGCCTTTATCCTCTATCTGAACCCCGGGAAGGGAGCCAAACGCCTGCTGCGCCGCTGTGAGAAAAGCTGCCAGAAGGGGCTGGCCTTCGGCAAAAACATTGGAACCCTCCATCTCGGCCCCGTGGTTACCCCCATAGACCAGCCCGGGCAGGGCCACCCGACTCTTCAGATCCTGAAGGCTTCGTCCGCTGATCACGGCAATGGGGTAATGCTCCCGCAGTGCCGCGATGAGGGTTCGGATGGAGTCCGGCATCGCTGCCATTTCCGGTTGCTCTTCAATGGGGGCGAGGGTGCCGTCGAAATCCAGGAACAGAAAGAGCTCTCTTCCGGCAAGGCGTTTTTGCAGCTCTTCGCTCTGGCTGAGGGCATGCTGCGCCCCCCTCTTCACGGTAGGAAGGAGGGAGAGTTCGTCAAGTATCTCGCCGACCCACTGGAAGATGGTGTTCTTCCGCACCTGCTCCCGTAACCCGGCCATCCGCTTGCGTTTCTCCCGGTCAGGCATGGTGAGTGCCTGCCGGATGGTGGCAGCAAACGCCCCGGTGTCGTTTGGTTCGACAAGGAGCGCATCGGTCAACTCGGCTGCAGCTCCAGCCTGTTTGCCGAGAATCAGCATTCCGGCGCAGTCATGTCGGGCCGCCACATATTCCTTGGCCACCAGGTTCATTCCGTCGCGCAGCGGGGTGACAAGGGCCAGATCCGCCAGCCGGTACCAGGCAACCAGATCCTCCTGTGCCAGCTTTTTCGGGAAGTAGAGGACCGGCTGCCACTCACTTGTAGCGAACTCGGCGTTAATCCCGGCGATGCGTTCCTCGATTTCCCGCCGGCAGCTTTGATACGGTTCACCGCTCCTGGTCATGACGGCAATCTGCACAAAGGTGACGACAGCGCGAAAGTCCGGGTAGCGGCGGAAAAAGAGCTCGAGCGCCTGGAGACGCTGCATGATGCCTTTGGTGTAGTCAAGCCGGTCAACGGCAAGAGCGACCCGCCCGGGCAGCCGATGCTTCGCCTTGAGACGCGTAACCAAAGCCGCCGTTTCCTCGGACCCCGCCAGGACGTCAAACCTGGCAAAATCGATGCTGATGGGAAAGGCCCGGACCTGGGTGAGACGGCCCT
The DNA here is from genome assembly GCA_002419385.1 of Geobacter sp. UBA5735. Classification (GTDB taxonomy): domain Bacteria; phylum Desulfobacterota; class Desulfuromonadia; order Geobacterales; family Geobacteraceae; genus RPRC01. The sequence goes on from DIFZ01000017.1 coordinate 3,614, forward strand.
GCCAGGTAACAGTCATGGCAATGCGATCGACCGAGGCGCCGAGACAGGTTTCGGCGCATTTCAGGAAGTTGTCGGCATGAGAGGGAACCTGAAAACCGATCAGGTCATTACCGAGGAGCCCGGCAATGATTTCCCTGGCGTGGGCGGCACCGGCAAACAGTTCCGGCTCGGGCCAGGGAACATGCCAGAACTGGGCGATGGTGCGCAGGGGGTGGGCAGCGCGGAGCAGCGCAGGAACCAGGCAGAGGTGGTAGTCGTGGATCCATACGGTAGCATCCTCACCGGCTTCCTGGAGGATCGAATCGGCAAACAGCTGGTTGACCCTCCGGTACTCATCCCAAAAGTGTCCGCGATAGCGGATGCGGTCCGTTTCCCCGTGAAAAAGCGGCCACAGCACCCGGTTGCAGAAGCCGCGATAATAGTTTTTCACGGCATTAGGGCTAAGCCAGACACGCCGCAGGATATAAGCAGGATTGTCGGGAGGTACCCAGAGCCGCCCTCGCTCATCCGCTCCTTCCCGGTCGCTGCTGCCGCTCCCCCAGGCGACCCATGTCCCGCCCGTCACCCGCAGGACCGTGTCGAGGGCCGAAACCAGGCCGCCCGCCGGAACCTCGTGGTGCAGGCCACCCTTGGTTTTGCGGTGCGAGCAGGGCTCCCGGTTGGAGGCGACGACAAGACCACCCCGGAAACTGTCGCCCCTCCCTGACAATCTCGAATCAGTGCTGCAGGGCAATTTCATCGGTTCAGTCTACCCTCAGAGCTGTTGCAATGCCGGGGGTGAACGGCTGGTCATCCGGCGAGTCCATCAGCCCCCAGAGCTTGCCCCGGTCAAGAAAATTCAGAATCAGGTACATGAGTTCCTTTCCCCTGACGAGGCTGAGCCCTCCGGTGGCACAGCTCACCTCGTCGAATTTTGCGACAGCATCCCGCCGAATGAACTTTCCGGTCATGACCAGCGGCACACTCTCACCGGTATGGATCATGGTGCCGGATGAGGCGGTGGAATGGTCGGCGGTAACGATGAAGAGGACATCTTCATCGGGAACGATCTCGGTAAGAGCATACTCGAGAGCCCTGTCGAGCTCTTCGATTACCCTCTTTTTGACAAGGGGATCCCTCGTATGACCGGCTTCGTCCGTGGACTTGGTATGGACATGGATATAGTCGAACTCCCGGGCCTGGTACGCCATCGCCAGCCGCTCCCGCAGATCGCCGCCGGGGTTGCCCGTATCCTTGACCTTTCTGGTTTCCATGCCGACTACCCGGCCGAGACCGTGGTAAACGGCGCCGGACGCGATCAGAAGACCCTTGAGGCCCCACAGGTCCGTGAAGGTGGGGAGAACCCCAAGCATCCCGGCCCGCTGCGTGCCGACGGCATTGATCGGCGGAAGCCCGTTTTTACTTCGCTCCCTGTTGAGGGGGTGCTCCGAGAGCGTCAGGTAGCTCCAACGCAGATACTCATTGAGAAACCGGGCCGCGTTCCGTGCCCGGAGGTCGTCCTTCGCGGCGCGCAGCGGCAGGACCTCCATGAGCGGACGCCCTTCAATAATCGGGTTGGAATCGGTCAGGTACTTTGACACGTCCCCCCGGAGACGGAGAATCCCCCCGATACCCTTGGTCGGCAAAAACTCCGCGTCAATGCCGTGACGGCTGAATTGCCGGATTGCCCCGTGGAAGATCCGGCAGCTTTCCCGGTCCAGATCGGGGTCTTCATGGGTCAGAATCAGGGATCCGCGCTCTTGCGTCACCGAGAAGATCCGGGCAAGAAGGGCCACCTCGCCTTCGCGGATCTCGAGCTCTTCCCCGAGCGCTTCCACCACGCCACGCCCCGGAAACTCCTCCAGCCGGTAGCCGAACATGAGAAAGTGGGCAAGTTCGCTCGGCAAGGCCGTTCCCTGCAGGTGGGCATGGAAAAGCCCGGTCATGCCGACAGAGGCAATTTTGTCAAGATTGGGGGTATGGGCGGCCTGAAGGGGGGTCTTGCCGTTGAGAAGCGCGTGACTCCGGTCACCGAGGCCATCGAGAAGGAGAAGGATGCAGCGCATGTTCGGCCTCCCGGGGAAAGAATGTGCGGCTTCTCCAGAGTATACCTTACGCGGCGACCAGGGGAAGCGGGATGTTGTGCACAGCCGTGACGGGTCCAAAAGTGAGTGAATCGAGATAGCAGCGGAGAAGGTCGCGGGTGCGAAGCACCTCCGCCGGGTTCATGAGCTCGATCACCCACCAGTCGCACGATTCCGCCAACCCGAGAAGATCAAGTCGTGCGGAAATGTCCGCCAGGGTTTCCGGCGGAACATGTCCGTAGCCTGCCAACTCGGTGTGATAGATATGGGCGTTCAGCAGCCTGTCCCGATGGGGCAGGACATACTCGCCGAAGATGTCACTCTGCGGGTGAAGATCTCGCACGGCGTGGGCATGGCCGATGTCGACCGTCACATAGGCGCCGCTCTCCCGTACCATGCGACGAAACAGCTGCGGGTCATTGGTGAGCGGGGTGGTAAGGTTTTCCAGGGCCACGGCGACACCGTTCCGCCGACCATGCGCCACGAGGACCGCAAGGTTGTCGATGGCGCGCGTCAGGTCGATGCCTTCCCCGGACGGATTGCCGAGCCCGGAATGAACTGTCATGTGTCGCCCGCCGGCACGGGACACCTGGTCCACAGTGCGCAGCAGCAGCGCCAGGGAATCATCGCCTCGCTGGTCGGCATAGGCCACGTCCACGCCGTGAAAACGGCAGTGGTAGCGTACCTGGAACCCGGCCAGAGATTGCATAAGGGCGAGGAATTCCCCCTCCGGCAGAGAGGGATCGATGGACCAGTCTATGCCGGAAAAGCCGTTTTCGGAAGCAAACCCGGCGAGCCTTTCAGCATCCTGATCAAAGATGTTACACACGGCGAGGAGTGGTTGCATCGGTCAAAAGTATCGTATCGTTAGCGATAAATCAAATCGATTATTTCTATTACACTTATAGGCTTGATTCATTTTATCGATAGCTTGCTGTTTTCCCGGGGTAACGCAGCAACGGCAGAAACGCGTCAGGGAGACGGGAAAGAGATTTTCTCCTTACCCGCCTCCCCGATTTTTTCACTTCAAAAGGTACTGCTACGTTTTATACGTAATCAGATACCCGGTCAAACGGTTCGATGGTTGCCGCGCAAACCTTGAATTCCGGAATCTTCGCCACCGGATCAAGGGCCTTGTTGGTCAGCCTGTTGGCAGCACCGTCGGCAAAGTGGAAGGGCATGAACAACACGTTTTCTTCCACCTTATCGGTTAGCTTCGCAATTGAAAGGATATCGCCGCGGCGGGAGGCCACTTTTACCTTTTCTCCGTCTTTAATACCGAGTTTCGCGGCGGCAGCCGGATGGATCTCGATGAACGAGCCGGGGAACAGGTTGTTCAGACCTTCGACCTTACCGGTCATGGTCTTGGTGTGGTAGTGATAGAGGATCCTGCCGGTGGTCAGGATGAACGGGTAGTCCGCACAGGGCAGTTCGGCCGAGGGGATGTATTCCGCCGGTTTGAACAGACCCTTGCCGCGGGCGAAAGCGCCCTTGTGAAGGAACTTGGTGCCGGGATGATCCGCGGTCGGGCAGGGCCACTGAAGTCCGCCGTTTTCCAGGCGAGCAAAGGAGATTCCACCATACTGCGGTGTTACGGTGGCTATTTCATCCATGATCTCGGCGGCATTCCGGTAGGTCTTGGCGTAGCCAAGTTTGTTCATCACCGCAACCAGGATCTCCCAGTCGGCTTTCGCCTCGCCGGGGGGTTCGATAGCCTTTCTCACCAACTGGACGCGACGTTCGGTACTGGTGAAGGTCCCGTCTTTTTCGGCAAAGGAAGCGGCCGGCAGCACCACATCGGCAAGCTCCGCGGTCTCGGTGAGGAAGATATCCTGGACAACGAGGAACTCGGTGTTTTCCAGGGCTTCCTGCACGTGGTTCAGGTCCGGATCGGAAAGCATCGGGTTTTCACCCATAATGTAGAGAACCTTGATATCGCCCTTGCCCGCCTTGCCGACGATTTCGGTGACGGTAAGACCGGGCTTGTCGGACAGTGTCACACCCCAGGCTTTTTCAAATTTGGCGATAACCTCGGGATTCGCCGTCTTCTGATAGCCGGGAAGATCGCCGGGCAGACAGCCCACGTCACAGGAACCCTGAACATTGTTCTGGCCGCGCAGCGGGTTGACGCCCGAGGATTCCTTGCCCAGGTGTCCGCAGAGCAGCGCCAGATTGGAGGTGCCCATGACGCCGCTGACGCCGGTGCTGTGTTGGGTGACACCCATGGAGTAGAAGATGGACGCCTTGTCGGCCGTTGCGTACATGCGGGCGGCTTTTCTCAGGTCTTCGGCATTGATGCCGCAGATTTCCGCGACCTTTTCCGGAGTATATTTGCTGATAATCTCCACCAGCTCATCGAAGTTTTCAGTCCGCTCGGCGATGAATTCCTTGTTCTGCAGTCCTTCAGCCAGAATGACATTCATCATGCCGTTGAAGAGGGCCACATTGGTGCCCGGAGTAATCTGGAGGAAGACCTCGGCATCCTTCACCAGGTCGATGCGCCGCGGCTCGGCGACGATTATTTTCGCGCCCTTCAGCTTTGCCTGACGAATCTTGGCGCCGATCACCGGGTGGGTTTCCGTTGTATTGGAACCTGTGACGAAGATGACATCGCTGTCCACTGTTTCGGCAATGCTGTTGGTCATGGCGCCGCTGCCCAGGGTAGTGGCCAGGCCGGCAACCGTCGAGGCATGGCAGAGTCGGGCGCAGTGGTCAACCTGATTGGTGCCGAACACGGTGCGAACCATCTTCTGGAACAGGTAATTCTCTTCGTTTGTGACCCTTGCAGACGCCAACCCGGCAAGCGCCTCGGGGCCGTGGGCTTCCTTCACCGATTTGACTTTTTCGGTGATGAGGGTAAGCGCCTCTTCCCAGCTTGCTTCCACGAAAGCGCCGTTTTTCTTGATCAGCGGCGTGGTAAGACGGTCGGGATGATTGATGAAATTGTAGCCGAATTTGCCCTTGACGCAGAGCAGGCCGTCGTTTGCGGGTCCATCAACCGGTTCAACACCGACCACTGTGCCGTTTTTCACGAGCAGATTCATCTGGCAGCCGACACCGCAGTAGCTGCAGGTTGTCGTAGTTCTTGCGACTTCCCAGCTGCGGAATTTTTCCGGTGACTTGGGCATGAGTGCCGCCGTCGGACAGACGGATACGCAGCTGCCGCAGGAGACGCAGACCGATTCACGGACCGGATCATCGAACGGCGGGGTCGGATGGGCATTGAAACCCCTTCCGGCAAAATCGATCGCATCGCTGCACTGGAAGGCGTTGCAGGCATTGACGCAACGCCGGCAATTGACGCATTTGTTCATGTCGCGAACATAGAACTCGTTGGATTCGTCGAGCGGAAAATCGCTCATGACACCGCGGTATCTGCTCTCCTTCACATCATACTGATAACAGAGATCCTGCAGAGTACACTTTCCTGCTTTTTCACAGGTCAGACACTCCTGGTTGTGGTCGGAAAGAAGCAGTTCAAGCATCAGCTTCCGTGCATTCAGTACCCGGTCAGTAGCTGTTTTCACCTCCATGCCGTCCATTACCGGCGTGGAGCAGGCAGCCGCCAGGTTCTTTCGTCCGGCAACCTCCACCATACAAATCCTGCAGGAAGAGTTGTCACCAGACTTGGAACTGTGCAGCTCCAGGTAACACAAGGTGGGAATATAAATCCCCAGTTTCTTCGCGGCATCGATCAGCATCGATCCCTTCGGGACTTCAACCGTTTTTCCATCAATCGTCAATTTAACCATTACAAATATTCTCCCTTTTCAATTGTAATTATTTCCGACACGAGAAATAGAGATTTGCCGAATTCAAGCAAAACCTTCAGCCCAACTGCCAGACTGAAAACCGTTCCAGTTTTTTCTTCTCGGCATGGTCATTACCTCCTTTCATTATTCAAATGATCTCAATTGCCCTGAAATCAAGCGCAACGGCACCCTGCCCAGGCTGACCGTCGCAAACACAGACCAATTTCCTCCATAGGTAGTGTGAAGCTGGCTATTTGTTCGATTCTGCAGGGGAATTAATGTACGGGGGGTGAAGATACAAAGTCAAATGGATAATATCGAAATCACCAATGAGATCCATCGTTAATTACGATATCAAAGGGGTAAAGGAGACAAGCGTAGCGGTTTACATGAAGTTTCCGGGTTGATGCCTGAGGGCACTATTCGAAAATAGTGCGCGAGGGGTCGGTCATCTGCGCACGGCAACAAACTTCTCGAGCAGCAGATCGGCCACCCCGGAGGCGTCTTCAAGGTCGAAGAGAGGCACACCGATTTGCCAGTCCGCGTCACTCACCAGGGCAATCAACTCTTCCGGATCACAGAGAAGTTCCCGGGAGTGCGCCTTGCGGTGAATCTCTATCTTTGGTTTATCGGCCCTCTTGTATCCTTCCACAAGAATAATGTCCACCGTGCCGATCAATTCCGCCACCTGGTCGAGGCTCAGCTCTTCCGCCACTTTCCGGATCAGGGCGACTTTAGACGGCGACGATAGTGCCACGGCATCCGCGCCGGCCTGTGCGTGACGCCAGGTATCCTTGCCGGGTTTGTCTATCTCAAAATCATGGTCGTGGTGTTTGATCGTCCCCACGGTAATCTTGCGCTTTTTCAACTCCCTGACAAGTTTCTCGAGGAAGGTGGTTTTGCCGGTGCCGGATGTGCCGGCCAGAACCACCACAGGTATTGTGGACATGATGACCTCCAATTTTTTCACACGATACCATGAAGTGAAAATCCGGCAAAACCCAAAATGACAGGCGATGGCCACACCGGACCAGGCGTTCTTTCCATCACACCGGTCACCGTACGAGCGAAAAGTACCGCTGCGGAAAGCGCTTGCGGCGTTCTTCTCTTCTTGACAATTAATGCTGAAACTATACAATGAGGCCGCAAAAACAACTGGTTATAATTCATAAGCAGCAAATTCTCATGTGACTCATCGAGAAAGGTATCGCTCGTGCTCAGAAATATCCCGAAAGTAGACAAGGTACTGGAGTGGCCGGAAATCAAGTCACTCTTGGAAGAATTCTCCCGGCCGGTCGTTATCACCTCTGTCAGGGAAACGCTCGACCTGGCGCGGGCCGACCTCCTTCGCGGGGATACGTCGTTGGAATCCCTCCAGAAAGAGGCCATTGTCGAGCGGGTACGC
>DIFZ01000017.1:10913-14029 GCA_002419385.1 Geobacter sp. UBA5735
CTGCGGGACAGCATGCGTGATGCCGCCTTCGGCTACAGTACGCTGGAATTCGATCTGGAAACGGGGACACGCGGCAGCCGCGCCGTGCATGTGGAAAAACTGCTCTGCAGCCTGACCGGCGCCGAGGCGGCGGTGGTGGTGAACAACAATGCCGCCGCGGTGCTGCTGGCCCTGTGCTCTCTGGCACGGGGCAAAGAAGTCGTCGTTTCCCGGGGCGAACTGGTGGAGATCGGCGGATCATTCCGCATCCCCGAGGTCATGGAACAGAGCGGAGCGCTCCTGCGGGAGGTCGGCGCCACCAACCGAACCCACCCCCGGGACTACCGCTCGGCGGTCAGCGAGGAAACCGCCCTGCTGCTCAAGGTCCACACCAGCAATTTTGCCGTGGTCGGCTTTACCGCTGAGGTTTCCACCGAGGAACTCGTCGCAATCGGCCGGGAATCCTCCGTTCCGGTCATGGTGGACGCGGGAAGCGGCACCTTGGTGAACCTCTCCGCCTACGGACTCCCCGGCGAGACGACCGTTCAGGAATACCTGGCAGCAGGAGCGGACCTGGTAACCTTCAGCGGTGACAAACTCCTCGGCGGCCCCCAGGCCGGCATCCTGGTCGGCACACGGAGGTGCCTGGAGCCGATGAAAAAACATCCCCTGCTTCGGGCGCTGCGCGTCGACAAGGTAACCCTTGCCGCCCTTGAGGGAACCCTGCGCCTCTACCGGGATGAACGGCAGGCCCTGGAGCAGATCCCCTCGCTCCGGATGATGACGGTGTCCGGTGATGAGCTTGCCTCACGTGCCAGGGCAGCCGCGCGGCGGATGCGACGAGCACTTCCCGCCACTGTTTTTCTGAAGACGCTGCAAGGATTTTCCCAGGTCGGCGGCGGCACCTTTCCCCTGCTGGAGATCCCCACAAGTCTGATTTGCGTCTCCGTAACAGGGCTGTCCCCCCAGCAACTTGAACAAAAACTGCGGACAAGCCCGCTGCCGATCATTGGCAGGATTTCCCAGGGTGCCTTTCTCCTCGACCTGCGAACGGTAACCGACAAGGACATTCCGGAAATAATCACGGCACTCCAGGCCATTGCAGCCTAACTGGGCCTTGTACCAGGGCAGACATTTTCGCGAACGTGTCTCAAAAACTCCCGGCCATTGGGGCGGAAGAAAAAATATTTGACATCGATACGCCTGATGACTGAAAGTATACTTGGAGCCGGCACCGCCTGCTCCATTTCTTATTTCGTTTCCATCCGGAAACTCCGGATGTGAAACAATTGGTTTTCAATTCGGAAACGAGGAGTTTTTCGTCCTGGCAAGAAAATCAAGGGGTTGCACGGAGGCGTACACAGGTACGCCGCACAAGCAAGCGCGCGGATTGACACAGCCAGGGCGGAAAAGAACCGTTTCCGGATGAAAACTATTTCACCAAAAAGCCGGTCCCGTCTACGGGTAGCCGTCTGCACACATAAAGAACTCCCTAAGGAGAAATCATGACTATTTACACTGAAGAATGGATCAAAAAGGAGTATACCTGCAGCAGCTGTTCCTGGAGCGGAACCGGCAGCGATTCAGCACGCGGTTTGCTATATCGGGGAAAGTTCGTCGAGCTCACCTGCCCGACCTGTTCGGCATCACTCGACGTGCTGATTCTTCCCGCTGAAAAGGGTTGTGCCCATTCCCTGGAAGGGCTTTCCGAAGAACAACTCAAAGCAAAGGCAGAAGCAGCAGAGCAGGAAAGGCAGTACCGGGACAAATGTCTCAGCTCGGCCGACCAGCTTCCAATTCTGGCGGATGGCGAGATAACCCTCAGCTGGGACATGGAAGAGGACCAGACCCTGATACGAAATGGAGAAACCGTTATCTGGAGCGAACCGGCTGTCTACGAGGGATTTGACCGCTTCGAGCAGATTGCACTCCTCCTGAAGGAAAAATACGGCACGCGACTGAAGGATCTTGCGCCCACCGACCGCAGCAAACTGTTTCTCTACGGAGATTACGAACCGTCCCTTGCTTTCATCATAAAGGTGCGGAAAGAGCTGTTCGGCGTTGACGCCGAGTCCTGATCCTTCTGTCAAAACCGATGCGGGGGCGCTCTTTCTGAAAGCCCCCGCGCGATTGGTCTGTTTTTCCTCTTGAAATCCGCAGCAGATTCCAGCAGGGAACCTTTGCTGAAAACCTGTTACGGGTTACCCCCCCAGCCTTGCCAGCAACTCCCTGATGAATTTTTTCTTTTCCATCAGCATCGCGCGAAAATCTCTGTTATCGGTCGCAGCCGTCTCGGTTATAAGGTCTGAAAGGGACGATTCAAGGATCGCAATGAGGGTGAGAGTTTCCTGTTCCGTCAAGTCAAGGCGTGTCATGGGTGCTGCCTCCTTTCCCCTGAGGTTGATTTTTTCGTGCCCTTTTCTATAGTATAGCAAATCCTCGCGGAACAGCCACCTCAGGACCCACCCTCCTCGGCTGGTCGTGGGGACAAAGGCCTTGCCTGAACCGAAATGGCATGGTATTTTACTGCCCAACCCAGAGAGGATGCGCATGAAGATAACAATTCTCGGCAGCGGAACATCCACCGGCGTTCCGATGGTCGGGTGCCATTGCCCGGTCTGTACATCTTCCGACCCGAAGGATACGAGAACCCGTGCTTCCATCCTGATTGAAACTGCGGGGAAATTCATCCTGGTCGACACCTCGCCCGACCTTCGACGCCAGGCACTCACCCAGGCCATTCCCCATATTGATGCGGTTCTTTTCACCCACACCCACGCTGACCACATAAACGGCATCGACGATCTGCGGGGCTTTCACCTGCTCCATAAACGTGTCATCCCCTGCTACGGCGCCAAAGATACTCTCGAGCAGATTTCCCGCAATTTTTCCTATATCTTCACCGGTGCATCGCAGGGAGGGTATACTCCTCTGCTGGACCCCCATCCGGTCAGCGGCCCGTTTCAGCTGTTCGGACAGACGATACTTCCGGTTCCCCTGGTACACGGCTATTCCTATTCCACCGGCTATCGGATCGGCGCAACGGCCTATCTCACCGACTGCAGCCGGATACCCGATACCTCCATGCATCTGCTGTCCGGTCTGGACATCCTGATTCTTGATGCCCTACGCTACAC
>DIFZ01000028.1 GCA_002419385.1 Geobacter sp. UBA5735
TTTAACTGACAACCATTATGTCTACGATGTCTTTTCCGCCTGTTCCATGTCTTCACTGATATGCCGGGTGCAGAGAAAACAGAAACCCGCGGCTGCCGCGATGGCGATCGGTGTGGTCAGAAGTGCCGAGCGGAGTCCCCAGAGGTCGGAGAACCAGCCGAGCAGTGTCGGCGAAATTGCGTCGCCCAGGGTGTGGATAATGAAGATGTTCACAGCGAATGCCATGGCGCGGCATTCCGGCGGACTGACATTGATGATCACCGTGTTGAGGGGTCCGGTATTGAAAAAAAGGAAGAATTCCGCAAAAAAGGCTGCGGTCAGGCACAGGGTGAGTGAGTCGGTCGCGATGGCCAGTACGGCGATGGGTATCCCGGCGAGAAATCCCCAGCCCGAAACCAGGAGATACCCTTTGGGTGTCTTCCGCTGGAGACGGTCGCCGATCCACCCCCCCGAAAGGGTGCCGGTGATCCCCGCCAGCACGGTGACGGCGCCGAACAGGGTGTTCCCTCTGGCCACGTCCAGGTGATGGATACGGTAGAGGAAGGTGGGCATCCACTGGGCAAGACCCCCGATGGCGAAGGTCATGGCGGCCATGGCCAGGGTGTTCATGATGAAGGAACGGTTTTTCAGGAACGCCCGGTAACCCGCCAGGGGCGTTTTCCGGGTCATTTGTTCATGGGACAAGGTACTTCCGCGCTTCGGGTCCCTGATAAACCAGACCGCGACGGCCAGGAGGATTCCGGGTGCTCCCACCATGAGGAAGGCGCTCTGCCAGCCGAAGTGATAACCCAGCAAACCTCCCAGGAGATAGCCGATCGCGCTTCCAACGGGAATGGCGAGATAAAAGTAGGACAGGATCCTTCCACGGTGTTCTTTCGGGAAAAAGTCCGAGATCAGTCCCGGTGAAACGGTGCCGAAACTGGCCTCGCCGATTCCCACTACGGTACGGGCTGCCAGGAGCGAGCGGTATCCTGGGACTATGCCTGAAAGGGCCGTGGCCAGGCTCCAGACAAAAACCCCGCAGGAGGCGAGTCGTACCCGGTTTCCCCGGTCCCCCAGCCACCCGAGAAGCGGGGCCGAGCACATGTAGCAGATCATGAAGGCGGAGCCGAGGAAACCGAGGGCGGTGTCCGAAAGTTGGAAGTCGGCCTTGATGAGTGGAAATACGGCATAGAGGACCTGGCGGTCGATATAGTTGAGGAGGTTGACGGCCAGGAGCAGGGCCAGGGCATAGCGGGGGTAGTTGGGAGTATGGGTTTCGTTTGGCATGATAATTTCCTTGCGTTACCACCCCCCGACCCCCTCCTTGGCAAGGAGGGGGGGGCCAGTATGTCTTTCTTGCCATGTTTGGGCGCCTCTCGAGGAAGCAGGGTTTTTTGTCCTCTTTTTGATGAAGAGGGAGAGTAGACGGTCACTCCTGGCGCCCCCTCTTTGACAAGGAGGGGACGCCCTCCAGGGCGGGGGTGGTCAAAAAATCAGCACCATCATGGCACACAATACCAGCAGCAACGCTGCAGAGCCATACATGAGCCTGATTGCCCCACAGTACGATTCGAGGTTCAATTCGCGCACTTTGTCGCCGATGGTCGGCTTGTCCACGATGGTCCCGAAATAGCTGCTGGCCCCGCCCAGCCGTACGCCCAACGCTCCTGCTGTCGCCGCTTCCGGAATGCCGCTGTTGGGGGAGGAATGGTTACCTCCGTCACGCAGCATCATGCGGAAAGAGTCCCTTCCCGACAGGCCTGCCAGTGGCGCCACCGCGACCATCAACAAACCGGTCATGCGCGCCGGCAGCCAGTTGGCCAGGTCGTCGAACCGGGCCGAAGCCCAGCCGAAGCGAAGATATCGCTCGTTTTTGTAACCTACCATGGAGTCCAGGGTGTTGACGGCTTTATAGGCCAGACCCAGGACCGGTCCGCCGATCATCAGGTAAAAGAGCGGGGCGATGACTCCGTCCGAAGTGTTCTCCGCCACCGTCTCCACCAGAGCGCGCCAGATCTCCGGCTCCGTGAGGTCGTCCGTATCACGTCCCACGATGCGGGAGAGGTATTCCCGCGCGCCTGCCAGGTCGCCGGAGTTCAACCGGTCGGCCACCAGCTTCGATTCGACGTGCAGGGAGCGGGCGGCGAGACAGGTGTAGGAAAGCAAGGTCGATACTGCAAAGGAGAGGTAAGGGTGCAACGCAGAGGCGCCCTTCACGAGCAGCAGCGTAATCGTGGTAGTCAATCCGACCACGGTAATGAGCAGCAGCACCCCGCCGAGCCGCTCATTTCGCACCAGCCTCCGCAGGATCTTTTCCAGTGCCGAAATTATTCTGCCGATCCCGACCACCGGGTGGGGCAGCCGGCGCGGATCACCCAGGAGGAGGTCCAGGAGGACGGCGGAAATTAATATAAATGGGCTGATTGGTTCCAAAAAGCATCCGCATTATTGATGGTAGATTTGTGCAAGGGGCAACTATATCAGTAATTATCGTTTTTCTTAAGACCTATCTTCTTTTTCTTCGCTTCCGGAATCTCCTTGAAATTTTCCCGTGTCGATACCCGTTTTCCCGATTTCAGTTCCAGGTCTTTCCGTGCATTGCCTGCCACCGTGCCCCCTTCAACGGCGGCGTCTTGATTTTCCTCATATCTTTGGGCATCCCGATTCCGGGCGATCTCGGTGGTGGAAGCCTCACCCAGCATGGTGAAGATCAACTCAAGGTCGGTCATGTGGTCCCGCAGGTTATCCCGCTGTTTCTCCAGCCCCTTGAACTCTTTGTACTCGGTCGGCGTCATACCAAAGGTGGCCCGGCTGATCTCGGCGGTGAGAATGGAGTATTCCCGCTGCTCCTTTACCCCGCGTTTCTCCCATTCGTTGGTCAGCTCATCACGGATGGCGATGCCGCGCACCCGTTTTTCGATCCATTCGTCGCTGTATCCCTTGGCTCGGTACAGCTCGCGCATCCTTTGGGCCGCCAACTCGGGGTTTTCTATCTCCTCCAGCCGCTCATAACCGACCCGCGCCAGCCAGCGCTTGAACGGTTCGGCCCTTGGGGAGGGGATTGATTGGATAAGGCGCAATAATTGCTCTGTGTCGGCAACGTCGGAAAAATAATACTTGCCGTCGGCGGCCTTGAGCTTCAGTTGACTACAGATTGTAGTCAACTGGCTTCCCTCCTTTTTCAGCCGCGTTTTTAAGACACTCCAGTATTTTCTGGGATTAGGGCTGTCGGTCAGCACCTCAACGACATCGACGATGGAAAAAAACCACGTTTCTTTTTCAGAATCCCATACCGACCGAACCTTCTTTGATTCGAACAGCTTTATTGCGGTTTCCCGAATCATTGCTTTCCTCCCTGCTCGAATATCGGCATCCTTTTCACGGCAGAATCTTCACTCTGTCACTTGCTGCCGTCAAATATCCAGCATGCGCCAGCTATGTATCCAGATTAGAATGGTCTTAATTATTCGGCAGGATGTCTAACTCTGCACAATTTGTCAATTGAATTTACAAAATGTGCAAATGCTCTACCTTGTCTTAAAAAATCAATTTATACCGCATATCTGCAGCAACCTCTCCATGTCCAGGTGCCTTTCCAGGTGCTCCGCCAGGAGGTCGAACGGGTCTTCGCTCCTGCAGTCGGCGGAGACCGTCGGCACCCCCTTTGCCATCCGCATCCGGTTGAGGAAGGCTGACCGGAAGCCGTCATTGTCGAACAAGCCGTGGAGATAGGTTCCCAATACCCTGCCGTCGGTGGAAACCGCTCCGTCGGGAACAGCCACATCACGTCCGGAGCGGCTCACCAGCTGGGCAAAGGGGAGCGAGCCGCTGCCCAGGGTCGTGATGCCCATATGGATTTCGTAGCCCTCGATGAATCCGGTGCACCCCGGCGCAGCCAGGGATGCGGCGGACAGCAGCCGCGCCCGGGCCTGGTGGGTTTCCTTGTGGGGCAGCAGAACGGTCTCCGCATCCAGGAGACCCAGTCCTTCGGCTTCAGTCAGGGATGATTCCACATGGTCGGGGTCCAGAATCCGTGTGCCAAGCATCTGGTAGCCGCCGCAGATTCCGGCTATGATGCCGCTGAAGCGCCGGATCCGTTCCGCGAACCCGTGCTTGTGGAGGAAGTGGAGATCGGCCATGGTGGATTTGCTGCCGGGCAGGACCAGCAAATCAAGGCCATCAATGTCCTCGGCCCGTTCGATATACATGAGCTCCACATCCGCTTCGGCTTCCAGGGGATCGAAATCGGTATAGTTGGAAATGCGCGGAAGCCTCACCACCCCGATTTTCAACATGCCTTTCCCGTGCCCTGTGCCTTGTGCCTTGTGCCTAAATTTATTGCCCTTTGCCCGCTTTTCCAGCGCCACGCTGTCTTCTTCCGGAATGCGGAAATGGGTGAAGAACGGCACCACACCCAGAACGGGAACGCCGGTCCGCTGTTCCACGAAATCGATTCCCGACTGCAGCAGGGAAGGGTCGCCGCGGAATTTGTTGATGATCACCCCCCTGATCAGCTCCTTTTCCTTCGGTTCCAGCAGTTCAAGTGTCCCGACGATCTGGGCGAACACCCCGCCACGGTCAATGTCCGCCACCAGGATGCAGGGTGCTCCAGCCATCTCCGCAACCCTCAGGTTGGCGATATCGTGGTCTTTCAGATTGATTTCTGCAATGCTCCCGGCCCCTTCGATGACAATGAATGAAAAATCCCTGCTCAGGCGTTCGTAGCTCTCCACGATCTTTTGAAAGGCTTGCGGTTTATAGGCATTGTATTCCTTTACCGACATGTTGCCTACTACGGCGCCCTGGACGATCACTTGGCTACCGGTGTCCGAATTGGGTTTGAGCAGCACCGGGTTCATGTCCGTATGGGGGGGGATGCCACATGCCTGTGCCTGCACTGCCTGGGCGCGGCCGATTTCCCCCCCTTCCGGCGTGGCGAATGAATTCAGGGCCATGTTCTGGGACTTGAACGGGGCCACCTCGATGCCCCGGTTCTTGAGAATACGGCAAAACCCAGCCGTAATGACAGACTTCCCCACGTCAGAGCCGGTGCCGACGAACATGAGGGCGCGTGACGCGCCCTGGCAAAGGGCAAAGGGCAAAGGGCAAAAGGGTTCACAGGTTTTTCCCTGTGCCTCGTGCCTTGTGCCTTGTGCCCGAATTTCGTATCCCCTCGGCGTCACCATCCGTCCTTTCCGGTCAACGTACGTAGCGGAATTGCCCACGATGACCAGGGAAAACATGTCGGCCTTCTCCAGCGGCATGTCAGCCAGGCTTGCAATGATCCGGTCTTCTCCAGTGCGGCAGGCGTTACGGACGATGCCGACCGGTGTCCGGCCCGGGCGCGATTGGAGGATGATATCCCTGGCACGTTCCAGGTGACGGCTTCTTCCCTTGCTGCGGGGATTGTAGAGGGCAATCACGAAGTCTGCCGCAGCCGCCGCAGCCAGGCGTTTTTCTATGATCTCCCAGGGGGTGAGCAGATCGGAGAGAGAAATAACTGCGAAGTCATGCATCAGCGGCGCGCCAAGCACTGCGGCGGCAGCTTGCACCGCCGAGACGCCGGGGACGACTACAACATCCGGAGCATCCTGGCATGAAATCCCCCCCGGCCCCCCTTTGTCAAAGGGGGGAGGGTTTTCTGTCTCCATCAATTCCAGGACCAGCCCGGCCATGCCGTAGACCCCGGCGTCTCCGCTGGAAACGAGGGCAACGGTCTTACCTTCGCCGGCAAGACTGATTGCCTGCCGACAACGCTCGACCTCCCTGGTCATGCCGGAGGATATGACCTCTTTACCGGTCAGGAGCGGCTCGATCAGCTTCAGATACGTGGCGTAACCGACCACGGCATCGGCGTTCATGATGGCTTCCCGGGCTTCGAAAGTCATGTGATTCAGGTTGCCCGGCCCGATGCCGATGATGTACAGTTTTGACATCTTAGCGTTTTTCCTTGCTGTCATTGAATTTCTGCTATTGCCAGGGTCACGTTTCCGCTCTTTACTTTCTGCAGTAACAGTCTGCCGCCATTGGATGCCAGTATGGCCGCCGGTTCAGCGACGCCAGCGGCGCCTATGGCTTCCAGAGCGTACCGGGAAGGTGGTGATGGCGTAGAGACTGCGTTCAGGTCGTTGCTTTCATAGCAGCTGATCGGCAGAACGTGGTTTTCGGCAAACTGCGCCAGACCTGGTTCGCTGCGCTTTGCGGCAGCCGTGGCGATGCACGTGACGCTCCTGATGGAGAGGAACTGCCGCTTCAGGTTGAACAGGACCACTTCCTCGATTTCATCCGCGCTGGTGCCGCTGTTGCAGCCGATGCCCAGCACCAGGTTTTTCGGGCGGAGCACCAGCAGTGCCGGGTGCTGGAGCTGGGGAGGCAGGCTGCGGTTGGTGACGAACAGGAAACCGCGTGCCCTGCTGTGCAATGCCGTCGTGAAATCGGCATGATAGGTGAGATTCCCGCGGCCGCAGAAGTGCTGCTCCACCTGTCCGGTGGAGTCGACGACCGCAATCTGTGCCTTTTCCAGCAGGAGCGTATTGAGCACCTTGACCCTGGACAGGTCATCGATTGTCCACCCCTGTTCCTTTGCCAGCATATCGAAGGAAGGGAGGCCGTTGGTATCGGTGGCGGTCGTGATGACCGGAAGCGCCCCGGCAACGGCAGCGCACGAGGCTGCCAGTTCGTTTGCGCCGCCGAGGTGGCCGGAGAGAAGGGACACGGCGAACTTTCCCCCGTCATCCATGACAACCACTGCCGGGTCTTTGTCCTTGCCCTCCAGGAGGGGAGCGACCATGCGCACGACGATGCCGGTGGCCATGATGAAGACGAGGCCATCGGCATCCCGCCAGAGCTGCACCACGAGTTCTCGCAGGCATCCCGGAAAAGGGATGAGGGGTCCTGTGCATGCGTCAACCCATTTTGGAGGAAGGTAGAGCCTGGAATCGGGCAGGGCATCCCTGAGCTTGCAGCCGAGCCTGGCGCCGTTGCCGGTTATTGCGAGTATGGCAATTTTCATGGTGCGCTTTGCGCAACTGGCAAAGGGCAGAAGGCAAAAGGAGCTTGATTCCTTCGGCCTTCAGTCTTCAGCCTGTTGTCTTATCCTTTTAACCCTTTCCTGCAGCCATGGCTGAAGTTCTTGTCGTACAGGAGCGATGTGGTTTTCAGGCCGTGAGTGCGGGCGTTCAGTACGTCCCCCACCAGTATGACGGCCTGCCGGTCGATACCCGCGTTCGTGACGAGACCGGCGATGTCCGCGAGCGTTCCCCGGATGATCAGCTCGTCGGGCCAGGATGCGCGGGACACCACGGCGGCCGGTGTCTGTAAGGCGTAGGCTCCCTCCAGCAGCTCTTCAACCACTTTGCCGATCATGGAGACCGACAGGTAGATGACCAGAGTTGCACCTGTCTTGGCGATTTCCCTCAAGGATTCCCTTTCCGGTACCGGAGTGCGCCCTTCCATCCGGGTCAGGATGACTGTCTGGGACATTTCCGGCAGGGTAAGCTCCTGTTTCAGCGAGGCAGCCGCGGCAAAGGCGCTGGTGACTCCCGGGATAACGGCGTAGTCGATGCCCAGCCGGTCCAATTCGGCCATCTGTTCCTGGATCGCGCCATAGATGGATGGATCGCCGGTGTGGAGCCGGACCACGCGCCAGTCCGAGATCATGGCCTCGGCGATCAGCCCGGTCGTTTCTTCAAGGGTTAGAGAGGAAGAGTCATGTACCTCGGCAGTGGGGGCGTACCTGCGAACCAGCTCACGGTCAACCAGGCTGCCGGCATAGATCACCAGGTCCGCCTCGCCGAGGAGTCGGGCGCCCTTGACGGTGATCAGTTCCGGGTCTCCGGGACCCGCGCCGATGAAATGGACCTTTGGCACAAAACCTCCAAGCTATTTTTTCACGATCAAGAGCGACAAGTAGTCCAGTTTCTTCCCCACTAGCGATGCAAGGTCGAAGGTAACCGATTCCTCCGCGGTTCCGGCCCGGCTGACAAAGGCTCCCTTCCGGTCGAGTCCCAGTTCTTTCAGCAGTGCGTATACCCGGTCGAAAACCCGGTTTACCTTCATGAGGACCACCGTATCGAAATCCAGCAGGGTTCGACGGAGTTTTTCGTCCTCGAAGGTGGCGGGGAGGATGGCTACCCGCTCAGAGGCGGCCGCAAGGGGGATGCCTGCCGCGACGGCCGCCGTGGTGACACTGGATACTCCTGGAACAACTTCGACCGGTATGTCGGGATAGCGTTCCCGAAGAATCCGGTAGAGGTACAGGAAGGTGGAGTAGAGAAACGGGTCGCCGATGGTTATGAAAGCCACATCGCGTCCCTCAAGGACATGTGATACCACCGTTTCAGCCGCTTCTTCCCAGAAGGCATCCAGGCCATCCTGGTCCTTGCGCATGGGGAAAACCCGGATGATGATCTCCTGGCGGGACCGGTCCAGCAGTGATTCCACGATGGAGAGGGCATGGCTTGAATCGCCTGCGCTCGCTGCCGGGGCGCAGACGACCGGTGCCTGGCGCAGGATACGTTCGGCCTTGCGGGTCAGGAGTTCCGGGTCGCCCGGCCCCACGCCGACGGCATAGATGCGGGCCACTATTCCTCCCCCTGCCTGGCGGAGATGATGTAAACCGGGTTGTGCGCCTCGAACATCTTGTATTCGGTGAGGCCGATGGTCTTGGAAACGTTGACGCAGGTCACTTCCACCGTGTAGCCATGATCCTCCAGGAATTCCACTGCTTTCGTCAGAGTGTCCAGGGTCACGGCATTGAGCACGATCATGCCGTCCGGCTTCAGACGCCGGTCGACGGCATCGATGATGTCTTCCAGCATGCCCCCCGATCCGCCGATGAAAACCCGGTCCGGGTTGGGCAGTTCGTCCAGGCCCTCGGGAGCCATCGCTTCCACCAGCATGACGTTCTTGGCGGCGAATTTTTTAAGGTTTTCGCGTATGAAGGCGAGGTACTGGGAATTTTTTTCCAGTGCGTAGACCTTGCCGTTGGGCATCAGGTTGCCTGCCTCTATGGAAACGGAGCCGCTGCCGGCGCCCACGTCCCACAGGACCAGGTCGTTCTGCAGCTGGAGCTTGGCCAGGGTTACCGCCCGGATCTCCTGCTTGGTGATCAGCTTCTTGGCGGTTGCATATTCGTCATCTGCGATGCCGATGATGGGAAAGTTTTCCAGATTGGGTTCCCAGGATTTGATGAGGATCAGGATGTTGAGGGCCGAAGACTCCATTTCGGCCAAACCCCTCACATCGGTGCGCGTGAATTTTTCCGTGGGAAGGCCCAGGTCTTCGCAGAGATACACCTCGTAGCCCTCGGCACCCCGCGCGATGAGCTCCCGGGCGATGGCTGCCGGATTGTTGACCGCATCGGTCAGCACGGCCGCCTTGTCGGCGGCGATGATCCGGTCGATGGCGCTTTTGAGACCGCGGCCGTGAACGGACAGGAAGATGGCATCGTCCCACGGTTCCCTGATCCTGGCAAAGGCATACTGGACGCTGGTGACGTTGGGAAATATCTCGATCCGCTCCTTGGGCAGATTCCTCAGCAGGAACCGGGCAATGCCGAAAAAGTTGGGGTCTCCGGAGCTGAGTACCACAACCCGCTGATCCGTATCCTTGAGGAACTCCAGCATGATGGAGAGGTCGCCGTAGGTCTGCTTTTTCCCCGCGAAATCCGGGAAAATGTCCAGGTGTCGCTGGTGGCCGATGAGGAGGTCGGCCGAATTGATTACTTCCAGTGCCTTGGCGCCGAACCCTTCCCATCCTTCGATCCCTGCGCCCACCAGATAGATTTTTTGCTGCGACATGGTTGCCCTCCCATTCAATGTCAATGGCTAACGTGCTGCGAAAGCTGCTCTCGTGCGAAATTGATTCACCGAGATGTTACCCGAAATATACCACTTCTCCACCATACCCTGCCAGAAAAACCTGTACCGTTGCGCCTCGGGCAAGACCTGCGGCAAAATCCGCGGCTTTGCCGCTGACCAGCTTGACGAGCAGCTCGCCGTTTCCGCTTTTTTCCAGAACCTCCCGTGCACTGGTGGCCTGGGCGGCGAACTGGACGAGGTGCCGGGTCCGGGGTGAACCTGTCAGCCATTCTGCCAGGGAGTGAAGATCGATGCCGGACGACGAGACATGGGTTTGTTCATGTCCGCAGGCAATCTTCAGGAGCTTGGCGAACTGCGCGGCCAGGATCAGGTGTTTGACCCCTTTGGCGGAGCAGGCTCGCAGGGCGTGCCCCACATGGTCGCCCATCATGATGTAGGCCTCTTCGGGAAAAGGGAAGCCTGCGGCCGGCACAGGGCACAGGGCAAAGGGCACAAGGTCTTTTCCATCAGGTGAGCTCTGTTCGTTCATCACAAAAAAACGCTGTGCTGCCAGCTCGCTGGTCCGGCCGGTTGACAGTACCACCGTTTCGCTGCCGCAGGCCAGTGCCACATCGATGGCTGCATCGATGGTGTCGGTCCAGGCAGCGGCCGAGACCGGCTTCACGATACCGGTGGTGCCCAGAATGGAAAGGCCGCCGATGATGCCGAGCCGCGCGTTCAGGGTCTTTCGGGCCAGTTCCTCGCCATTGGGGATGCTGATGACGACACGGGGAAGGGATACCGGGTCCGATTCGCCGCCCGGTATCCGGCATTGCGCGAAAGCTTCCAGCACCGCAGCGGCAATCATTTTCCGGGGGACGGGGTTGATGGCCCATTCCCCCACGGGGAGCGCAAGCCCGGGCTTGGTGACCCGGCCGATGCCTGTCCCGCCTTCGATAATGACCTGTACATCGTTCCCCCCTTTCTGAAAGGGGGGTGAGGGGGGATTGAACTTCACCGTCGCATGAATCTCTGCGCCGTTGGTCACGTCGGGGTCGTCTCCGGCGTCTTTCACTACGAAACAGGAAGCGGAAAACGGGTTGCATGCCTGCCCGTGAAGGCTGAACCGGACGCATTCGCCGCGGGGCAGGACGATTTCGACCCCGTCCACGATTCTCTGCCGGCTGAGCATGAGAGCGGCGCCTTTGGCCGCGGCGGCTGCGCAGGCACCGGTGGTGTAGCCGAATCTAAGGTTTCTTTTCCCCATTTCCCCTGTCCGCCATCAATAGGAGGGCATTGACGACTGCCGCTGCCACATTTGATCCGCCCTTGCGCCCCCGGTTCGTGATGAAGGGGATGCCCCGTGGTCCGGCTTCCCGGATCAGCAGTTCCTTACTTTCTTCGGCGCCGACGAATCCGACCGGAAGCCCGATCACCAGGTCGGGCCGCAACCCTTCCTCCCGCACCAGACGCAGCAGCTCGAACAGGGCGGTTGGCGCATTGCCGATGACGAAGATGCCGTTTTCCGGGGCGGCTGCTACTTTCCTCATGGCGATAATAGATCGGGTGGTGCCTGCCCGTGCAGCTTCCTCAGCCACGTCCAGATCTGCCACGCAGCAGGACAGGGGCAGGTTGAAGCCCTTCGACAGCCGTTTGTTGATGCCAGCCAGGGCCATGGTGGTGTCGGTGACGATTCCCCGTTCTCCGGCAAGGGCTGCGGTTCCCCGGGCCACTGCATCGGGCGAGAAAACCATTGCCCGTGCGTAGTCGAAATCCGCCGTGGTATGGATCGCCCGGCGGACCACCTGCCACTCGCCCGGCGACCAGGAGTGTTGCCCCATCTCCGCGTCGATGATGCGGAACGATTCCGCCTCGATTTCTTCCGGTCGTAGATGAACCGACATCAGCTCCATCCCTTTTCGCTGAAGGCTTCTTCTATCCGGTCGATCACCAGTTTGGCGAGCCGCTTGTGGACTCCAAGATGCCGGCCCATGGCCATTTCAACTCCTGGGTGACGCTGCCTGGCTTCTTCCATTTCCTTGGGCAGATCTTCCTGCACGTGGGCGCCCAGGTAGAGAAAGTAGGGTACCAGCAGGATTCGCTGCGCGCCCTGTGCAACGCATGCGTCAATCCCTTCCTGGATGGTGGGGGAGTGGTTTTCCCTGAAGGAAACCTCGACGATCTCGTAGCCGGCGAAATTCTTCACCATCCTGGCGATCTCATTGACGGCGTCGTTTGCCTCGGCGATGCGGCTGCCGTGAGCCATGAGCAGTATTGCGGTTTTCATGGTTTCTCCATTTTGACAAGGTGATTTCAGACTGGGGATATTTCCTCTTCTGCTATCGTTTATATGGAAAAGGCGGTTTGTATGCAGACAATACTGATGAATTCGCAAATAGTCGTCACCCCGCTGAAAAACGGGGTCCAGAGGGGTGAAGCCTTTTGAAAAGACTGGATTTCGGGTTTTGCCGGAATGACAGGCTAAAGGTGATTCAGATTTTTTACCAGAGTATCAATACTCATTTTTCAATAATATCTCAAACGTAACAACCGAACAAGGAATATGGTCAACATGATTATATATTAAAATTATACTATTTGTTGACACTAATAATAATTCATGCTAGATGTGGTTCAAAAAAGTCAAGAGGAGAAGCTATGAGACTTTTTGAAGGATGGGCACCTCCCGGTCGTACTTGGGGACCATGGCTTGAAATTGCAAACCTTTTTGGCGGTCCTGTCTCGTACAAGGTTGATTTCGACACCATATCCAATGCTCCGTCGACGTTCGATGCAGAAATTAGGTATTGGGATGGAGCATTCCAAAGGAGTGACATCGTTGCCGGTCCAGGAAGTCATTCCTTTACGGCAGGGGTATGTGTGTGCGTGCAACGCATACGGTTTCGAAGTCATTCCATCGGGCAAGTGATCAAAGTGATAGTGACGCCATGAAAAAATTTTATCGTTTTGCATTGCTCATATTTATTGTGCTTGCTATTTTTCATGCTGGATGCATCAGGCATATTCCTTTGATGACCTTTGCCTTTGAAGATGAAATAGTTGCTGTGCAAAAATCTGATATCGAACGCGTCAGCAAAACGACAGATGCCAGAGGAGGCACGGTCCTTGTTCTTGTCATGACTAAAAATGCTAAGGTACGTTTAGCTCGTGCAACGAAAAAATACGTGAAAACAAAAGTTGACATATATTTCAAAAACGAAATTGTCTCCAATAACATTCCTGTCTTAGAAGGTATTACTATGTCGGAGATACAAATTGCCGTTGACTCTGAAGAGAAAGCGGATGAAATCGTGAATTCCTGGAAAGAAGAATAGAACATAAACTCACCCTATACTTTAAGCCTTTCCAGTATCTCACGCCGCGCTTCCCCTATGGTCAGGGGTATGTGATCGAACGGCGCCTTGTCGTCGTGTTTAAGGCGGTAAATCAATTCGGCGATATGGGGCAGCCGCAGCTTGACGTCGGCCATTTCCGCCGGTGCGGTGAACACTTCCTCGGGCGGCCCTCCCCGGACAAGTTCTCCTTTGCTCAGGATATGGAGACGGTGCAGGAACAGCGGCACCAAGTCGACGCTGTGGGTCGCCATGACGATGGTGACCCCGTTGTCCCGGTTCAGGCGGGTCAGAAGCTCCATCATGCGGTACTCGCCCATGGGATCCAGGCCGGCGGTCGGCTCGTCCAGGAGCAGGATCTCGTGCCCCATGGCCAGGAGGCCGGCGATGCAGACCCGTTTTTTCTGGCCGAAGCTCAGGTGGTGGATGGATTTGCCGGCGTAACCCGCCATGTCCACGCTGGAGAGGGCGTTGCGGACCCGTTCCCCGACCTCCTGTTCCCCGAAACCCATGTTGCGGGGGCCGAAGGCCACGTCTTCCGCGACGGTGTGCGCGAACAGCTGGTCGTCAGGGTTCTGGAAAACCAGGCCGACCTTGCGGTAGATGTCCCGCGGCGACAGCCTGCGGATATCATCACCATCCAGCAGGACTTGCCCGTCGTAGTCCTTGATGATTCCGTCCATCACCTTGAGCAGGGTGGTCTTGCCGGAACCGTTGGAACCCAGGATGCCGACGAACTGGCCCCGTTCCACGTCGAAGCGGATTCCGGACAGGGCAACGGTCCCGTCCGGGTAGTGAAAGGTTTCAATGGCTACTGCAAGTCGCGGAGCGTCCACAATTTCCTTCATCATGCCAAGATGTCCAGGTGCCTGCCGGCATCCCGCGGTTCAGATTTTCCAGAGCATCCCCATGCAGGTGAGGAAGGCGCAGCCTGCTGCGATTTCAACGCTCCTGAACGGCTTCTGTTTCAGCATCGGCATGGTCCCGTCATACCCCCTCTGTACCATGGCGGTGGTGATGCTCTGGCTGCTGTCGAAAGCTTTTATGACGAGGGTGCCCGTGAGGGTGCCGAAGGAACGGAGACCTTTCCGGTATCCTGAATAGCCGAGCCGGTTCTTCTGTGCGCTGTAGATCACCTTTGCGTCGTCGAAAAGGAGAAAAAGGTAGCGCCAGGCAAAGAGGGTGATGTCAATGAAACTCCGCGGAACCCGCAGCCAGGCAAGTGCGGCCATGAGATCGGTGAACGGGGTGAATATGACGAGGGCAGCCATTACCGCTACCGCTCCCGATATCCTGCTCCCGATCATCAGCCCTTCAACAAGCCCTTCCCGGTATCCGGTAATCTGCAGACCGTTAAGGTGAAAGGTGAAGAGGGGAGTTGTTCCGGTGAAGAACAGTTTGAGCAGCACTATCATGAGGATGATGAAGCACGGCTCGGCAAAGCGGAGCAGCAGTGTCTTCACGGGTACCCCGCGTATCCGGCAGACAGTGATGCAGAGTCCTGCCGTTGCCAGGGGGAACTGCCAGCCACCTGCGCTGAGCACCATGACCAGCAGGGCGAGAGCGGTCAGGAGCTTGATGCGCCCGTCGATGTGCGAGAGGAGACAGTCACCGTTATGTTTCAGGAGTTGGTGCATGATCGGTTCCTTGCTGTCAATTCCTTTTCCCTTTTCCTTCAATCAGCACGCGCCAGTAATATCCCGCCGCGAAGCCGCCGGCAGCCCCAGCCAGGAGAAAAACGAACAGCAGCAGGTCTCCCTGGTCGGTGTTGATGAGCGGATCGCACGACTCCCGGCCGTGTTCCCGGGAGATTTTTTCCACTACCGATTCGTCGACGCCGGGCCATTTGTCGGCGCCGTGTGCGGCTTGGCAAAAGACAAAGGGCAAAGGGCAAAGGGCTAGAACCAGCGCAAAAACAGAATATGCTTGTGTATTCAAGTATTTCCTTATGCCTTTTGTCTTATCCCTTTTGCCCGGTTTTTTATCCATTCGCCTTCACCTCTCCGGCTTCTATCACGTGCATCCTTACCAGTATATCAGGTCGTTTGCGTTTCAGCAGCACCACCATGCCCGCGGTCATGGCGCCTTCCAGGATGCCCAGGGGGAGCTGGGTCGGCACGAAGGCGAGCATGATCTTTTCCAGGAGCGGCAGGAACGGCTCTGCTCCGCGGATCCCCGAAGCCAGCTCGAAGGAGGTGGCCAGGTAGGTGGCCCAGTCGGCTTGGACACCGGCTAAGAAAGCGGCCACTGCAAGAGAGGCCCCCATTGAGCGAAGACCTTTGAAGGTCAGATAACCAGCGAAGGAGCCGATGACTCCCATGGAGACGATATTGGCTCCCAGGGTGGAAAGACCCCCATGGGAGAGGAACAGGGCCTGGAGCAGCAGGGAAACCGAAGCGATTAGCGTGCTTGCCATCGGTCCCAGCAGAATGGCGGCCATCCCTGTTCCGCATGGGTGGGAGCATGTTCCCGCCGTCGGCACCGGCACGGGCATGCAGGATATGATGAAGACCACCGCCGCCATCAGTCCTGCCAGGGGTTTGAAAGAGAGGTCCTGCCGGGACAGAACGTTCAGCTGCCGGATGCCCAGGGCAACAAAGGGGAGGGCGGCAGCATACCAGGCCACTGCCCACGGCAGGGGGAGTATCCCCTCCGAGATATGCATGGCATGAGCCGGGGCGGCGGGCAGCAGCAGTGCTGCACAGACAAGCAGTTTCACCATAAAGACCTCGCATTGAAAAGAATCTTGGAGCGATTTTTACAGCCTGACATGGTTGCCGTTTGCAAACCCGGCACACTTCCTTGCAAAGGTGGCTGCCAGTTTCGGGCAGCTGCCGAAGTGAAGGTGAATATAGGAAGCGATACAGTTCCTGTAGCGATACCCTTCGGTGCCTGTAGTGCAACCGCTTTTCTTAACCTGATACAGCCGTTCCACATTTTCAGGCATTTCCTCCGTTTCAGAGTAGTGGAACTCGTGCCCCCTGGCAACTGTCCCCTTGGCGCCGATCACACTGTCAGCCAGGAACTCCACTTCCCGATAGCCAAGGGCCTTCCGGCGGGGGAGCATGCGGGTGCTGACGGGAAAGATGCCCGCAAACGACGCCTGAGCCTCTCCTTCCAGGCCCCTGGTGAGGTAGATGAAACCGCCGCATTCGGCATAGACCGGCATGCCCTTTTCCACTGCCTCTCGGATAGCCGTCTTCACGGGAACATTGGCTGCCAGCGTCTCGGCATGGAGTTCCGGATAGCCTCCGGGGAGGTACATACCGCCGATCCCTAGGGGAAGGCTCGAATCTTTCAGGGGAGAGAATTCGACGATCTCAGCTCCCGCTTGCCGCAGCAACCGCAGGTTGTCCTCGTACACGAAGCAGAACGCATCGTCGCGGGCAACGGCTATTCTCACCGGTGTCAGGTCTTGACATTTGACAGGCCTGCCAAATGTCAAGACCTGACACCGGTGGCCTGCTCGGCCTGCCAGGGAAATGATCCCGTCCAGGTCCAAATGCTCTTCCATGACCTCTGCCAACCGGTCGAGAAAATCGCTCTGCAGCCCGCTTTCCCCAGCCGTCACCAGTCCCAGGTGGCGCGACGGGATAGTCAGCCCGTTGTCCCGGGGGATGCAGCCCAGCACGCTGACACCGGCGACTGAGGCGACGACGGCGTCCCGGAGGATACGGGCATGATTGTCGCTTGCCACATTGTTGAAGATGACCCCTGCGACGAGGACCCGCGGATCGAAACGGGCGAATCCGCTGACCAGGGCCGCCGCGCTCCGGGCCTGGCTCTTTGCATCCACGACGAGAATGACAGGCGCATTGAGTATCCTGGCGATCTGGGCGGTGCTCCCTGCATCCGAGACACCGTCAACGCCGTCGAAGAGCCCCATGACCCCTTCAACAACCGCAAGATCAGCGTCTTGTGAGTGAAGGGCGTAAGTTTCGAGTACGAACCGTTCCGGGCACATCCAGCTGTCCAGGTTGACGGAAAGGCGGTTGCACGCCAGGCCGTGCCAGCCGGGATCGATGAAATCGGGGCCGACCTTGAACGGAGCCGGTTGCAGGCCACGCCGTTTCAGTGCTGACAGCAGTCCCAGGGTTACGGTGGTCTTTCCTGAACCGCTCATGGGCGCGGCGATGACGATCGATTTCATGGCGATTACCCGTTCAGCAGCTTTACTACCGGATGTCCGTCCGCGTAGTAGTCGATGATATTGAGGCAGCCGAAATCCTGTTCGATCCGGAACATGGATGAGAGGGGTGCGCCGAGGGCGGAGAGGAGGATAACCCTGTTTGTTCCGCCATGCCCAACGAGGATGACTTCCTCATCCTGGTGCCGGCCGATGATCTGTTCCACAACCGGCATGAGACGGGTCTGCAGATCGTGGAGGTTTTCCCCGTCCGGGACCCGGTAGCCAACGAAATCGTTCATCCGTGCCTGCCACTGGTCCGGGTACCGTTCGGCCAGTTCGTCCCAGGTCATCCCTTCCCAGTTTCCGAAGCTCAGCTCCCGCAGTTCAGTTTTCAGGACGGGCTCAATTCCCCGCCGGGCGCACAGGATGCGGGCGCCCTCTGCGCAGCGCATAAGATCGCTGGAGTAGCAGGCGGCAATCGGTCTGTCCGCCAGGCGATCAGCCAGCAGCTGGTACTGCCCGAGGCCTCGAGGTGACAACGGCACATCCGTCTGGCCGTTGTAGCGGAACACGCCGCTCCCGGTGATTTCGCCGTGGCGGACGAGATAGATGCGTGTCTTTCTCATGAAATGGGCAGAACCTGTATCTCTGATAGTGCCAGTATCGCCAGCAGACAGAGGACTTCGTTCAGCTCGCTGGCAAATCCGATTATGTCGCCGGTTACGCCGCCGATCCTGCGGAGAAACCATGCTTTTATGCCCCAGGTCATGAGGTAGGCGGCGACGAACAGCCACAGCCCCTGGATCCCCAGGAACAGAACCGCTGCAGCCAAAGTCGTTACCGTGGCGATCAGCAGCTGCCGCCAGCAGGCTCCGGTGATGAATGTGGTGCCGAGTCCGTCGATGCGAGCCTTGACTGCTCCCACGGTCATCTGGACCTGTGAAAAGCGCGCCAGCAGGGGAAAGCAGAACAGGGCCTGCAGTTTCAATTCCTGCGGGAGGTGGAGCAGCGTTTGGTATTTGAGCAGCAGCACCACCACCAGGCCCACCGCCCCGGCAGCCCCGGTCCTGGAGTCTTTCATGACGGCCAGGAACCGTTCCCGGCCGCCACGGGCGGCAAGGCCGTCACAGACATCCGCCAGCCCGTCGAGGTGCAGCACGCCGGTCAGGACCGAGAGGATGATAACCAGGAGGAGGTCGACCACGCCGCGTGGCAGAATCGCGGAGAGGATATGGTTTGTAGCCGCCAGCAGAGCGCCGAGCGTGAGACCGGCCAGCGGGAACGCTGCCATGGACCGGCCCAGGTCCCGTTCTTCGCAACGGACGGAAAAGGGCAGGGGGATGATGGTCAGAAACTGCAGAGCGATGAAATAAAGACGCATGGTTCTCCGTACGGGCAAACCTCGTGTTTGCCCTTTGATCGGGCGATCACACACCTGTGCACTGAAGCGCTTCGGCGCGCAAGAGCAAGGATCGCCCCTACACGGTTTGTCCCGTTACCCCCGCTTCTACGAACGAGGCCATTTCCTTCAGGATTTTCACACCCGCCTCGATGAGCAGCATGGCCAGGGCTGCACCGGTGCCCTCGCCGAGGCGCAGTTTCAGGTCGAGAATCGGCTCGGCTCCCAGGCGTTCCAGCATGAAACGGTGGCCGATCTCGACCGATTCGTGGGCCGCAAACAGGTAATCCCGGATATCCGGGTGCATTTCAGCGGCGATGAGTGCCCCTGCCGTTGAAATGAAACCATCCACCACGACCGGGATCCGGTTGGCTGCGCATCCGATCACCAGACCGGCAATGCCGGCGATCTCCAGACCGCCTACCTTGGCCAGCACGTCCAGGGGATCGGCCCTGTCCGGTTTGTTCACGTCCAGGCCCTGCTGGATGACACGGATCTTGTTTTCCAGGGCTGCATCGTTGATTCCGGTCCCGCGGCTGGTGACCTGGCGGACCGGTAGTCCGGACAGGGCGGCGATGATTGCCGAGGCGGGGGTCGTGTTGCCGATGCCCATTTCACCGGTACCGGCCATGGCGATTCCCTCGTTTCGGCAACCGTTTGCCAGGGCTATGCCGGTTTCCAGTGCAGTTAGCGCCTGCTCCCTGGTCATGGCAGCGCCTGTGGCGAAATTTTTCGTCCCCCTGGCAATCTTGCGGTCAATGAGGCCCGGCAGCGGTCCGAAATCGTGATCGACCCCCATATCCACCACCCGGACATCGGTCCCTGCATGTCTGGCCAATACATTGACACCCGCCCCTCCCCGCAGGAAGTTGTAAACCATCTGGGGTGTCACTTCCTTGGGGAAAGCCGATACTCCCTCCTCCACTATGCCGTGATCGGCGGCAAAGGTGAAGATGACTTTCTTTTCCGTAACCGGTTCCATTGTTCCCGCGATTGCGGCAAAACGCCGGCCGAACTCTTCCAGGCGGCCGAGGGAGCCCGGCGGCTTGGTCTTGTTGTCCAGCCGGTGCTGGGCCTGCTGCAGGAGAGTGGGAGAAACGGGTTTGATGCGAGCGAGGGTCTCCTGGAGAAGTGTCATGAGCTTGATTCCTTTAAGGGGGATATCACTCCCCCCTTTAAGAAAGGGGGGCAGGGGGGGATTTGTTGTCGAGGCAGTGTTGGAAATCCCCCTAAATCCCCCTTTCTCAAAGGGGGACTTGATGTTGCTGTCCGTTTACTTCAGCTTCAGCGGTATCCCGGAAAACGTCACATAGACCTCGTCCGCTGCTGCGGCGAGAAGCTGGTTGGCATTTCCGGCCAGGTCACGGAATGTACGCGCCAGGGCATTTTCCGGCACGATACCCATTCCCACTTCATTGGAAACGAAGATGAGAGGCGTCGCGCAATCCTTTATGGCTTCCACCAGTGCCTGCACTTCTTCCAATACCGGGTCAGCCGTTCCGTAATGGAGCAGGAGATTGGAAATCCACAGGGTGATGCAATCAACCAGCACTGCCTGGTAACTGCCGTCAGCGCTCCTGAGACGTTCCACAAGGTTGCGCGGTTCCTCGATGGTCTGCCACTCCTCGCCGCGCCTTGCGCGGTGTGCCGCTATCCGGTCGGTCATTTCAGGGTCGCGCGCTTCTCCCGTGGCAACATAGCAGAGCGGGCTGCCGAACGATTCCGCCAGCTTTTCCGCAAGGCGGCTCTTGCCGCTCCGGGCGCCGCCGGTTATGAAGATGATCCGTGCCATGAAAAAACCCCGCCTCCCTTGAGAAGAGAGGCGGGGTCCCAAACCGGTCGCTGGATACACGTGTGGTTTCGGCGCCTCTCCCTCGGAGGTCCAAACTCAACCTTAAACGGCCGGGCAGGTTTCCTGACTTGCGGATCACGTTACTCGCTGCGCCTTCCCGATTCGATCAGTGGCATCTAGTGCAGCTTTCATCACCGCTCACAGTTGCGGGGCAGTGAGGGGTTTTCACCCTCTTCCCTATTACCTCCCATCAATCCGGCTTTCAACGCATAACGTCGTTTGCAATCGGATCGACCAAAGGAGCACCCGGTCGTAGTGGTATTCAATTCATTGATAAGAATAGTTGCAGACGGAACGGCATATGTCAACCGGAAATCCCCCCTGCCCCCCTTTCGAAAGGGGGGACGAGAAGGGCTTGTCTTTTCCTGGAAAAGAGAGCCTCCTTCTTCCCCCTTTATGAAAGGGGGATCGAGAGGGATTTCATCGCGATGCTGCCACGGGCCATTTGCCGGTGGCGAGGTAGTCGTGCATGG
>DIFZ01000044.1 GCA_002419385.1 Geobacter sp. UBA5735
TAATCCAAATTCAGCGGAAGAGGCCGAAATTAAAGAATACAATAGCAGATCGGATGATCCTAGTGACAAGACGTACAATCTTCTATTGATAGACCTGAGTGGAAAAGAGGCGCGATTGATAAAGCAGTTCAATAAAGAAAAAGGCGTAACATGGACTGTGGCATATGACAGGATTTTTTTATATGACATCGGAAAGGACCAGTTGCGCGTTTTAACCACAAGCTTCGAGCCAAGCCATCACCCGATGGAGGACATAATCAAACGAAATAAGGGAAAGGTCAATTACACACGGATATATCCGCACCCCTATCTGCCGTTTGCAATCCTTGGCGCCGGAGAGAATGGTGATGTGCTGATTTCCTGGGCACATGAAAGAGAGAAAACACCAACCAGAATTTTTGGAGAAGATATGGAAGGCGGTGATTATCTCTTCTCTCCTGATGGCAAATGGGTTGTATTCACGGAAGGCGGGGTTATGGACGATAAGAAAACCTACCTCATGCCCGTATCCGAAAAATACCCTCACTACCTGGGTACTCCGATTCTGCTGCTGGACAATTATTTCAATCGCAACAACTGCGGCTGGACTACCAACCCAATAGCCTTCGTCGGATTATCTTCAAATATGCTTTACCGCTGGGAGCTTACCAAAGAGGCCCATCCCTGGATAGACAAGCCCATCTTGCATGACTACATCGTGGATTATGATCTTGAAAAAATGAAAAAAGATAAACAGCAGGGGCCGGGCGGCAAGTATAAATGACGTCAATCTTGCTTTTCATGCAGTGCAATAGAAACCGTGAAATGGCAAAAAAGAAAAGGACAACAGATTGTTCAACAGGAGATCACATATGAACCAAATGAATCCCAGCGACTTTCGAACCTTCGTGATCGTTTCGGCAATAGCTCTTCTGTTAGTGATCCTGTTCCTGTATGGGTGCCGGGGCGCCATTTGTCCCATGTGCGCCGACTGATTGAGGCCAGGCTGCGACTACATCGTCATAAATGACGTTGATAAACTGAGAAAAAAATCATCTATTACCGCGCATCCCCCATTTCCCGTGAATAATCAATTTGACAGGATAAGACATGAAAAACGCCGGACCGATATCTGTAGGATCCGTACCCGTGGCTGCGATTATCGGCCTTGTTATCATAGCCTTCATGGACACCTCGGAATATTATGGAGCTATTGGTGCAGCATTTGTCTTTGTGGCAGGGGTTTTTATTGCCGGTATTCTTGCAATCATATTCGGGATCTTGGCAGTCAGATCCGGTACCAGTCGTGACCAGGGTAAGGTCGGCATTATATTAGGTCTAATGGTTGTAGTCGGCGGTCTCATTCTTGTTTTATATGTCTTTATCTATTCATCTCTCGATGACAGGCGCATTGACGCCGCCAGAGCTGTGGAAGAAAAAGCCGCAAAGGCCGCCTATGATGCATCTCCCGATATCGACTCCAACAGCATGGCAACTCTCCTGGAAAGCCCGCACCTCAACGTGGAGGTCGGTGAACTCGCTACTCTGCCAGGCAGAAAAATTCTGGTTCTTGCCCGCATAAGCGGGGGAAGGAGTGGCTCGAAACTCGCCGTTTTTTCGATGGATGGGACACCGGATCCCGCCTTCAACCGCCAAAGGGCCGATAATGAAGACAATTTGGTAAACGGGCTGGTGACTGCTCCCGACGGGAATATACTTCTTGCTGCCGACTGCATGCATGGCAACGATTCCGACATCGCCCGCTGGACAAAATACCATCCTGCGATATTGCTGAACCGTTATGGCAAGTGCATTGGCAAGTTCGAAGACCCAGGCGGTGTCGAGGTAGTTCGTTACTCCAAAGACTCCCGGCTTTATGGACTCGAATGGGAACCAACCGATGATTGCGGGTTTAATGGTTTTCGGATAAACCTTGTGGAAGTGCTGCCCGATTGCCGGAGAATAGCCCGTAAATTGCCGCTGGCGCCATCTGTTTCGAGTCGGATACAGATGGATGAATATGCGCATGAGGCTAATCTGAAGTCTTTATTTTTCTGGCCGAACGGTGACATCGGCCTGATCACCTACAGTTCACAAGTCCTCCGTATCAACCCCTCCGGAAAGCGGCTCCTGTCATTGTTTAAGACAGGTCCGGACAGATTCCGGGGTCCTGACCGCTTCATAGGCTTTCTCTCCGACGGGTCACTGATACTGTCAGACAGAAGCGAACCGGGGGATATCGCAAAATTTCGGAACGGGAAGAAAGTTGAATCATTTTCCAAGACGCTGGAAAGGCTTCGCGAACGGATCGAGATTCAGGCCGCCGCCGTATTGAGTACAGGCGAGCTTGTAATAGCTGGATATCCCGCTGGAAATGGCAAGGCACTCCAGTTCGTGATCGTTGATTCTTCCGGAAAGGAAAAGAAAGGCTTTGTGGTTGGCAAGAACCAATAAAGGCATGAAGCATCGGAGCCATGGCCGTGCCCGAAGGCGAGAACGCTTTCCGTCATGACTCACCACGGGGCCGTTTTTTCGACGCAATCACCGGCAAACCGCAGGTTTTCCTAGCGTTGCAACTCATATCCGCATTAGGAAAAGGCCAATGCAATTCATCAACCGCACACCATTCCCCGCCATCATGTTCCCGGCAACGGACTGGAACCTTTCGTCCTCGCACGTCGTGGTCATGCGCGCCACCTTCGACATCAAGCCGGATGGCGCGCTGGAAGTGTCCGTCGAGCAGCAGCCGCTTGTCCTGACCGACGAATACTTCGGCGAAATCAACAGGAGTTGCGTCAGGAAGGAGAGCGACCTTGTTCCTTTCAAACCGCAATGCGACGTCATCGTCAATGCGACTGCGTATGCGCCGGGCGGCAGGCCTTCCACCGGATTCATCGTCGGTGTGCGGGTGAACAAACCTCCCGATGAGCGTGTGGAGCCGGGACTGGTTGTCCTTGACAAGAAGCTGGTGGTCACTGGTTCCCGCCACTGGGAGAAAGGACTGCTGGGAGGGTGGAAGCTCAGGCCGCCGACCATGCCCATAACGTCACTGCCGCTACGCTATGAATATGCCTTTGGCGGTGAGTGCAGGATCGAAATGGACGATTCTGCCGCTGAACGAGTCGGCAGGAAATTTCTCCTTGGTCCTGAGCAGCGCGCCAGCCATCCCGATGGGGAAGCTAAGGCACCGCTTGCCCATGCCGTATACGACGACAATCCGCTTGGGATGGGGTTTGCCGAAGAATGGTATCTGAAGGCGAAGCGGATGAAGACATTCCCGGCGCCACAGATCGATTCTCCGGAAAATCCGGTCAGCGTGCTCGGAAATGCTTATGCTCCGCAAGGGTTTGGAATTATCACCAAGGCATGGAAACAGCGTCTGGAACTGGCCGGTACTTATGGTGACGCGTGGCGGGAAAATCGTTGGCCGCATCTGCCGGAAGATTTCGACATGGAGTTCTGGAACGGGGCCCATCCCGACATGCGTATTCCTTTCCCGGAAGGTAGTGAGAAGATAACACTTACCAACCTTACGCCGGGTGGAAAGCTCACCATTTCGCTTCCTGACCATGAGCCGGTCGTTCATGTCAGACGGGAAGACGGCACAACCATGTCTGATCATCTGAAGATCGATACGCTCATCATCGAGCCGGATTCCATGAAAGTCAGCCTGGTGTCGCGTGTCATGTTTGCTGTTCATCGTGAAGTAGCTCCTGTTGAGGCGAGTTTGTCAATCTGAATGTTCTTTCAATTTCTCTGGATCGAGCCGGTAAAATTGTTCAAATGACCTCAAACCAGTCAGATCAATCAATAAACCAACAAAAAATACTTCTTAATACAAAGGCCATACCTTTGAAGGGTATGGCCTTTGCTGTACAGATGGTCAGCTTTTACGATCATGTGGGGAGGAATGGTCGTGTTTCCTATCTTCCGCCATAGAATCCCGTATGGCCGCCTGACGCAAATCCTCCAGGACCGTAACCATGGTGTTCCGGCATATCCCGGTTATATGATTTCCCATAATAATGCCTTCCACCTTCATACTTCCCGTGGCCGTCATATCTGCCGTAGTCGCGATAGTCATGCTTGGGGCCCCCATGGTAGGAGGGATGACTGTAGGAAGCCACAAATGGAAGGCCGATACTGACCGAGGCTCCGGGGAGCGGCAGATGCATGCCGAAACCGGGAAGGTTGATGGAAAATCCCGCATGGGATGCTGTTGCCACGGACCAGGTAGCCAGAACCATGGATGCTGCAATAACCAGTTTCCTGAACATTTCAAATACCTCCATTCTTTGACGAATCCCGGCTTGCCGGCAGATTGGTGACCATTTTTCCGGGTTTCTGTAGTGCTTTCGAATCGTAGAACGAGGGAGGGCTGGAATGGTTGACGGGGAATTCTTGTGGCCTTGGCAGGAGGCTAACGCAGCGTGCTTATGAACGCATCTGGATAGCCGTTCCGCGCCAGGGAGGCACGGGCCGTTTCGGCGTCGGAGCGGGAACGGAACTTGCCGGCATGGACCCGGTAGAAACGGCCCTGTCCCGTCTCTACTTCACGGATGAAGGAATATTCCAGCTCTTTGCCCAGCTTCTCGGAGAGGAGCCGTGCCGTCTCCCGATCGCTGAAGGAGGCTACCTGGAGAGTGTAGGTCATGCCGGTTGCAACCTTTTCTGCAGGATCCTTGCTCCCGTGAGCGCTGGTGACCACTTCAAGCAGGACAGGCGTCAGCCCGCCTCCCACGATGTCCAGTTCCTGGGCTGCCCGGTAGGAAAGGTCGACAATCCGTCCCGTCACGAACGGGCCGCGGTCATTGACCCGCACCACGATGGACTTTCCGCTGGCCTTGCTGGTGACCCTGACGACGCTGCCGAGGGGCAGGGTCTTGTGGGCCGCGGTAGGCTTGTGCATGTCGAACAGTTCGCCGTTGCTCGTCCGGTTGCCGTGTTCTTCCACGCCATACCAGGAAGCAAGCCCTTCTTCCCGGAAGCCGTCGGCTTTGAGGAGGGGGACATAGCGGGTGCCGTCCACCCAATAGGGACGCTCCCAGGGCCTCAGCCAGGAAGGCCCCGGTTCCACCCTCACCCGGTGACCGGTCGTGCCGCATGAGGCGAGCAATATACAGAGTATCATGAAAATAAGGCAATTTTTCTGCATGGCACACAGTATAGAGAGAACTGCGGGAAAATCAAGGCTGGAATGATCTGGCGCCGCTGCCGTTTTCCTGTTCATGGCCAAGGCATCATTTGCTGATTTTCAGCACTTCGTCGAGGCTTGGCGGCGCTGACTGATCGAGTCCGCAGGTGGCCCACAGGTAAAGAAGGCCTCCGATGAGCAGTGCAACGACAAGCGCAGTCAAAAGGGTGGACACGTTTTTCCGGCCATAGGCCTGGAAAGGCCGGGTGGCGCTCTTTCCTGGATTTTTCCCTGCTGCTGTCCTGAGAAGAATGACGGAAATATTGTCGGTGCCGCCATTCGCCTTTGCCAAGTCCATGAGGGACGTACCCGCTTCGCGGAGCGGGAGCCTTGCGAGGACCGACGCAATGTCGTTGTCGGATACCAGGCCATGCAGGCCATCGCTGCTCAGGAGAATGATATCGCTCTCCTCAAGCTCGAGGTGGATGGTATCCGGTTCCAGTTCACCGTCGCTGCCGAGCGCCTTGACGATGATGTTCCTCTGGGGGTGGCTGCGGGCTGCTTCTTCCGTCAGCAGGCCGTCCTGCAGGAGCCTGTTGACGAGGGTATGATCTTCCGTGACCTGTCGCAGACTGCCTTCGCGGAAGAGGTACGCCCGGCTGTCCCCCGCATGGCACACATACCCGTCGGGTCCCCGCAGCACCAATGCCGTGCAGGTTGTCGCCATCCCTTCCATGGAGCTTTCCCGGCGGGATCTGGCCTGGATCTCGCGATGTGCCGCGCGCACCGCGTCTTTGAGGGCCAGGAGCGGTTCTCCTCCTGAACTCGCGTAGTATGTTTCATTGATGATGGAAACAGCGAGGCTGCTGGCGGTTTTTCCACTGTTTGCGCCGCCGACTCCATCAGCGACCAGTGCCAGGGCTCCTTTTTCCCGGAGCGGGTCTCCGGGGCCGGGGACATGAAGAATGAGAGAGTCCTCGTTTGCGGAGCGGGCCAGGCCTGGGTCTGTTTCCGCGAAAAAATCGATGAGACCATGGGCAGGATTCAGCATTTACGGAATCTCATGGTGCTTTCCCCAACCTTTACCGTATCGCCGTCCTGCAACTCGGTCCTGGTAACGGGAGTGTCGTTGACAAAGGTGCCCGATGAGGTGTCCAGATCGGTCACGCTCAGCGTGCCTTCTTTCAGGCGTACGCTTGCGTGCATCTTTTCCAGGCTCTCGTCCGGGAGCTTGATCTGGCAGCCTTCTCCCTTGCCCAGAAACAGCTGGCACTCTTCATCGCAAATTCTGAACTCTTCCCAGGCACCCGGACCGTCGATCACCACCAGCCAGCCATAAATGGGTTTCTTCTTCTCCTGCGGCTTGAAGATGACCGTTTTGCCCAGGTCTTTCGCCTCGAAGATCCTGGTTGCCCCGAGACTGTCAGCGGTCAGCCCTTCCCCGGAGAGTACGGTTGCCCCCATGGCGCCGGCGCCGGAAGCGCGGGTGTCGCCTGACACCGCTTCCACAGGGGCTCCGCAGCTTCCGCAGAATCTGCAGCCTTCCGGGATTTCCGCTCCACATGATTTGCAGGTCATGGCAATGCCTCCCTCTTTCGTCTCCGGAATGAACCGATTGTTCGGTGTGCCTGGATGTCCTTGATACAGGACTAGTCCTCAGGCTTTACGTAAAACGTCGCGCTGCGTTTTATGGTCACGTTTTCATGCTGGATTATCGTTTCCAACGTATAAAGGCCGGCAGGGGCCCTTTCCGGAATCGTGATCTCCGCTTCGATCGACCGCTTTGTTCCGGCTTTGAAGGTCTCAATGCCCGAATCCCTGAAAAGCTCTTTGCCCTTGAAAATGATTCTCCTGGTGAGAGTCCCCTGCATGGTGAACTTGTCTGTCGGTGCGCAGAGTGCATACGTGACGGTATGGGTTATTTCGTCATCCGGATATACCTGGTCGGGGCTTATTTCTGACGTTTCAATAGAAAGCTGATGCTGCTCGATCTGCGGGCAGGCAAATTTCCCCGGTTTTCCCTCTTCTGAAGACGAGAAAGCCTCCTTGAGCGTAGCGGTGCTTTTTTCCCAGGCAGGCTTCATTTTGGAACACCCACCAGCCAGCAGTGCGGTGGCAATGACCAGAAAAAGAACAGCGTTTCGATTCAGGCATTTCATTTGTCTATTACCCATTCGCCCATACCTTCCGGCTCGTCATGGTGGTCCCGTTCACGAGGCTGCCTTGCGGGCTGCGGTTTCCGGGCAGGCCTGGTTTTTTTTCTGGACGTACTTCTTCGGCATCTCTTTCGGCTGCTTCTCGGGAGTAACAACCGCCTGGTCCACTGGGGCCGGGACGGGCGCCGGCACCGGGAGCGCGGATGGGAGAGATGACGGAGGAGCCGGTGACGACGGTGCGCTTTTCGTCACGGGGAAGACACTTTCCTTTTTGTGTCGCAGGGACATGAACAGGCCGGCGATGATGAGGATCATTCCCAGGCAGAGCAGGGCTATGAGCAGGTACTTCCTGTCCAGCCGGCAGAGGGGCGCCAGAATTCCTTGCCAGTCGATGCCGCTCCGTTCAGGGGCGGATCGTGAAAAGTTCGCCGGTGCGGCGCCGGGCGCCTCCAGGGCACCGAGATCGGCCGCGAAATCACGAGCGCTCTGGTAGCGGTCCTTTCTCTCCTTGGCGATGGCCTTGAGGATGATCCTCCCCATGTCCCGGGAAATGTGCGGATCGATTTCCCAGGGCGGCACGGGCTTTTCCTCGAGGTGGGCCTTCATGACCTTGTATTCCGAATCTCCGCCGAAGGGGATCCTGCCGGTGGCCATCTGGTACAGGGTCACGCCCACCGAATAGAGGTCGGAGGATACCGATGCCTCCTCCCCCCTGATCTGTTCCGGAGACATGTACCAGAGGGTACCCAGCCGCATGCCGGTCTTGGTCTGCCCCTTTTCGCCGGCCACCTTGGCTATGCCGAAATCCATGACCTTCACCGAGCCGTCTTCCAGGAACATGATGTTGCCCGGTTTTATGTCACGGTGGATGATGCCGCGGGCATGCATGAAATCGAGTGCCGAAAGCATACTTATGCAGACGGTAGCGGCATTGGGTAGTCTCCCGTCCCGCTTGAGCCGGTTTTCAAGGGTGTCTCCCCGAATGTATTCCATGACCAGGAACAGGTTTCCGTCTTCCTCGACATAGTTGAAGACATTGACAACGTTGGGATGGGAGATCTTTGCCTGGATTTTCGCCTCATGGATAAACCTGTCCCGCATCGCCGGGTCCTGGGAAAATTCGGGTGCGAGGACCTTGATGGCAACCTCCTGCTCGAGCTTCACATGAAACCCTTTGAAGACGATCCCCATCCCGCCCTGGCCGATCTTCCCGGTTATCCGATATGGGCCTATCTCTTTACCGATCATGGTATCGCCGTTACCCCGCCCGGTACGTGAATGCCCCGAATCTGCCTTTCCCGAGGATGATTACGTCGCCGTCTTTCAGCGCTTCCGACTTGATGCGGTCGGATTCAGTGGAATTCAGATAGGTCCCGTTGAGTGAATTGAGGTCCTTGACCATCATCCGGCCGTTTTCCATGCCGATCCATGCATGTTCGCGCGAGACACCGTCATTCTCGATGACGACCTGGTTCTTGGCCGGGTCCCTGCCGATTTTCACTCCTGCCGCGCCGATCGTGAAGGAGTGTCCCGCCAGGGGGCCTTCATCGCACCGCAATGATCCGGCCGGTATGGCGGTCTTTGCTTCCGGCACAGGTGCGGAAGGCACCGCTGGCTTCCTTCCCCTGGTGCGCAGGACATAGTACACGATGCCCCCGATGAGAAGGGCGCCGGCCAGAGCTATGAGGAGTGGCAGGAGCGGGAAGCCGTCTTTCTGGGTGGACAGCTTTTCCTGGGCTGCCAGTTGAAGCTTGCGCACATCGGGCTGGTTCGGCATGAGGCGGTTGACCTCGTCGATTTTGCTCAGCGCTTTCCGGTAATCCGGTTCCGCATACAGTTCGATGGCCTCATACCACAGCTTGTTGAATAGACTTTCAGCGCTCAGATCGACCCCGGACGCGCGGACGAATTCCTTTGCCGTATTGCCCGGCACCAGGAAGTTGAAGCCCTGGATGGCCTGCTGGGCTCCGAGTGTCTGGGAGATGCTGATGAACGTGGCGATGCCGATCACTTCACCCTTCGAGTTGAATGCCGGACCGCCGCTGTTGCCCCAGGTGAGCGAGGCATCGGTCTGGATGACGGGCGTGCCCTTGACATCCAGTTTAGATCCCGAAACATGGCCTCTCGTGACTGTTGAATCCAGTTGGGTCTTCTTGCTGAGATAGTCGTGGGAAAACACGACGGCGGGATAACCGATCACGTAAACCGGTTCGCCGAGCTGCAGTCTTCCCGAGTCACCGAACATGACCGTCGGCAGGTCTCTTCCCTCAATTTTCAGGATCGCGACGTCCTTGCCTGTTTCCACTTTCTGTTCGGCGCCCGGTATGGAGATCTTGCCGGTCATCGGACTTATGGGGGGGCTGTATTGCTTTATTTCGGCAGGGTATGCTTCACCGTTTGACAGGAGGACATGCAGATCCTTTTTAATAACGATGGTGGCGGCCGGTCTCAGTTGAGTGAAAAGCTGAATCAGTAGCTGCTGTTTCTCCTGGTCCGTGAGCGGTCTTCCCGACTTGTCCGACTGCGGCACGAAGTGTTTCTGGAGCACCATGATGAAGAATTGCTGCTCGAGCCTTTTTTCGTTGGATTCATGGTAGTCTGCCACCACATGACCGTTGGTCACCAGGTATCCGTCGGAACTGATGAGGAAGCCGGTGCCGGCCGAACCCATGGGGTCGGCATTGAATGTCTTGCGGCTTCCCTCGAGCTGGATGGTCACCTGCGCCTGTATGTTGCTGTAAATCAGGACAACAGCGGGTTTGAGTCGCAGAAGCAGTTTCTGCAGCGGGGTTTCTTCCTCTTCCGTGCACATGCCTGTCTGGACCGAGAACGTGATGCACAGCATCATTGCCACCAACAGTACCGGCAGTTTTCCGTATTTCATCTTGTAATCCTCCCGTCAATTGACTGTCAGCCCCATCCGTTCCTGGATTTTCAACAGGAAATCACACGTGGTATTCCGTCCGGCAGGGTGTTGTTGCGCCCTGGATGTGTCGGCTAATAACGCAAACGGCCGCTTTATCAACGTCGGGTTGATAAAGCGGCCGTTTGCCGTTGGCACAATTTGAGGAAAACATGCGATTACCTATCATGGATCAGGAAATTATCACCGTACAGATTCAAAAATAAACGAGAATTACGTTAAGTCAAGTATGGCGGGAAGGACGGGATCGGGAGGCTGCACAGCTCTCGCTGAACACGTGTCGTCCGGTTATGCAGCACGGATCGGCGAGAACTCAATAATTGTTTTTTTAATTGACAGGCTATTCAATGCGCTGGTAATTTCATAAATTTTTCGGCGCTGAGATGAAAGTGCCGGTTGCTGTGAATTTTGCCAAATTCCCGGACAGGTGCCGGTTTCCCTGGCCTCCTTGTGCGACGAAGTGACGGAAATTTGCGCTTCCGCACGCATATTTGATGTTGATTTTAATTTCATTATTCGTTATATTTAAAAATTAAGACGGGGAAGCAGGGGCTTCCCCGTTTTTTCGCGCCCATCCGCTTAACCCCGCAGCAACCGATTGTCTTCCTCACCCTGCAGGTCGATCAACTGATTGTTGGGCTTTTTTGCGTGGATGTTTCATGATGGTGAGCTGCGCCGGCTTTCTCCTTTTATGAACCTTGGGGCCAGTGAGCTTGATCAGCGGCGCATTGCTTTGAGATGCCCCGGAAGAGATGTTTACAGCCCCTGAAAGGGAACAATACAGACAAAGGAGAAGAAGATGAAACACCTTCGTAAACAATGCATCGATTGCGGCAGCGATGCGGTCCAGACACTTGTGGACGAGATCAAGCCGAGCTTCAGGATGGAAGTGGTTCACTATGCCTGTGGAGCTGAACTCAGGAGCTCTTATTCGACCGTGAGCCGTATGGGCAAGGCGGAGCATTCCGGCTGTACCCAGTGCTGAACGAAGCGGGGGCGGCCCTCGCTGGCCGCCCCCTGGTCCTGCCGGCATCCCTTGATGATGCCGATTTCCCCTGCACTCTTTTCTAAAAGCCCGAAAAACCGAGCCCGGTTGCTCGGCACCCTCTATTGGCACGTGTCGTATTTCGGAGACAACGTCGTACCCCGAACCTTGAAGCAGAGGTCGACTGCGTTTGGATATGTCTTGGTGAATATGGTCCTGCCCGCAATGGCTTTTGCCTTCACCTCGATGTTGGTTGCAGTGCACGGGATACTTTCCTCCCGGGATTTGCCGACCGGGAACGATCCGCTGCTTTTCGACTGCCGTTCCCCCTGGTAATCGTATTTCACCGTGAATTCGGCGGCATAGGCGCCGTTGTTCTTAACTTCGATTCTCTTCTTGCAATCACTGGTGTCGGTACAGGACTCATACCTGGGGGACAGCGTTGTTCCCCTGACTTCATAGCAGTAATCAGCTGCAGTTGCAAACCGTTTCGTGAAAATCGTCTTGCCTGCCACGGCTTTGGCGGTTACTTCGATGTCGGTGGCTTTGCAGGGTATGGGCAGCCTTTTGATCTGTCCGACCGGGAAGCTGCCGCTGTTGATGGTTGGCTGGCGCTGGCCGTCCAGGGTGTAGCTGGCGGTTGCCGTTGCCACGTAACCGCTCCCCACAGCGTTCTTGATGGTCACATGCTTGAAGCAGTCACCCACGGAGACGCAGAGGGCATGTTTCGGGCTCAGGGTCGTTCCCCAGACATCGAAGCAGACGTTCTTGGGTGTCGGGTAGGTTTCCGAAAAGATGCTCTTGCCGGCCACCGCTGCGGCTTTTACGCGGACGTTTGATGCGTCGCACGGCACTTCGACTTTTGCGGTCTGCCCGACCGGGAAGTTCTTTTCCACGTGGAATTCCTCACCCTTCCAGGAAAAATAGACGTCCAGGTCGGTGTTGAAGCTTCCTCTCCCCAGGAGGTTGTTGACTTCGACGATCCTGGTGCAGCCCGGTTTGTCATAGCATGCCGTGGACTTGGGGCTGAGGGTTGTCCCCCACACCTGGAAGCAGAGATCCTGCGGCATCGCATAGGTTTTCTCGAAGACCTGCTTGCCGCCCACGGCTTTTGCCGTCAGCTTTATGTTGCGCGCATCACAGGGCACCAGGGGAGTCCGGCTCTGGCCGACGGGGAAATTGTGGTCTTCAACGTGGCGGAATCCCCCGATGTCGTATGCCAGCACCAGGTCGGTGTTGAAACTTCCCTTGCCGATGAGGTTTTCGACCTTGATCCGTTTCGAGCAGAGCGGACGGGCATCGATCCAGCAGGCGTCATAGCCGATGTTGCTGCTGTCGTATCCCAGCCAGCCATAGCCGTTCATTCCCCAATTCGTCCCCCAGGAGTTCCTGATGAGCCACGCCTTCTTGCTGTCGTCCCAGCCGACGATGGTCACGATATGGTTTGTCGGAAGATAGGTTTTTTCATTAAATACACTGCTTCGCGTCGCATCACTGTGGCCCTTGTGCTTGAAAGGGGGGGTTGTTTTCATGGCACTGATCACGGAACCGTGCCGGCAGATGGCCTCCTTGATTTCGTGTTTTGACGGATAGAGGGGGTTCAGTTTGTCCACATGCCCCCAATCATAGGTGTAGTACTGGGTTGCGGCATCCTGGTAAGGGCAGGAGAAATCCAC
This sequence comes from Geobacter sp. UBA5735, assembly GCA_002419385.1. Taxonomy (GTDB): domain Bacteria; phylum Desulfobacterota; class Desulfuromonadia; order Geobacterales; family Geobacteraceae; genus RPRC01. The sequence goes on from DIFZ01000044.1 coordinate 12,854, forward strand.
CACCTGGTACCTGAGCATTGCTTCAGAGGCAACCCGGTGATTCTTCATCCAGCGCAGAGGCACTTCAGGCAGGGAACCGCCGCAGGTCCCGATGCTGCAGCTGATGATATGCTGCTCGGAGATGTCGATGTCCTGGGGGCGGACGCTCGGGTTCATGATCAGGTAGCTTATCTCGTAGGCTGCTGCCGCTGCAAACGCGAAGCAGCTTCCGCACCCCTCCTGGTTGCGTGGCGGAGGGACGACCCCGCAGTCCCGCGAGTCGAACCTGCTCAGGCTTGCACTGCAGTCGCAGGCTGCGGAAATCTCACTGGCGGGCGGGGAGAAACCCCAGCACCATTATTACGAATACAACAGAAACTGCCTTTGAACATATTCTTGCGATTTCCATCTTCGTTCCTCCTTGAATGGTCAACAACATGACGCTGCGCCACGAAAGTCCGGCTTGCAGAAACGCCTTTGCAACGGGGAAGAAAACCCCCTGTTCCGAAGCCACACGCTTTGGTCGTATTTCGTTTATTAATTATATCATATTCGATGCCATTCTCCATTTCAACCGGCTTCCACCAGGAACGTCTCAATGGGGCCGTTTGCCTGACCACTTATCCTTGTAGTTTGGTTTTGCAATGCTTATAATGACGCTAGATGTTAAGGAAATTGGACAAATCGAAAAAAGAGTTGAGAGAGGTAACATACATGAACACATTCAAGACAACAATGTTGCTGGCCCTTCTTACCGTACTGCTCGTTTTTGCCGGCGGCGCTATCGGCGGACAGAGCGGGATGTTGATCGCCCTGCTAATGGCCGGGGTCATGAACTTCGTATCGTACTGGTTTTCCGACAGGATCGTGCTTGCCATGTATGGTGCGAAGGAAGTCACCGAGGCTGAAAGTCCCGAATTCTACGGGATTGTCAGGCAGCTTGCGGAGCGGGCCGGCTTGCCCATGCCCCGTGTCTACGTGATCCCGTCGGATACGCCCAATGCCTTTGCCACCGGCAGGAATCCGAAGCATGCCGCAGTGGCTGCCACCAGCGGCATCATGCGCATTCTCTCCCGCGAGGAGCTGATGGGGGTCATGGCCCACGAACTGGCCCACGTCAAGCATCGCGATATTCTCATTTCCACCATTGCTGCCACAGTAGCCGGGGCAATCACCTATCTTGCCCATATGGCCCAGTGGGCTGCCATCTTCGGCGGTGGCCGTGACCGGGACGACGAAGGGGGCGGCATGCTCGGCATGCTGGTGATGGCGATCGTAGCGCCGCTGGCTGCCCTGCTCATCCAGATGGCCATATCCCGCTCCCGGGAGTACGTCGCAGATACGGGGGGCGCCGAGATTTCCGGCAATCCGCTCTACCTGGCAGGTGCCTTGAAAAAGCTGGAGATAGCCAACCAGAGGCTGCCGATGGAGCAAGCGACTCCTGCCACTGCCCATATGTTCATTGTCAACCCTCTCACGGGTGGCGGCCTCAAGTCGCTCTTTTCCACCCATCCTCCCATCGAGGAAAGAGTCCGTCGACTGGAAGCGATGATCTACGGGCCGAGGGGTTGAACGGCAAAGCCGTCCTGTTCATGAACGGAGTTCCCTTGAAAAGCAGCAACCCGCGCCGTGTCGCCTTTGAAATACTTGAGCGGATCGAACGCGAAAGGTCATACGCTGACATCCTGGTAGACCGGGCGCTTGCCGGGAGTTCACTCAAAGGCCCTGATCGCGGCTTGCTCAACGAACTGGTTTTCGGGGTTCTGCGCCGGCGCGGAACCCTGGACCATATCATCGGCTCCTGCTCCAGCATGGCGGTCAGCAGGCTGGAAAGACGCGTGCTCAATCTGCTGAGGATCGGCCTTTACCAGATCTGTTACCTCGATCGCATCCCGTCATCCGCAGCGGTTAACGAGACGGTCAATCTTTCCAAGGCACTGGCGCCGAAGGCGTCCGGTTTCATCAATGCGGTCCTGCGCCGCGCTGATCGTGAATGGGAATCCCTGCCCTGGCCTGACCGGGAGCATGACCCGGCGGCATTTGTCGCGGCGCGGCACTCCCTTCCCCGCTGGCTGGCGGAGAAATGGATCTGCCAGCTCGGGCTGGCTGAGGCCGAAGCCCTTGCCGGAGCACTCAATGAGACGCCCCACCTTACGGTCAGGGTCAATACCCTGAGAATTACCCGGGGTGATCTGCTGGGCAGGCTTCGGGATGAAGGTGTCATGGCGGAAGCGACCGGGTATTCTCCCGACGGTATCAGGGTTCTTTCTCCTGTCCGTCCGGCAGCACTTTACGGATTCAGTGAAGGGCTGCTGACGGTGCAGGACGAAGCGTCACAGCTTGCTTCGCTCTTTCTGTCGCCGTTGCCGGGGGAATCGGTGCTTGACGTGTGTGCGGCGCCGGGCGGCAAAGCGACCCACCTGGCGCAGCTCATGGCAAACAGGGGCGAGCTGGTTGCCTGCGACCGCGACCCCCGCAAGTTGCCCCGGATAGAGGATGCTGCCCGGAGGCTGGGAACATCCATAATTCGGACTCAGCTGCTCGACGCTTCCCGTCCGCTGAACGAACTGGCGGAACGCCGGTTCGACCGTATCCTTGTCGACGCGCCGTGCACCGGCCTGGGTGTGCTGCGGCGGAATCCGGAGGCGAAGTGGCGGCTTGCCGCACATGACCTGGAGCGGATGGCCCGGCTGCAGGCAACCATCCTCAGGAATGCATCGCACGTCCTTGCGGATGGCGGAGCGCTTCTCTACTCTACCTGTTCAGTCTCCACCGAAGAAAATGAAGGAGTGATCAACGATTTTCTTTCAGAAAACGGCGATTTTATGATAGAAGACCTAAGGACAGTCGTACCTGGTCATCCGGGTCTTTTCACGGAGCAGGAGATGTTCCGCAGCTGGCCACATCGCCACGGCATGGACGGGTTTTTCGCTGCCAGGCTGAGGAAAGTCGGATAAACGCAGAAGAGGTGCTGTAAGCGGAGGTTGCATGAAAAAAATTGCTCCGTCGATCCTGTCGGCGGATTTTTCCCGTCTCGGCGACGAGATCCGTGCCGTGGAGGCCGGAGGCGCCGACTACCTTCATGTGGATGTCATGGACGGGCATTTCGTCCCGAACATCACCATCGGCCCCCTGGTGGTCGAAGCTGCCAGGAGGGTTACCAGCCTGCCGCTGGACGTCCACCTCATGATAGCGAACCCGGATCTGTATGTGCCTTCGTTTGCCAGGGCAGGCGCCGATATCATCGTTGTCCATGCTGAAGCATCTGTCCATCTGCACCGTACTGTCCAGCTGATCCGCTCGCTCGGCAAGAAGGCAGGTGTTGCTTTGAATCCCGCTACTCCCCTGAATCATCTGGAATATGTCCTTGAGGACCTCGACCTGGTCCTGCTGATGACCGTCAACCCGGGGTTCGGGGGGCAGTCTTTCATAGAGGCATGCATCGGCAAGATTCATGCCTTGCGTGGCATGCTGGACAAGCGGGGTCTGGAGACCGAGCTGGAGGTCGATGGCGGAGTCAAAACCGATAACATAGGCCGCATAGCCCATGCCGGCGCTGACGTTTTCGTGGCGGGAAGCGCTGTGTTCGGCAGCCCTGATTATGCTGCCACCATACGGGAGCTGAGGCAGCAGGCACGGGAACCGCTTTTATGAAAAAAACAGTGGTTTGCGGCAGACGGTTGCATGATGCTGTCTGACAGGATGCAGCGCAAGCGGGATCTCATGTCGAAATAGTGCCCATCCGGAAACTCCGGATAGGCACGAATGCAGTTTCCAGATCGGAAAGAGGGGATTTTTCGTCCTGGCAAGGAAATCAAGGGATTGCGCGGAGGCATACTTACGTATGTCGCACAAGCAAGCCCGCAGATTGACACAGCCAGGGCGGAAAAGCACCCTTTCCGGATGGAAACGAAATAACCTTATTCACCCGGGGAAGAGCGCCATGTCTGGTGGGAAGAGCATTGAAACCAACATACTCGTAATCGATGATTCGGAATCGGTCCGCAAGGAAATCATCCAGACACTGCAGGCCCATTCTGTCGCGACCTTTTTCCATGAAGCGGCTGATGGCATCGAAGGCTTGAAGGTTCTCCTGGAGATCAAGATGGACCTGGTCCTGTGCGATGTCGAGATGCCGCGCCTGGACGGCTTCAGGTTTCTGTCCATGGTCCGCGCCCGTGATGAGCTGCGCAGCATTCCCTTTGTCATGCTGACGGCAAAAGAGGACCAGGAATCGAAAATGCGCGGATTCGAGCTGGGTGTGGCCGACTACATAACCAAGCCGTTCGGCCCCGGTGAGCTGGTGGCCCGGGTGAAAGTGCATCTGCAGATAAAGAAGCTCCAGGACGAGCTCATGAAGGCGAACGAACTCCTGCTGGAGATATCCTATACCGATCATCTCACCGGCCTTTACAACCGCCGCTACCTGATGGAGGTTCTTGACCGGGAGTTTTCCCGTGCTCAACGGACCGGGAGCATCCTCTCGCTACTCATTCTCGATATCGATCAATTCAAAGGAATCAATGACAGGTTCGGCCATCAGGAAGGAGATGCCGTGCTCGCCAGGACCGCATCCATCTTCAGGAACGAACTGCGCGGCTATGATACCGCGGTACGCTTTGGCGGGGATGAGTATGTCGCCGTCCTGCCGGACACATCGCTGAACGATGCGATAGCTGTTGCGGAGCGGATCAGGAAATCGGTGCATGAAACCACGTTTGCCGGTAAGCTGAAAGGTGAGCGGATCAGCGTCAGCCTGGGCATTGCCGCGTATCCGGGCAAGAATGTTGAAACAATTGAAGACCTGGTACGGGAGGCTGATGGCGCGCTCTACAGGGCAAAGGCCGGAGGAAGAAACCGTACCGAAGGACCGATGTCGCTGTTCTGATTCCCCCAACGGTACGTACCATACCAAAAACCTTTTCACCGTAATTTGGTGAGGGGGGGTGGTCTGACTGTTAAAAAGGATACCCGAGGCCGACGAAAACTGCCGGTCCGTCGCTGCCGATTCCGATGTCGATGCGGCCGACGATGTTTGGCCTGACAACAGCCCGGAAGCCAACGCCCGGGTTGAATTCGAAGCTCTGGGTTTCGGCCTTGTCAAGTGATTCCATGACGGCGCCGAAGTCGATGAATGGCGCCAGTTCCCAATCGGTATTGACGTTGAAGATGCTCCAGCGGAAAAGGCGGATACGTTCTTCGAGGTTGAGCAGCAGGTAACTGCTGTCGATGAAACGGTTGCGGCCGTAGCCGCGGAGGGTGTTCTCCCCGCCGAGGATACTGCGTTCGAGAAACGGTACGTTGCCACCCAGGGTCTGGTTGTAGACGATGCGGCCCACGCTGATGTAGCGTCCGTTGTCCAAGGGCAGGTAGCCTTTCACCTCAGCTTCGTAGTGGCGGTAGTCTTCATTGCTGCCAAACGCTTTCCAGCTGCATTCAATTGAGGTTTTCGCATAGATCCCGCTTGTCGGCATGTCTTTTGAGTCGAGAGTGCTGTAGATGAGCGCCAGCTTCTGGACGTGAGCGGTAAACCCTTTTATGCCCGGGACTTCGTCTTCCGTGTACCGTTCCTTTATCGAGGGCAGGGATGTAATCGCCCCCTTGCCGATCTCAACCCTTCTTATGCGCTCCCCGAACACGATCTGCAGGTTTTTCGTGATGTCATAGCCCACCTGGCCGGTGAAGCCGTATTCCTTGTCCGCATAGTTGGTCTCGTTGTCTTTCGAGCTGTCAGACTGGAAGCCGAAGAAACGAGCTGATCCGTCGCTGAAGACGTAAGGGAACGCATAGAGTTCGAGCCTCCCGTCCATGAACGTTCTGTCGCGGACCTTTGCTTCGAAATCATAATTCACCTTGGTTGAAGCGGAAAGGTTCATTTCCCAGCTTCTCCGGGGAGCGGGGTAAAATGCCCCGTACAGGCTGAAGGAGGCGCCGAAATTCTTGTTGTAGTTTGCCTGGGGAGCGAGCAGGGTGCTCACTTCATCTTTGTCGTTATGCAGGAGGAAGGCGGTCAGTGCGCCGACAATGATGCCTTCGTTCGGTGTTGTAGCTATGACGGGCAGGGGAATGGTGACTGTCTTGACCGGATCTCCGAAAGACTCATTGGTGAGCGGGTAGGGGAGTTTCTCTCTGGGAACCATGTTGGTGCACGAGGTCAGGAAGACAATTGTAATCGTCATGATGAAAGCCTGTTTCATGGTGTTTCCTGTAGCAATAATTTTTTCCGGTGCGGACTCTACCGGTTTTTGTCGAAAGTTTCAAGCCGCAACAGAGCGCCGGGGCCCCTGGAGCGGAGGGAACCTGCGCTGCAAACCCAGCAGGGGTTGGCGTCTGTAACGATACGCCTGCCTACGGTCCTGAAAACTGCCGTACCGGTCATGCCCAGAGTATGAGCCCCGGTTCGTAAACCGTGCCGAGAGTGGGGTGCCTGGGCAGGATGCGAATGATGAAACCCTGGCGGCCGCAGACCCTGCATTCCATTTCGCCGCTGAATCGATGGAGGTCTGCTCCCAGCTGTTCAGCATGGTCAAGGCTGGCCATGGTTCCATTCATGATGGAGTCTCGTGTGTCGAGGACTCCGAAATAGGCTTCTACGGACAGTTCTTCCAGCGGGATTTCACCGGCGCCGATCCGGACCTGGACTTTCACCCGGGTCCCGACGGAAACCTCTCCTGACGTTGCCGCCTCTATCCCTTCTATGCGAACCTTGCTCCAGTGGCGCGCGATCCTGTCTTTCCACTGGGCCAGATTTCGCGCCAGTTCCTGGTTTTCTCCATTCAGGGCATTCCACTGTTCGCAGGAGGGAAGGTAGAACAGGTCGGTGTACTCCTGCACCATGCGTTCGTTGCTGAAAAAAGGACAGAGTGATTCGATCGAGGCTTTCATGCGCGCCAGCCATCCGCGGGGTATGCCGTCCGTACCCCGGTCATAGAAAAGCGGCACCACCTCCTTTTCCAGGAGGTCGTAAATGGCGCGGCTCTCCACATCATTCTGGTAGTCGAGGTCGTCGTATGCCTCACCGCTCCCGATGGCCCAGCCGTTATCGCCCCGGTATCCCTCCGGCCACCATCCGTCGAGCACGCTCATGTTCAGGCCACCGTTGAAAGCGACCTTCATGCCGCTGGTGCCGCTCGCCTCCAGCGGGCGACGCGGGGTGTTGAGCCAGACGTCCACACCCTGCACCATGCGGCGGGCGACTCCCAGATCGTAGTCTTCGATGAAGATGATGCGGCGGTGAAATCTCTCATCCATGGATATCTGCTGGATCTGGCGGATCAGTTCCTTGCCCTCGAAATCCGCTGGATGTGCCTTACCGGAAAAGATAATCTGCAGAGGCCTGGCGGGATTGTTGAGGATGGCGTCGAGGCGGTCCAGGTCCCGCAGCAGAAGGGTACCCCTTTTGTAGGTGGCGAAACGGCGGGCAAAACCGATGGTGAGGATTTCCGGATCGAGCACCTCATCAGCCTTGGCAATCTCCTTGGGCGTGGCGCCGACCTGTCGCAGGTGTTCCTTGAGGCGTTTCCGCGCAAAAGCCACCAGGCGTTCCCGGCAGCGTCCCCTGGTCCGCCAGAGTTCAGCATCAGGCACGAGGCTTATTTTCCGCCAGATGTTGAAGTCGGTTGGGTCATCAAGCCAGCGGGTCCCCAGGTAGCGGATCAGCAGGCCGGCCATTTCGTGAGACAGCCAGCTCTTGGTGTGCACGCCGTTCGTGATGGAGATGAGCGGGATGTGCTCTTCGGGGAGCTCGGGCCAGAGGTTCTTCCACATTTTACGGGATACCTCGCCGTGAAGCCTGCTGACGCCGTTTTTGTGCCCCGACAGTTTCAAGGCCAGGACAGCCATGCAAAACGTTTCGTGGGGATTCTTCGGATTCTGTCTCCCCAGGCCCAGAAAGTCTTCCCGGGAAAGTCCCAGGTGCTGATGGTACGCCCCAAGGTATTTTTCGATCATATCCGGCGTGAAATGATCGATGCCCGCCTGAACCGGTGTATGGGTCGTGAATACCGTCCCGGCTGAGACCATTTCCCTTGCTTCGGCAAACTGAAGATTCTTTTTCTCCATCAGCAGCCGGATCCGCTCGAGGGTGAGAAATGCCGAATGACCTTCGTTGATGTGGCAGACTGTCGGTTCGATCTCCAGGAGGCGCAGCGCCCGGAGCCCGCCGATGCCCAGCAGCATTTCCTGCTTGATGCGCATTTCCTGGTCGCCGCCGTAAAGCTGGGCGGTTATTTTCCGATCGTCCCAGGCATTGTCTTCCAGGTTGGTGTCAAGAAGGTACAGGGGCACCCGTCCCACCTGGACACGCCAGATATTGGCAAACACGGTGTGTCCGCCCAGTTCCAGGGAGACGATGAGCGGGGCGCCGTCGGGATTCCGCTCCAGGTGGAGCGGCATGTTGTAGAAATCGTTCTGCGGGTAGATTTCCTGTTGCCACCCTTCGATGTTGAGGTACTGGCGGAAATACCCCTGGCTGTAGAGGAGCCCGACGCCGATGAGGGGGATGCCCAGGTCGCTGGAGGATTTCAGGTGATCACCGGAGAGGACTCCCAGTCCGCCCGAATAGAGGGGCAGGGATTCATGGAGACCGAACTCCATGGAGAAGTAGGCGATCCGGGCCGAATCGGCGCCATGGCGGGCCTTCTCGTACCAGGTCTTGCCTGCCATGTAATCGCGAAGCTTCTCTTCGATACGCCGCAGATGGGCGAGAAAACCGTCATCCGCCAGGAGTTCCTCCAGGCGCGACTGCTGGAGCGCGCCCAGCATCTTGACCGGGTTGTGGCGGGTTTCCCGCCACAGTTCCGAATCCATTCTCCTGAAGAGCTCGAGTGCTTCAGGCTCCCATGTCCACCACAGGTTGTGGGCGATGGTATGAAGACCCGCGAGCTCCCGGGGAAGCGATGGTACAACAGTGAACCGGTGAAGTTTTCTGGAAAGATCCATGCGGCCGTTTCCTCTTTCTTGTTTGATCGGTCGTTGTCAGACTCGGCTGCCTGATGGCCCCGCGCGCGGCAGCACGCAGTGCCGGCAGCCGGCGTTCACGTGCGGCCGGCTGATTTTCTGTCCGGCTTTTCGATGCCGAATTTTTCCAGCCGGTACTGCAGGGTCTTGTAGGTCATCCCCAACAGGGGCGCTGCCTTGCCGATGACCCATCCGGCCCGTTCCATGGCCTTGATGATCAGGTCCCGTTCCAGGTCCTCGATGGAAATCCCGTCCGGCGGGAGTTCGAAGGCCAGCCCCCCTCCGGGTACGCCCTCGCGGAGAATCTCGGCCGGCAGGTCCTCAGGCTGGATGGCGTCGTTTTCCGACATCAGGACGCACCGTTCGATGATCGATTCCAGTTGCCGCACGTTGCCGGGCCATGAATAATCCAGCAGGAGCTTCATGGCGGGTTTCGAGATTCCCTTGAGGGAAATGTCCGCGGCGGCGCTGTATTTGGCGACGAAAAATTCGGCCAGGGGGATGATGTCGCTTCCCCGCTCACGAAGGGGCGGCAGGTCGATGCGGATGACATTCAGGCGATAGAAGAGGTCTTCACGGAAATTCCCTTTCCGGATCTCCTGTTCCAGGTCCTTGTTGGTCGCGGAGACAATGCGGACATCAACGGGGATGGTGGCTTTCCCGCCAACCCGGCGGATTTCCTTCTCCTGTATGGCCCGGAGCAGCTTCGCCTGCATGGCGACGTTCATTTCCCCGATCTCGTCCAGGAATACCGTTCCGCTGTCGGCGGCTTCGAAGATCCCGATCTCCCGTGTGGTGGCGCCGGTGAAAGAACCTTTCTCGTGGCCGAACAATTCGCTTTCGATGAGAGCTTCCGGGATTGCCGCACAGTTGATGGCGAAAAAAGGCTTGTCCTTGCGCGGGCTACCCTCGTGTATGGCGCGAGCGACCAGTTCCTTGCCGGTTCCCGATTCACCATAGATGAGTACGGTCGACGCCGTTGCGGCTATCTTCTGAACGATCCTGAAAACCTCTTTCATCTTGGGGTGCGAGCCGATAATGGATGGGATTCCGGCACTTTCATCGAGCTGCTTCTGCAACATTCTGTTTTCGCGTACGAGCGCCAGGTGGTCGAATGCCCGCTGGATGGTCATGAGCAGGTCTTCCCGTTCCAGGGGTTTTTCCAGGTAATCGAAGGCTCCCTTTTTCATTGCTTCCACGGCAGAGTCGATGGTGCCGTGGGCTGTCATGATGATGATGCGCTGGCGGGAGTTCTCTTCAAGGATTTTTTCAAGGAGCTCCATCCCGGACATGCCCTGCATTTTCAAATCGGTGAGAACAACATCGTATTCATCTGCACCGAGCCGTTCAAGAGCCTCCCGTGCCCCGGGAACCGCCGTAATGTCGTACCCCGCTTTTTTCAGGATGGAGCCGAGGATTTCCCGTTGTCCCCTCTCATCATCCACGACGAGAATGGATCCTCTCATAGTTCCTGCTCCTTTTCATGCTGCGGAAGCGCAATGGTAAAAACCGTGCCTTTGCCGACGGTGCTCTCTACCGAGAGCTCTCCACCGTGCTCTTTAACGATCCTTTCCGTGATCGCCAGCCCCAGGCCGATTCCTGCTTCTTTGGTGGTGAAATAGGGCTGGGAAATCTTGGGCAGGTCTTCAGGCCGGATGCCGATTCCCTGGTCAGCAACCGTGAGCAGAGCCTTTTTGTTCTCGGCATCGAATCGGGCTGCAAGGGTTATGACCCCGCCGTCAGGCATGGATTGGGCTGCGTTGGTTATCAGGTTTACCAGGCAATTGCGGAGCAGCTCGGGGTCCGCCTCAAGCAAGGGAAGATCCGGCGACTCCCCGCACATGATCTTGATGCGCTGTTCGGCCAGCTTGTCTTCTAGGAGCGGCAGCACTTTCTCCACCAGTTCCTGGTAGGAGAGGGAAGTCAGTCTCAGTTTGAGGGGCCGGCCGTAGCTCATGAAATTGAGCACCATGTAATTGACCCTGCGGACTTCTTCCTTGATCTTGTCCAGGAGTTCCTCGAACTCGGCGGTCCTGTTTGGGCAGGATTGCTCGATATCGCTCTTCAGGTGGTCGACGGCGAGGCTTATGTAGTTCAGCGGGTTGCGGATTTCGTGGGCGATCCCGGATGCCAGCTGCCCCACACGGGAGAGGTGCTCGGCTTCATAGAGCCTCTTTTCGAGCTGTTCCCGTTCTCTGAGCTTGCTGACCATTTCATTGAAATTGGCTGCCAGCTCACCGATTTCGTCCCCGCTCTTCACCGGGAAGGTCTCCGAGAGATCTCCCGAGGAGACTTTCTTGACACTGTCCACAATCCGGCGGATCGGCCGGGTGTAGTTGCGGGCAAGAAAAATGGTCAGCCCGATGCCGAGCATGAAGACCAGGGAAGTGGCAGCCAGCCGGCTGACGAAATTCTCGTGCTGAATGGTGCGTATGTTGTCGAGGAGTAGGTTGATGTGCACGTATCCGAGCTGTTCGTCACCCACTATCACCGGCACCACCAGATCATAGGGATGGGTTGTGTCGGCATCTGCTGTCTTGTTTCCCGGTACGGACCGCGACGCCTTGAGCCCCTTGTCCAGCTTCCCGATGTCACGCCGTTTGCCGACTTTGTCAGGATCGGACGAATTGATGATCTCCCCTTCGTTGCTTATGATGTTGATTTCATTGATTCCCTTCCTTTTGGCATCCTTCAGGTAATCCTTGAGCGTCGAGGAAAACTCGGCTTCCGACGTGAGATCCGCAACGCTTATCTGTATGGCCTTGGAGACCTCGGTCGAGCTTTCCTGTATCTCACTGACAAGGTCGTTCTGGCTGTACTGGTTCAGCATGAAAAGTGTGCAAACCGCGATGATGAGCAGGGAAACCATGATCATCACCAACTTTGCGTTGAGTCTCATTGCGGATACCGTCCCGTTTCTGGAATGAGGAGTATGGCCGGGTGGAATTATAACTCAGCGAAGCGGCAGAGAACAAGAGGATAAGGAAGGGTTTTCGTCCGGGATAAGGGCCGGCATTCGGCGGGGCCATGCGGCCGTCTTTGTCTGACCGCGGTGGCCCCGCTTCGAGGCAATGCTACTTTGCCGGTTCGGTGACCATTTCCCAGATTGAAATGTCCAGCGGTTCGGAACACAGTTCGTCAGCAGCAGCCGCCAGTGCTTTGAGGTAGGGCATTGCCAGGTGCTCGTCCAACGCCTGTTTGCTGGTCCAGTTCTCGTACAGGATGAAGACTCGCTTGTCGTCCTTCAACTGGTGCAGGTCATAATTGATGCAGCCGGCCTCAGCTCTCGTAGGGGCAACGCAACCCATGATTTCCTTTTTGATTTTTTCTTCCATACCATCTTTTGCTTTGAATCGTGCCAGTACGGTAATTTTCGTGTCAGCCATTTTGTATCTCCTTTCCCGGGGATTGTGAACTCGCGTCTGCAGGTCATGACGCGAAGAGTAAACAGCTTAGAAGGACTCTAACACAACGGGTGAGTTGTCGCCACAGGGAAAATGAAGAGAGTGGGGTGGCGCCGGAGGCCCGGCTATTTTTTCACGGCGCCCAGCGGCAGGACGGTCTTGCCGTAAACTTCGTTCAACACCTGGGCAAGCCCGGTATAAATTGCAGAAAGGCCGGTGAGGATGCCTTCATAGCCGATCAGGGTTCCGATGGGTGCCCCGGTTGCATCTTTGTAGGCCAGGAGGAAGAAAAGCAGCGTGAGCAGGCCGAATACCACCTGGAGCGCGCGGTTGAGGCGGAAGGTGCCGATGAAGAGAACTGCGGTGAACAGCCCCCACATTCCCAGGTATGCAGCCATGGAAATCTCGGTCGGTTTATCTGCCAATCCGAGTTTCGGCATGACGATCAGCCCGACGAGGGTCAGCCAGAAGAGGCCATAGGAAGTGAAGGCGGTTGTGCCGAAGGTGTTTTTCTTTTTCCATTCCATGATGCCGACAATTACCTGGGCAAGGCCTCCATAGAAGATTCCCATGGCCAGGATCATGGCATCCATGGGAAAGAAGCCGGCATTGTGGAGGTTGAGGAGAACCGTCGTCAAGCCGAAAGCGCACAACCCCAGCGGGGCCGGGTTCGCGGTCGTGTCGCACAGTGCCACTTCGGATTTCGTCACTCCTGTACCAAGATCCCCCAACTCACCAAAAACCGCATGCTCGCCGTTGAGGTCGCCGACGGCTCCGGTGCCTGCTCTGGCAAAACGCTCCCTGGTCTCCTTTGCAAATTCGCTCAGTCCAGCGTCTTTTTTCTTTCCTTCATCCTTCGACATTGCGCCTGCCTCCTGTTAGATGGTGTTGTGCTGATGGATTGAGGTTTGATCTGCGTTCATCAGATTTGATCCGCGTCCAAATGCTTTTAAAGGATAAAATGTCAACTAATAAGGTGTTGCTAGGAGTCTGTCGGGCTTTCGCA
>DIFZ01000027.1:0-9291 GCA_002419385.1 Geobacter sp. UBA5735
AAAAACCTAACCGGAAGATACTGAGCCGCCGGACACCTTGTGGTTATCTTGCCCCCCCGGGAGGAGTTGCGCACGTTATGGAAAGAATCTGGGCGCCATGGAGGATGGAGTACATACTGAATGAAAAGCCTGACGGGTGCATTTTCTGCCTGGAAGCAGCTTCCGGGGGAGAGGCGGATCGGGAGAGGCTGGTCCTCCGCCGCGACATGCACACCTTTGTCATGATGAACCGGTATCCTTACTGCAACGGACATCTCCTCGTATCTCCCAACCGGCATGTCGGCGACATGAATGAGCTTGGCGCCGAAGAGATGCTGGAGCTGTTCGAGAATACCAGGGTCTGCTGCGACGTTATGACACGAGCCTTTGCACCCCAGGGCTTCAATATCGGCATGAACCTGGGCAAGGCGGCGGGAGCAGGTGTCGACGACCATCTGCATATCCATGTCGTGCCGCGCTGGACGGGTGATACGAACTTCATGACGGTTATCGCGGATGTGCGGGTAATGCCGGAAAACCTGCTGGCAACGTATGACAGGCTCTACCATCTTTTCCCACGATGAGAAGGAATGCCGGATCATTGCGGGAAAGACCCGTGCGCTGCTCGAGCCTGTTGATTTCATGGTGGGCGACAACTTCCGCTTCACAACGGCTGATTCAGGAAATCCGTAGTGGTTGTGGAATCGATAGTTGGAGATAGAGAAAAAATGGCTGAAGAACTGAAAGCCCGCAACGCCGGGCTGCACCATGCTGTTCTCGGAATATCGTTGATGCTGATTCTGCCCGTGATCTGTGCATTGCTGAGGGCGATTGCCTTCCCTTCCCCGAACATGTCTCCATGGCGCCAGATGGTGGACGACATCTCGGGGAATTCCGGCAACGGCTTCATCTACTGGTTCATGGCAATCGCTGTTGCCTTGATCGTAGTGGCTTTGGGGCGCCGTGCGAAAAAGGCAGCTGAGGGCTCACTGGAGTTGTTGGAAAAGTCCGAAACGCTCACCAGTGAAATTCTCTCCCAGAAAGCTTCACTCGAACAGCGTTACCGGCTGCTGGATGAGAACATAATGAAGATCCAGCACATAAGCAACAGGATCATGAAATCTCTTGCCGTCGAGGACGTGCTGAAGCTCTGTGCCGAGGGGCTCCATGACGTGCTGGGTTTTGAGCGGGTCAATATCCTCATGGCGGACAAGGAAAGAAAAGGGCTGCATTTCCTGTTGGCAACGGGAAGCGAAGACTTCAACCCTGAGGGCGTCGTTCTCCCCCTGGACCAGAGGATCGGGGTGATCCACAAGTGCTTCAGGGAGCAGAAGCTTTTCCTGGTCGACGATATGAGTAAGTGTCCCCAGGATTACTACCTCCAGCCCCCCTATGACCGGATCAAGCCGCTCCGCTCCCGGAGTTTCGTCCTCTGCCCGGTCGTGGTGAAAGGGGAATCCATCGGCCTCTTCGGCATCGACAACGCTTTCAGCAGGAGAATGGCCAATGCCAGCGACGAGGATACCATCCGCCTGTTTGCCGATCAGGCTGCTTCGGCGATCACCAGGATAAATCTCCTGCATGCGATCAGTACCCTGACCTCGGAACTGGAAGACACTTTTTCCAATTTTCTCGGTAAAAGGAACGGCTATTCCCGGACCGTCCGCGACCTGGAGTCTTCCCTGGAGTCTGTGTTCGACAGTGCATCGAGAAACGCGACGGCGTCCGAGAGCATCATGTCGTCGGTGGAAGAGACCAGTTCAGCGGTGGGGCAGATATCGGTCTCCATCGACCAGGTGACGAACAATCTGAATTTTCTTGCTGAATCCATCGAGAAGTCCGTGTCTGCCATGGAAGAGATACATGCTTCCATCAGGAATGTGGAAAGGAACGCTGCGGTTTCCCATGAAATTTCCCAGCAGGCAGCACAGCAGTCTGACCGGGGAAGGGAGGGCGTGGGCGAGACCATCGATGCCCTTGCTGAAATCCAGAAATCCGTTGAACTTTCCTTCGACGGCATCATGCGTCTCAGCAGCAACAGCGGGCGGATCAGCAGCATCGTCAAGGTAATCAAGGATATAACGAAAAAGACCAACCTCCTGGCATTGAACGCCTCGATCATTGCGGCCCAAGCCGGCGAGTTCGGTAAGGACTTCGGGGTCGTGGCGGATGAGATGCGCGCTTTGTCACACCAGACCGGGCAGATCACCGGGGAAATCGAGGTCATCATTTCCTACATCCTGAACGATTCGGAGACGGCAGCCCGAAACATCACCTTTTCCAAAGACCTGGTGCAGAAAGGTGTGGAAATCGGCCACGAGACCGGTCAAACCCTCATGGCGATCCACGAGAAATCTTTCCGCTCAATGGATATGACGGCTGAGATAAAATCGGCCACTGAAGAACAGGTCCGGGGCATCAAGCTGGCAACCCAGTCCATCGAGGATGTGAGCACTATGGCGTCCCAGATTTACAATGCCTCCAAGGAACAGTCCGAGGCGACAAAGAACATCCTGCGCTCCATCGAGACAATCAAAGACATGACGAATGACATGGTGAATGCCACCGAAGCGCAGGTCAAGGAAGGCTTTGCCATAGAGGATGCCGTGAGGTCCCATGCCAGTCTGAGCGAGGAGATTTTCGACAGCATGGAACTGCGTAAGCAACAGAGCATGGAAGTCTTGAAGGACTTTGACGTCATCAAGGGCGTTGCGGGCTGATCCGGAAACGCTGTGGCATAAACACTCCGTGAATCTCTAATTTTTGCTGGTTTTTTTGCCGCTGTTATGCTAAATTGAGAACGTTTGTGAAGATCCGTTTGTGACTTCGACTAATGCTGCGCCGCAATGCTTTCATATACCTATACCGCCTGGATTCAGAATTGAACCGGGACGGAAGGCGATAGCCCTTGATCAACGGGAGGTTTCTCGGTTTCTCTCTCCCGTCGCCATGCGCTGAAAGGCCCTTCCTGTCCGGGAAGGGCCTTTTTTCGTGGAGGGCAGTCATGAAAAAAAAGATAACCATCCTTGACGTGCAGAAGATGAAGGACAATGGCGAAAAGATCGCCATGCTCACCTGCTATGATTATCCGTCAGCGCGGATCATGGATGAATGCGGGCTCGACGTTCTGCTGGTCGGCGATTCGGTCGGCGTTGTGGTTTCCGGTTATGACAACACCCTGCCGGTGACCATGGAAGAGATCATCTATCACACCAGGGCGGTGGCGCGGGCGAAACCGAAGTCGCTGCTGGTGGCGGACATGCCGTTTCTCTCCTATCAGACCGACCTGCGCGAGGCCAGGCTCAATGCCGGGCGCCTGGTCAGGGACGGCGGTGCCGAGGCGGTCAAGCTCGAAGGCGGGGAAAATTTCACGGACTGCATCAAGGCCATTGTCGACATGGATGTCCCGGTAATAGCCCACATCGGCCTTACGCCCCAATCAATCCACCGAATGGGCGGTTACCGTGTCCAGGGGAAATCGGAGGAAGCAGGGGAAAAACTTCTGGCAGACGCTTTGGCCATTCAACGGGCAGGAGCCTTTTCCGTGGTTCTGGAAGGGATACCCAGCGCGCTCGGCAGGCAGATAACCGCAGAACTTTCCATCCCTACCATCGGGATCGGAGCCGGGGAATACTGCGACGGGCAGGTCCTGGTCATTCACGACATCCTCGGGCTCTGTGAAAAGTATTCCCCCAAGTTCGTGAAAAGGTACGCAGACGTCAAGACGGTCATGTCAGATGCGGTGAGACGGTACGCGGCGGAAGTGAAGGCAGGCGAATTCCCGACAGAGGAGCACTCGTTTTCCTGATATGGACACCATTTTCTCGGTAACCGAAATGAGCAGGTTCGCGTCCGCTGCCAAAGCGGCGGGGAAGAGCATTTCTTTTGTCCCTACCATGGGCTTCCTCCACGAGGGCCATGCGTCCCTGATAGGTGAGGCCCGTAAGCGGGGAGATATGTGCGTGGTCAGCATTTTCGTCAACCCTACCCAGTTTGGTGCGGGTGAAGACTTCCAGGCGTATCCGCGCGATCTGGAGCGGGATAGTCGAATCGCGCTGGACTGCGGCGCCGATGTGGTGTTCCTGCCGGATGCCGCCCAGATGTATCCCCGTGGTTTCCAGACCTTTGTCACGGTGGAGGAGATTTCGCGGCCCCTGTGCGGCGCTTCGCGTCCGGGACACTTTCGGGGCGTTACCACGGTGGTGGCCAAGCTTTTCAACATCGTGAAGCCGGACTCGGCTTTTTTCGGCGAAAAGGATTTTCAGCAGTTGGCGGTGATCCGCAGGATGGCCGAGGATCTGAACATGGCGGTGGAGATCGTGGGAATGCCCACGGTTCGCGAGCCTGACGGACTGGCCATGAGTTCACGCAATTCCTACCTCAGCCCGGCCGAGAGGAAAAGCGCGCTGTGCCTCTCCCGCGCCATTTCCGCGGCCGTCGAGTTGTACGAGTCGGGAGAAAAGTCCGTGCCCCTGCTCAGGGATGCCGCACTGGGGATCATTTCCGCAGAGCCTTCCGCCCGCGTCGACTACGTCGAGCTGCGCGACGGAGAATCCCTGGCAGAAGTAGACACTGCTGATGATGGTACAATTCTGGCCCTTGCCGTCCGGATCGGGGCAACCAGACTGATTGACAATAGAATGCTTGGAAGGGGAGTCGTATGCAGAGAAACATGCTGAAGAGCAAGATCCACCGGGCTACGCTGACCGGAGCGGACCTCCAGTATGAGGGTAGCATAACCATTGACCGGGATCTCATGGATGCCGCCGACATCATTCCCTATGAGGCGGTCAGCGTCTGGAACGTCACCAACGGCAATCGCTTCGAGACCTATGCCATCGAAGGCGAGAGAGGCTCGGGCGTGGTCTGTGTAAACGGCGCTGCGGCACGACTGGTGGCGCCGCGCGACCTGGTCATCGTGGCCAGCTTCGTCTCCATGGATGCCAGTGAAGCACGGGAGCACGAGCCGAAGCTGGTGTTCGTGGACGAACGCAACCGGATCATTCCGACCAGGAAGGAAAAGGCCGGTCAAGGGAGCCTGAGAAAGGTTTCCTGGTAACTGCGAAGAGTATGGTATACTGTGTCCTGCCATGACTCTTCAACTGTTCGCAGCATCCCATCTCGTCCCCGTTTCCGCGCCTCCACTGGAAGGTGGAGCGCTGGCGGTCGAAAACGGCAGGATACTGGCGGCGGGCCGGCTGGACGAGCTTGCCGCAGCCTTCAACGCACCGGTCGTCCAGTTCCCCGGGTGCGCGATCATCCCGGGTCTGGTCAACGCCCACAGCCACCTGGAACTGACCCATTTCCCCTCGTGGAAGCTGCGCAAGGGGGTCGACTATTCCCCCCGGACCTATGTCGACTGGATCATCCAGGTCATCAAGATTCGCCGGGCACTGACCCGCCAGGAGCGGGAACAGTCGGTAGCCGAGGGAATCCGCATTTCCCGTGAGTCCGGCACCACGGCGGTCGGCGAGATCGTCTCCGATCCGTCCCTGATTTCCAGCTACAGCGGTTCGCGGCTCACCGGAAGACTGTATCTGGAAGCGCTCGGACATGATGACGTGCACTGCGAGCAGGTTCTCTCCCGAATTGCCGGATGTCTCGACGGAAATCACGACTGGCAGTTTCGGCTTGGTGTGTCCCCCCATACACCCCATACCCTTTCCAGCCGCTTTTTCAGAATCTTGGAGGAATTCGCCCGGCAACGGTCACTTCCCCTTGCGGTCCATCTTGCCGAATCAAGGGCGGAAGTAGATTTCCTGTTCGATTCGACAGGCCCCATTGCCGACAAGCTCTATCCCTTCGTGGGCTGGCAGGAGCATGTCCCGCGTCCCCGGCGCACAACGCCGGCAGCCTACCTTGACAGCCTGGGCATCCTTTCGCCCGGGACGCTGGCGATACACTGTGTCCATGTTACTCCTGCGGATGTGGAGATTCTCCGGCAGCGAGGGGTCACGGTGGTCCTGTGCCCGAGAAGCAATGACCGGCTGGACCATGGCGCTCCGCCGGTGCACCTCCTGAAGAAGGCAGGGATTCCCCTTGCCCTGGGAACGGATTCTCTTGCCAGCAACGACTCGCTCTCCATGCTGGACGAGGTCCGCTTCCTGCTGGAGCGGTTCCCCGGCGAGTTCACCGCTGCCGAAGCTCTCCGGCTGATAACCCTCGGGGGCGGACAGGCTCTGGGGATCAGTGATGAGGTCGGGTCCCTTGAACCCGGAAAACGTGCGGACTTCCTGGTTGTGGAACCTGTGACCGGTTCAGCCGGCGGTGATATCAACCGGCGCATCCTCGAAAACGGCAGGCTTCGCGAAGTTTTCATCCAGGGCAACTCCCTGGGATGATACTTCGGCGTTTCCCCGTTCGCTGCAGAGCTTTTACGTGACAAACCATCAACTGCTTTGCTATCATGGTAACCATGAGCGAGAAAGTGATCTGCAACAACAAGAAAGCTTATCACGATTACTTCATCGAGGAGAAGTATGAGGCCGGCATGGTGCTGACCGGCACCGAGGTCAAGTCGCTTCGCATGGGCAAGGCGAACCTCAACGATTCCTTTGCCCTGGTGAAAAGCGGCGAGGCGTTTCTCAACAACCTGCACATCTCGCCCTATGATTTCGGCAACCGGGAGAACCACGACCCGGACCGGATGAGGAAGCTCCTGCTGCACAAGAAGGAAATCGTGAAGCTGTTCTCCAAGGTCCGCGAGCAGGGTTACTCCCTGGTGCCCCTCAGGCTCTACTTCAAGAACGGCAAGGTCAAGGTCGAAATGGGCCTGGCCAAGGGCAAGAAGCTGTACGACAAGCGCGAGGACATGAAGCAGAAGGACCAGAAACGAGAAATGGCGCAGGTGTTCAAGGAGAAACATAAAGTAAAAGTTTAAGGATTAGCGGACAGGGAATAGCGATTAGCGATTAGATAAAGCATTGATTTTTTTCTTTACTGCACGCTATACGCTACACCCTATACGCTCAACAAACGGGGGTGTAAAGGTTTCGACGGGGATAATAAGCAAAGGTTGCATGCCGAGGTCCGGGTGGCTCGTAAAACAATCCGGGGCGAATCAAACGCCGACAACTACGAATACGCTTTAGCAGCTTAATAACCTGCTAACGATTTGCCGACCCTCTCCCACGGGGAAGGACAAATCGTCATTTCAGTGGGATAGCCAAGGGGAGCGCCCGTGACCCGAAGCGAAATTAAAGCGGGATCGCCAAGTGAATATCCCGGCCAGTGGAGCTTCATGCGGTTAAATTAAAAACTGGTATAAGCATGTAGACGCCTTTAGTGGATGATCTTCGGACCCGGGTTCGACTCCCGGCACCTCCACCATTTAGAAAAGACAAACCCGTCTCTCTGGGGTCATTCTCCGGGGTGACGGGTTTTCTTTTTCCCCTTGTTTCTAAAGGGGTTGCGCCCGTTTCACATCTTTCCAAAGCACCTCTTCGCACCATCGATTCTCCCCATCCTCCCGCCTTTCTTTCTCTGTTTGGCCCCTGATTCTCTGTTTTCTCCGGACCAAGTCCGAAGCTCGTCCGGAAAGCTACATCCTTGATTGATATGGGTTTGCGGCTGATTGCCATTTTTGGCGGTTGTCTTAGGTCGTCGTTCGATGCCGCAACCGGACGTTTTTTTCGAAATCGCCCGCCTCGGCCATGAAAAGAAGCGCGGTCAACTCCGGCTTCCTGCCCCCTAAAGAAGAAAAGCCGACGCTGATGGTCGGCTCTCTGGGGCGGTCTCCGGTCCGGTCGTCAGTCGGTGGCAAAGCCGAACTGGCGGCGCTGCTCGGCCCAGTCCGCTGGAAAGGTCTGGGTCAGCTTGGCCAGCGAGAGCCCGTTGGGTTCCTCACCGTTGATCAGGGCTTCGACGATGTCGGGGGCCAGGGTCGTCAGTTTGAGGATGCGGGCCACATACGAGCCATCGACGTCAAGGGTACGGGCAAGCTCGCTGATGGACTTGATCTGGCCGGATTCGAGGATGTCGGCCCAAGAAAAGGCCCTTCCCAGCGCCTGGAGGACGGCGGACTGCACCGGTTCCTGCGCTCCGGTGATTTCTCCATCCAGTGCCTGGGGAGCGATGACCGTCTTGCGGCCGCGCATGCGCCGGATCAGCATCGGGATATGGATCTGCAGGTTGCCGTTGTCGGCTACGGTAATGGTCGGCTTCATTTTCATCGGCTTGCCCTCCGTTCGGTGACTTCGCATGCCAGACCGGCCAGCTCGGCGATGAGCGTAGTCAGCCCGTTGGTGCGCAGCTCCATGTCGATTCCGGTCTCGCGGATCTCGACCTTATCCACCAGGAGGCGGATGAGCCGGTTTCGCTCCACCGGGAAAAGGTCCTCCCAGAAGCCCTCGACATTCTGGAAGGCCTCCGAAACGTCCTGTTCCGTGATGTTGTTCCCCCGGTAGGCTCTGCATCGCTCGCTCACGTGCGTCAGTTGTTTCGAGAGCTCGACCGCCTGGCGGTTGACGGTCGTGAGCATCTCGGTCTTGCCCGGCTGATCGTTGCCGGGTTTCATAAGTTCGATGGCTTGCTCCCGCGCCTGCGACAGCTCCATTTCGAGTTGGGCTTTCTGCTTGAACAGCCGCTCCCGCTCCACCTGCTCGATGTCCCGGGCCGCGAAGTAGGTTTTGGCCACCAGCGTCGGCGTGCGGAACACCGCGCTCAACTGCTCGACCACGGCCTGCTCGATGTCCCCGGCGGGAATCCGTTTGAGGGGGCACCGGCTCACGGTCCGCTTGCTGTCCTTCTGGCAGATGTAATAGGTGTAGTGGCGGCCGTTCTTGCGGGCGTAGGTCGGTCCCATCGCGCATCCGCAGTGGCCGCAGCGGATGACGCCTTTCAGCGGGGCGACCATTTTGGTTCTTGCCATGGAAACCTTGACCGGTTTGTTGTCCTCCAGGATGGCCTGCACCTTGTCCCAGGTCGTCCGGTCGATGATTCCTTCGTGCTCACCGGGGTAGCTGCGATCCTTGTGGGCAATCTCGCCGATATAGACCCGGTTGTTCAGCAGCCGGTAGATGTGGCCTGTATTCCATTCTGAGCCCTCGCGAACCTTGCCTTTCTTGGTGGTCCAGGCTTTTGTGCGGTATCCCTGTTCGTTCAATTCCTGGCCCAGCTTCTTGGCCGAGCCGATCTGGATGAATCGGCGGAAGATGTACTGCACCGTCCTGGCTTCATCCGGGTTGACCAGCAGCTTCTTGTTGTCCCGGTCGACGTCGTATCCAAGAATGGGTACGCCGCCGCAGTATTTCCCCCGGCGCTTGGCGGCCGCCACCTTGTCCCGGATGCGCTCGGCGATGACCTCCCGCTCGT
>DIFZ01000027.1:9394-9829 GCA_002419385.1 Geobacter sp. UBA5735
AAGTCCAGCAGCGAGCGGGACAGCCGGTCGACCTTGTAGACCACGATCACGTCAATCTTCCCGGCATTGATGTCCGCCAGCAGGCGACGCAGCCCCGGGCGCTCCATGTTTCCACCCGAGAATCCACCATCGTCGTAGCGATCCGGCAGAGCCGTCCAGCCACGCATCCTCTGGGCTTCGATATAGTGTTCCGCCGATTCCCGTTGCGCATCCAACGAGTTGAACTCCTGTTCGAGACCTTCCTCGTGGCTCTTGCGGGTGTAGATGGCACAGCGCAGGGTCTTGTTTTTGCCCGGCGCGACATTGCTGTTATCAAGCATCCGAACCTCCCTCGGCTTTTCTGCCGTAAACCTTCTTCAGTCCGAAAAAGACCTTGCCGTTCCACCTGGTCCCGGTGATCTCCCTGGCCACCGCGCTGAGCGACCGGAAGGTGCG
>DIFZ01000033.1 GCA_002419385.1 Geobacter sp. UBA5735
TTACCATCTGCGAAAGTTGAGTTAATATGCTTTGGTTTTTTGATTGAGCGGGCGGAGGGGTGGATTCAAATTGCAAGTGCACCACGAGCCATGGGCCAGAACACTTCATGTGGTGTAATTTGAACTTGATTCTACACCCTCCATCGACCCGGCAATAGAGTTCAGATGGCCGCAAGCGGTCAGTTCAACCAACCAACCAACCAACAATACTTTTTTGACTCCCTCCCTGCCAGCGGATAAACTGGACAGTGAAGGATAGAACCATCCACGAGGAGTGAACAGTGATGACTGACCGTCATGCCTACCAGGGTTTCGAGCAGGGGCCGATCCGCCCGCCAAGCGAGGCGCAGAGCCTCCTGGTCCGCGTCACCAGGAACTGCCACTGGAACCGTTGCGCCTTCTGCCAGGTATACAAGGGCGCACGTTTTTCGATCCGGCCGGTGGAACATGTACTGAAGGACCTCGAAACAGTGTTTTCCCACATCGAGAAGCTCGAACTCATCTCCGCCGGGCCGGGCCTGCTCCTCGAGGATGATGTCATCCAGCTCTTCAGATCCCTCCCCCGCGAGGAGGCAGTCGCTTTCCGCGCGGCGCTCCAGTGGTACGTTTCCGGCATGGAATCGGTGTTCCTACAGGATGCGGACAGCCTCGTGCTCCGCCCCGCAAAGCTCATCCGGATCCTTACCCACCTGAAAAAGCTCTTCCCGCAGGTGAAGCGGATTACCTCCTACAGCCGTTCTGATACGGTCGCACGCATTCCCGACGCCGATCTCCGGTTGTTCCGGGAGGCAGGTCTCAACCGCATCCATATCGGCATGGAATCGGGATGTGACGCGGTGCTGGAAATGATGCGCAAAGGGGCCACCAAGGAAATTCACGTCGGGGCCGGCCTGAAGGTGAAGGCCGCGGGCATTGAGCTTTCCGAGTACTACATGCCCGGATTGGGGGGGCGGGACCTCTGGCGGGAACACGCCCAGGATACGGCCGATGCCATGAACAGGATCAACCCTGATTTCATCCGGCTCCGCACGCTCGCCATCCCCGAGGGAACGCCGCTCGCCGAAGAGGCCCGCGCCGGTCGCTTCCGGAAGTGCCCGGACATTCAGACAGCCGAAGAGATCCTGCTCTTTCTGGACATCCTGGAAGGTGTGACCGGCTACCTTGCCAGCGACCATGCCCTCAATCTTTTCCCCGAACTTGAAGGGCGCCTCCCCGACGACCTGGGCAGGATGAAGGACCTTGCCTGGCGATTTCTCACCATGGAACCGGAAGCACGGTTCGTTTACCAGTTGGGCAGACGTCTCGGGATCATGTCGCGGCTAGCCGATACTGATGATCCTGCGCTGAAGTCCGACGTTCTGTCTGCTGCCGCCCGGAGCGGAGCTACTCCCGAAAACATCGACCACATCTCCGACGCGATCGTACGCAGGTTCATCTGACCCCTGGACATTGATCACGGCCTTCCGGAATGCGGGCGTCGTGGTCCATCCCGCCTTGCCTGACCCTCAAATATAAAAATACATATTGTTGGTTATTTAAAAATAAAGACGTAAAATCATGTTATTGGAAAAAAATACCCATATATTATAAATTTCCACTTGACTTCAAAAACCCATCGGGTATAGAAGAACAGTAAGGAAGGTTGGCGGAAGGGGGAAAGGATGACCATGTTTCGTTCCACATCTCAGAATAAGCTGACTACCCAGATTGTCAGCCAGGTGAGAAGCGCGATCCTGAACGGCAGGCTGAAGCCGGGTCACCGGCTGCCGTCGGAGAAGGAGATGTTGCTGCAGTTCGGGGTGAGCAAGCACACCTTGCGGGAAGCTCTCCGGGCGCTGGAATCCATGGGGTTCGTGGAAATCCGCCAGGGGGCCGGCGGCGGGCCGGTGGTCAGCGAGGTGGACATGGACAATACCCGCGACATGATTGCCAGCTTCCTCTATTTCAAAAAAGTGTCGGTCCGGGATCTTTGTGAAGTGAGGAAACTGTTCGAGCCCTACCTGGCCCGCAGTGCGGCAAAACGGTTCACCCCCGAAGATGTGGCGGTTTTGAAGGCTTCGCACGAAGCATACGCCAGGAGTCTTGACCGGAAAAAACCCGATATCAGGGAGGAAGTCGATTTTCACGTCCGGCTGGCGAGGGCCAGCGGCAACCCGGTCATGGTCCTGATTCTCGACTTCGTCAACAGCCTATTGACAGATATCAAAGGGCATCTCAAACCGGGGCCGGAATTTTCCGATCAGGTGGTGGCGGCTCACCAGAAAGTCCTGGATGCCATAGTCGCGGGAGACGGACAGGCGGCAGCTGAAGCCATGTACCTGCATGCGTGCGAAGTGGAGAAGGGATTAATGGAACTCAAGGATCAGTATGATGAAAATCGTAAAACGGCAACTTCGCCGACAGGAAACGGAGATTCAACCATGAAACAACGGAAAAGGAGCAGACAGCCATGAAAAGCCGTGCATTTCGAGTGCCTTCAACAATCCATTTCGGGGTCGGAGCGGTCAGCGAAGCAGGTGGCGAGGCGAAGCACCTCGGCGCGAAACGGGCGTTGCTGATAACCGACAAGGTCCTGGCGTCCACAGGGACCATAGATCCGGTTATCGAGTCGCTCAGTGCGGCAGGCGTGGAAACTATCGTCTTTGAAGGAGTCAACTCGGAGCCCACCACTGCCCATGTGCGGGAAGGGGTGACGATGTTCCGTGAGGGAGCAGGTGACATCCTGATAGCCTGCGGTGGCGGCAGTCCCATAGACGTCGCCAAAGCGGTGAGGGTCCTGGCGACCAATGATGGCGCTATAGAGAATTTCATGGGGTTCAACAAAATCGGCAGACCCGGCGTGCCGCTCGTTGCCATACCGACGACTGCCGGCACCGGCAGCGAAGCAACGATGGTGACGATCATCACCGATACGTCGCGGGACGTGAAGATGCTGATCGGCAGCCCGTTTCTGCTGCCGACGGTTGCCCTGGTGGATCCCGCCATGACGCTGAGAATGCCGCGGGGGCTGACGGCCGCCACCGGCCTCGACGCGCTGACCCATGCGATCGAGGCGTATGTGTCGGTCAAGAACCAGCCGCTGACCGATATGCTGGCGCTTTCGGCAATCAAGAAAATCAGCAGGTTCCTGCCCCAGGCCTGGGCCAACCCTGACAATCTCGATGCACGATCCGAGACCATGCTGGGCGCCCTCCAGGCGGGCATCGCATTTTCCAATTCTTCCGTTGCCCTGGTGCACGGCATGTCGCGGCCCATAGGCGCGAATTTTCATGTCCCCCACGGGGTCTCGAACGCAGCGCTGCTCGGTGTGGTCATGGAGTTTTCTCTCATGGGCGCACCTGACCGTTACGCGGATGTCGCCGAAGCAATGGGATTGAAAACGGACGGCATGACACTGATGGAAGCTGCGCAGGCAGGGTCCGACACGGTGAAAGCCTTGATCTGCAAGCTTCAGGTCCCAACGCTCTCGAAACTGGGCGTCACACGGGAAAAACTTGACCAGGTGGTTTCAAAAATGGCTGACGACGCAATTGCGAGCGGCAGCCCGGGAAACAACCCGCGCAAAGCTACCAAGGAGGAAATAATCGATCTTTATTATGCGGCATTATGAGCATTGCTTTGGTAACAGGCAAACAACAAAGATTGGAACAACGGAAAGGAGAGAAAAATGCCGAATCCAGCACTACAGCCGAAAGCAGGCCAGGGAGAGCAGATCAAGCAGCTCAAGTTCTGCGTCAACAACCAATGGAGGGTATCCCAGACCGGCAAATACATGCCCATTTACAATCCCAGCAAGGGGGTGATCATTGCTGAGACACCCTGCTGCACGGTGGACGAGGTCAATGAGGCAGTTGCGGCGGCCAAAGCGGCTTTTCCCGACTGGTCCGCAACCCCGGTAACGCTGCGCACCCAGGTCCTGTTCCGCTTCAAGGCGCTGGTGGAGCAGCATCTCGAAGAAATTACGACGTTGCTTGCGACGGAAATGGGGAAATGCCTGGGCGAGGCGCGGGGTGATGTGCTCAAGGCTGTAGAGGGTACCGAGATCGCTTGTTCCGCCCCGGTGATGATGCAGGGCGATGCGCTGATGCAGGTTTCCCGGGGTCACGATACGGTCATGTACCGCGAGCCCCTGGGTGTCTTCGCCGGTATTGCGCCCTATAACTTCCCGGCAATGATTCCTTTTGGCTGGATGATCCCCATGTGCATCGCCACAGGCAACACCATGGTGCTTAAGGCGGCGAGCCTGGTGCCCCAGACGGCCATGCGGCTCCTGGAGCTCCTCATCGAGGCCGGCCTGCCCAAGGGCGTGGTCAACCTGGTCACCTGCAGCCGCACCGAAGCGAACCTGCTCTTGGCGCACCCCGACATCAGGGGCGTTTCCTACGTCGGCTCCACCAGCGTAGGGCTGCACATCTACTCCACCGCGGCTGCCAACGGCAAGAGGGTGCAGGCGCTCACGGAAGCGAAGAACCATGCGCTGGTGCTCAAAGACGCGCCTCTCGAAAGAACCGCACGGGGCATCATCAATTCTTCCTTCGGTTGCGCCGGCCAGCGCTGCATGGCGCTCCCCGTCATCGTTGTGGAGGATTCCGTCGCGGACGAACTCGTTTCCTACCTGGTCGAATTCGCCAAGGAACTGGAGATCGGCCCCGCCTACGAGGAGCAGTCCCAGCTCGGGCCCCTGGTTTCGGAAGGACAGAAGAAGTTCGTCACTGACTGCATAGCCAAGGGTGTGGAAGAGGGCGCCACGCTGGTTCTGGACGGCAGGGACGTCGTGGTCAAAGGGTCCGAGGGAGGTTTCTATGTCGGTCCCACCATTCTCGACCACGTGAAGCCCGGCATGTCCTGCGGCGATGACGAAATATTCGGACCGGTCATCAGCATCAAGCGCGTCAAAAACTTCGAGGAAGGCATCGAACTGATGAACGCCAACCAGTTCGCCAACGGTTCGAGCATCTTCACGCAGAGCGGCTACTATGCCCGCGAATTCGCCCGCAGAACGGATGGCGGTATGGTCGGGGTCAACGTCGGCATACCGGTCCCCATCGGCTACTTCCCCTTCGCCGGGCACAAGCAGTCCTTCTTCGGCGATCTCCATTGCCTTGGCAGGGATGGCGCGGCGTTCTACACCGAGGCCAAGTGCGTCACGAC
This sequence comes from Geobacter sp. UBA5735, assembly GCA_002419385.1. GTDB lineage: Bacteria > Desulfobacterota > Desulfuromonadia > Geobacterales > Geobacteraceae > RPRC01. The sequence continues at coordinate 5,152 of DIFZ01000033.1, forward strand.
CAGGTGGTTCGGCGAGGAAGACCTGAAGCAGACCAGGATCAGCACATGGGAAGGCACGCTGACCAAGGAATAGACCGGTTGAACAGCCCCTTTGGGCGCCTGTGGCCGGGGGGAGCAGTACGGCTAATGCTTTTCCGAGCGTATGGACGGGCACATTCCACAGTTTTACTGCAACAGTGAATGGGGAGGGTCCGCATGCACAGTCGAGAAAGTCCGTAAACCGGAGATGGAATGGTGGGGAGAACGGGGAAAGATCTTTGTTCACACTCTAAACAAGGAGGAAACTAAAATGGGAGTATGGGATATTGGTAAGGATTTCTTGTGTCCGGCAGTTAACTTTATCGGCAGTGGAACGGTCAAGGTTACGGGTGAAAGGGTTAAGATTCTTGGCGGTACCAAAGCCCTCATAGTCTGCGATCCATTCCTGGCGAAATTGGCGGGCGGTCCGGTTGAAAAGGTGATTGAAAGCCTGAAAGGCGCCGGTATTGATTATGCGATTTTCGGGGAGGTTCACCCCAATCCGAGGGATACTGATGTCGCCGCGGGTTTTGAAGCCTACAAGAAAGCAAAGTGCAATATTCTCGTTTCCGTCGGTGGCGGCAGCGCCCATGACTGTGCCAAGGGTATCGGCATTGCCGCAACCCATCCGGGCAAGCTGCTCGATTATGCCGGCATCGAGGAGCTGACAAACGCGACCATTCCGCTCGTGGCAGTCAATACCACGGCCGGAACCGGCAGCGAAGTCACCCGGCACTGCGTTATCACCGATACGACGACGCATATCAAATTTGTCATAGTGAGCTGGAGAAATCTGCCGCTCGTTTCCATCAACGATCCTGAACTGCATATGGCGAAGCCCGCCGGGCTTACCGCTGCTACCGGTATGGATGCGTTAACTCATGCAGTAGAATGTTACGTCACCCTGGCGGCAAACCCCACCACTGATGCACTTGCAGCCGCATCCATAAAACTTATTTCCGACAATCTGCGCAGGGCTGTTGCATTTGGTGGTGATCTCGAGGCCAGGGAAAACATGGCGCACGCCTCGGTCATGGCAGGGATGGCTTTCAACAACGCCGGTCTCGGTTATGTCCATGCCATGGCTCACCAGCTCGGCGGTCTGCTGGATATGGCCCATGGTGTTGCCAATGCCATACTGCTGCCCCATGTGGAGCGCTGGAACCTTCCGTGCAACCTCAAGAAATTCGGGGAAATCGCCGTGATGATGGGCGAGAACATCCAGGGACTTTCTCCCAGGGCGGCGGCGGAGAAGGCGATTGACGCCATTGTCCAGCTTTCCGAGGATGTTGGCATTCCTTCCGGATTGAGGTCCATGGGTGTCAAAGACGAAAATCTGGCGCCGATGGCGAAACAGGCCATGCTGGACGGCAATGCGGGATGCAACCCGAGGGTCGGCACTGAAAAGGACCTTCTGGCGATTTTCCAGGCGGCCATGTAGCAGTGCATCCTGACCGGAGGGGGAATTCCCTGGAGCGTTGAGCGCTTCAAGGAGAAGGGGTGCCCGGCGCAGCCGGGCTCCCCTTGAACCAGAATGAGCGCCATTGCTTGATTCTTATATGTCAGCGGGTTTTGAACATAATTGACGGCGAGGATCTACGGGGTGACACATGAACGCTGAGGGGAAAGGTAAGATTCTGAGGATTTTTCTCAACGAGAATACCCGGCATGGAAATGTCTTGCTGTACTAGGCTATCGCTTCTAAGGCTATTGTGCAGGGACTGGCGGGTTCCATGGTTTTTAGGGGCGTCGAGGGGTTTGGTTTCTGCTGCCCTTCCTGCTATTTTTTACGGTTTCTGGAACGTTTGCGGTTGCCTGGTCATTGCAGCTGGAGGTTCGGACTTGGTGCTCCTGCAGATTGGCTAGGGCCCGATTTGGGGACCTAACGGAGGTAGGTTTGCCTCAGGCGTTATCGCCGCAACCTATGCGGCAGGAATTAGAAAGAACCACGCCACAAGGCATGCAAAGGATATTCTGTCGCCGCTTGTCGACACATCATGGGACGTGTTGGCAAGCGGCGGGATCTTTGCGCTGGTAGGGCATGCGTTCGCTCAATTCCTGTCCAAGATACCGATAATAGTATAGTTTGATGCGCTTGCACTGTCTATATTAAACAACTTTTGCATTGCCCGGTTGCTTTTCCTGAAGGAAATGCCCTAACGGAACAGGGAAACCATTCGAAAGCATGGATACCTGGGAACGGACAGTCATGCAATTTCATGGGTTGGCTGGCAGTCGCCTCCCTCAAGACTGATTTGTTCACAGGTTCGCTGGTCATTGCAGATATTGCCCGAATACTTTCAGCCTTCCTGCAGGAACTGTGTGCGCGGATGTTCTACAATCACGGCAACAACCACTTCGAACCGCCGGCGGTTTGCGTTACCTTTAACAGCTTTATTCTGGCACTGCTGTTCAAGCCGGAATTCCTGAATCTTGCAGCGCTTTTCAAGTGGTCGGATTGCTGGTTTCGTATGACTCCTTCCATAAGGAGCGGTATGATAGCTGGTATATGGTAAAGATTTGTCCAGGAAGAGTTTCTCCCGGAAGCGCTATCCTTGTAGTCGCGTTTCCCTTGGCGGGTGTCGCCCAGGCACCCGCTCTTTTCCTCTGAAAGCGTGAATGCGGGGGTACCAGATGCGCTGCGTGACTGAATACATGCAGCAATACAGGAAACAGTCCGCAATGTGGGCGCTGCTGCTCCTGTCGATCGTATGGGGCTACAACTGGGTTGTCATGAAGGTTGCGCTCAAGGATTGCGATCCCTTTTCCTTCGGCGCGCTGCGAACCTTTCTCGGTGCTCTCAGCCTGTTCGCTGTCCTGTTCATCAGGGGGGGGAGTATGCTGCCGAAAGCCCTGCCGGGAGTGTTGCTGCTGGGTTTGCTGCAGACGGCCGGTTTCGTCGGTTTCATGATGTGGGCTCTGGACACCGGAGGCGCAGGGAAGACCGCGGTCCTGGTCTACACCATGCCGTTCTGGACGCTGGTCATGGCGCGGGTCTTCCTGCACGAACGTTTCCGGGGAATGCAGTGGCTGGCGGTCGTGCTCGCTCTCGGGGGGCTGGTGCTCGTGTTCGATCCCTGGCGTCCCCGCGGGAATCCGCTTTCCGAATTCCTGGCCCTGCTGTCCGGCGTGTCGTGGGCCGCAAGCGTTGTTGTGGCCAAAAGGCTGCAGTCTGCGTGCGCGATCGATCTTCTGACCCTTACGGCATGGCAGATGCTGCTCGGTTCCCTGCCCCTGGTGGCGATTGCCGTCATGGTGCCCGGTCCACCGATAAACTGGTCCGGCTATTTCGTCGGAGCCCTGGTTTACAACGTCATACCGTGCAATGCGCTTGCTTTCATTCTCTGGCTCTTCATCGTGCGCAACCTTCCTGCCGGGCTGGCGGGCATGGGATCGCTCGTCACGCCGCTGGTCGGTGTTTTCTGTGCCTGGCTTGAGCTCGGAGAGGTGCCGAAGCGGGTCGAGGGCATCGGCATGCTGCTCATCGGCACAGCACTCCTGCTCCTCCTGCTCCACGCCCTGAAGTCCCGCACCATTCGTGGTACCGTTGGAAAAGCTTCCTGAACGCAAAAAGACCCTTCATCTCTGAAGAGTCTTTTTGCGTTTCAGCGTGTGCTGTCGTATTCAGGATACGGCAAGTTCCTCGTCGTTTCGCAGCAGTTCCGCAAGTCCTTCCTCGACTTCACAGATGTGCCGGTACATTCTGTCCGCAGCCTCCTGGCCGTCCCTCGTCTCAATTGCCTCGAGAATGCATTCATGTGCAGCCAACACCTTTTCCGAAAAATCAATGCCCGGCTTCAGGTGGCCTTTCAGGTCAGTCAGCAGGTTGTTGACGAAGTCCAGGATGAGTATCATTACCGGGTTACCGCTCGCTTTGGCAAGCATGACGTGAAAACCAACCTCGTCCCTGACGGCCGTTTTTTTGCGCTTGAGGCTTTTCCGGTAGGTTTCCGTCATCGACTTGAGATGGTCGATATCTTCCGGCGTGCACCTCTCGGCGGCGAGCCGCGCAAGGTATGGCTCGAAAATCTTCCTCACTTCGCATAAATGGGGGACCGACACGTTCTTGAAATAGAGGAAGCTGGCGATCATGTCCCGGGTGTTTTCCATGTCTATTTCACAGATCACCGGCCCGCCGCCTGCTCCTTGGCGGATTTCCACGAACCCCATGGATTCCAATGCCCGCAACGCTTCCCTGAGCGTGTGCTTGCTGACTCCGAACTGCAGCAGGAGTTCCTTTTCGCTGGGCAGCCGGTGGCCGGGCTGCAGCTTGCCGCTCATGATGGCCTGCCGCACCTGGTTGACGATGTGCATGGATCTCTTTTCCTGTATTGCGGAACGAAACATCTACGCGTGACTCCTTGTTTTTTCAATTATTCTGGATTGAGCGGCCTGCAATGTCAAGGGGAAAAATATAAATATTATGATATATCCCAACTTGGATTGCCGGTGAATGTGTGTGGCTGAGCGATTTGTTGTATAAATACATCGATAAATACAACCATGTAAAAATAAATAGCCATATATTATAACTTTTCACTTGACATGTTCGTGTTTCGGATATATTTAGCTTTCATACAGAATGAAATGCCGCTTGAAGATTGATGGTCAACTTCGAGCCGGCAGGAAGCCGTTGGCAGAACAGCTGGAGGAAAGTGCGCGGTTCGGGATTGGTGTATGGTCTGGTCACAACGGGACGCGGTAGAAGGGGGGTGTGGAGGCGGTTGTGCCTCGTCATGTTTGGCTCGGTCGCTGGCGGTTTTTGCCGTAGATGTCAATTCGAAAGGAAAGGGGAATGGGAATGTTGGGAGGATACTGGCAGAAGATAGCAGTTGTTGATTTGACGACGGAAAAGATTGAGTACCTGGTTCCACGCGAGGAAGATCTTAAGAAATACATCGGCGCCAGCGGCCTGGGGGCCAAGCTGCTGTATGAAAACCTCGATGCCGGGATTGATCCCCTGGGTCCGGAAAACATCATGCTGTGCATGACGGGACCCTACGTCGGCGCGAAAGTCCCCCAGTCGGGGCGCTGGGAGCTCATCACCAAGAGTCCGTTGACGGGCATCTACCTCGAGTCCGATTGCGGCGGCAAGTGGGGACCTGCCCTCAGGACCTGCGGGCTGGACGGCATCATGGTCAAGGGCAGGGCCAAGGAACCTGTCTACATAACGATCGTGGACGATGAAATCCAGATCAGGAATGCCGCCCATTTGTGGGGGAAGGGTACTTTTGAAACCGACAGGCTGATAAAGGAAGAGCTGGGACGCGGATCGCAGACGATCTGCATCGGCCAGGCCGGTGAGCGGCTGATCAAGATCGCCAGCATCATGTCCGACGGAAGGGAAGGGCGCGCGGCCGGCCGCGGGGGCGGCGGCGCCGTCATGGGTTCCAAGAACCTCAAGGCGATCGGCGTCAAAGGCTCTAAAACATTGCCGATAGCTGACCCGGCCGGTTTCGAGGAGCTCATGGCAGAAATACGGCCCAAAATGAAAGACGTCTACGATGGCCCCCTCGGCACCTATGGAACGTCGTGTGCTGTAGAGATTTTCAACGATTGCGGCGACCTGCCCATCAAGAACTGGCTGTGGGGTACCTGGGACAAGGCCCGGATGGTGTCCGGCCAGCGTCTTGCCGAAACCATCCTGAAAAAAAGATATCACTGCGGGAACTGCCTGATAGGTTGCGGCCGGACTGTCGAAATCCCGGACGGAAAATTCAAGATGGAGACCGGCGGCGGCCCCGAATACGAAACGCTCGGCATGATGGGCTCCAACTGCCTGGTGGACGATGTGGAGGCAATTGCCAAAGCGGGTGAATACTGCAACGACTTCGGCATGGATACGATCTCTACCGGCTCCATGATCGGTTTCCTCATGGAGGCCTGGGAACATGGCATGATCACCAGGGAAGACACTGGCGGGTTGGAGATGACCTGGGGTAACGGCGAAGCCCTGGTGGAGATGACGAAAAAAATCGCTCTGCAACAGGACATCGGCTACGACTGCTCCCAGGGGATCCTTGCGGCCGTCAAGCGTATCGGCCCGACCAGTGCCGAATTTGCCGTTCATACCAAGGGCCTTGACTTCCCGGCACATGACCCGCGGGGTCGGGGAGGCCTGGGTGTCGCCTATGCGACGTCGAACCGGGGCGCCTGTCACATGCAAGCCTACAACCAGGACTTTGAAGGTGAAGGTTGTTTCAATATTTCCGACCTCGGCTACGATGCGCCGATGCCGCCCTACACCAACGAGGGCAAAGGCAAATTCGTGGCTGACCAGCAGCACTTCATGAGCATGATGGATTCTTTGAAGCTGTGCAAGTTCGCGGTGTTCGGGGGGATGACCGTCGGCCCCATGACCAGGTTCCTCAACTGCATAACCGGTTGGGATTTCACCAACGAACAATGGCTGGAGTGCGGGGAGCGCATCTTCAACCTGAAGCGGCTGTTCAATACCCGTGAAGGTGTTTCCCGCAAGGACGACACCCTGCCGCCGCGCATCCTGACGAGCCCGCGCCAGGGAGGATCGGGTGATTATGTTCCCGACCTCGGCTTCATGCTGCGCGACTACTACCGCGCGCGCGGCTGGGATGAGTGGGGCATTCCGACTCCTGAAACACTGAAGCGTCTTGGCCTTGACCACTACGATTACCGGAAAGGGCCCCGTACCACGGAAAATCAGCGCTAGTGCCCGTCGGTTTTCCCTGGTGGGCAGCTCCGCCGCGTGACGGGCGAAGCTGCCTCAACCGATGTGGCGGTGCTGAAATCCCAGCAGGCGCTGGTGGGCGGGGCCTACTACTCCATTAACTATTACCTGCAGCTGATCGGCGAATACACTTGGGCGCGGAACAGCTGGTACAACGGTTAAAAGCAAGATGCGAACACCACTGCGCTCGGGATCATTTTCAGCTGGTAGATCCTGGGTGAGGCTTTACCGTTCTGAAAATCTTGCCACATCAACGTTGATATCCGGGCGAAAGTTTAGTCCTCCATCTTGCTTTCGCTCGTTTTTTTGTCCTCGGCCCGTTGCTTCGTTCCGGGCGGGCGCTGCCTGAGCTTCGGGGAGTACATTGCAGGATCGTTCCTGTTTGTGCTGGAGGGGGCGCTTATCATGGTGATACACAATCATGAGACGGTTTTGGAGGCGGGCGACAGCATCTATTTCGACGCATCCTCTGAGCACACGTTCTTTCCTGCCGACGGCCGTGAGGCGGTCATCCTTGAGGTCGTTTTCGGCGGCAATTGAGGGGCCGGCAGGTGAGTAATTAAACTGCAATGCAACCAAAATAATCATCTAAATCAGTATGATACAATTAAATACCCAAATATTATAATTAATGTTTGACTTTTTCGGTTTCTTCTGCAAGAATTTGTTTCAGCGAATGGAAAACGGCGTTTTCTTCCGGGAAGGCCGGCTATTGAAGGGAGGTACCAATGTTTGAAGTGATCGACAACGAGATGCTTGCGCCGAACCTGCACCGTATCGTGGTCAGAGCCCCAAGGATTGCCGCGGCCAGAAAAGCAGGCCAGTTCGTCATCATCAGGGTTGAAAAGGGCGGCGAGCGCATTCCCTTGACCATTGGTGATGCGGATTCCTCGCGGGGGACCATAACCCTGTTCGTGCAGGCCGTCGGCGCCACGACGAGAAAACTTGTGGCTATTCCGGTCAAAGGGCACATGCGGGATGTCGCAGGGCCGTTGGGGATGCCGACCATTATCGAAACCTGGGGGCGGGTTGTTTGCGTTGGTGGCGGGGTCGGAACTGCGGTTTTGTATCCCATGGCCAGGGCGTTGGCTGAAGCGGGAAACGAGGTGACTTCCATCATAGGCGGCAGGTCCGGGGAGCTCGTCATATTGGCTGATGAATTGTCTGAATTCTCAGCTGAGACTCTCATAACCACCGAAGACGGCAGTCTTGGCAGGCAGGGGTTTGTAACGACAGTTCTGGATGAACTCCTGCGTGATCCCGCACGGTCGCCGAACGCGGTATTCGCGGTCGGTCCCGTGCCGATGATGCGAGCTGTCGTAGAAATGACCCGTTCTCGCGGGATAAAGACCATTGTCAGCCTGAACCCCATCATGATTGACGGAACCGGGATGTGCGGCGGTTGCCGTGTGCTCATCGGTGGCGAAACCAGGTTTGCCTGCGTGGACGGCCCCGAATTCGACGGGCACCTGGTCGACTTCGACAACCTGACGGACCGACTGACGACCTACCGGGAGCATGAGTGCAGGGCAGTGGCGCAGATAAGCGTGAACAGGGAGGCTGCATGAGCGGGAACAACCTGACGGTTAAGGAGCGACTGGCGATCCCTCGGGTGACGATGTCCGAACTGGATCCTTCCGGGCGCAGCGGAAATTTCCTGGAAGTGAATACGGGCCTGAGCAAAGAGCAGGCGATGAGAGAGGCGCAGCGGTGTCTCAAGTGCAAGGACGCGCCATGCGTTGACGGGTGCCCTGTCCAGATTGACATACCGGGATTTGTCGCAGCCATTGCTGAGGATGATTTCCATACGGCATCCGTAATTCTCCATCGGGACAATGCGCTTCCTGCTGTGTGCGGCCGCGTCTGCCCGCAGGAGGTCCAGTGCGAGGCGCGCTGTGTCCTGGGAGTGAAGGGAAAGCCGGTGGCGATCGGCTACCTGGAACGTTTTGCCGCCGACTGGGCGCTGAACCATGGCGTGAAGCCGGAGCGGAAGCACCTGCCGGGATCGAGCGGCAAAAGCGTCGCGGTCATCGGCTGTGGCCCGGCCGGCATCACGGCGGCGGCGGAACTGGCAGCAAAGGGCCACTCGCTGAAGATCTTCGAAGCCCTGCACGATACGGGCGGCGTCCTGCGTTACGGCATCCCTGAATTCCGCCTGCCAAAGGAGATTGTCGACACGGAGGTTGCCCGCCTGGCGAGCATGGGCGTAGAGATCGAGTGCAACGTGGTGGTTGGCAAAACGATCACCTTGCGCCAAGTCCGCGACGAGTATGATGCGGTTTTCATCGGCAACGGGGCCGGTCTGCCGGTCATGCTCGGCATACCCGGGGAGAATCTCAAGGGTGTCTATTCGGCAAACGAGTATCTGACCCGGGTCAACCTGATGGGCGCGGGGCAGAGCGCGGATTGCGCGACGCCCATAATCAGGGGCCGCAATGTTGCGGTCATCGGGGGCGGCAACACGGCCATGGATTGTGTTCGCGTGGCGCGCAGGCTGGGAGCGGAGCGGGCCATGCTGGTCTATCGACGGAGCGAGGCCGAAATGCCCGCCCGGTTGGAGGAGATAAAACACGCCAAAGAGGAAGGCGTGGAATTGATTCTCCTTACCGCGCCCCTGGAAATTATCGCGGACGGAGAAGGGTGGTCATCCGCCCTGCGCTGCCAGAAAATGCAACTGGGGGAGCCTGACGCATCGGGGCGGCGCAAACCGGTGCCCATCCCGGGAGAGATTTTCGACCTGGAAGCCGATGTGGTCATCAATGCGCTCGGCACACGGGCAAACCCGCTCCTCACCTCGACCGAGCCGGAACTGGCGCTCAACAGGTGGAAGAACATCGAAGCAGATGAAGATGGCGCAACCAGCCTGCACCGCGTTTATGCAGGCGGAGACATAGTGCGGGGCGGCGCGACGGTCATATTGGCAATGGGCGACGGCAAGAAAGCCGCTGCTGCAATCCATGAAATACTGTCTGGTTCTGTTGCACGGTTGGAGAAGCTTTTTCAGGCAGGCTGAAGTCAGCAGGCTTTTGCAGGAGGCGCAATGTCAGCCATAACATTTACCAAGGAGCAGATCGCAATTGGTGCCCGTTTGACGGTGAAACAGTTCCTGGTTTCCAACGGTCTGAATCCCTCTGTCATAATGATCAGGATAAATGGGCAGATAATAAGCAGAGATCAGTATGATTCGTATATCATTACTGCAAGCGCAGATGTTAAGGGATATCCGTTTGTGGGCGGAGGTTGATGCCATCATTTGGAGGGAGCTTTTCCCGAACCATGAGGGACGGCCATATGGATAGTCTGAAACAGGCGTTCTTTTCGAAACACGATCCGGTCATCGTGCCGCTCGTTCAGCAGGCTGCGGTGGGTATCGCGGGCGCAGGGGGGTTGGGTTCCAATGTTGCCGTCTCCCTGGCCCGCGCGGGGATCGGCAGGCTGGTGCTCGCAGATTTCGATGTGATCGAGCCGTCGAACCTGAACCGCCAACAGTTTTTCATCGAACAGCTCGGCATGGCGAAGGTCGTTGCCTTGCGTGACAATCTCGTGCGGATCAACCCGTTTTCCACGTATGAGATACATGAGGTAATCCTTGATGGGGAGAACATCCTCGAGATCTATGCTGATGTCGACATCATGGTCGAGGCCTTCGACAGGGTGGAAATGAAAGTTATGCTGGTGGAAACATGGGTAAAGCACTTTCCCGGCAAGCCTCTGATCGTGGGCAGCGGCATAGCGGGTTTCGGGGGCAACAACGAGTGCAGGACGGAGCAGCTGTTCGGCAATGTCTATGTGTGCGGCGATATGAAGAGTGACGCCGGCCTCATCCCGCCCTTCGCGCCGAAGGTCGCGCTGGTAGCGGCGATGCAGGCCAACCTGGCCCTGGAATTGCTTCTGGGCGGGAACCGCTGAAGCGGGGAAGGAAAGACCCGGCTCTTCATCATGTAACCGTGCCGGTCGGGCATGCACCTGTTCCCGTGAAGAGTGAACTATGAAAAACATAGGCATAGTTGCAAAAATCCATGACCCGAGGTGCGGCAAGGTGGCGGGAGATCTCGTCTCCTGGGTGACCGGCAAAGGGATGACCCCGCTGGTGGAGGAGCGGCTGACGGCCCACCTGGGAATGGGGGAAGGCTTCAAAGGATTCGAGATCGCCGCAAAGGCCGATCTGGTGGTGGTTCTCGGCGGCGACGGGACACTCATATCCGTTGCCCGCCTCATGGTCGAGAGGGAAGTCCCCATAGTGGGCGTGAACCTGGGCAGTCTTGGTTTCCTGACCGAGATTACGCTGTGCGAAATGTATGACCTGCTGGAGAAATTCCTTTCAGGCGAATACGGCATCTCGGAAAGGATGATGCTGCAAGCGCAGATTGTGAGAAACCGGGAAACGATTGCAACCTACCGTGTCCTCAACGATGTGGTTATTAACAAAGGGGCTCTTGCGAGAATCATCGAGCTGGAAACAATGATCGACGGGAACTACCTCACCAGGTTTAGGTCGGACGGGCTCATCATCTCTACTCCGACAGGTTCAACCGGGTACTCCCTGGCTGCGCACGGCCCCGTGGTCCATCCTTCGCTTGACTGCCTGCTGGTAACCCCTATCTGCCCCCACACCCTTACCAACAGGCCGATCGTCGTCGGTGGCGGATCGTTGCTGACCATCCGGTTGAAGTCAAAGCATGAGGACGTTTTCCTCACGCTGGACGGGCAGATCAAACTCGACCTCGAATCCGGCGATACCATAGTGGTCAACAAGGCGGCCTGCAGGACGCGGCTGGTGGTGTCCCGCACCAAGGATTATTTCGAAGTGCTGCGTACCAAATTGAAATGGGGAGAGCGATAACCTTTTCCAGCAGGAAACGGTCTTTTCCGGACACTGATCCGTCTTTCCGGCGAAAGCAGGAATCCAGTCTTTTCAATTATTTTCAGGAAAACTGGACCCCGTTTTTCAACGGGGTGACGGTTTTTTGCGAATTGATCAGTCTTGTTTTGAGGGATTGTTCCGTTCTTTTTTGATTCGGCCCTTATCTGATGATGAAATTCTCGATAACAGCCAGACCCCCTCGTATCGTCAGAACCCCCTCCAGGGTCGAGACGTCATGGTTGCTGGAGAATGATGCATCATATCCGCCTTTGAGTATGATGGTGATATTTTTGTCCAAGACCAGATTCTCATTGAAGGTGGCGATCCTTGCCTGGATGGTGTTCCCATTGGATGCCGATGAATACGCGCTGGATAATGTCGTGAAGTAATCGCCTCCCACTATTCTGACCAGATCGACATACCTGAAGCTGGCGTAGACTGTCGTCACTGAGGACATGGTCAGAGCACAATTCCCGGTTCCGGAACACCCTCCCAGCCAGCCTGCGAAGATGGAATCGGCATCAGGCGTTGCTGTAAGGGTTACCGGGGCGCCAGGGAAAAACAGCGCCGAGCAGGTTCCGGTAGTGCAGGAAATTCCCGATGGGTCGCTGTGGACGGAGCCGCCGCCGGTGCCGGTCAATATGGTGGTCAGGGCAAGGGCATTTGTCATCGCCTGGACCGGTGCATGACGTTCCGTGGTCGTACCGTCGCCCAGTTGGCCGTTGGTGTTGGCCCCCCACGTCCGAAGCATACCGTCGCCCAAAAGGGCTCCCGTATGATATGCTCCAGCGTCTATGGCAACCACGCCGCTCAGGCCGGATACGAGGACCGGCGTGGAATGATTGCTGGTTGTCCCATCACCCAGCTGGCCGTAATAGTTGCTTCCCCAAGCGCGGACCGTACCGTCGCTCATCAGTGCCACCGTGTGATTTCTTCCAGCGGCAATGGCAATCACGCCGCTGAGACCGGTCACCGTGACCGCTGAATTACGCTGCGTGGTCGTCCCGTCGCCCAGCTGTCCGTAAAAGTTGTCTCCCCACGCCCGGAGCGTACCGTTGTTCAAAAGCGCCACCGTGTGATTCTCTCCCGCAGCAATGGCGGTCACCCCGTTCATCCCGGTGACGGTTACCGGGGTGCTGCTTCCCGTGTTGGTCCCGTTTCCCAGCTGGCCGTAGCTGTTGTGTCCCCAAGCCCATACTGTGCCGTCGCTCGTCAGGGCAACCGTGTGGTTCCATCCGGCGGAAACGGCGCGTACCCCGTTCAGGCCTGTCACTTCGACCGGAGCGAGACGGTTTTGGGTCGTTTCGTCACCCAGTTGGCCATAGGCATTGAAACCCCACGCGCGGAGGGTGCCGTTGCCCATGAGCGCCACCGTGTGCAGATCTCCTGCGGCAAGCGCTTTCGCTCCGCCCAGACCGGCCACCAGGGCCGGGGTAAGGCGGTCAATGGTTGTTCCGTCCCCCAGTTGACCGGCATTGTTCTGCCCCCATGCCGTGAGCGTGCCGTCGTTTTTCAGGGTCACCGTGTGCGTGCCTCCCGTTGCCAGTGAGGTCATCAAGGCGTTGTTCTGCACGGTAAAACCCGCCACCCGGAACGGGTAAATCTGTTGTACTGTTGACCCGTCGCCCAGTTGGCCATAATTGTTTGCCCCCCAAGCCCGGACCGTGCCGTCGCTTGTCAACGCCACCGTGTGATAGGCTGACGCGTCAAATGCGGTTACCCCGCTCAGCACTTGTACAATAACGGGGGTATTCCGGTCAGTGCCTGTTCCGTCGCCCAGTTCTCCATAATCGTTCCTGCCCCACGCACGAAGCGTGCCGTCGTTCAACAAGGCCACCGTGTGATCTCCTGCGGCAATGCCAATAACCCCGCTCAGGCCGGATACCGTGACCGGTTCGTCGCTATGGGTGAATGTTCCATTGCCCAACTGGCCGTAATTGTTCCTGCCCCAGGCCCGGAGCGTGCCGTCGCTCAACAGGGCCACTGAGTGGTCGCTTGCGGCCACGGTAGTCACCCCGCTCAACCCTGGCACGCTGACGGGGATGAGCGGTTCGTTTTGGTCCCGTCGCCCAGTTGCCCGCAATCGTTGGCTCCCCATGCCCGGAGTGTCCTGTCGCTCATGATGGCCACCGTGTGGGCAGTCCCGACTGCAATGGCAATCACCCCGTTCAATCCGGTTACGGTGACCGGGGTTGTGCTGTCCGTGTTCGTCCCGTTGACAAGCTGGCCATCAGCATTGTGTCCCCAGGACCGGACGGTGCCGTCGCCCATGAGCGCCGCCGTGTGAAAATATCCGGCGGCAAGGGAAATGACCTCGCCCAGCCCGATCACGGTGACCGGGGCGTTACGGTCCGCAGTAGTCCCGTCGCCCAGCTGGCCGTAATTGTTAAGCCCCCACGCCCGGACCGTGCCGTCGCTCATCAGCGCCACCGTGTGCAACCCTCCAGCGGCAATCTGGGGTGCGCTCGCAGCAACGGGCATTTCTCCGGCAACTGCTGTCAGAAGGACAGCTGCCAGAAGCGCATTCAAAATTCTGAATCCTGTGGCTGAAATGCTGCGACAGCACTTTTCCCGGTTAACCGTTGCCATGATGAACACCTCCATGGGAAAGAGCCGCACCAACTGTTCGATGGCTGGTGGTGGATTCTCCGTACCCTTCCCGTCATCAGCTTTCCGGAGTTTTCACGACTAACACCACATAATCACTATTTTACCAGATCAGGCCGGCTGTCCCAGAAGTCTTGACAATTATATTTTTGCAGTCTGTTTGAGGCCGTTGAAGGGAAGCTGGCGGTGAGCGCGTCTGAATCTGTGTTATACTGGGAACAAGCGAATATCGACGGTACAGGGAGAAAGTATGGCCTACTCCGCCCTCCTGACTGATCTCTACCAGCTCACCATGCTGGCCGGCTATTTCGAGAAGGGGATGCATGAAACCCCGGCCGTTTTCGACCTCTTTTACCGGACGCCCCCTTTCGAGGGCGGCTACGCGGTTTTCGCCGGCCTGGAACCTGCCCTGCACTACCTGTCTTCACTCCGGTTCACCGATGATGACCTTTTCTACCTCAAGGGTCTGAAGCTGTTCAAGCCCGACTTCCTGGACTACCTGGAGGGGTTCCGCTTCCGCGGCAGGGTCACCGCCCTGGCAGAGGGTTCGGTGGCGTTCCCCCTCGGGCCTCTGCTGACCGTGGAGGCTTCCATGGCCCAGGCGCAGCTGGTGGAGACGGCGCTCCTGAACATCATCAATTTCCAGACCCTGGTTGCCACGAAAGCTGCCAGAATCGTCACCATGGCCGGAGTGGGCGAGGTGGTGGAATTCGGCCTGCGGCGGGCGCAGGGTCCGGACGGGGGGTTGAGCGAGGTCCGGGGCGCCTTCATCGGCGGGGTCGGGAGTACGAGCAACGTCCTGGCCGGGAAGACGCTCGGCATACCGGTCAAGGGGACCCACGCCCACAGCTGGATCATGGCATTCCCTGACGAGCTGTCGGCGTTCCGCGCCTACGCCGAGGTCTTCCCTGACGGCAGCGTGCTCCTGGTGGATACCTACGACACCCTGGAAAGCGGCATGCCCAACGCCGTTACCGTGGCCGGAGAACTGAGGGACAGGGGGCACCGCCTGGCGGGAGTCCGGCTCGACTCGGGCGACTTGTCGTATCTGAGCCGTGAAGCACGGCGGATGCTGGACGAGGCAGGGTTCCCCGACGTCAGGATATTGGCATCCAATGAACTGGATGAATACATCATCCGCTCGATTCAGGAGAATGGGGGGCGTGTCGATATCTACGGCGTCGGCACCAGGCTGGCGACCTGCCAGGGAGAGGGCGGCGGGGCGCTTGGCGGCGTCTACAAGCTGGTCCGCTTTGGCGACACGCCCAAACTGAAGGTTACCAGCGACATTTCCAAGAGCACCATCCCGGACCGCAAGCGCCTGCTCAGGGCAGTCGGCGTGGACGGAAAATTCCTGATGGACATCATGTGCCGGCTGGACGAAGATCTCGAGCCGGGCGACGTGGTTTTCGACCCGACGAACCCGGCCCGGAACAAGCCCATTCCCATCGGCGCACGCCTGGTCGATGTCCGTTCGGTGGTGATGGAGGATGGTGTGATTTCCGCGCCGCTGCCTTCCCTCGACGAACTGGCGGACCGGTGCCGGGAACAGTTGAGCCGCCTCCCCGAGGGGGTGCTGCGCCTGGACAACCCCCACCGGTACAAGGTCTCCGTGAGCAGACGCCTGAATGATCTGCGCACGCAGCTCATTGACGAGGTGCGACGGGGTTACCCGCACGCGGTTGTTCGAAATTGAACCGGACCGGGAACAGGGATGAAAGGGGGAACGTGCTGTGAAGAAGGCGGCCCTGCTGATCGTTGACGTGCAGGTTGATTTCTGCCCCGGCGGGAACCTGCCGGTTGCCGGAGGGGATGAGGTGGTTCCTGTCCTGAACGGCTATGTGGCGCTGTTCCGGGCACGGGGCCTGCCGGTGTTCGCGTCGAGGGACTGGCATCCGGCCGCTTCGTCGCACTTCAGGACGCATGGCGGGATATGGCCGGTTCACTGCGTCCGTGAAACTGCGGGAGCCGGGTTCCATTTCGGACTTGAGCTGCCTGCGGATGCCATTGTCGTATCCAAGGGAACGGATCCGGGAGAGGACGGGTTTTCTTCGTTCGACGGTGTGGACGGAAACGGGGTTCCCCTGGCTGACTGCCTGCGGAAACGGGGGGTGGAGCGCCTCTTCGTTGGGGGGCTTGCGACCGACTACTGTGTCAGGCAGACGGTGCTTGACGGCCTTGCCGAAGGGTTTGCCGTGACGCTTCTGGTCGATGCTGTGCGGGGCGTGGATCTGGAACCCGGCGATGGGGCGGAAGCGATCCGGGAGATGGTGAAGGCGGGCGCTTCGACAGCAACACGGGAAAAACTGGAGCTTATCTGCCAATAAAGCGGGCAGGGGCGCTGACCCCTGCCCGTTCTGCTTCCAACCGGCTGTGTCAGCCCTGCCGTGCCGTGATCATGTGGAGCGACTTGGCGTAATTGGCTTCGGTAGCCGTGCGGATTTCCTCCACCACGAAGGAGGGCAGCGGCGAGTCGAGGGAGAGGATGACCATTGCTTCGCCCTTTTTCTCCCGTCTTCCCAGGTTCATGGCAGCTATGTTGATATCATGTTTGCCGAGCAGCATCCCGATCTTGCCGATCATGCCGGGGCGGTCCTGGTAAGAGAGGATAAGCATGAACTCCTCAGGGGTGAAATCGACCTGGTAATCGCGCAGTTGGACAATGCGCGGCATACCCTCGAAATGCGTTCCGGCGATTATCCGCTTTTCATTGGGGCCTTCGATGGTTATGGTTACCATGTTGGAGAACGACCCCGGTTCTTTGAGCTTTACTTCCTCTACGGCTATACCCATGTTTTCCGCCACCAGGTTGGCATTCACCATGTTCACGTCCTGCTCCACCTTGCGATTGAGAAGCGCGGCCAGCCCGCAGACGGTGATGGGTGTGGTGCAGTGTTCCGCGATGTTTCCCGCATAGGTGAACGTCACCTTGTTCATGTTTGTGTCCAGCAACTGGACGACGAAATCGCCCATGATGTTCACCAGCCTGAGGAACGGGCGCATCTGTTCCATCAGGGTCAGGTCGAAGCGCGGAATGTTGACGGCGTTTTCCAGTGGCTGCTCGTCCAGGTAGCGGATGACCTCGCGGGCTACATCCACAGCAACGTTAACCTGTGCTTCATGGGTTGATGCCCCCAGGTGCGGAACGGAAACCACCCGCTCGTGGGCGATGAGGTTCTTGATGATGTCCGACTTGGGAGGCTCCTCGCTGTAGACATCGATTGCAGCGCCTTTGACTTTGCCGCTGTTGAGGGCGTTCAGGAGCGCCTCTTCGTTCACGATGCCGCCGCGTGCGGTATTGACGATGATCACGCCATCCTTCATCCGGGCGAACTCCTTCTCGCCGAGAAGATTTTTTGTTTCATCATTCTTGGGAATGTGCAGGGTGATGACATCCGCCGTGGTGATGATTTCATCCAGTGAAACCAGACGTATACCCAGGTCCTTGGCCCGCTTTTCCGAGACGAAGGGGTCGCAGCCGATGACTTCGCATTCGAACGCCTGGAGCCTGGAGACGACCCGGCCGCCGACCTTGCTCAGGCCGACGACGCCGGCAACCTTGCCCTTCAGCTCGGAACCCATGAATGCCGAACGGTTCCATTCTCCCCGCTTGATGCTCGCGTCTGCCTTGGGAATGTTGCGGCAGAGGGAAAGGAGCAGCGCCAGGGTGTGTTCGGCAACGCTGTTGGTGTTGCCGAAGGGGGCGTTCAGGACGATGATGCCCTTGGCGCTCGCGACTTCAACGTCCACACTGTCGATGCCTACCCCCGCGCGAGCCACCAGCTTCAGCTTCTTTCCCGCCTCGAGAACATCCCGGTCGACCTTGGTTGCGCTCCGGGTGATGATGGCGTCGTACTCGCCGATGGTGGCAATCAGCTCTTCTTTGCTCAGCCCGAGCTTGACGTCGACTTCCACGCGCGGATCCTTCTCCAGGACCAGCAGCCCTTCATGGGCGAGCTTTTCAGTAACGATTACTTTCATTTCCACTCCTTGTGATGGGTAGTGTACCAAAACCAAAAGTTTCCATCCGGAAACGGTCCTTTTCCGCCCTGGCGTTGTCAACCTGCGGCCTTGCTTGTGCGACGTACCTAGGAGTCTGTCGGGCTTTCGCA
>DIFZ01000030.1 GCA_002419385.1 Geobacter sp. UBA5735
AACTGCCACTGCGAAAGTTGAGTAATAAATATATAGTGCTTGACATTTGTTTCACAGAGCTGTTAAGGTGAAATGACTCGGTAATCATACCGGCGAAAACAACAGAAAGTATCAGGAGAAAGCAAGCAAATGGTAAATGGAATGGTAAAATGGTTCAATGACAGCAAGGGTTTCGGTTTTCTTGAGCAGGAAAATGGTGAAGATGTTTTTTGTCATTTTTCCGCAATCGCAGGTGAAGGATTCAAATCCCTTGCTGAAGGCGATAGAGTGACGTTCGAAATAACTCGGGGTCCGAAGGGACTCCAGGCTGCGAACGTAAGAAGAGTCTAGGCCGCATCCCGGCTTGCAACAAAAAAGCCCCGGTTTTTCCGGGGCTTTTTTGTTGGTGTGTTCTTTCACGCATGCAGACCTTCCCGACATGGGTGGATGGTGTCTGGATCGAACATGGTGTGCTTTGAGAGGAGTCAACAGATGGCAAAACCGAATTTCAAATTTCAGAAGCGCCAGAAAGAGTTGGAAAAGAAAAAGAAAAACGAAGAAAAAATGCAGCGCCGACTCGAAAGAATCGGCGGCCAAACTCCGGAAAACCCTGACCAGGCCACTGACGAGGAAGGAGATTAACCTTTTGACGATCACCGTTCATGGCAATGATATCGAGAGGGCAATGCGCGACCTGAAGCGTTCACTTCAGCGAGAGGGGCTTTTCAGGGAACTCAAAAAAAGACGGTATTATGAGAAGCCATCGGTGAAAAGGAAACGCAAGCAATCGGAAGCGGAAAAAAGAAGGCGGAAAGCCCTGCGGTACAAACGCCGCGACCGGGACTGACTTTCATGTGTCTTGGCGAATACCGGGCATGGCCAAAAAGAACTGCTTTCGACCACCTTCTGTGTGCTTGGGGCAGTTTGCGCCATAAGGCTTGACACGTTTCGCCATTTGTGCAATAAAAGACTACGATTCAGCAGCAGGCGCTTTGCTAATAAGTATAACAATAACGCCACCTTAGCTCAGATGGTAGAGCAATTGATTCGTAATCAATAGGTCGCCGGTTCGATTCCGGCAGGTGGCTCCAAAAAATAGTCCACGGTAACCCAATACCGTTCAAAACCCACTAGAAATAGTGGGTTTTTTGTTAATCAGAGTCTAATTGCGTCCAGGAAAGTGTCTTGACATCCGGGGGTATCGGGGGTATTTTTTCATTATAAATACCCCCACAGTAAAACGGATACCCCCAATGGAGGTGGAGTCATGGCACTGACCGAGATGAAGGTGCGGAACGCGAAACCGGGCACGAAGCCAGTCAAGTTGTCTGACAGCGGTGGTATGTATTTGCTCGTTTCGCCTCCTGGCAAGAAAACCCCGAATGGAAGCAAATGCTGGCGCCTGAAGTATCGTTTCAATGGGAAGGAAAAGGTGTTGGCCCTTGGCACTTATCCAGTGATTTCCCTAGGCGAGGCGCGGGAGAATAGGGACGTGGCGCGCAAACAGCTCGCTAAGGGCATCGACCCCGGAGAGGCTCGAAAGGCGGAAAAGCTGACCGGCAATGAGAAGGCCGCCAATACCTTTGAAGCGGTAGCGCGAGAATGGCACACCCGCCAGAAAGGGGTCTGGACTGAAGGTCATGCTTCAAGGACGATGCAACGGCTTGAACGCGATATTTTCCGGTGTATCGGAACTCGTCCTATTGCAGAAATCACAGCTCCTGAATTACTGGCAGTATTCCGCCGGATAGAGTCGAGGGGAGCCCACGAGACAGCGCACCGGGCAAGATTTGTATGCGGACAAATCTTCCGGTATGCCGTGGCAACGGGAAGGGCGGAGCGTGATCCAGCTGCGGACCTGAAAGGGGCGCTTACCCCAATAAAGACAAGGCACCATGCGGCCATTACCGATCCGAAAGAAGTTGCTGCACTCCTGAGGGCCATTGACGGCTACCAGGGTTCTTTCGTGGTCAAGTGTGCCTTGCAGCTTGCCCCACTAGTGTTCGTTCGCCCTGGAGAGCTACGGCAAGCGGAGTGGGCAGAAATCGACTTTGAATCGGCTGAATGGAACATGCCGGCAGAACGGATGAAGATGAAGCAGGCCCACTTGGTCCCCCTGTCGGATCAGGCTGTCACGATCTTGCGGGAGCTTCATGCCCTTACCGGAAACAGCCGCTATCTCTTTCCTTCCGGGCGATCGTTTGCAAGGCCCATGTCCGATAATGCCGTTAATGCAGCGCTTCGGCGGATGGGGTATGGAACTGATGAAATGACAGGTCACGGATTCCGGGCGATGGCGCGGACTATTCTTGATGAGGTCCTGCAGGTCCGGATTGACTTCATCGAGCACCAGCTTGCACATGCGGTAAAAGACCCGAACGGCCGTGCATACAACCGTACGGCACACCTTGACGAACGCCGGAAGATGATGCAGTTGTGGGCAGATTACCTTGACGGGCTGAAGGCTGGGGCGAAGGTACTTCCCCTCAAGAGAGCAGAGTGAATTTTTCAATTGAAGCCTACTGAAGTGCTCTCGTGATTGCCGGAAGGATCTTTTTCCAGTTTTCCAGCCGCAGGTTGACACCGGCCCGAGTAGGAACCCATGATACGCCGCCATCTGGTGAATAATACTTTCTCAAACAAAGGACCTGCTGCCCTGCGTGGGTGTTCGATTCAAGCCGGATGATTTCATGGTCACTCCGGTGTATCTCTTCAAGAACAAGTGGTATACCCATCGTCATTTTCCTTTCGATTAAGATAGCGGGTATCGGATGACCGATACCCGCCCCTTGCCGTTTCCATTCATTGCTGTTGGAAATGTTTTTTTCGTGGCTATCAGAGTAGACTATTTTCAGCATGAGTATTTTTACGTGCGTACTGTAACCGTACCTTTGCCGCCTGCCGCTGTTCGTCCGATAGCTGCCGTTTACGCCGGTAGGGATTCGTGCCCAGCCGCCAATCGAACAACGGGCAGTCCTTCACTGTACACTGGTCAACTTCGGTGCGACTCCCACAACAGCAGTCAAGGCACTTCTGCCGGATCACCTTTGTAGGGTTCGTATGTGTCCTGATTCCATCTCTGCAATCGATTGCCATTTTAATTCCTTTCTTGTCGGCGAGTGGCCGGTTGAAGTAATGTATCAAAAACAGGGTCCAAGTCCGACCGCTCGGACAGGTACCTATCCGATGCGTCGGACAGGTCGCGGTTGATTTGTTTTCAATTACCCGCCTACCTGTCCGATATGCCTGATAGGTTTTGATAAAATACCTGTCCGATGCGTCTGACACTCTTAAGATTCTTGCCATGGGGGAGGGTCTCTTTTTCTCTTTTGAGAGAGTTTCAAGTTAGAAACCGCCCGCGCCCTTTTTTCGGCTTCGTCAACGTCGGGTATCCACTCTTTCCAGTGACCAGACAACGCGAATTGCGACGGCACCCCATTGCTTCCCTTCAGCCCACCGCGAACCACCCACTCGATGAATCCCTTTTCTGTGAGTTCGTTCTTCGCCCGAGTGAACTTGTCAGCATTCATGCCGAGCTTTTCCTGTGCCTCACGGTTGGTGAGCTTGAATGTGGGCTTCCCGGTTTCGCCCTTGCTCCGGTTTGTGGCTGCGTTGTAGTTTTTGAATAGGCACCACAAGAACACCCGGATTGCTGGGGCACTCAATGATTGAAAAGTCTTGGATTCCTGCATTGCAGTCGTGACACGGGAAAATGGTTCACCTGTGCTCCGACCCTGCGGGGACTTGTATGCCATGGGTCACCCCCCAGCCCGGACAACCCGCGACGCTTCCCGGAACAGCCAGGAACGGCGGTTTAGGAGCCTTTTTGCCGGGAGTTCTCCACCCTGTTCATACTGGAGGACTGCGTCGTGAAGGTCGCCAGATGCGTCAAACGTGAATACTGCCCGTGTGTAGCCGGGGGGACAGGTGATTGACGGTTCGTAACCAGCAGTAGCCAAAAATGCAGCAAGGTCTATGCTCTCGGTTGTGAATGTCGTTCCTCGTGTACTTGGCATGGCTACACCCCCTGCTCTATCAGAGTCCGGATGTCCTCGACACGCCACACGGAAGTTCTCGGCCCGAGCTTGATAGGTGCCGGATACTTGCCAGTCTTGACACCGGCCCACCATGAAGACCGCCCTACAGGGACGATAGCTGGTACGGGCGGGTCTGCCTTCGGGTCTCCAATGATTTGGGGCAATCTCAAAAAGCCAATTTCCGGAACACCTCTCCGTTCGATGTGTCGCCGTTTTTCCTCTTGTCCTGTCTTAACCTCTTGTTATTTCATCTAATATTCTCCTTATGAGGTTGACGGACCAATAAAAAAAGCCATGCAGACAGTAGGTAGTTACACCTATCCATCCACATGGCCTTTCAGGAATCGGCCCGCCCGGCGTCCTCATGTACCGGGGAGAGTTCTTGTTGGTCACGTGTGCGGGTCAGATGAGACGCAGGAGACACGAGGCACTACGCCTACTTTCTGTCCGCCATTTCGTGTTAACGCAGTTGTATGTAACGCCCGCCGTCAAGCCTATCTATCCAGGGTGGACCACTGAGGCGAGAATTATAGAAACTGAAGCAGATTGTCCCCGTGAAACCGTCGGGGATGTTCAGGCAGCGGCGTAACCTCCTCGCCATTGACTTGTTGCCGCTCTGTCTGGGTTCCACAAGATTGTCTTGACTCCACCGAGTACGCACAATGCTGTTGACACCGGGTTTCCCACCCAAAAGGAGAGAACAGCACAGCACGTCGTAATCATCAATACAGTCACGTCCGTTCATGACCCCATGAAAACATAATTGTCCGAGCCGTGTCAAGTAAATGTATCTCGTAAATATTTGTATACAAAGCGTTTTTTCGTCAAACCCGTTGATAGGCAGGCGATTATTTATGGAAAAAAAAGAGCCGGAGTGCTTTCGATCCGGCATTGTGGGGCACGCGCAGGGAAGAAAATGAAGAAGTTTGTGAGCGAGCATACGGAATGTAGCTGCCACTAACTTACACCAATAACAGGTATACCTAACCAGAGGGGCTATAAATATAAAGGAATGAAGCAGATGTTTGACGAAGGAAATCGTGGCGAAGGATGTGGCGGAAGTGCTTGGGAAAGTAACAACGTATCCTATACGTGCATTGTAGATACTTTACAGCAATACACAATTTTGCCGACCGACAAAAAACATTTGCAATCATCTTGGAAAACTGTATATTGAAAATATGCCGAAAGGCTGGAGGCCCTTTACCCAAGGTTTAGGACCGTGGCAGCGCCTCAGTCGCCGTTAAGACTGGGGCTTTTTTGTTTCCAAAAGTAGGCTTTCCTTCCGTATCTTCCTCAGATATACCTCATCGGCCGGGAACGCTGTGATGAAATCATACTCTCGGTGATTGTCCCGCACATCCAGCACTACAACATATTTCTCTTCAATAACAATCAGCACGCGCCGCTTCTTATTACGGTTACGGCTGTCCTTGCGGAACTGCTGCAATACCTCGATAGTCCCTTTGTTGGCGGCCAGAATTTCCTTGATCCAGAGGATACAGCGAGCACGTCGCTTGGAGAATTGGACATTATGCACACCTGAACCGAAACGATAGTCGCTGCTCTCCGAAAAAGCATGATCGAAAGTTCCTGTTGAGAAGTGAACACGATTGCCGTGCCAGTCAAAATAATCCAGCTTCTTCCCGCCGGACATGACGTAAGTTTCAACATACAACTTGCGATATGCCTCTATCAGCTCTTCTTCCGTGGCTGCTTCCAGACGTATAAGCGGCCAAAGCTGTCCCGCCATGTCAGCGCCCCGTGAAGTGAAAGATATTGAATTTTTCTGCAGACAAGGTTGTTGTCGTCTTAAGCGTCCGCAACCCGGCGGCGTTGGCCACTCCGTTGCAAAAATCCAACTTGATTTCGCTTCCCTGCCGTTCATTCCAGGCATAGCCGACAGCGCCTATCAGGAGATCGGCAAGCTGAATGAGAGGGATATTATGTGAACTTACCGGCTCTAGACATTCAATTTTTGCCTTACCAGTCAGTTTGCGCCGGAGAATGTCACGCAAATCAATAAAGCGCCGTTGTATCTGGTTTTGCTGCCAGTCGAGCAGGATATGGTAAGAACAATCCCGCTTCAGCCAATGAACCAGCATCTGATAATACAGCTTGTAGAAGCCAAGTTCATTGTCGCCGTCGTTATATTGCGCGTGATTCAGAATACTGCGATCAACAACAAGGCAGCGGAATGAAAGAGACGGTTCCGATGAAAACAGCTCCAGCAGTGCCCAGTAAAAATCCCTGCGGCTGGGGGATAGGGTTTTCCAGCCAAATTCACGCCAAGTGTTGTGCTGTTTGCGTAATTCGTTGATACGGCGGGTAAGCTCTTCTTTCTTGTCACGCGGGCAGGCCAACGCCCCGATTACCATGTAAGGGTCTTCAGGGTTTGAGGTATGCCTGCTCTCATCACAGTAGACGTTATAATGGAATGTTTTTGGCTGGTTCACCACTCAACCCCCAAACTTAACTTTTGCCTTGATCGCTTCCCAATCCTTCCCTTCCGGCATGATGAAAAGGCACGCGCCGTTGCTCCTATTCTCCCACAACTCGCCTAGCTGCCGCTTTTCCACGTTGTCCGGCAAATGCCAATCCCGCTTGTTCTTGTACTCGACGGCCAGGATTTTACCGTTTTCAAGCTGGCAGAGAAAATCGGGATAGAAACGGTCCGTGCTGGTCTGGAGTGAAAATGAAGTTGTCTTGCGCTCCACGTTGCGGACCCAGAACTTCACCCCATCAAGCTGTGACGCCAGGAACACCGCACATTCAAACTCTTCACCGTCCGCTTTCAGGTTGCCGATTTGGGGAAAGAAGTGTTTCGGCAGGTCGGTAAAGCCGCTATAGACCCAATCAAAGGCGTACCGCCCTTGCTGAAAAACAACCTGGCTCCGGTCATCGGCAATAAAATCCTCGGGCCTCAAGAGCAGGGTTTGATGCTCCTTTTTCATGGCCTGCCGCTTGATGTCTTCGATCCTATTTTCCAGCGACTCACGCAGCTTGAATTTGCCGTATACCAGCTCATCTAGTGTAAAGTCTCGTGTGTCCTTGAGGAGGGTAACAGCCTTATTGATGAAGGCTGCCTTTTCGTCGGGAAGAATAGTGTCGTCGTAAATGTTCCGGTCAAGCCAGGTAACGAGGTGCACTTGCTCCCATCCAGCGTGGTAGTCGATCAGCGGTCCGGGAATCTTCGAGGTTCCAAAAGGGGTGTATTTTACCTTTTCGTTTTCCAAGGACATCTGCCCGCCCTGTAGCTTCTGGTCGGGTTTCCTGAAAGTCGGAAGATCTGCGGGGTAATCAAGCAGGTTCCATGCTCCCTGCAACAGGTGCGAATCCTCGAACGGCTGCCACAACTCCCCCTGTCGCAGCAGCAGCATCGGCACCTTGAAAAGCTCTCCGTATTCCGAAAGAGTTTTCACGGGGCGTGGCTTTTGGATGCGCATCCGGGCAATGGCCTGTTTCATGGCCTCTTTGCCTTCAGGGGTGCGACAAGCGTTCTGCAGCGCCTTTGCCTGCGGTTCGGTAAATGACCCCTTCAGGGTGATTGAACTGGATTCCGGGACAATCTCGACCTTCTTGGCAAGCTCTGCCGGTATCGCTTCCGGTTCGGGAAGTTCAGGCAACGTAAAGGTTGCCGTAGTCTGGTGGGAAAACAGGTCGTCCTGTCCCTTGTCATCCGGGATAATGAGAAGTTCCTTCGCTTCCTGGCGTTCAAAGCCGTTTCTTACCAGTCCGTCTTTCAGGCTTTCCACGGTCGTTTGAAAATTGCCGGAGGTAACGAAGGCATAGGCCATGTTTAATTCCGGCTGTGCCTTTCTCGTCGCATGCGGCATCCGCAGAATCCTCCCCAATATCTGTTCCGCCGCAGTGGAGGAACTGGTATTGCGGAATGAACAAAGGACGTAGGCAAAGGGGCAATCCCACCCCTCGCGCAACTTGTCCACGGTGATGATGAAGCGAAGGGTGCATGTCGGGGATAGAATGTTCTCCCCGGCTATTTCGTCCGTGGTGCCGGTGGCAATGGCTATGTCCCTTTCCGGTAGGCCAAAATCGTCAATGAGCGCCTTTTTTACACGCTCAGGCGTCAATGTTTCGTGTTCCGAGTCCTTGCGTTCCGCCTGAAGCAGCATGATTGGGCGCAGGTAGGCTCCCCCGCACCGTGCTTCCTCTTCAGCCTTCCGTTGCAAGCCATCCAGCCGGGATATAGCGTCTCGCAGGGCATCCTGCCAGTGTGCCCGATGCACAAGCTCCAGCGGCATTTTTATCATGTCTTCGGAATGCAGAACGGAGGCGGAAACGCTAAAAAGTACGTTGCTTGGCTGATAGGTGCGGTCCGGTGTGGCGGTCAACTCCAGAATGGCACACGGCTCAAACCGGGCCAAGGTCTCAAAAGCAAGGTGAGTTCCCTGGTTGTGTGCTTCGTCCACGATCACAAAGGGGTGACGCATCCGTAGCACATCCACCAGCGACATATTCCCCTTAACCTCGGGGTCAGTGATGCCGTTGAAGTGTTCCAAGAGGCTTCCGTTCTCCTTGTAGACGCTCAGCCGACCGGTTTCCTCCTGTTTGAATGCCTGCATTGTGGCGACGATGATAACATTGGAACCGTTCAGGACATGGGGCGTCATGCGGAGCGCCTCCTCAATGTCCATCACGGTTACTTCTCCGAGAACAGATTGCACCGCCTGGTGGAGGATGTTCCGCGAATCATGCAGCGCCTTCAACGTCTGTTCCCGTATCGGCTCGGACGGCACCAACCAGAGGGTAAGACTTTGTTGCACATGGAGGAATGATCGGTTGACGCGCTCAATCGCCATACCCCCCACCATCGTCTTGCCGCCACCGGTTGGAATGCGGAGACAGACATAAGGAACCTGCTTCATTGTGGGGAGGGGGCGGTAATTTAGAGGGAAGCGCCATTCCTCAGTAGTTTGGGTATACGCTGCGCGGATGTCTCCGCTTTCATTGCAGCGCTTGAGGAATTTCTCTAAATAGTCCAGCGCCTCTATTTGATAGCTTTTCAGTATCATAAAACCCCCGTCCGCAGCTTATAGGGTAATTGTTTGAAGACGATCCCTTCCCGCCGTCGCTGTTCCGCTCCGATTTTGCATGCCGTGCCGTAAATCACTTTCGACCCGACATGCTCCGGCAGAAGGGCAAGGAGCGACCTTGTCAGTACATTGCCGCCTTCGGGTGATTTGTCTTTCAGGATGCCGTTGTAGAGGAGATAAACCGCCGTGCCGTTGTGAATGCCAAGAAGAGGAGTATCGGGCTTAGCTTCGTGGGGCAAGGGTTCGCCGGTTTCAGTGAAATAGACATGCCGGGCTAGGTCGGCAAAACTTACCGTGGGGCGGAAATTGCCACGATCATCAAAAAGCGGCTCACCTAATTCACAGAAGCGGAAGCCGTCGCCGAGTGCTGGAACAGTCCTATAGCCTGAAACAACCCTTGAGAGGCGTTGTGCGGTTATGTTCCGGCAGATGTTGCTGTCCATTTCAACGAGAATAAACCGACGATTACCGCCGTCAGCGGAATTATGGGCAAGAACGGCATGGCCAGTAGTGCCACTTCCGGCAAAGGAGTCGAGTATAAGGGAGTCTTTGTCAGTGGCTACATCCAGGATTCTACGTATCAATTTCGTTGGCTTTGGTGTAATGAACATATCGCTACTCTCAGAAAGTAATTCTCTGACTTCTGCCTTGGCTTCTGCATTTTGACCTGCATCGTTATGAAACCATATTGTTGCAGGGACAACGCCTTGCTTTACTTCAGAGAGAAATTTTTTAATTCTTGGTGTACTAGTGCCATTCTTGCCCCACCATATTCTCCCGTCTCTATTAAGTTCGTCGAATGATTCTCTGGATATTCTCCAATAAGTTCCAGTAGGTGGGTAGAAGCTTTTTCCTTTTGGTGAAGTAATTTCGTAGGTTCCTTGACTATAAAAATTTCTGGCCTGGATTGCGTTGGTTGTCCAAGGGCCTCTTGAGTCATCATCTGGATTGTTATAAGAGTCGTTAAGCTCCTCGCTTCGAGGCAGTAAGTTCCGATTCCATTTATTGAGGTTCTTTGCGTATATCAAAACGTAATCATGCATTTCTGAAAAATGACGTGCAGAGTTCTTAACCGTATAAATTTTCTGCCATATTAATGCTGTGACAAAATTTCTGCTTCCAAATATCTCATCCATTATCATCCGCAGGAGGTGGACTTCATTGTCGTCAATGCTGATAAAAATTGCCCCGTCTTCCCGCAAGAACTCCCGCAGCAGCGACAGTCGCGGGTACATCATGCACAACCATCGGTCATGGCGGTCAAGAGTTTCGCCTTCCTTCCCTACGGCTTTCCCTAGCCATTCCCGCATCTCTGGGCTGTTCACGTTGTCGTTGTATATCCATCCCTCATTGCCGGTGTTATACGGAGGATCGATGTAGACGCACTTCACCTGCCCGGCGTAGTAAGGGAGCAGCGCCTTCAGCGCCACGAGGTTATCCCCCTGCACCAGCAGATTACCGCTGCCGGGGTCGCCTACCGACAATTCATCATTGCACTTCAAAAGGTGAAAAGGCACCTCGCGGTGATGATTGACGACGGCCTTCTTTCCTATCCAATCAAGGGTGGGCATCGATTACACGCTATCCTTTCATTCCAGTCGATAGACTGATTGCCGTCTTCGCCAATTCAGAAAGCTGGCAGAGACGGCAAACTTCATACAGCGTTATACAAACCGTTAATATTTCTCATATAAACCCGAAAAAGTAAAGAAACATTCACCCTTGCTGCTTCGCTTCCGGTGCTGGCGGGTGGTCTATACGGTAAATCCAGTGAAGTTACTTCATCCAGAATCGATGGAGAGACGTTTTGCGGATCTGGGTGATAACAATCCATGTGTTGGAAAATTCGGGACTTTAACTCGATGAATTGAAAATTGAGGAGATTGTGGTGATGGGTGGGACTCCTACCTGCGCGAAGGGTGGGGGTGTCAGCGGGGGTTGGGGGGTAGTGGGGGCCGTAGGCCAGGAAGGAAAAACGCGCCAAGGCCGAGGCCAAGAGCCTAAGGTGACGTGCGTGTCGAGGCGGAACCTTCTTTTTCGGCAATGCCCCGGTGCGGACCATGGTGAGGGACGGCGAGGTATGGTTCGTGGCGAAGGATGTTTGCGAAGTGCTGGGGTACAGCAACCACAGGGATGCGATTGCCAAGCATTGCAAAGGGGGTAGCAAAACGCGACTCCCTTCCGCTGGTGGGGAACAAGAGCTTATCATCATCCCTGAACGTGACGTCTACCGGCTCATCATGCGTTCCAATCTCCCCCAGGCAGAGCGGTTTGAGGAATGGGTGGTGAGCGATGTTCTCCCCTCGATCCGCAAGACCGGCTCCTATGTGGCCCCTCAAGTTAACACGGAACAGGCAACCAACCTTGAACTGTTCAAGCTGGCGCTGGGCAGCATCGAAGAGACGGCCCGGAGAGTGGACAACATCACGGCTGAAGTCAAAGAACTGCAAGACACCCGGAAGCTGGAACATTGGCAGGTTAGCAGGCTATGGTATGGCGTGAAAAACAAGGTGAGCAAGCGGCGCAGACGCAAGTTAACTTGCGTGACATGAAAAACATCCTGCCGAAAGTTGCAAGACAGATGGGTGTTAACACGGTTTTGAGAGATCGGGAGTGTGTATTTATGTATGGCTACACAGCGGAACAGATAAGCGGAGCAATGCGGTGGGTGAGGCCATTTCGGAAATCGCGGGACGTCTACAGTGGGCACAGTAAACTGTCCAGGCGAGTGTTTGTGAATCGGCTACCATAAGGAAAATGTTGCGGTATAATCGTGCAGGAAGGAGATAAAAGACCATGACGAGACGATTGACGGACATGACACCAGCGGAAGCGGCGATGTGCCTGATGAGCGGGGCGTGGGAGAGCGATCAGGAAACGAAACGAGAGAGGAAGAGGAGGTCGAATCCGAGAGTGGAGAAGGATCACGAACTGATAAGTCAGGCACAGGACGCCATACAGAAGGCGCGGGATGGATTAGATGAATAACAGAAGATAGTTTTGCGAGGAAGAGAGGGCCGGGAAACCGAGTTATCATTTTTGGGAATAGAGGGGTGCGGTCCCTGGAAATGGGGGTAGAAAAGGGGGTATGGATGTTTTTGTAGTACTAATAATATTAGTAATTTCGGTGCCTTGCTTGTTTGGTTGGAAGTCGGCAGGTGCTCCAGTAAAAACAAGGCTTTACGGGTTTTCCGTAGAGCTTTTTTTGTATATTTCAATTCATAGGGCCGTTCGTGTTGTGCCTTGGGTATTCTCGCTTGTTTCCCCCGCCTGATCACCCCCCATATACAGACAAAGCCCGTTTGCCTTGCAGGCCGGTGGCAGCGGCTGCCTTCCTGCCGTCAGAATGTCCCGGGGAAGAGGATGTACAGAACAGCAAACCGATTATGCCGGTGCAGCTGCCGGCAATGAAGTTGTCGAGTGCGCCATGATGGGCAGATGTGTCGAGTAGAAAAATTCCATCCTCAAAGCCACTCTTTGAGTCTTCCTGGTATACTAGCTGTAAGCAATTCAAGATGTTCGCCATGTCTTTGCCGGACTGTTCAGCAGCACGAGGAGGCCTGCATGGATCCGAGGAAAATGACGAAAACACAACTGATCGATGAGCTTCATGCGCTGGGTGAGCGGGTACGGGAACTGGAAACCCTGCCAGGGAAAGGCGGCCAGGCCGACGACACCAATGAACGCAAACGGCTTTTGGGCGAGATGCTGAGCAGCAACCAGCGGCTCGATCTCCTGGCGGAAACTGCCAGTTCGCTGCTGAGAAGCGATTCTCCGCAGCACATCGTCGATTCGCTGTGCCACAAAGTTCTCGCCTTTCTGGATTGCCAGTCCTTTTTCAATTACCTGGTTGACACTGATAAAAAACGCCTGCACCTGAACGCCTACGGCGGTATTGCGGCAGAGGATGCGGCGAAGATGGAGTGGCTGGACTACGGCGTTGGGCTGTGCGGATGCGCCGCCCGTGACGGGCGCAGGCTGGTGGTGGAGAATCTTCAGGAGACAGATGACCAGTATTCGGCACTGGTGCGGCCCTTCGGCATTACGGCATATGCCTGCCATGCGCTCGTCTCCCGGGGACAGGTGCTCGGGACCCTTTCCTTCTGCGCCCGGGACAGGAACGCCTTCTCGGAAGATGAGCTTTCGCTCATGCAGGCCGTGGCCGATCAGGTTGCCATCGCGCTCTACCGCAAGCAGATCGAGGAAAAACTCAAACAGTCCAATGCCGACCTGGAAAAGCGTGTCGCAGAGCGGACTGCCGAACTTGCCGCCATGGTTGATACGCTGCAGCAGGAAATACGGGAACGGAAAAGCACGGAACGTGAACTGCTCATGAGCCAGCAACGGTATGCCCTTGCGATCGACGGGTCAAGCGGCGGGGTATGGGACATGGACCTGGTGACGGGCGAGGTCTTCTATTCGCAGCGCTGGAAGCGGATGCTGGGCTATGAAGATGCCGAAATCGCGCCACGTATGGAAGAGTGGGAATCGCGCCTCCATCCCGATGACTACCGGGAAGTCCTGGAAACCCGCACGGCATACCTTGAGGGACGGATTCCTGACTATGAGGTCAAATACCGGCTCCTGCACAAGAACGGGAGCTATCGCTGGTTTCGCGACCGGGGGGCGTGCCTTCGCGATTCCGCGGGCAAACCGTACCGGATGGCCGGGTCCTATATCGACATCACCGAACGAAAAATGATCAAGAACGCCCTTCTGGAGTCCGAGAAGAGATATCGCGAGCTTTTCGAAGAATCCAAGGACACGGTCTTCATCGTCGATACCAGGGGCAGGCTGGTGGATATCAACCCTGCCGGCTCGGAACTGCTGGGCTATGCAAAAGAGGAGTTGCTGGCGCTGAACCTGGTGCACGATCTCCATGTGTCCCGGCAGGCGCGGACCGAGTTCCGGCACAAGCTGGTTCCCGAAGGATACGTGAAAGATGCGGAGCTCGAACTGAAGCGGAAGGATGGCGGCACGGTCATTGTCCACGTCTCTGCGTCGCTCATGCATGATGGCCGGGGAAGGCTGACGGGCTACCGGGGCATAGCCCATGACGTGACGGAGCGGAAGAGGCTGGAGCAGCGGCTCCTCCAGTCCCAGAAGATGGAATCGATCGGGCTCCTGGCCGGCGGGGTCGCCCACGAGTTCAACAATCTTCTTACCGCCATAATCGGTTTTGCCGATGAGCTCCAGGAATCGCTGGACGGGCATGACGAACGATCACGATCAAACATCAGGACCATCCGGTCAGCTGCACGGCAGGCTGCCAAGTTTACCAGAGGTCTCCTTTCTTTCAGCCGGCAGCAGGTGATGAACCGCCGTCCGGTTGCGGTCAACGATGTCATCAACGATACCGTGAAGCTGCTTCACAAGATGTTTCCCAAGGATATTCAGTTTTCCCTGGATCTTGCCGTCGAAATGCCGACCGTCATGGCAGACAGCGGACAGCTGGGCCAGGTGCTCATGAATCTGGCCATCAACGCCAGGGATTCAATGCCTGGCGGAGGACAGATCAGCATAACGACACGGCAGGCTCTTCTTGACCTGGAAAGTGCACGTGCAATCGGTCTGGAGGAGCCTGGCGACTACCTGGCCATATCTTTTTCGGACAACGGCACGGGTATGGATGCCGGAACACTTGAAAGGGTATTCGAGCCCTTTTTCACCACCAAGGACGTGGGCAAAGGAACCGGCCTCGGCCTTTCCATCGTGTATGGGATCATCAAGCAGCATAATGGTTCCATCCTGGCCGAGAGCACACCCGGAAAAGGGACGACCTTCCTGATATACCTGCCACGGGTGAAGGCCGAAAGCAGGCAGGCATATCGAAAAGCTGCAGCACTTCCCCATGACGGTTTCGGAACCGTCCTCATTGCGGAGGATGAGGAATTCGTGCGGCAATATCTCAAGGTGACACTCACGCGCGCGGGGTATCATTTCACATGTGCCGGAGATGGGGAGGAAGCGCTGAAAAAATACCGCAAACACCAGGATGCCATTTCACTGGTCATATCAGACATGGTCATGCCGAAGATGAACGGACGGGCCCTCTTCGAAGAACTCTGCAAAATCAATCCGGGGATCAAGATGATAGTGATCAGCGGATTTTCGGCGGATGTCATCGATTGTACCGGTATACCTTCGGAGAGGATGCGCTTCATCACCAAGCCGTTTTCAAAGAAAACCCTTTTCGAAGCAATGGGAGCCATGCTGGGAAGGGGCTGACAGGTTCACATTGCGGAGCACACTGCATTGAGCTATAGTGTTTTCGTAGAGCGAACAAGGCAGCCGTCAGTTCGTTCCTTGTCCTGCCAATTCCGGTACGGTACAGAGATAGGCAGTGCGGCATGCAGAAAGGGGGAACACATGGAACTTGCATCCAAGCAGACACCTGCCGAGAAGGCACGCTCCCGGTCCGTCAACAACCTGCAGCCGGTTGTTGATGCCCTCATCGAATCCTGCAGGTCGATGCTTCCCATTGTGCGTCATCAGCTTGCCGGGACTGCTGACGGGGACGAAATGCTTCGTGCTGTCGAAGAGGCGATTGCCCAGGCAGAACGGGAGATGCTGAAGGCGCAGCGCAGCGTGCTGCCTCAAAAGCATGGGTATTTCGGTCGTATCGGCAACCACTACGATTTCGAGGTCGCCGTGCTGAGCGTCCAGGACAAAGACCAGTTCATCCGCTGCGAGGGCGCGGACCGCCAGGGAAGAAAGATGGTCATCCGGGTGAAGAAGGACGACGAGCCGTTTGCCGCCACGACGGGCGACACCATTTTTTTCCGGGGCAGGATCGTTTCCCACCGGCCTCTCTTTGGTGTGCCGGTAACCCATATTGAGGCGACGTCAGGGGTGATGAAACTATAGTTCTTTACCCTCCGCCCTCCGCTAACAACCTCCTTCAGCGAAAAAGGAACCCAGGTATCGGGTCTGGGACGGCGACTAATCGAGCCGAGCGGCTTCGCAGCTTAAAAGCGGTCGTGAGGTGAGATATCTGGGCAGCCGGAAAAGAGTTGTCCCGGGAGGCAGTTCAAGTTCTTCATAAAGCCGTTCGCAACAGTGTATGTAGCTTTTTGAAAGGTGCATGGGCAAAAAAACGGCCGGTCGCAACCGCTCCAGCAGGATGTTTATGTCCGCTGTGCACAGATGGGCTGAAGTGCGGGCCTTATCGCGGTCCGCGGTAAGGAACGAGCACTCGCAGACCAGCAGTGTAACCCCAGACAGCAGCGTGCAGATCTTTGCCATATTCTCATCGGTAAAGCCTATGTCTGTCACATAGCCGATGCTTGCAGGATCAAGGTTCATGCGGATGCCCTGATATAACTCGCCTGCATTGTGACGTGTCTCTGTCACTTCCCCCTGTTTTCCCTGATGGGGCACCATCAGGTATTCCTCCGCCAGTTCCCCCGTATGGAAGCATTTTTTCAACCTTCCCAGCCATGGACCCGCGATCAGGCCCGCCTTCTCCAGCCTGGACCCGTCGATCCGGTACGATGGGGATTCCGAGATCCTGAAAACCAGTGAAGGGATCCGGTGATCGCATTCCGTGGCTTCCACCGAAAGGAAGCGGTTGCGGAAGATGATCCCTCCCTCCCGCTGCCGGCGCTCCGGGGAGCGGCGGGCGAACCCTTCCGGACCCGAAAAGAGATGCATTTCCAGACGGTCGGCAAAAACTTCATGAACCCTCAGCGAGCACCAGTAAGGTTCGGTGAGGTTCCAGTCGTAGCCGGCCAGTTTTGCCGCCAGCTTGTCCGCAAGGCCGGGCGGGCCGAAAATGTCCGTTTGCCGCGGGGAAACATGGATGCTGCGGATGAAGGTGTCGATCCCCATGAAATGGTCCATGTGGGCATGGGTGATGAAAAGCGCAGAAACCGATTTCAGGACCCGCTTTGCCAGGTGGTGTATGCGGCCGCAGTCGAAAAGCAGAGATCGTCCCAGGGGCCTGATGTATACCTGGAGCACCGGATCGTCAAGGAGACCGGAGAAAAAAGCAGGTTCGAGCTTACGAAATGTGGCAGTGGATTTCATGGCGGCTGACGGCATGTTCCCATCTTACCCGGAAAAGCTGTGGCCGCAAGCTGAACAGGGCAAAGGTCGTGCTTGCCCTGGAATAAAAAAGGCGCGGCTCCGGGGATGGATGCCGCGCAGGGAGGGGAGCATGCCCGTCTGGTGACGTCATGCCCGTCATGGACTGATCTCGCTTTAGTCCTTTGATGATCTTATCGGCCACCTGGCCAATAACTTGAATGGCTTGAAAAACTGCCTTGGAATTTTTTGGCATGTTGGCGATGTGGGCTGTCCCGGTTCGGCTGGAGATCGAAGGCGCAAAAAAGCGCGGCTCTGGAGGAGGTGAAGCCGCGCATGGAGGAGGACGGTCCAAATGGCTTAGACCGCGCTGGAAGACTGTTTCGTTCTGCTTTTGCTCTTCTTATCGGCAGAACTTGATGCCACTTTAACGATAAATCGCGCAGTTATCCTTGACCTGAGTCAGAAAACCGGATTTGGATCACAAAAACGGCGGAATGTCCCGGAGCCGGTACAGTGCTTCATTTGGTGGAATCGGGCACGATTTCCTGCACCTTCCCCAACGTTGACAGCGGCTTGTCGAATTTCTTCTCGTCCCCCACCACCACCAGGATCATTTCCTCCGGCCGGAGATATTTCCTGGCGACCCGCAGCACATCTTCTCTGGTGACTTTCGCGATATTGTCCCGGTAGCTTTCCAGGTACCGGGGAGGGTAGCCGTAGAACTCGAGCCTGGCGCGCTGGCTGGCCACCGTGGCGGCGTTGGTGAAGGCAAAAATGAAGGAATTTATGATCGAATCCTTCGCAAGGGAAAGCTCCTGATCGGTGACCTTTGTCTGCGTCATGTCCCGGATGAGCGCTTCCATGAGTCCGATGGCGCGGAGGGTGGAGGCTGCGGAAGTTTCCGTTTCGGCATCGAACGTTCCGGGGAAGCGTCTTCCTGCCTGGAAAGAGCTTGCCGCGTTGTAGGCGAGACCTTCTTTCGAGCGTATCACGGCCATCATGCGCGAACTGAAACCGTTGCCGCCCAGGATAACATTCATGACGGTGACGGCATACAGGTCCGGATTGTTTTTCTCTATGCCCAGGTGTCCCATCCGGATCACCGACTGGTCGATATCCCGCTTCACGAACAGCACGGCGTTCTTCCCTGTCGGGGATGGTTGCGGCACCGCAGGCAGTTCGCGCTCGGTCCTCTTCCATCCGGCGAAGGCCTTTTTCAGCCTGGCAAGCATTTCCCCTTTGTCGAAATCACCGGCAACTGCCAGTATGGTGCTGTTGGGGCGGAAAGAACGCTGGTGGAAAGCGATCATGTCTTCTCGGGATATGGCCTTGACCGAGGCGATTGTCGGGAAGCGGCCCAGGGGATGGCCGGCGTATATGCCCTTGCTCAGTTCCCGGTCTGCCAGTTCCTTGGGGTCGTCGTTCTGGCGGCGGATTGCCTCGATTGCACGGTTTTTTGCCTGTTCGACCCGGTCCGCCCGGAAGAGGGGCGAGGTCATGACCTGGACGAAGAGTTCGAGGGTGCGATTCAGGTTCTTGGTGAGGCAGCCCAGGGATACGGAACCGGAATCCGCGCCGATGCCCGACTCGATGGTTGAGGCCATGAATTCCAGCTCGTCGTCGAGAGCCTCCGGGGGGGTCGCGGCAGTACCGCCTTCCCGCACTACGGCGCCGGTCAGCAGGGCAAGCCCGGTCTTGTCGGCAGGGTCATGGATGCTGCCCGTGGCAAGGTAAGCCTGCATGGTAACGACGGGAAGTTCCCGGTCCTCCAGCAGATAGACGATCATGCCGTTGTCCAGAATATGCCGTTCAGCCTCGGGCACCTTGAATGACAGGGGTTGGAAGGTCATGGCCCGGGGATCGGGGTGAACAACCCGTTCTGCGGCTGCAGCAGCGTGGAGGGATGCAACGAGCAGTATGAAAATAATAAGAATGGCGAACTTTTTCATCGGGCACTCTCCCGCTTGGTCATGGTGGCTACCGTGCGATTCTCCCGGACCAGGTATTTACGGGCAACCGCTGCAACGTCGGCTGCGGTCAGTTCCGCGACCTTGCGCCGGTGTTCGACAAGATAGCGCCAGGTGCCGGCAACCGCTTCATACTCGGTCAGACGATTGGCCAGGCCTCCGTTGGAGCTCATTCCCGCGATTTCATCAGCTTCCAGTTTGTTCAGTATCTGTTGCAGCTCTCTGGCGGTTACCGGCTCTTTCTTGAGGAGGTCAAGCTCGGCGTATATGGCTTCCTCGACTTCCCTGACCGTATGCGGGCTGCGTGGCGTCGCCGCGATCACGAACAGGTTAGGGTGCCGGCTGCCCGGTGCGGAAAAGGCGGAAATGCCGGCGGCGAGCTGTTTTTCCACCACCAGCTTCTTGAACAGCCGGGAGTTTTTGCCGTCTGCCAGGATCATGTTGATGACGTCGAAGGCATAATCGTCCCGGTGCGGCAGGGTCGGCTTGTGGAAGCCGATCAGCAGCTGCGGTTCGGCATCTTCCACGATTTCGACCCTGCGCTCACCCGGCTGTCGCGGTTCGTCGACCGCCACCGGCGGCACCGGCACGCCCGGGGGAATCGAGCCGAAGTAGTTGTCGATCAAGGCGATGGTCTTGTCCGGGTCTATGTCGCCGATGACAGCCACGATGGCATTCGCCGGCGCATAATAGCGGTGGAAGAAGGATTCCGCCTCGCTCCGGGACAGATTCTCGATGTCGGACATCCAGCCTATGATCGGCTGCCCGTAGGGATGGGCTACGTATGCGGCGGCAAGGAACGATTCATACAGCTTCCCTTCCGGGTTGGCGTCATAGGAGCGCCTCCGTTCTTCCATGACCACGTTGCGCTCGGTATAGAATTCCCTGAGGACCGCATTGCGCATCCGGTCCGATTCGATGGCGGCCCAGAGTTCCAGCTTGTTGGAGGGAATGCTGACCATGTAGGCAGTGGAGTCCTTGCTGGTGAATGCATTGTCATTGACGCCGCCGTTACGGGAATATATCTCGGAAAGCTCGTTCTTTACCACATACGTGCCCGCTTCTGCCTCAAGGGCGGCCAGGGTGCGGGAAAGTTCTTCGATTTGTTTCCGGTCCGCCTTGTCCCGCTTCAGCTTTTCAGCCATGAGCGCTTCTGCGGTGGCTTCGATCCGGTCGAGAAGCGGCCTTTCCTTTGCATAGTCGCGGGTTCCCAGAGTCCTGGTGCCCTTGAAGAGCATGTGCTCGAGGAGGTGAGCGATGCCGCGCTCGTCGCTCCGCTCATCCATGCTTCCAACCTTGAAGCGGATCCACGCTGATACGGTCGGTGAGGAATGGCGTTCCACCAGGAGGATTTTCATGCCGTTTCCCAGCGTGTGTTCCCGTACCCGCTCCTCCAGGCCCGCGGCGATGGCGGTAGTGGCGGTTATCAGGAGCACGACCCCCAGCAGGGCGATGTGTTGAAATCTGTTCATGTCTGACCTCTTTCGTTGCAGGTTGTCCAAGGATAAACTATAGACAAAGGTCCTGTTCCAGTCAACGGATACCTGCGGGATGCTGTCGTGCAACGGCTGCTCCGCAAGGCGCCGCAAAGGAAGAACTTTTTCATTTCCATTGCAGTGTCCCGTGATATACTTGCGCTTTGATGCCGGGAAATCCTCCCGCGGAGGCAGGCCAGCGGAACGTCGGTTGTTTGACGCTGGCAGGGAGCATTTCGGCCCACTACCATGCATGCAAGGAGATCACTGATGAAATCGGCGTTACTGGCAATTCTTTTCTGTCTCGTCTCAACCGGGTTTGCTGCCGGGGCCGCCCCTTCATATGAGAGCCTGGCGAAGCTGCCGGTGGTCCGCTTCGGCGATCCCGTCACGGACAAGGACCATATCCTGCTGTTCGAACCCGGCCAACCGATCAGTTTCACCATAACCATCGAAGGCACGCTCTTTTCCCAGCCGGCGACCGCAGAGCTTACCCTGACTACATCACGGCCTGTCTTTGTCTATCGTGAATGGGCAAGTCTTGACGGCGTCACGTGGGTATTGCGGAGCGATCTGATCAAGAGCGATGTGGCGGCAATGATTCCGGGGTACAACTATCCGAAGCCGGGCATGCTCAAGGTTCGCATGGACCTGGACAGGACCCGGTAGCCGGGTGGCTTCGTGGGAGGTTTTCATGAATCCCCTGCTTCGCAGACTTGTGGTACTGTGTGCCTTTCTTGCCGTAGCGTCAGTGGCCCCGGGGTGCGGCGTTGCTGAAGATGCAACGGAATCGGCGGGCGCAGTGGTGAAAGGGGAGGCTTCAGTCCTTGTCAGGGTCTATTCAGTTGAGAGGAAAGGATATGTCATGACCTCGATAATACGGAAGAGCGACGAGGAGTGGCGACGGCTGCTCACGCCGGAGCAGTTTTACGTGACCCGCCTGAAAGGGACCGAGAAGCCTTTTGCCAACGCCTACTGGAACAACCATGAAAAGGGTGTCTACCGCTGTGTCTGCTGCGATCTCGACCTGTTCAGCTCTGATGCCAAATACGAGTCCGGCACCGGGTGGCCCAGTTTCTGGCAAGCCGTTGCACCCGAGAATATAACCACGCAACCGGACAACAGCTTGTTTGTCCGCCGCACCGAAGTGCTGTGCAGCCGCTGCGCTGCCCACCTCGGCCATGTGTTCAACGACGGGCCGAAACCGACCGGGTTGCGGTACTGCATGAATTCCGCAGCGTTGAAATTTGTCAGGAGCACATGATAATCAGCCCTTCCGGTAGCGGGAGATGGTCTTCCTTTCCAGGATCCTGGATATGCCCACCGGAACCACGACTGCAGCGAAGATCAGGCCGCAGCCGATCCATTCCCGTGCAGTGAGCCTTTCGCCAAGGATCAGCATGCCCC
The DNA here is from genome assembly GCA_002419385.1 of Geobacter sp. UBA5735. Lineage (GTDB taxonomy): Bacteria > Desulfobacterota > Desulfuromonadia > Geobacterales > Geobacteraceae > RPRC01. Next base: position 21,948 of record DIFZ01000030.1, read on the forward strand.
CGACCAAGCTCCAGACCGGGTCGAGGGTATAAACGAGCCCGGCCTGTGCGGGTGTGGTATAGCGCTGATAGGTATTCTGGATAGTGAAGCAGAGTATGGTCGGGAATACAGCGCAATATATCAGGGATCCCCAAGTGACGGCCCCGACTGCCTGGAAAGGCGGCGCAAACAGCAGGCTGAGGATTCCGCCTGCCACGGCAACCGTTGCCAGCTGAAAAAGTGTCACCAGATAGACGTCCTCGTCTTTGAGCAGCTTCGAAACGGCCAGGATGTGGATGGCGATGCAGAAGGCGCAGAGCGTGGACAGGAGGTCGCCGCGGCTGAAGCCGGAAACGCCGCCATGGGCCAGCATCCACAGGCCGGAAACTGCGAGCAGAATCCCTCCCACGAGGAAACGGCCGATCCGGTCCCGCCAGAGCAGAAACCCCAAGAGCGGCACGAACAGGACGAACAGGTTGTTGAGGAAGGCGGCGCGTGCCACGGTCGTACCGTCGAGGCCCACCACAAACGAGAGGTTGGCGGCCAGGAGCGCCAGACCGACCTTGACGCCCTTGACGACGGTCGTCCGGTCCGTGCGACGCAGCCTGCCGATGCAGACCAGGAACATCAGTGCGGTGGCAAGGGAAAAGCGGAAGAACAGGAAGGTGACCGGCGGCAGTTCCCGGAAGCCCAGCTTGTTGAAGACGAAGCTTCCCCCCCAGAGCATTGTGGTCAGCACCAGGAAGAAGATTACACGACGTTGCGACGGTTTCGGCATGGGGATTGTGGATACCATTGCCCCAGTAAAGAGCGGATGGCGTTCTGCGTCAATGGAAATCTTTTGCGGAAACAGGACGTCGGAAATTCGCAGGGCAAGCGCCGGTGGCGGGAGGTCCCCGCAACCGGCGCCGGCGTGGCTGTGCCTGTCCTGTTCAGGAGCGCAGGTACTCGTCTATTTTTCCCTTTAATGTTTCGAAAATCCGCCGGAATTCATCCTCGCTGCGCTCCAGCAAGGTGACCCGGAAGCCCTGCAGTGTGGTGGAAAAGGAGGAGAGCGGGACGACGCAGATGCCACAATTGGCGAGCAGATGGTAGACGAACCGCTTGTCAGGGGCAACACCGGGCGCCGTTACGAGGCTGTCCACCAGGTTTTTCACCTCGGGGTTTTCAATGGGCAGGGCCTGGCGGTGGTTCAGCAGCCCGTCCTGGAAAGCCACTGCCATGTAGAAAGCGCCGTTGGTTCTGTTGACCTGCAGACCAGGCACATCTTTCAGGCAGTCGTAGGCTATGTTGCTCATCTTCTCGTAACGCCTGATCCGCTCTTCCAGATATCCCCTGTATTCCGGGTGCGAGAAAATTGCCGGCAGGGCTTTCTGGGGCAGGGTCGTGGAACAGACTTCGTTCATCTTGGAGTTGAGGATGGCGTTGACGTATTTCTTGAAGCGCGCGTTCTTGCCGGTATTGTAGAATTCGATCCAGCCGCACCGCGAGCCGGGCCAGGGGAACTCCTTGGAGATGCCGCGCATGGCCAGTGCCGGCACGTCGCCGATGACTGCCGAAATGGGAACAGTCTTCTGCCCGTTGTAGACGATGTTATTGTAGACTTCGTCGGCGATGATGAAAAGGCCGAATTCACGTGCTATATCAACTATTTCCAGGAGCACGCGCTCCGGGTAGACCATGCCGGTGGGGTTGTCGGGATTGATGACGAGGATGCCTGCGATAGCCGGGTTATACTTGACATGATTGCGCAGGTCGACCAGGTCGGGGTACCAGTTGTTCTCCGGCTGCAGCCGGTAGTGGACCGATGCCGCGTTGGCGTGGGCCATCTCGCCGGTGGAATGGGTTGTGTAGGTGGGGGAGGGCGTGAGTACGCGGGTTTCGGGCTTCAGGTTGCCGTAGACCTTGGCGATGGCGTCTCCCAGGCCGTTGAAGAAAATGATGTCGTCTGTGGTGATCTGGGCGCCGCCCCGCCGGTTGGTCATCTCACAGATGTACTGACGAGTTTCCAGTACCCCCCGGGTATGGCAGTAGCCGTAGGTGTCGTCGTTCATGACCTCCCGTGCGACCACTTCTTTCATCCAGAGGGGCACCTCTTCACCTTTGGCAATGGGGTCCCCGATGTTTTCCCAGTTGATCTTGACGCCATATGCCTGAAGTTTTTCCGCTACATTGACGATGTTGCGGATTTCGTAGGTAAGCTCTCCCGCTCCCGGATTGACAAGTTCGTTTCTCATACATTCCCCCAAAAAGTTACCGTGCCTGACTGAAAATAAAAAAGGCCGCGGGTGATACCCACGGCCTTCCAAAAAATACAATGGTGCGAGAGAACTCACATGGCAGCGGGTACACGTGCGGCGTTACGCGCCGCTGCGCTGATAGCTCGTGCTGCTTCTGAGGATGTACCCGTGCGGAATTCTTTCATGATATGGTGGAATATCACACGGAACGGGGTCAAGTCAACAGTTTTTGTGGATGCAACCCTCTGTTTGGGTGACTCAGTCAATTCCCTGATGTCTTTTCAGCAGAGGTTTGCCTGGCCCGGCAACGGTAAAAGCGCAGCAGTTTTCAGCAAAGAACCATCATTTTCATGCAGATTCGCATCTATTCACATTAATTGATGAAAGATGCCGAACTCGGCGTGCCGAACGCGATGGCACAAAAAGATGCATGCAAATACGAGAATTCGTTGTATAATAATCATCATTAATTGGGGGGATATACCACACACAGGAGTAAATGAATGAAGATTCTCGTAGTGGAAGAAGATAATAAAATCGCTAAGTTCATTAAGCGTGGCCTTGAAGAGCAGGGGTATGAAGTCGATGTCGCCCAGGGTGGGGAAGAAGGTTTGGAAAGGAGCCTGCACGGTTCATACGGCCTTGCCATTCTTGGTGTGATGCTGACGAAGAAAGACGGAAGCTCTTTGCTTGATGAAATGCGCGGGAAAAAGATCATGACGCCTGTGCTGGTGGTGTCAGGCAAGAATACGGTCGAAGATATTGTGGCAGGCTTGAATGCGGGCGCCGATGACTATCTGAAGAAACCCTTTGCCCTGCCCGAACTTGTCGCGCGTGTCAAGGCTCTCCTGCGGAGAGTTGAGCAGGATCGTGGCGCCCGGATCTATTTTGCCGACCTCCGCCTTGATCCGGTATTGCACAAGGTGTGGCGCAATGAGGAAGAGATTGACCTTACGGCAAAGGAGTACGAACTCCTGGAATATCTTGTGCGTCATCCCAATGAAGTCATATCCAGGAACATGATTGCCGATGCGGTTTGGGAAGGCGGCTTTGATACGTTCACCAATATCATAGATGTTTATATCAATTATCTTCGCAAGAAGATTGACCGGGGACATGCCCGGAAACTCATTCACACCGTTCGGGGTGTGGGGTACATCCTGAAGGACGAAGCGTAGGAGTGATGCCCCACCGGCCCAATTCCTGAAGTGTTCTTTCGATCAGGCAGTCGAGTTGAGCTGCAACTGCCGGTGAAAGCTCCATGCCCAGTCCGATGCACTCGGGCTGGACCCCGAGAAGCACCATGTCCGGCACTGCAGTGCCCATCAGGCGGGAAACTGCCAGCAGGTCCTTGAGTCCCATCTGGTGGGGAGAGAGCCTCGTTTCGAAGGCGACGGGTATGTCTTCTCCGGTCAGCCTCCTGATTGTGCCGGGAGGGCCGCCCGTTTCCATGGCATCGATGATCAGGAGCCGTTCCAGCCCTTCAAGGAGGGGGAGGAGGTCGAGCCCGAGAGTCCCGCCGTCGATGATCTCCACTTCCGGTGAAAACGAAAACTCCGCCGCAAGCCGTTGCACCGCATGCACGCCGATGCCGTCATCGGTCATGAGCAGGTTTCCTATGCCCAGGATGAGTGTGGTCAGGATCACTCCTCCCCGGGAACGAACTTGCAGCCGCTGAATATGCTGGAAATGCCGCCGTTCTTCTCCTTCACGTCCATGAGTATCGAGCTGTAGACATGGTTGATGACGAAACAGATGATGAGCCACATGCAGCCGTGGTGCACCAGTCGCAGGGTCTGGTTGGGGGCGATGGCGAACAGCAGCCCGAAGGCCCGGTTCATCAGTTCCCCGGGAGCGTGCTCCGAGTAGAGGGCAAAGCCGGTGCAGATCATGACCAGGTAGAGGACGAATATGAACAGGTAGACACTCCCGGCCATGGCGTTGTGTCCGACCACATGGGGAGGTTTACTCCTGAAGAAGGTATAGAACAGAAACGTCCCTTTCATGTTTTCCCGTCCCTCCCGGAACAGGTAAGGGACGAACGCCCGCCAGCTTGCGTACTCATTGCCGGCAAAAGCCCAGTAAATACGGCTCATGACGCTGGCGGCAAAAACATAGCCGAAAACGAAGTGTATGAAACGCACCCATCCTGTCACATACTGGGAGGGGTCGTGGGCGAGGTTCTTTGTCCAGCCGATATAGAAGCCGGTCAGGGACAGGATGAGGATGGACAGGGCGTTGACCCAGTGGACGATCCTCACCGGCCACTCCCACACGTATTTCCTTTCCAGTTTTTCCATCAAGCCCCTCCTGTCGGGCAGTCACCGATATCCAGGGGGACAGGCCAGACGGGGACAGGCCCTTTATGGTTTTAGAGTGCCTGTCCCCATCATATGTCCCCTCATACCTGCTGTCCCCTTCCTACAGCGTTTTCACCGTCACCGCCCCGCCACTGTCCGGGTCGAACAGGTGGACCGCGCAGGCGAGGCAGGGGTCGAAGGAATGGATCGTCCGCAAAATCTCCAGAGGGCGCTTCGGATCAACTATCGGAGTGCCCACAAGTGCGGCCTCATACGGCCCCCGCTGCCCCCGGGCGTCCCGCGGTCCTGCCAGCCAGGTGGATGGAACCACGGCCTGGTAGTTGAGGATTTTCTTGTCCCTGATGCGTATCCAGTGGCCGAGCGCGCCCCGTGGCGCCTCGTGCCAGCCGTACCCTTTCGCTTCTTCGGGCCACGTGTCCGGATCCCATTTTTCATTGTTGTGAACGGCGAGATCGCCGCCCCTGATGTTGCCCACCAGGGCATCAAGCCACTGGGGGAGCTTTCGGGCGATGACCAGGGTTTCGATGCCCCGGGCGGCGGTCCTGCCCAGCGTCGAGAAGAGGGCTTCGTGTCCCAGTTGGAGCTTGGCGAGAACAGCGTCCACTGCCCGCCTGATTTCTCCGTGGCCCGATGCGTAGGCAACCAGGCAGCGTGCCAGCGGACCCACTTCCATGGGCAGGTCAGCGTAACGGGGCGATTTGACCCAGGAGTATTTTGCCGTGGTGTCAAGGAACTCATAGGGAGGCTTCGGCCCGGTGTACTTCCACTTGGTTTCTCCGTCCCACGGGTGCAGGCCCTTGCCTGTGCCGCCTGCATAGTCGTACCATGAATGGTCTACGTATTCGCTGATCTTCTCCTGGTCAACCGGGTGCACCCGGGACAGGTCATTGTTGAGGATCATGCCGCGCGGCATCCACAGCGTCTCCTGCTTGCCGCTGTTGTCTGCGGGGAAATCCCCGTAGCTCATGAAGTTGCCCACGCTGGCGCCGATGCCTGCCCATTCCTTGTAGTGGGATGCCACGGCGATGAGGTCGGGAATGTAGACTTTCTCCACGAAATCCCGCGTCTTGGCCAGCAAACCCCGTATCTCGGCCAGTTTGTCGGCATTAAGGGCTGTCGGGGAATCAGGATCGATGGTGATGGCCATGCCGCCCACCAGGAAGGTCTGGGGGTGGGGGTTCTTGCTGCCCAGGATGGCATGGATGCGGATGATGTCCTTCTGCCATTCAAGCGCTTCCAGGTAGTGTGCAGTGGCCATGAGGTTCGCTTCCGCGGGGAGCTTGTACGCAGGGTGGCCCCAGTAGGCGTTGGCGAAGGGGCCGAGCCTCCCCCCCTTGACGAATGCCCCGAGGCGGTCCTGCACGCCCTTGAAGTAGGTTGGGGAATTGAGGGGCCAGTCGGACAGGGAGGCTGCCAGGGCGGAGGTCTTTGCCGGGTCCGCTTTCAATCCGGACGTCATGTCCACCCAGTCCAGGGCATGGAGGTGGTAGAAGTGAATCACGTGATCGTGCACGTTCTGGACACCCATGATGATGTTCCTGATGAGCTCGGCGTTGGGCGGAATCCTGATGCCCAGGGCATTTTCCACGCTCCTGATGGAGGCGATGGCATGGACCGTGGTGCAGACGCCGCAGAATCGCTGGGTGAAGACCCATGCATCACGGGGATCTCGCCCTTCGAGGATCTTTTCGATGCCGCGGAACATGGTGCTGCTGCTCCAGGCATCCGCCACCCGGTTGCCGTTCAGTTCGGCCTCGATTCTCAGGTGGCCCTCGATTCTGGTTAGGGGATCAATGACGATCTTTGCCATGCATTACTCCTCCTTCTTTCCTTCCCCATCCTTGCTGCTGCGAACGGCGTTGATGATTCCATGACCCGCGAAGGCCGCAGCAGTAACAATGGCCAGCCCCGCGCCGATCTTGTCGGCGGTGTGTTCGATGCCGAAGCCCGGTACATCCGGCAGCCTCCCGTAGAAGGGAGACATGGTATCCCAGAAGCCCGCCTCCGAGCAGCCCACGCAGCCATGGCCAGCTCCGACCGGCCAGCTCGTCTTGTCGTTATAGCGCTGGATCGGGCAGTTATGCCAGGTTTCCGGTCCTTTGCAGCCCATCTTGTAGAGGCAGTGTCCCTTCTGGTGGGCGTTGTCGCCCCACTGCTCGACATACTGGCCTGCGTCGAAGTGGGGGCGGCGTTCGCAGTTGTCGTGGATCCTTTTGCCGTAAGCGAACAGGGGCCTGCCCTGGCTGTCGGTTTCGGGCAGCTTGCCGAAGGTCAGGTAGTGGACCACCGTGGCGGTCAGGTTGTCGGCGTTGAGGGGGCACCCGGGCAGGTTGATGACCGTGGCGCCCGGCACGGCTTCCTTGACACCCACTGCCCCGGTCGGGTTCGGCTTCGCTTCCGGAATGCCGCCGTATGCCGCGCAGGTCCCGACGGCGATGGTTGCAAAGGCGTTGCCGCACACCTCCCGCGCCACGTCCAGTGCAGATCTCCCGCCGACACAGCAGTAGACGCCGCCGTCCTTCATGGGAATGGATCCCTCCACCACCGCGATGTAGTTCCCCCGGTGCTCGCGGACCGTCTTCCACAGGTTTTCCTCGGCCTGTCGGCCCGAGGCGGCCATGAGGGTTTCATGGTAATCGAGGGAAAGCACATCCAGGATGATCTCTGCGGCCGAAGGTTTGGATGCGCGCAAGAGGGCTTCCGTATCGCCTGCGCAGTCCTGGAACTCCAGCCAGACGAGGGCGGGCCGCTTGACGTCGTCCAGTGCGCGGGCGATTTTCGGCGCAAAGGTGACGGGAAGGGCCAGGGCAGCCGACATGGCGGTGCAGAATTTCAGGAAGTCCCGGCGGGAAATCCCTTTGTCTTCCCAGACGGTTTTTTGTCTTCGATCCGGTTGATCGATCGTTGTATCCAGGTCGTCTTTCCTGTCGCCCATGAGGCCTTTCCTCCTTGCACTCGTACAGACAGCCGCGGCTTGCCGTTCACTGAATCAAGCGGTCCGACTGTGCGATACCGGTCAATTGTCGCACCCGGCAGCGGTATCGGATTCGATATTTAATGAGATATAGTGCCTCATTCCTGTGGCAAAAGTCTATGGCTAACTGTTTGTCACTGAGGAAAAGCAGCCGTGATTTCCGGCGACACGTGGTTCTCGAACTGCGCGAAATTGGCGCGGAATCGTGCGGCCAGGTTGCGGGCCGTCCGTGCATAATCCTCCCGGTCGGCCCAGGCTTCACAAGGATTGAGCATGCCCGCGGGGATGTCGGGACATGCCGCCGGAATGTGGAGTCCGAAAAACGGGTCGCGGACAAAGGGCGCCGTGTCCAGTTTCCCATCCAGTGCGGCATTGACAATTGCCCGGGTCTGGTCGATGCGGATGCGTGCGCCGGTTCCGACTCCCCCGCCGCTCCAGCCCGTGTTGACCAGCCAGCAGCAGGCACCATGGCGGTGAATCCTGGCTTTCAGGAGTTCAGCGTAGACTGTGGGATGGAGCGGCAGAAAGGGTGCGCCGAAGCAGGCTGAGAAGACCGCCTGGGGCTCCCGTGACATACCGTCTTCCGTGCCGGCGATTCTGGCCGTGTATCCGGAGAGGAAGTGGTACATGGCCTGGTCCGGTGTCAGGCGGGCCAGGGGAGGGAGCACCCCAAAGGCATCACAGGTCAGAAAGAGGATGTTCTTCGGATGATCGCCGACCCCTGACGAAACAGCACCGGGTATGAAGTCAATTGGGTAGAAGGCACGGGTGTTCTCGGTCAGGGAGTCGTCGTTCAGATCCACTTCCCGGCTATCGCGGTTCATGACCACGTTTTCCATGATGGTTCCGAAACGGCGGGTGCAGGTGAAAATTTCCGGTTCCATCGTTGCCGACAGGTTGATGACCTTGGCATAACAGCCCCCTTCGAAATTGAAGACCCCTTCGTCATCCCAACCGTGCTCGTCGTCGCCGATGAGCTGCCGGTTCGGGTCTGCCGACAGGGAAGTCTTGCCGGTGCCGGACAGGCCGAAAAAGAGAGCGGTATCGCCGCCCGCACCCACGTTGGCCGAGCAATGCATGGGGAGGGTCCCCTGGTCACGGGGCATGAGGTAATTCATGATCGTGAAGATGGCTTTCTTGATCTCGCCGCCATAGGCGGTTCCGCCGATGAGAACCAGTCTTGCGGCGAAATTGATGAGAATGAAGACCCCGGAACGGACCCCGTCGCGCTCTGGGACCGCCGTAAAGGACGGCACGCACAGTACGGTGAACTCTGGCCGATGGCTTTTCAGTTCCTCTGCCGCGGGCCGGATGAACAGGGAGCGGGCCAGCAGTGAGTGCCACGCTTTTTCGGTGATGATGCGGATCGGCATGCGGCATCGCGGGCTTGCGCCGGCGAAGCAGTCCTGGACGTAGAGGCCCTTTCCCGCCACGTGGTCCAGCATCTGCCGATGGAGGGCGTGGAAGCGCTCCTGAGCCAGGGGCCGGTTCACCTCTCCCCACCAGATCACGTCACGGCAACCGGGCTCGTCGATGATGTACTTGTCGTTCGGCGAACGGCCGGTGTGGGGAGCGGTAACGACGACGAACGGCCCGTTCTGGGCGAGGAGACCCTCCCGGTTCCGGATGGCGGCTTCATACAGGGCCGGGGTCGTCTGATTCCAGTAAATCGTTGTCGAGGTTGTTATGCCGTGCTCAGTAAGGTCGTGCGCCATAGTTTTTACCTCTTCATCCCCTTCGGTTGCCGCTGGATTGCCGCGCTTTCCGTTGAAAGGTCGTTCGCAAAATGCGAGGGGCGGGTTGCCCCGCCCCAATTTCCATTCAATTCTACCACACGGTGTCCGGCTGCCGGTCACCTGCTCGCGAGCACATCGTCGATGACGGAGAGAAACTCCTCGATGTCTGCCAGCTGCGTATCGCCCATGTGAGCGATGCGGAACGTCTGGCCCTTGATCTTGCCGTATCCGTCATCAAAAGCATAGCCGCGCTCACCGAGAATCTTCTTCAGCGTGGCCAGGTCGGTGCCCTTGGTGTTCGTCGCACAGGTAAGGGCCCGTGAACGGTAGGGTTCGTCAGCATAGAAGCCGTAGCCGTTCTCCTCGATCCAGCGTCCCACCCGGTCCTGGAGCGCCTGGTGCCGCGCCCAGCGCTTTTCCAGCCCTTCGGCGAACATGCGGTCCAGCTGCTTGTCCAGGGCGTAGATCTGCGAAATGCAGGGGGTGGACGGGGTGTTGTCTTTTTCGTCGGCCTTCTCGAATTCGATGAAGTCGAAGTAGTACCCCCGTCCCTCCATGGTGCGGGCCTTGTCCAGCGCTTTGGCGCTGGCGGTGAACACGGCGAGTCCCGGCGGGAGGGCGAAGGCCTTCTGCACACCGAACAGGCAGCAGTCGATGCCCAGTTCGTCCACCGGGATCCTGAGGGCGCTCATGGAGGATACCGTATCGACGATGGACAGCACGTCCGGGTATTTCTTCAGCACCTGGGCTATTTCCGGCAGGGGGGACATGACGCCGGTGGATGTTTCGTTGTGAACCAGGGTAATGCAGTCGTAGTTGCCGGTGGCGAGGGCTTCGTCCACCATCTCCGGAGTTATGGGTTTGCCCCATTCAGCCTTGAAGGCGTCGGCTTCCTTGCCGCACCGCTTGGTCACGTCGTGCCACTTGTTGGAAAAAGCTCCGTTGCAGAAGTTTGCGCACCGTTTTCCCACCAGGTTGCGCACCGCTCCTTCCATGACGCCGAATGCGCTGGACGTGGAGAGGAAGACTCTTTCCTGAGTGAAGAGGAGCTTCCTGAGCTTCTCCTTGACCCCGCCGTGCAGCACGGCATATTCCTTCATGCGGTGACCGATCATGGGGGTCGCCATGGCCTGGAGAATCTCGGGATGCACCTGGACCGGGCCGGGGATGAAGAGTTTTTTCGCCATAGGTGTTCCTTTCTGTTGCTGTGATAGGGGCCGCAATGGGTCCCCTCCGAAAAGGCTCAGTTTGGGAATATCAAAAACTAACAGACCGGTCGTAAATTGTCAAGTGGTTGTCAGGAAAGGAGTTTTGCCTTGTTTCGGGCTGTTTGGGCCGGTTATGAAATCGGTAGTGAAGCCCGTCGAGTTATCCCTTATCCCTTCGGCATCAGGTTTGTTTCGTGGGGAGAGGACGGGGGGCAACCGACCCGGCACCTGCTATGCCGCTTTCAGAATAAAGTCCACGTGCATGGCTTCAAAGGGAAAAATGATCAAGCCTTTGTCGTTTTTCTGTAGTATGCCTGTTTTGAGAAGCGCCTGAACATCACCATGTACGGCCTTTACATCTCTCTTCATGCGGCGGGCCGCCTCCCGAATTGTCATGGGGCCGGCTCCCGTCATGATCTTGAGCAGTTCCCATCTTTTTCCCGATATCACCTTGAAGAGCAACTCGGGTGACTCGAAGCTGATGAAAGTTCCCTGTGATTCTCCGTTAAATGCACGAATAAGCCTTTTGTTCATTTTATCGCGGGACGAAATCTCCAGTGTTAAGGTACTCATATCAGGGCCTCCAATTGTCCACATCGCGCCAGAAGTCTTCCAGGAGAGCGTGCGGCGTGGTGAAAACGTATGGTTTTTCGGCAGATTCAATGTGGTTGTGATCGCCCTTTCCCGACTCATTGTCATAACGCAGAACACATACGCCGTTGACGACAAGGGCAAGTCGATACTTGAAGTCATGAGCACACGCGGAAATAGGTGAGGGAATGCGCCACACAACCATTTCCACGAAAGCGTTTTCAGAAACGATGTGTCGCTCGCTGAGCATCAATTCGGCGTTCATGTTGGTGATGATAACAACAGTAGAGAGTGTTGTCAAGGTTTACAACAATGCCGTGTTTTGAAATCATTCAGAAGATTCTTCTTGCATTTTCTTCGTATCAATATTAATTAATATTAATTTGTAGAATTAAATGTAAGGAGGGGACTCAATGGCATGGGAATATCGGCAGCAGAGTGGCGATCTTTATCACAACGGCAATTATGTTGCTACAGCTTATTCAGGCATTGGGGCTGGCCGCAACAACCCCGACATGCAAGACCGTAGTGGACTTATCGATGCAGGACCGATTCCAAGGGGGAGCTACCGCATAGGTCATCCCCGCCGAAGCGCAAGGACCGGCCCTCATGTGCTGGATCTCACGGCTGTGGGTCACAACGCTGAAGGGAGATCCGCTTTTCAAATTCACGGAGATAGCGCTGCTCATCCCGGCAGGGCATCGACCGGGTGCATTATCCTGCCGAGAGCAATCCGTGAGCAAATCTCCAACAGTGGCGATGACTCATTACAGGTATCGAGGTAAAACATGAAACTCATGCTCTGTATCGTATTGTCAAGCTTGTTCTTTTTATCCATTGTTGTAGAAAAAGCAGATGCGGAAGATCCCGATGCAGTTCGCATAATCGAAGAAATCAGGCTCAAAGGCCCTAAGTCAGTAATTGAGAGACTAGTTTCCTGCGAAAAGTGGACCGAATTCGAAGCCGTTTGCGACATGATCGAGACTGGTGAGAAAGAGTGGCTTGAGGTGGCGAGACTTCTTGCGCCCGGCAGTGACGCAGCATCAGCCGAGAGCTTGGTCTATTCGGTAGCAAGGGCGCTGCCAAGGTCACCCCGCCAGGTTCTCTCTTTGGTGGCGGAGACGGAAAACGATCCAGCAGGGCGGTTTACGGTTGACAGGATCTGCATATCCCCATTCATAGAACCGGAGCCCGGTGTCTCGGAAAGGTATCTCATCGAAGCAGAAAAAAAACTGGAGTCAACTGACACGAGCGATAGTCTACGACTTAACACGCTACGCCTGCAATGCCTTGACAATATTCACGCAATTATCTGCAACTCGAAAAAAAGGGGTATCTGGAATCCTAAGCAATGAATCGCCGTAATGGGAGGAAAGCTGAGGGGATGCAGTTAGCATCGCCGCAACGCTGGATGCCGCCTTCGGGGCGCTTATTCTCCGTTTTGGCTGAGGGGCCCCGGTTCCCCCAGCGCCTCGGCCAGCGCCGTGAGCAATCGGCGGTTTTCCTCCCTTGCGCGGACTGCCACCCTGAAAAACCGCTCGTCAAGACCTTCGTAATTGGAGCAGTCCCGGATGATGATTCCTTTCGGGAGCAGGGCGGAGCGCAGCTCTGCGGCGCCGGCGCCGGAATGGATCTCCACCAGGAGGTAATTGGCCGCCGACGGGAAGGGCGCCAGGCCCGGCAGGGCGGCAAGTCCGGCGGCAAGGGCATCACGCTCGGCGGTTACGGATCGTATTGTCCGTTCCCGGTACCCGGCATCCGCCAGAGAAGCGACTCCCGCTATCTGGGCCGCTGTGTTGACGCTCCACGGCTCCAGACGCTCGGAGCAGCCCCCGATTATCTCCGCGGAGGCCAGGGCGTAGCCGAGGCGAAGACCGGGGATGGCATAGAACTTGGTCATGGAGCGGAGCACGATCCCGCCGCCCCGCTCGCACAGCATTCCCTTCGCCGACTCCTCCTCGCGGAAGTCCATGAACGCCTCGTCCAGGACCAGGAAGGTCCCCGTGTCGCGGCAGAGACGGTGAATTTCCTCTATCATCGGCAGGGGAAGGATCGCACCGGTCGGATTGGCAGGGTTGCAGAGGAAGAGGAGGTCGCAGCCATCGGCAAGGCGCGCCGCCAGCTTCTCCAGGGAGAGGGCGAATCCGTCCGCGGGAGAGAGAACCAGGTGGTCCGCTTCCCACCCCTCCCGCTCCAGTGCCCGGCCATACTCGGAAAAGGCCGGGGCGACAATGAGTCCCTTTCTTCCCGGCAGGAGGCGCGGAAGGAGGTAGATCAGCTCGGTGGAGCCGTTAGCGGCAACGATGTTAGCCATGTCTACACCGTGGAGACCGGCCAGGGCACGTCGCAACTCGTAACTTTCCCGGTCGGGATAGTGCGTGAGCCGGTGAAAGGAGGAACAGAGCGCATCCCGCACGCCGGGAGCCGGGCCGAGCGGATTGATGTTGGCGGAGAAATCCAGCAGTTCCTCCGGTGGTATCCCCAGGGAACGGGCCAGTGCGAATACGCTGCCGCCGTGATCGAGCATTTCCCTCATGGCCAGTATCTCCTTTTGCCTTTTGCCCTGTGCCTTGTGCCCGATTCTTTCATCTCACTGCCAGCTCCATGTCCTGCAGTTTCCTGATCCGGTCCCGCAACTCGGCCGCTTTTTCGAAGGCAAGGTCCTTGGCGGCCGTCAGCATTTCCTTGCGGAGCTTTTTCACCATGCCAGGTATCTTTTCCGGCGGCACATAGTCTTCCTCTGCCTCGGCAACCTTGGGGACCGTGACGTAGTCGTGTTCTTCGATCGATTCGAGTATGCTCCGCAAACCCTTTTGGACGGTCTGCGGGGTGATCCCGTGCTCCCTGTTGAACTCGGACTGCAGTTTCCTCCTGCGCACCGTTTCATCAATGCAGGAGCGCATGGAGTCGGTGACCGTGTCGGCATACATGACGACACGTCCCGCAACATTGCGTGCGGCCCGGCCGCAGGTCTGGATCAGCGAGCGCGCGGAGCGGAGGAATCCCTCTTTGTCGGCATCGAGGATGGCAACCAGCGAGACCTCGGGTATGTCGAGGCCTTCCCGCAAGAGGTTGATGCCGACCAGCACGTCGAAGACCCCGAGCCTGAGATCGCGGATGATCTGCATCCGTTCGATGGTGTTGATGTCCGAATGGAGGTACTTCACCTTCACACCCAGGTCGCGGTAGTAATCGGTCAGTTCCTCGGCCATCCGCTTGGTGAGTGTGGTTACCAGCACCCTGTCGCCCGCGGACACGGCTTCCCTGATTTCATGGAGGAGGTCATCCACCTGTCCGGTTGCGGGCCGTACCTCTATGGCAGGATCCAAAAGGCCGGTAGGCCGTATCACCTGCTCAACGATGACTCCCTCGGATTTGCGCAGTTCATACTCGGCGGGCGTTGCGGAGACATAGACGGTCTGGCTCAGCTTGTCCGTGAATTCACGGAAGTTCAACGGCCTGTTGTCCAGGGCCGAGGGAAGGCGGAAACCATAGCTCACCAGGGTTTCCTTGCGACTCCGGTCACCCCGGTACATGCCCCCTATCTGGGACACGGTGATGTGGGATTCGTCGATGATGAGCAGGAAATCATCGGGGAAGTAGTCGATGAGCGTGGAGGGAGGTTCCCCGGCAGCCCGGCCGTCGAAATGGCGCGAGTAGTTTTCGATGCCCTGGCAGAAACCCATCTCCTCCAGCATTTCGATATCGAAGAAGGTCCGCTGCTCGATGCGCTGGGCTTCCAGCAGCATGTTCCGCTCGCGGAAATAGCGTATCCGCTCTTCCAGCTCGATCCTGATCTGCTCCACCGCCCTTTCCAGGCTTTCCCTGGTCGCCACGTAGTGGGAAGCCGGATAAATGGCGCACTTGGCGAGGCGTTGCAGCACCTGCCCGCGCAGCGGATCGATTTCGGAGATCGTGTCTACCGTATCGCCGAAGAACTCCACGCGGACCGCACGTTCATCGTCGTGGGCCGGAAAAATCTCCACGATGTCTCCGCGCACCCGGAACGAACCGCGGTGGAAATCCAGGTCATTCCGTTCGTACTGGATCTCCACCAGCTTGCGCAGGAGCTCGTCGCGGCCGTAGTCGTCACCCTGGTGAAAAAAAATGTGCATGGCCCGGTAGGATTCCGGCGATCCGATGCCGTAGATGCAGGAGACCGACGCGACGATCAGGACGTCCCGGCGGGTGAGCAGGCTCCGGGTGGCTGAATGGCGGAGCTTGTCAATCTCGTCGTTGATGGAAGAGTCCTTCTCTATAAACGTATCGGTGGTGGGGAGGTAGGCTTCGGGCTGGTAGTAGTCGTAATAGGAAACGAAGTATTCCACGGCGTTTTCCGGGAAGAGCTCCTTGAACTCGCCGTAGAGTTGGGCCGCGAGGGTCTTGTTCGGAGCGATGATGAGGGTCGGGCGGTTCAGGGCTGCGACGACGTTTGCCATGGTGAAGGTCTTGCCGGAGCCGGTCACGCCCAACAGCACCAGGTCCCGCTCGCCGCGGAGGATGCTTTCAGTGAGCTCTGCTATGGCATGGGGCTGGTCGCCCCGCGGTTCGAAGCTGCTTGAGAGTCTGAAGGTATCCATTCGTTTGATTTCCGGGACGCAGGCTGGGGGTCCTGCAGGGTGGCGGCTGTTCCCAAAGGGTTGCGTTCCCGGCAATGCCGTGATTCCTCGTGCGTCAACCGCGGGGGTTGTCAGATTTCGATCCGGAAGATGGCTCCGCCTTCGATGTTTTCCGCGGAAAGCCTGCCCCCCATGTTTTTCTCAATGATGGTCTTTGCCATGTAGAGGCCGATACCGGTGCTGGTCTCCGTTTTCCGGTGCGAGAAATAGGGTTCGAAGATGCGGCCGATGATGTCCTCGTGAATGCCGCCGCCGTTGTCCGCTACGGTTATGACAGTCCGGTTCCCCTCGCGGAAGGAATGGATCCGAAGCTCGGGGTTGACGGTCTTTCTTTCGATGAAAATATCCTTTGCGTTACCGAAAATATTGAGCAGTACCTGGGAAAGCTCATTGGGCAAGCCGGTCACGACCATGTCCTCGTCCGTGTCGGTGTGGACCGTGACATTCGCATAACGCAGGCTGGTTTCCATGAACGAGAGGGTGCGCCTGATGACCTGGTTGACGCTGAAAGCGTGACGCTCCTTGTCCTGTTTGAAGAAGTTGCGGAAGTCGTCGATTGTCTGCGACATGTGCTGTATGACATTCATGGCGTTGCTGATGGTGGTGTCGAGATATTCCCTGCTGAGATCGCCATAGTCGAAGCATTCGCCCAAGTCCTGGATCAGGAGGGAGATGGAGGTCAGGGGTTGGCGCCACTGATGGGCGATATTGCCGATCATCTCGCCCATGGCCGCCTGGCGGTTCTGCAGGATCAGCAGGTGTTCCTTCTGCCGGTTCTTTTCCACCTCTTCATGGACTTTCTGCGCCAGGGTCCTGTTGAGTTCCTCGAGTTGCAGCTGTTTCAGGTGCAGCTGTTCTTCCATGCGCTTCCTTGCGGTTATGTCCCGCAGGGATACGAGAAAGAACTGTTGACCCTCCCAGTCGGTCCGCACTGTCCGTATTTCAGCGACGCGCGTTCCGATTTCGCCACAGTCGATGGCATGCTCGATGGATTCGCCTTCTGCCAGGGGAATGACCGGTTCGCGGTCTGTCAGTTCTTCCGGCTTCCTGTTGAAGAGCAGCGCTGCAGAAGGATTCACGATGCGGACGATTCCGTTCATGTCGACGATGATGAAGCCGTCGGCGATCCCGGAAATGATGTTTTGGAACCGGTCTTCGAAGATGCGCAGGTGCTCTGCGAGCTGCTTCAGCTTGTCGCCCTGCGTGTCGTTTCCTGGCACTGTCGGTTTGTCGATGTCCATGGGATTCCTGACCTGTCGGGCTGCCCGGATAGCTGGAAACTGCCAGCCGTCCATGTTTCCGGATGGAAACTATTTACTCAGATATTGCCTGTCCTGTCAATGGGATTGCACTCCCTTGAATCATCACCTGCACTGAAACCGTCGCCGATTCCTGAAGAACGGAATGGCTTGCTTTTTCAACTGCGTGATGCAATACTTTTTCTGCTGGGCACACTACACGGAACGGAGGCTGACATGTTTGGGTATGGTGGATTGCCGCTGCTTATCATCCTGCTCCTGATACTGATAATTTTCGGAGCGGGCAAGCTGCCTGAAATCGGCACTGCCCTGGGCAAAGGCATCAAGAATTTCAAGCGCTCCTTCGAAGGAAAGGACGAGATCGAAATCAAGTCAAAAAAGGATGGAGACCCGGGCGGAGAGGCATAGGCTTTCCGGAAATCCGGGGCCTCGACCCGGACCGCAACGGGACCCCGATCAGTTTGGCAGCTCGATTTTCGGCTCCTCGCCTTTCCGGTAGAGCAGCACCATGCGGCCAAGGACTTGGGCAACCTCTGCTCCGCAGCGGTCTGCGAGGATTGCAGCCACTTCGTGGCGGTCCGCCAGGCAGCTTTCCAGAATTTTCACCTTGATCAACTCATGGCTTTTCAGCGCTTCGGCCGTTTCTTCCAGGAGCGGGCCGCTCACCTCTCCTTTTCCCACCATGACAACCGGTTTCAGGCCATGGCCAAGCCCTCTCAGGTATCGTTTCTGTTTGCCGGTCAGCATTGTCAACCTTTCCGCATTTCCGTTTGCGTGCTTCCGGATTGGCGTCCGGTCCGCAGGAATGCACTGTGGAACCAATGGTCTTTCCGTCCGGGCCTCCGGACGGAAACATGTAAAGGGTACACCGTACACCCGCTTTTGTACACTGCATAGTGATTCATGAAAAAAACTACTCGATGCCGGTGATTTGCCTTGCAATGTGATCTGCCGCTGCTATAATCCGGCATTGTCGGCACCGGTAAAACGAACGGCCTGATAACGGGCGTACGTGGTCGAGGACGCGCATGGTGTGGAAATGCTGCTGGACAACAGAAGCGGTCAGGGAGGACGAATGCCCTTCTATCGAGGCTGACGAAGCCGACCTGTACGTGTCTCTGCAGCGGCGCTTCGTCGCCAAATGCATCGAGTGTCCCCGTTTCGGGGAAGACCTGGACCGGCTGTCGGAAAGCGGGCACCCTTCGGCGCCGGTCCTGCGTCTCCTCATCGACGAGATTCAGCGGCAGAAGACCCTGATGAATTCCATGGCCGCTTTTCTGGACAACATGAACATGGAGGCCAGGTTTCTCCATGAAATCGGGGTTGTGCTCCAGACCTCCCTCGGTCTGGACGAGGTGCTTTCCGTTGCGTTGACCGCCTTTACCGCCGGCAAGGGTTTCGGCATGAACAGGGCCTTTCTCCTGCTGGCCGACAAGGAACGGCGCTTTCTCAGGGGGACGCTGGGAGTTGGTCCAAGGGACTACCAGGAAGCCTGGGAGATCTGGGACGAGGTCAGCCGGAAGGATTTTTCTCTCAAGGAGATGGCGCGGCACTTCTACGACATGAAGCTCTCCGCGGAGAAAGACAAGTTCCATGATATCCTGGAACGCCTGACGGTTTCCCTCGCGGACCAGTCGCACATCCTCAACAGGGCGCTTCTGGAAAGAAGGCCCATCCTGGTCGAGGACGCACCCCGCAATCCCGATGTCGACCCGCTCCTGGTCAGCATCCTCGGTGTAGACACCTTCCTGATACTGCCCCTGATATCGAGAAACCGTCGCATCGGAGTCATCCTGGCCGACAACTTCATCACGCACCGCCAGATTACCCCCCAGGACGTGAAGTCCATGGAGACCCTGACGTTCCCGGTGGCATTCGCCATCGAACGTGCTGCTCTCTACGAGCGCCTGCATGAGGATCTGCGCAAGCTGACCCGGGCCAACACCAAGCTTCTGGAGCAGCAGGAACTCATCGTTAGGATGGAGAAACTGGCGCTTCTGGGAAAGATTACCTCCAGCATTTCCCATTCCATCCGGAATCCGCTCATGGTGATCGGCGGCTTTGCCCGTTCGCTGCTGAAGGATATTCCGTCGGACGATCCGAAACGGGAATCGCTGCAAACCATTGTGCGCGAGGCGCGTCTGCTGGAAGACGCCCTGGACGAGGCGCTGGCGTACGCCGATTCAGCTCTGCCTGCGCTGGACAGGTGGGACGTGAACCAGCTGGTGGGCAACGTGTTCCGGGAAGTGGTGAAAAATGTGGCCGGGGACAGGATGAGCTGCATCCTCGATCTGTCTCCGGACCTGCCGACGATCTATACCGATTACCGCCAGATAGCCTACTGCATCAAGAAGCTGCTCCGCTTCAACCTGGAAATGATGGGGACGGCCGGGGAACTGTACATGGGGACACGCCTGGACGGGGAGTGCATCCTGATCGAGATCCGGTTCTGTCCCGAGCACGTGCACGGTGGTGATGAACCGGTTTTTCCCGGACTTGGGGAAGAGGACGGAACGAAGGGCATGGAGCTCTCCATTTGCAGGGTGATACTTGAAAATTATTGCAAATCCTTTACTGTTGAAGAATATGGCAGCAACGGCAGGAGATACACGCTGCGGCTGCCGCTGAAAAAGGAAGGGACATGATCATGAGCAGGATCCTGGTGGTGGATGATGAGAGCAGCATCAGACTGCTCTACTCGCACGAGCTTGCCGATGAAGGCTACGAGATAGCAACAGCAGCCAATGCCGCTGATGCGGTGGAATTGCTGCGCAGAGACGATTTCGATCTGATCCTGCTGGATATCAAGCTCAAGAATGAGAGCGGCCTCGAACTCCTGCAGAGGATCGTCAAGGAGCGCCACAATCTGCCGGTCATCCTCTGTACGGCATTCTCATGCTATAAAGACGATTTCTCAGCTTGGCTCGCTGACGGATACGTTGTGAAATCCAGCGATCTGCAGGAGCTCAAGGACGAGATCAGACGGGTACTCGCCAAGAAGTCTTCCCGCGGACCAACGCACAAGCAGATGTGACCTTCCCGGTAGATGCCGGTATTCAAGGACTTTTCATCCCCGCATCGCCCGGGAACGTGCACCGGTTTCACCCGCCCGGTCCGGCCGATCATGGAGGGAGGAGGATTGCATACGTGAAAGCAGTCATCATGGCAGGCGGTTTCGGCACCAGGATCCAGCCCTTGACCAGTGGCATACCGAAACCGATGATCCCCCTTGCCAACCGTCCGATCATGCTCCATATCGTTGAACTCCTGAAAAGGCATGGCATTACCGACATGGTCATGCTGCTCCACCATCAGCCTGACGTCATCAAGAACTTTTTCCGCGACGGGTCGGATTTCGACATCAGGGTCGAATATGTCACGCCGCTCCAGGACATGGGAACGGCAGGCTCGGTCAAGTGCGCCCAGCATCTTCTCGATGAGCGGTTCATGGTGATCAGCGGCGATCTGCTGACCGACTTCAATCTGGGGAGCATCGTCGAATTCCACTGTGAAAAAAGGGCCATGGCCACGATCACCCTGACTTCGGTCAGGGATCCGCTCCAGTTCGGCGTCGTCATAACCGACAGGGAAAAGAGGATTACCCAGTTTCTTGAAAAACCCGGGTGGGGAGAGGTGATCTCAGACACCATCAACACGGGCATCTACGTACTGGAGCCGGAGATCTTCCGCTCTATTCCCGAAGGGGAGATCTTCGATTTTTCCAACGATCTCTTTCCTGTCCTG
This sequence comes from Geobacter sp. UBA5735, assembly GCA_002419385.1. Classification (GTDB taxonomy): domain Bacteria; phylum Desulfobacterota; class Desulfuromonadia; order Geobacterales; family Geobacteraceae; genus RPRC01. Next base: position 42,619 of record DIFZ01000030.1, read on the forward strand.
CTTGCCAATAATGACCCGTTGTTCGGGTGTCCGGTCAAGGGCTACTGGCGCGACATCGGCAATACCGATTCCTATCGCGAAGCTCACCACGACATTTTCCATGGCAGGATCAACGTCAGGATCGACGAGGAAAAACAGGACCTCCTGGGCAAGGATATCCGCCTGGGAACAGATGTGCGCCTGGATGATCTCGCATCCCTGGAAGGAACCGTCATCCTGGGGGACAACTCCCAGATCATGGCAAACGCCCATATACGGGACAGCGCAGTGGGCCGGAACTGCACCATAGAATCCGGTGCGCGGCTTTTCCGGTGCGTGGTGTGGGACAATGTCTATATCAAAAAAGGCGTCAGAATGGTGGATTCCGTGATTTGCAGCAATGTGAGCATCGGTCAGGGAGTCACCATGGAGGAAGGTGTCATCGTGGCTGACGATACGTCAATCGGTGAGGACGCCTATATCAAGAAAGACATCAAGATCTGGCCGAAGAAGCTCATAGAGTCGGGAGCTATCGTGTCGGGAAACCTCATCTGGGGTGAGAAGTGGAAGAAATCCCTGTTCGAGGGGTCGATGATCCGCGGGCTCACCAATATCGAACTGACCCCCGAATTCATGGCAAAGCTCGGCTGCGCTTTCGGCAGTACCCTTCCCAAGGGGAGCTTCATCCTCGCGGGCCGCGATGCCCATCGTTCCTCGCGCATGCTGAAACGGAGCTTCCTCGGCGGGATCCTCTCCACGGGAGTCAATGTCAGGGACATGAAAATGCTTCCCCTGCCGCTGTTGCGGTACAAGCTGAAGACCTTCGGAGAGGTGGGGGGGGTGCAGTTCCGTGAAGCGCTCGATGACTCGGCCACGACCGAGATCGTGTTCCTGGACGCGGACGGTCTGGATTTTTCCAGCTCCATGGGCAAGAACGTGGAACGGGTCTACTACAAGGAATCTTTCCGCAGGGCGCACCATTCCGAACCGGGCGCCATCTCGGAGCTTGCCAATGTGGTCGATTTCTACCGGGAGGGCTTTTTCCGCGCCATCGATGCCGGCGCAGTGAAACGTGGCACGTTCAAGGTCGTGGTCGATTTCACCTATTCAACCGCAAGCCAGGTGCTTCCGGGACTCCTGAACGCAATGGGCTGCGAGGTGGTGGCGCTCAACGCCTATATCGAGGAGCAGAGCGACGACAAGACGGGTGCGGATCTTTCCCTGAGCCTGCAGCGGCTTTCCAAGATTGTCGTGGCCCTGGACGCCCAGGCGGGTTTCTGGCTCGATCCCACATCGGAGAGCATCATTCTCGTGGACGAAGTCGGCAGGGTATGCAGTGGAGCGGAACTGCTTTCGCTCATGGTATCATTGCTGCTGCAGCGGGAGGGCGCCGGAGGGTACGCTGTGCCGGTGTCGGCTCCTTCAGTTATTGAGGAGATGGTACGCCGAAGCGGGGGAACGGTGCTGCGCACGAAAACTTCCGACCGTTCCATGATCGAGGCTTCGCTTCCGTCAGAGGTGGTGTTTGCGGGATCCCTTGCCGGCCGCTTTGCCTTTCCCCGTTTCCAGAATGCCTTTGACGGAATGTTTGCCATTGCCAAGCTGGTGGAAATGGCTTCGGAAATGGGGGCGCCGCTCTCGGAAATCATCGGGAAGATTCCCTTCCGCACCTATCTCGAGACGGCAGTCCCCTGCGTCTGGGAGCTGAAGGGCGGCGTAATGCGCAGGATGAGCGAAGACAGCCTTGACAGGGAGACAAGCTTTGTCGACGGTATCAAGGTTCATTTCGGCGAGGACTGGATTCTCGTACTCCCGGACCAGACCGTGCCGTTGATACGTATCATAGCCGAAGCGAAGAATGAGGAAACGGCGAGGAAATTAATGAAAGAATACCGGACCAAAGTCGAATTCTGGAAAAAGGAGTCGCGCTGATTGGCTAAGCCTCTCCACGTCACTTTTTTGTGGCACATGCACCAGCCGTTCTACCGGAATCAGCTGTCCGGAACCTATGACCTTCCCTGGACCTACCTGCACGCTGTCAAGGATTACTTCGACATGGCAGCCATTGTCGAGGAGGTAGAAGGCGCCAGGGTGGTCTTCAACCTGGTTCCCTCGCTGCTGGAACAGATTGTCGAGTATGCCGACGGCACTGCCGGCGACCCTTTCCTGACGCATTACGCACTGTCTCCGGCTGACATGTCTGCCGAACAGCGCCTCTTTGTGCTCGACAATTTTTTTTCCGCCAACCGGGAGAGGATGATCGACCCCTATCCCCGCTATCTCGAACTCCGTTACCTGTTGGGCAACGGTGACCACTCTTCAGCCGTTGACCGGTTGCGATGCGCCGGGGACCAGGACATTCTGGACCTGCAGGTCTGGTTCCTGCTTGCCTGGACCGGGGAGGCGGCCAGGCGGCGCTACCCGGAACTGTCCGGGCTGTATTCCAAGGGGCGCGATTATACCGATGACGACAAGCGGCTGCTCCTGGAGACGCACAGGACAATCCTCAAGAGAATCATCCCCCTCTATCGGACACTCCACGAGCAGGGCAAGGCGGAATTGTCGGTTTCTCCCTACTTCCACCCCATCCTGCCGCTCCTCTGCGATACGGGTATCGCCCGGGAGGCGATGCCGCGTGCCAATCTGCCCAGGCCGGGTTTTTACTGCCCGGAAGATGCCAGGGCTCAGGTGCTCAGGGGACGTGCATATTTCGAGGACGTGTTCGGCTTTGCCTCCCGGGGGATGTGGCCGTCAGAAGGGTCGGTCAGTGACGAGACCCTGGCCATCCTTGCGGAATGCGGCCTGGAATGGGCTGCGAGCGACGAGGGGGTTCTCGCCGCAAGCCTGCCGGAAGGACTGGCAACGGGAAAGGGAAACCTGTATCATCCCTACTTGTTTTCCCGGGAGGGAAAAGAAATCGCCCTGTTCTTCCGCAACCGTCAGCTTTCCGATCTGATCGGGTTCACCTATTCCCGATGGCAGGCGGAGCGGGCTGCCGGCGATTTCGTGCAACGGCTGCTTGCTGTCCGCAGGGATGTGCCGGATGCCGAGCACGTTTCGATCATCCTTGATGGCGAGAACGCCTGGGAATACTACCCGGAAAACGGCTACGGCTTTCTCACCGCGCTCTACCGGAAGATCGGCCAGAGCCGGCAGCTGGAATTCGCCACGCCATCGGATGACCGGGTGCGGGAATCGGTCCGGCGGAGCCTGGGCCATGTCCGCCCGGGCTCCTGGATCAATGCGGATTTCGGTATATGGGTGGGGCATCCTGAGGAAAACCTGGCCTGGGAGCATCTCCACCGGGCACGGACAGCAGCGCTCACCCGGAATCCGGAGGTTGCGGCGATTCTCGCGGCAGGCGCGGGTCCTGCCGGTTCCCCCGGTGGCGGGGCATCCGTTGCCGAATCAATCTGCCGCTCGCTGTATGCAGCCGAAGGTAGTGACTGGTTCTGGTGGTTCGGGGACGACCATTTTTCGCCGCACAGCGATCATTTCGACCGGCTTTTCCGCAACAGCCTGATCCATGTCTACCGGCTGCTGGGCATGGATGTGCCGGGTGAATTGTACCAAGCCATCAAGCAGGTCACACCGGCAGGGCTGGTGAGGAAGCCTTCGACGCTCATCACCCCCCTGTTGAACGGCATGGTGGATGACTACTTCGAATGGCATGGCGCCGGCCTGTTCGATCTCAGTCGCCAGTCGTCGGCCATGCATGCAGGGGAGTCCCTGCTGAACAGTTTCTTTTACGGCTATGACAGGGACTATTTCTACGTGCGCGTCGATGGGTCATCCCCCCTCGACAAGGCGCTGCTGCCGGATGACGTGCTTCGACTGCACCTGCTTCTTGAGCGGGAATATCTCCTCGCCATGACTTCCGGGACCACCGGAGGGGAGCTTCTGGAGAGACGCGGCAACAGCTGGTCCGGAACAGGACAGGCATGCGACTGGATCATTGCCCGCCTGTGCGAGGCGCGCGTCCCGCTGGCGGCATTCACGCCGCAGAAAGGCCAGACCTTTTTTGCCTATGTCACCCTGACCCGTGGTCAGGACGAGATAGGCCGCTGGCCGACCCATGTACCCCTGGCCCTCAGCTACGAAGGGCCGGATATCGATCTGGAAAACTGGCTTGTCTAGCAGCGGAAAGGGAGGGCATGATGTCAGAGTTGCGCTGGGACCCTTTGAAACGGCACTGGGTCATAATAGCCGCCGATCGTGGCAGGAGGCCCAACGATTTTTTCGTTGAGCCCAAGCCGACACCCATGACGAGCTGTCCCTTCTGCTACGGGAACGAGGACAAGGCACCCCGGGAGATCTTCGCCATCCGGCCGTCGGGGCCGCCCGATTCCCCCAACTGGCGGGTCAGGGTGATCCCCAACAAATATCCGGTTCTGCGGGTTGAGGGAGAACTGAAGAGCCGCGGGCACGGGCTCTATGATGTCATGAACGGGATCGGCGCTCACGAGATCATTATCGAGACTCCGGACCATGAGAAAGGGATGGCCGACCTGTCGGTGGACGAGCTGGTCGACGTGCTGACAGCCTACCGCGCCCGCCTCCTGGATTTGCGCCAGGACCTGCGCCTCCGATATATGGTCCTGTTCAAGAATTACGGTGTCAGGGCGGGCGCTTCTCTCAGCCATTCCCACAGCCAGCTGATCGCCGTCCCCCTCGTCCCCCCGATGACCGTGACAGAGCTCCATGCGTGCCGCGAGTTCTTCGATGTGAAGGGCCGCTGCTTCATGTGCGACATCATCGAATTCGAACTTCGTGCGGGCGAGAGGATTGTCCGGGAATTCCCCGATTACGTGGTGCTCGCTCCCTTCGCCTCGTGTCTGCCTTTCGAGTTGCGGCTCTATCCCAGGTTTCACAGCCACGAGTTCTCCCTGCTGGAAGACGGGCAGCTGGCAGGGTTGGCGGTTGCGATGAAGGATATGTTGCTGCGCCTCAGGGAAGTCCTCAAGAACCCGGCATACAACTTCATCATCCACACGGCTCCCTCGCTCCTACCGAGGCCGGGCCGTCCTGATTTCTGGAGTTCCATAGAGTATGATTTCCACTGGCATATCGAGCTTGTCCCGCGCATTACGGAGATTGCCGGTTTCGAATGGGGTTCGGGTTTTCACATTAACTCGGTTCCTCCCGAGGATGCGGCAGCTTTCCTGCGGGGGGTATCTCTCTGAAAGGCTGCAGAAAAACTGTTGCGGAGCCCGTCTGCGGCGTTGAGCGGTGCTCATGTCTGCGCCTGCCCTGGTGACATGTCTCAGGTGCTGCTCCGTTTGCCGTACATCGGGTCTTTTCCATCACGTTTTTCAACAGCCAGCGCAGGTCGTTCCGTCGCGGCAGCCGAGTTTCAGTGAGGATGGTTTTTGACAAAATGATGACGTTTGGATTATATAGATGAGGGGAGATAGCTTTTGTCTGATGTCATGCAGTGAGCCGATCCGGCATTATTACGAAACAGAGGATCTATAATGAAAATTTTATATGTTGCATCTGAGGTTGCACCCTTTGCCAAGACAGGGGGGCTGGCGGACGTGGCAGGAGCTCTCCCCAAGGCCATGAAGAAGCGGGGGCATGATGCCCGTATCATCATGCCCCTCTACAAATGCATCGAAACAGGCGGCTTTACGATCAAAAAGTCGAGAAAAGGGGTGGAGACAGCCCTGGCCGGATCAATTCAGAAGGGCATGCTGCGGCAGACGGCGCTGGGTGATATCCCGGTCTACCTGCTGGAAAACAAGGATTTCTACAACCGGTCCTATCTCTATGGCACCCCTGAGGGCGATTATGCGGACAATGCCAGGCGGTTCGGCTTTTTCTGCCATGGGGTGGTGGAGCTCCTGAAAAGGATGGATTTCAGGCCGGACATCATTCACTGCAATGACTGGCAGACGGCGCTCGTCCCCGCTCTGATACGATACGGCCATGACGGCGATCCCTTTTTCATGAAAACCGCCCTTGTCTACACGATACACAATCTTGCCTACCAGGGGATATTCGACCGTGAGGCCATTGCAGACCTCGGTATCGACTGCTCCTATTTCACCGTCGACCGGATGGAATACTATGGCAGGCTGAACCTGATGAAGGGCGGGATCCTGGCATCTGATATAGTCAGTACCGTTTCAGGCACCTATTGCCAGGAAATCCAGTCTGAAGAAATGGGCTGCGGGCTTGAGGGAGTTCTGAGACAGCGCGGGCGGGATCTGTACGGCATCCTGAACGGGATCGATTACGAGGAGTGGGATCCTTCGACCGATTCTGCCTTGTACAGGAACTATTCCGCTACCGCCCGTTCCGGCAAGGCTGCCAACAAGAGGGGTCTGCAAAAGCAGCTGGGCCTGGAGTTGAAACAGGATGTTCCCCTGATTGCCATGATTACCAGGCTGTCGGCGCAAAAAGGCCTTGACCTGGTGGAAAAGCTGCTGCCGAAGCTGGCGAAACAAGACCTGCAGCTGGTGATCCTGGGTACCGGCGACGAGAAATACATGAACATGCTCTCCGAATTCAAGTCAAAGGGGGCGGCCAACATTTCGGTACAGCTCGCATTCGACCAGGTTCTGGCCCGGCGGCTATACGCCGCCAGTGACATGTTCCTTATGCCGTCCCACTATGAGCCCTGCGGATTGGGGCAGCTCATTGCCTTCCGCTACGGTTCGGTACCTATAGTACGCAGGACCGGCGGACTTGCCGACACGGTCTTCGATGCCAGGGAAGGGGTCCGGGAGCCCAACGGTTTTTCCTTTGACGAATACACTGCCGACGCCTGCTGGGGCGCCATAAGCAGGGCGCTGGCCGCGTTCTCGGACCGGAAGGCATGGGACAAGGTGGTCAGGAGCGGCATGAATTCCAATAATTCCTGGGACCATTCGGCCGGGGAGTATGAGGCGCTCTACGAGAAAGCGATAATGAAACTGTAGCGGGGAACAAATGGCAGCGGGACCTGAAGAGTATGATGAACTGACGAAAGAGATCCGCAACCTTCTGCAGCAGAACCAGCGTTTCCTGCAGAGGGTGATGGAAGAGGATTTCGAGCCGGAGGAAGGCGAGGAGGAAGCGGAGACCTTGCCGGAGGATTTCGAAGAACTGTAGCCTGCTTGTCGCATCCCGGTTTCCAAAAAAGGGAGAAGCCCGAGAGAATTGATTTCTCTCGGGCTTCTCCCTTTTTTGCATCTCGCACCATGGAGATCGCTGTGTTATAAAAGTATGCATATTATAATCTTGACTATAAAATATATTTATTATAAAAGGCTACCCAAATAAATTACTTGGTTTATTATAATTATTTTCACCTTAATTGCATCTCCTGCGTAAAGGCTCCAGAGTCTGCGATATGGGCGAGTGTCAACGTCGCATTGCTTCCACTTTGTTTCTCAGATGGGGGGTGCGCCGGAAATGCAAGTCACAGGTTGAAAACCATCATTCCATCGGAGGTCCCCCATGCGGTCATGGCTGGTCGGAACGTCGTTCATCGTCATCCTGTCTCTCGTTGCCGTGGTACCTGGATTTGCTGATGATCCATCCAAGGACCCGTTCTATACCCAGGGGGTGAGCAAGGATGCCCCGCCCATCAACACCGTCACTGAGCACGTCGACCCCTTTTCCGGCATCCTGACCCTGTCCCATACCGATGTCCAGCTGCCCGGCAACGGCGGGCTGGACATGAAGCTCGTGCGTTCTTACAACAGCATGATCTGGGGCCGGACCGACGTATACAACCCCGGGCTCGTCGCAATTAACGAATTGAGTCCGCTGGGCTACGGCTGGACCATGCACATGGGGATTGTCAGAAACCACACCGGAAACGGGAGCAGCAACCGTTATCTGCCCAACAATCCCGTAGTGGAAATGCCCGACGGTTCGAAGCATACGCTCTACGTGGATCAGCGGACCGGCCAGATGGTGAGCAAGGAATTCTGGCTCTACAAGAAATTGCTGAACGGCGTTTCCGAGCTCTACCTGCCCGATGGGACCGTCTACACGTTCGAAAGCTCGGGCAACACCGGGTACTCGGTCCAGGATGGCGGCACCCCGGTCGCCATAGCCCAGTGCACGAAAATACAGAACGCGGCGAAAAATTCCACGATAACGATCAGTTATGAAAGAAACAACGGCTACCCATACCTGAAAACCATAACCGACTCGGCAGGCCGCACCGTCACCTTGAATTACAACTATGCCCAGCATCGTCTCACGTCAGTGTCCTATGACGGCAAGACCATAAACTACGCCTATAACGGCACGGGCCTTTTGCAGTCGGTCGCGCCGCCGGTGGGAAATGCCTGGACCTATTCCTATGACGGGATGCATGAACTGAACGTGCTGAATTACCCGACCGGAGGCAGGATCAGCTATACCTATGGAAATGTTTCCTTCGCCACCGGAGCGGCACGCGTCTACTTCAAGGTTGTGACTTCCCGGTCGACGTCCGGCAGGGGGATACCCGCCGGAACCTGGACGTACGGCTACAGCTCGGGCGGTTCAAGCGGCGATGTCACCACCATCAACGGGCCGGGCGTGACCGAGGTCCATGCTTTCCACGGCTGGGGCAACAACAGCAGCGGCAACGTCTGGAGAATCGGGCTGCCCATGAGGAAGGAGTACAACGGCGCCTTTTCCTACCTGGAAACCTATTCATGGGTGAAGGGTTCGACTGTATCCTACGACCAGACATCGAACGCCGGCTGGACGGGCACGCTGGGGTATGTATGGGATTCTGGGATCTCCGTGCCGTTCCTTGCCGCCAAATCCATAAACCGGGACGGCAGGACCTACACAACCTCCTATTCGAACTACGACTACTACGGCAACCCCCAGACCATCAGCGAGTCGGGCGATGTCGACCGCACCAGGACCCTGACCTACTGGAGCAATGCCGAGCGAAATATCGTGCAGGGGAAACCGGCTACGGAGGTGGTCACCGGTGATTTTCCCGGCACCGACAGCACGACCCATACCTATGACGCGAGCAGCGGTAATGTTACCCAGATCAACAGGAACGGGGTCATAACCAGGTACGGCTACAACGCCAACGGCAACCTGTCGTCCATCACCGACGCCAACAACCACCAGAAGACCTACCTGTGGAGCAACGGGAGGATGTCCCGGGAAACGAACGCCTTCTACCAGGTTTCCCGGCAGATCAACGCCAGTGGTACCATAAGGAGCGAAACAAACGGCAGGAACAACACCACATCGTACACCTACGACAACAATCTCCGCTTAACCCGCATAACTCCGCCCATCGGAAACCCTACCACGTTGAGCTATCCCGCTGACAGCTCCAGCCGCACCGAGACACGGGGCGGCTATTCCATTGTCCACAGCTTCGACGGCTTCGGACGGCCGACCGGCAGCCACGACAGCAAGGGCATCAGCACGAGCATCGCCTATACTGCCTATGGTACGAAAGACTCTACCGACTCATCCATCGGCGACCGCACCTCCTTCGATTACTTCGGCAGGCCCCGGCAGGTGACGCACAAAGACGGGGAAACCATCACCTACTCCTATTCCGGCAGCACCGTGACCGTCACCGACGAAGACCAGGGAACGACCGTGCTGACCTATCGGGCGTTCGGCAACCCGGATGAAAGATACCTGATGGGCGTCACCGACCAGGCTTCCAAGACCGCCAGCTACAGCAGGAACGTACTGGGCCTGCTGACGTCTATCGCCCAGGAAGGGGCAAACCGCACCTATGGCTACAGCTCCAAATACTTCCTTTCCTCAGAGAGCAATCCCGAGACCGGAACCATAACCTACGGCAGGGACAACGTGGGCAACCTGACGAGCAAGGCCGATTCCGCCGGGACGAAAACCTACGCCTATGACAGCATCGACCGGCTGACCAGCGTGGCGTCCGGCGGCACATCCCTGTCATACGGTTATGACAATGCCGACAACAGGATTTCCATGCTGTCGCCCTCAGCCACCATCAGCTACGTCTACGATGCCGCCAACCGCCTCACCACCAAGAACGAAACCATGGCGGGCCGCACTTATGCAACGACCTATGGCTACGACGGGAACGACAACATAACCACCATGACCTATCCTTCGGGAAGAGTGGTGACTGTTGGATACAACGGCAACAATCAAGTCACGTCCATACCCGGTTTCGTTACCGGGGTGTCCTATTCGACCAGTGGGACGACAGCGGGATTGCCCACATCGTTCAGCTCAGCGAACGGCATAACGACCAGCATGAGTTATAACAGCCGACAGGCCGTAACCGCCATATCCGCCGGTTCCGCGCTGAGTCTGGGCTATGGCTACGATTCGCGGGGCAACACCACATCCATGGCCAATCACCTCGACTCTTCCAAGAGCCAGAGCTACAGCTATGATTCCTTGAGCCGGCTGACCGGTTTCAACGGCGCATGGGGAAGCGGGTCGTTCCGATATGACGCCATCGGCAACAGGACTTCTAAGACAGTGGCGGGCGTCGCGACAACCTACGGGTACGCCGGCAACCGGCTGGTGTCGACGTCGGGCGGCGAACTGGCCACCTATTCCTATAACGGCAACGGCGCACTTGCCAGCGGGACATGGGGAGGGGCGAGTCACTCCCTTGCCTATGACCGGTTTGACAATTTGTCAAGCTTCAGTTCCGGAGCAACCGTCCTGGCCAGTTTTGGTTATGACGGCGACGGCATGCGGGTGGTGAAGATCTCTTCAGGCAAGGAGTATGTCTATCACCATGACCAGGGCGGGATGGTGATTTCCGAAGATGACGGCCGCGGCAATCTTCTGGCTGATTATGTGTACCTCAACGGCAAACTGGTTGCCAGGGTGTCGCCGGAAGGACCGCCGCCTGCAACGCCTGCTGCGCCGACAGCACTGGCAGCGACCGCGGCGTCGAGCAGTGCGATCAACCTGTCCTGGACCGACAATTCGACGAACGAGACGGGATTTGCCATAGAACGAAAGACTGGAGCGACGGGTACCTATGCACAGGTAGCGACAGTGGGTGCGAATGTTCGAACCTATTCCAATACTGGGTTAGCAGCAAACACCAACTATTACTATCGAGTGAGGGCGGTGAATGGGACTGTCTACTCGACTTATTCCAACGAGGCCAATGCTACAACGCAAGCATCGACCACCCCGGCAGCACCGACAGCGCTGGCAGCGACCGCCGCGTCGAGCAGTGCGATAAATCTCAGTTGGACCGACAATTCGACGAACGAGACGGGATTTGCTATCGAGCGGAAGACCGGAGCAACGGGAACCTACGCCCAGGTAGCAACGGTAGGAGCGAATATTCGAACCTATTCCAATACTGGGTTAGCAGCAAACACCAACTATTACTATCGAGTGAGGGCGGTGAATGGGACTGTCTACTCGAGCTATTCGAATGAGGCCAATGCGACTACGCGGCCGGCAACACCGGCAGCACCGACAGTATTGGCAGCGTCCGCGGCGTCGAGCAGCGCGATCAACCTGAGTTGGACAGACAATTCAACCAACGAGACGGGCTTTGCCATCGAACGGAAGACTGGAGCAACGGGGACCTATGCCCAGATAGCGACGGTAGGAGCGAATGTCCGAACCTATGCCAATACGGGACTGGCTGCAAACACCAACTACTACTATCGAGTGCGGGCGGTAAACGGAACAGTCTATTCCTCATATTCCAACGAGGCCAATTCCACAACCCGTCCGGCAACTCCTGCTGCACCGACAGTATTGGCAGCGACTGCGGCATCGAGCAGCGCGATCAACCTGTCCTGGACCGACAATTCGACGAACGAGACGGGATTTGCCATAGAACGGAAGACTGGGGCAACGGGGACCTATGCACAGATAGCGACAGTGGGAGCGAATGTCAGGACATACGCCAACACGGGATTAGCAGCAAACACCAACTATTACTATCGAGTGAGGGCGGTGAACGGGACTGTTTACTCGAGCTATTCCAACGAGGCCAATGCGACTACCCGAACAGCCGCCCCCGCTGCACCGACAGCATTGGCAGCATCAGTAACATCGAGCAGCGCGATCAACTTATCATGGACGGACAATTCGACCAATGAGACGGGATTTGCCATCGAGCGAAAGACCGGAGCAACGGGGACCTATGCCCAGATAGCGACAGTGGGTGCGAATGTTCGAACCTATTCCAATACGGGACTGGCGGCAAACACCAACTACTACTACCGAGTGCGGGCGGTGAACGGGACTGTTTACTCGAGCTATTCGAATGAGGCCAATGCCACCACGCGGCCGGCAACACCTGCAGCACCGTCGGCACTTGCAGCGACCGCAGCGTCGAGCAGTGTGATCAACCTGAGTTGGACCGATAATGCCAGCAATGAGACGGGATTTGCCATAGAACGGAAGACTGGAGCGACGGGAACCTACGCACAGGTTGCGACAGTGGGAGCTAACATCAGGACTTACGCCAACACAGGATTGGTAGCAAATACTGCCTACTATTATCGGGTGAGGGCGGTAAATGGAACTGTCTACTCAAGCTATTCCAGCGAGGCCAATGCAAAGACAAATATAGCTTCCTTTACGATTCCACTTTATCGTTGGGGCACATCGTTTGGCTACGGATGCAGGGCAAGTAATGATGTGGCTGTCTCTTCAGGGTGTTCAGGTGCACCTATCGGTTATATCTCCGCCAGCGCTTTCAGCGGAGCAATTCCACTTTATAGGGGGGGCACAACTGTTGGTACATCATGTATTGCAAGTAGTGATTTACGTACCTCTCCAGTTTCAGGGTGTTCGCCTGCACCAGTTGGTTACATATCCACTAGCAAGTTCAGTGGCTCAGTTTCTCTATATAGAGGAAGCAGACCGTTTGGTTACTCATGCAGGACAAACGATAAAGTCAGTATATCCGCAGGGTGTTTGGTAACGGCAACACCTTTCGGTTATATGTCCAGTACATCAGGCAGTCATTGATCAAGTGTTTTTAATTGGACTGATGCTTTGCTGACCTTATGGAATCACATCTAAGCCGTCACACGATTTATAACTGGAGATTTGAAAGGAAAATGCTATGATTAAAATAATAAAATTCGCATTGCTGATTAATTTCATAATGATACACTTCATTTCGAATGCTCGTGCTGCGGACCAGGTATTTTTCTATCACACCGATCCGGTCGGGACGCCCATGGCCATAAGCGATGCCAATGGCCAGGTAGTCTGGAGGGGGGACTACAAACCATTTGGGGAGGAAGCTTCTGTTTCGGGCGCTCTTGCCAACGACCGGAAGTTCGTCGGCAAGGAGAAGGACGAGGAAACAGGACTATACTATTTCGGTGCGCGGTACTTGGATGCGAAGATCGGAAGGTTTGCGGCGGTTGATCCGGTAAGGGCGGTGGACCCCGAGAGCGGAAAGATAAATGAGGAATTATTGCTGAACCCCCAGCGATTGAATGTCTATGCCTATGGGTTGAATAACCCTTATCGGTATGTTGATCCTGATGGGCTTTGGGGGGAAGAAGTCCACCTCAACAGAACACAAACTTGGGCAATAGCAGCAGGTGTTCCGCCTAGCATTGCTAAGACTATTGCATATGGTAATAATTCCACAGATGGCGGATTATTCGGGACAATGGGTGTTGGATTTTCACCCATAGCTGGTGACCAGTCGCGTCATTTTAATACCAACAAATCAGGTTGTGACTCCCGTGAGATTTGGGCAAATCGTCAATTTGATTTAGCAGTCAGTCTTTATAAAGACGGTCGTACGGATTCAGCATTCAGTGTACTTGGTAGAGGATTACATAGCCTGCAAGATAAATTCGCTCACCGTGATTGGGATACCGGTTATATAGGTTTTAGTCCCCACCCTGCCTGGTATGACAGCGTTACTGACCCGCGTAATGCCCAAGCCTTGAATAGCACAGAAAATGCTACAAAGGATTATATTGTAAACTTCAAAAATGCAGTTGGATATAGGTGATAATATTGTGAATATCTACTTAAGCCCTTCAATTGAAATTGCGGTTTGTTCGATAATAATATTTGGTGTAGGACTATATTCTTGGGAAAACTTTCTTAGCTTGAAACCAATAAAGCGGTCATTCATAATTTCTATATCTGGTATATTTGCCTTTTTAGTATACGCTATTACACATATTATTTTTATATACGTATTTAAGGGTTCTGGTAATGATTCACAAAGTATGCAACTATTGGAATCATTTATTTTATTTTCTTTAGTATATTCTGCTGTAATATTTTCCAGATTGATCGTAAAAGTTAATTATAAAAATTATATTATTTTTATTGTAATTCTAATACTAGCTTGGACTGTTAAATCAATATTATTTCATACTGGACTGCAGTGCTGTCCAAAATGGTGACAAGGGGTGACAGGGGGTGACAGGGGGGACGTTGCTTGGGGGGTGCCCAATATGACATTTTTTCATGGGGGCAGTCAGGGGGCAGACATTGTTGGCGAATTTAAGTAAATTGCTTATAGCGATACTGAATATAAATCTTACCTGAATCCGTGACGGTAATTT